>NZ_JBHXHX010000003.1:279870-487870 GCF_042723915.1 Streptomyces sp. NPDC058335 | reverse complement strand
TCCGACTCTATCAGACCGTTTCCCGATCCGATTTCCTCGGTGCTTTCCAGGTTCCCGCTTTTGTTTCGCGGTTTCCCTTTCCGGCGGTTCCGACTTTATCAGAAGTTCTGAGTCGGATTTCCCGGCCCCTCCCGGTCACCGGTCCGGCGCACTAGGCGTCAGGTGGTTCCCGTTCAGGCGGAGCCGTAAACGTACTGGAGCGGGGCGCCCCGATGCAAATCGAGGGGCCCCGCTCCAGGTTGACGCCCGCCAGGCGTCGTTGGTCGGTCAGACCTCCACGACGACCGGGAGGATCATCGGCCTGCGCCGATAGGTGTCGGAGACCCACTTGCCCAGTGTGCGGCGGATGAGTTGCTGCAACTGGTGGGGCTCGACGACCCCGTCCTGGGCCGAACGTTCCAGGACCTCGTTGATCTTCGGGACGACGGCTCCGAAGGCGGAGTCGTCGATACCCGAGCCCCGGGCCTGGATGTGCGGACCGGCGGTGATCTTGCCGGTCGAGGAGTCCACGACCAGGAAGACCGAGATGATGCCCTCGTCGCCGAGGATCTTCCGGTCCTTCAGCGCCGGCTCGCCCACATCGCCGACCGAGAGGCCGTCGACGTAGACATAACCCGCCTGGACCTTGCCGGTGATCTTGGCCTTGCCCTCGACGAGGTCGACGACCACGCCGTCCTCGGCGATGACGATGCGGTCGTGCGGGACGCCGGTCAGGGCGCCCAGCTCGGCGTTGGCGCGCAGGTGGCGCCATTCGCCGTGGACCGGCATCAGGTTCTTCGGCCGACAGATGTTGTAGAAGTACAACAGCTCGCCCGCGGACGCGTGGCCCGAGACGTGCACCTTGGCGTTGCCCTTGTGGACGACGTTCGCACCCCAGCGGGTCAGGCCGTTGATCACGCGATAGACCGCGTTCTCGTTGCCGGGGATGAGCGACGACGCCAGGATCACGGTGTCGCCGTCGACGATGCGGATCTGGTGGTCACGGTTGGCCATGCGGGACAGGGCGGCCATCGGTTCGCCCTGCGAGCCCGTACAGACCAGGACCACCTCGTGGTCCGGGAGGTCGTCGAGGGTGCGGACGTCCACCACCAGTCCCGGCGGGACCTTCAGGTAGCCCAGATCGCGGGCGATCCCCATGTTGCGGACCATCGAGCGGCCGACGAAGGCGACCCTGCGGCCGTACTCGTGGGCCGCGTCCAGGATCTGCTGGATGCGGTGGACGTGGCTGGCGAAGCTCGCCACGATGATCCGCTTGCCGGCGTTCGCGAAGACCGTGCGCAGGACGTTGGAGATGTCCCGCTCGGGCGGGACGAATCCCGGGACCTCGGCGTTCGTCGAGTCGGAGAGGAGGAGGTCGATGCCTTCCTCGCTCAGCCGGGCGAACGCGTGCAGGTCCGTGAGGCGGTTGTCCAGCGGGAGCTGGTCCATTTTGAAGTCGCCCGTGTGGACCACCATGCCGGCCGGTGTGCGGATGGCGACCGCGAGAGCGTCCGGGATGGAGTGGTTGACCGCGACGAACTCGCAGTCGAACGGGCCGATGCGCTCGCGGTGCCCCTCCGTCACCTCGAGGGTGTACGGGCGGATGCGGTGCTCCTGGAGCTTGGCCTCGATGAGAGCGAGGGTCAGCTTGGAGCCGATCAGCGGGATGTCCGGCTTCTCCCGCAGGAGGTAGGGGACGGCGCCGATGTGGTCCTCGTGGCCGTGGGTGAGGACGATGCCCTCGATGTCGTCGAGCCGGTCCCGGATGGACGTGAAGTCCGGCAGGATCAGGTCGATTCCAGGCTGCTCCTCCTCGGGGAAGAGCACTCCGCAGTCGACGATCAGCAGGCGACCGCCGTACTCGAAGACCGTCATGTTGCGGCCGATCTCGCCGAGGCCGCCGAGGGGGGTGACCCTCAGGCTTCCCTCGGAGAGCGGCGGGGGCGGGCCCAGTTCAGGGTGCGGATGACTCAAAAGACTCTCCTCAAACACGTGCGCCACGTACCGGTCGGGCACGTGGCGCTCGTGACGTTCGTGCAGAAGCAGTTGTGGATGTGCGCAGGCACCGGTGGCCTGCCGTATTCAGTTGTGAAGTCTGGTGTCAGAGCTGTACCCCGCCGGCGGCAAGATCGATCTTGAGCTGGGCGATCTCTTCCGCGGTGAGTTCCACCATCGGCGGCCGCAGCGGGCCCGCGGGGAGGCCCTGGAGGGTGAGTGCGGCCTTGGTGGTCATGACGCCCTGGGTGCGGAACATGCCTGTGTAGACCGGGAGCAGCTTCTGGTGGATCTCCGCGGCCTTCTGGACGTCACCCGAGGTGAACGCGTCCACGAGGGCGCGCAGGTCCGGGGTGACGACATGGCCGACGACGGAGACGAAGCCGACCGCGCCGACGGAGAGCAGCGGCAGGTTCAGCATGTCGTCGCCGGAGTACCAGGCCAGGCCGGAGCGGGCGATGGCCCAGCTCGCGCGGCCGAGGTCGCCCTTGGCGTCCTTGTTGGCGACGATCCGCGGGTGCTCGGCCAGGCGGACGAGCGTCTCGGTGCTGATGGGGACGCCGCTGCGGCCGGGGATGTCGTACAGCATGACGGGCAGCTCGGTGGCGTCGGCGACGGCCGTGAAGTGCCGGTACAGGCCCTCCTGCGGGGGCTTGTTGTAGTACGGCGTGACGACGAGCACGCCGTGTGCGCCGGTCCGCTGCGCCGTGCGCGCCAGCTCGATGCTGTGGTGGGTGTCGTTGGTGCCGACTCCGGCCACCACGTGGGCCCGGTCTCCGACGGCCTCCAGGACAGCGCGTACCAGGTCCGATTTCTCCGCGTCACTGGTGGTGGGTGACTCACCCGTGGTGCCGTTGACGATCAGGCCGTCGTTGCCTGCGTCCACCAGGTGGGTGGCGAGCCGCTGTGCGCCGTCGAGGTCGAGTGCGCCGTCCGCCGTGAAGGGCGTGACCATGGCGGTGAGGACCCGCCCGAAGGGGGTCTGCGGAGTGGAGGTCGGAGCCATGGGTAACACGCTACTCGTTGCTCAGGGTGGGGTCTGCCCTCGGGGCAGGCGACAAGTGGTGACAAATGCGGAGCCCGGCACTGCCTGCTCGGGGGTTCAAGCAGTGCCGGGTCCGTTTGATCAGGCTAGATGAACTTCTCCAAATGCCGCAATACGGACACTTCGCGCGGATGATCCGTACATACGTCTCCGTTACGGGGCGACCCTGCCGTTGGCGTTGAAGGCCGCGTGGGTGAGGGGCATGAGCTGCGCCCACTCGGACTCCATCTTCTCGCCGACCATCTCGATCTCCCGCTGCGGGAAGGACGGGACCTTGGCCAGTTCGTGCTGGGTGCGCAGGCCGAGGAAGTGCATCAGGGAGCGGGCGTTGCAGGTGGCGTACATCGAGGAGAACAGGCCGACCGGGAGGACCGCTCGGGCGACCTCGCGGGCGACGCCGGCGGCGAGCATCTCCTGATAGGCCGAATAGGCCTGGCGGTAGGAATCCTCCATGGTGCGGCCGACCAGTTCCTGCTGTTCCTCGCTGCCCTCCACGAAGACGTACTTGCCGGGGCGCCCCTGCTGCACGAGCTTGCGGGAGGCGCCCGGGACGTAGAAGACGGGCTGGAGCTCCCGGTACCGGCCCGACTCCTCGTTGTACGACCAGCCCGCGCGGTGCCGCATGAACTCGCGGAAGACGAAGATCGGTGCGCTGATGAAGAAGGTCATCGAGTTGTGCTCGAAGGGGCTGCCGTGGCGGTCCCGCATCAAGTAGTTGATCAGGCCCTTCGAGCGCTCGGGGTCCTTCTTCAGCTCGTCCAGGGACTGCTCGCCGGCGGTCGAGACGCGGGCCGCGAACAGCACGTCCGCGTCGGACGCGGTGTGTTTGACCAGTTCGACGGTGACGTCGCTCCGGAGTTCGATCTTGGACTCGTCGTCGGGGGTGGGAGTCACGGTTCGGGGGTCCTTCCATCGCGTCTTCGGAGCGGCGCCAACTTTACGGGGGCCGCCGAGCGGGAAGTCGCCGGGCTCCGCGAGATTCGTGCGGGACGTCTGCCGATATGGGGCACGTTTTCGGGCACTCGCTCGTCTGTATCACTGACGACATCCACTGACGACACACCACTGACGACGTATCACTGACGGCTGTCTCCCAGGAGGAAGTACCCACCATGTTCCGCCGGCGCGAACCCGTACCCTTCGCCTTCCTCGCCGAGGCCGACAGGTTCCGTAGCAATGTCGCTCCCCCGCCCCCCGAGCGGTCCTCCCTCCGGGAGATTGCCGGGCGCTGGCTCCTGGGGCTCACCATTGTGGCCGCGCTGGTGGGTTCGCTGGTCATCGGAATGCCGGCGCTGTCCCTGGACCACTCCCCCCAGACCCAGCAGTCACAGGCCTCCCAGGGCCGCTGACCCCCGTCCGGACCCCCGAAGGTGGTGAGCGGGGACACAGGCGGATAGCCTCACCGGCACAGCCCACGCTTGGACGAGTGAGGACCAGCCGTGCCCCTGCCCTTCCTGACGGCCGACCGCGCATTCGAGGCCGCGGACGACGTCGCGCTGCCCTTCGACGACCGTGAGCACTGGCGGCGGCCCTACCGGCCCGGCCCGTGGCGGGTCGCGGCGGCCGCGCTGTGCCTGCTGCTGGCGTCGTACGTGCTGTTCGCGGCGGTGGTCATCGCGTTGACCGGCTCGGTGTCCGAGGCCGGTGTCATCTTCGGTGTCTCGCTGCTGGTGATCGCCGGTGCGCTGCGGCTGCTGCGGATGGGGGTGTGGGTGAGTTCGCGCGGGGTGCGGCAGGTGAACTTCTTCGTCACGCGGACCGTGACCTGGAACCGGGTCGTGGCGGTGCGGACCGCGCAGCAGCCGGTGCGCTGGATGGGGCTGCCGCGGACCGTGCAGGGCCAGGCGCTCACCGTCGTACGGCGGGACCGGGCCTCGGAGGGGCCTTTGCCGCTGCTGACCACGCACGGGGCCGACTTCCTGGCGCGGCCGGAGGCGTTCGACCGGGCCGCGGACTCGGTGGAGGCGTGGGCCGACGAGTACCGCCGGCCCTGAGGCAACGCATACGTGAGGGGCCCGGTCCGCGGGTGTGCGGACCGGGCCCCCTCGCGTGCGGCCTCAGGGCGAGGCGGGGTGCCGTGCGGCGCCGTGCAGGCTGATGGCGCGTTGCATCGCCTTGCGGGCGCGCGGGGTGTCCCGGGCGTCGTGGTAGGCGACGGCGAGGCGGAACCAGGTGCGCCAGTCGTCGGGAGCGGCCTCCGTCTCGGCCTTGCGCCGGGCGAACACCTCGTCGGCCGAGTCACGGTCGACACGGCCGCTGGGCATGCGCTTCAACTCGTCGACGGGCAGACCGCCCTCGGCGTCGAGTTCGGCGGCGAGCTGGTTGGCCCTGCGGACGAACTGGGTGTTCTTCCACAGGAACCAGACGCCGATGACCGGCAGGATCAGCACCGCCACCCCGAAGGTGACGGTGAGAAGCGTGCCGGACCGGATGAGCATGACGCCGCGGCTGCCGGCCAGGACGAAGTAGAAGACCAGGACGGCGGCCGTCAGGGCGTAGGAGAGCTTTGCGCGCATGGCTGTCAGGGGCTCAGTTCAGGTCCAGGAAGTGTTCCAGGCCGAAGGTGAGGCCCGGAGTCGTCACCACGCGGCGGGCTCCCAGCAGGATGCCCGGCATGAAGCTGCTGTGGTGCAGGGAGTCGTGGCGGACGGTCAGGGTCTCGCCCTCGCCGCCCAGCAGGACCTCCTGGTGGGCCAGCAGGCCGCGCAGCCGGATGGCGTGCACGGGTACGCCGTCGACGTTCGCGCCGCGGGCGCCGTCCAGGGCCGTCGCCGTGGCATCCGGGGCCGGGGCGGAGCCGGCGGCGCGGCGGGCCTCGGCGATGAGCTGGGCGGTGCGCGTGGCGGTGCCGGAGGGGGCGTCCACCTTGTTGGGGTGGTGCAGTTCGACGACCTCGACCGACTCGAAGTAGGGCGCCGCGATCTGCGCGAACTTCATGGTCAGTACGGCCCCGATGGAGAAGTTCGGCGCGATGAGCACGCCCGTCTCCGGGGACCGCTCCAGCCAGCCGGTCAGCTGCGCGAGGCGCTCCTCCGTCCAGCCGGTGGTGCCGACGACAGCGTGGATGCCGTGCCGTACGCAGTAGTCGAGGTTGTCCATCACCGAGGCCGGGGTGGTCAGTTCCACCACGACCTGGGCGCCGGTCTCGGCCAGCGTCTCCAGCGTGTCGCCCCGGCCGAGGGCGGCCACCAGCTCCATGTCCTCGGCGGCCTCGACCGCCCGGACCGCCTCGGCACCGATGCGGCCCTTGGCGCCGAGAACCGCCACGCGCAGCTTGCTCATCTGTTGCTTCCTTACGGGAGGGGTTACGCGACGGCCTCGTTCAGACGGGACGCCTGCTTGTCCTTGAGCGGCCCGATGACCGACAGCGACGGCCGCTGCCCCAGGATGTCGCGGGCCACCTCGCGGACCTCGTCCGGGGTCACGGCCGCGATCCGGGTCAGCATGTCGTCGACCGACATCTGCTCGCCCCAGCACAGCTCGCTCTTGCCGATGCGGTTCATGAGGGCGCCGGTGTCCTCCAGGCCGAGGACCGTGGAGCCGCGGAGCTGGCCGATGGCGCGGCCGATCTCCTCGTCGGACAGGCCGTGCTCGGCGACGGTGTCGAGTTCGTCGCGGCAGATCTTCAGCACGTCGTGCACCTGGCTGGGCCGGCAGCCGGCGTACACGCCGAACAGTCCGCAGTCGGCGAAGCCGGAGGTGTACGAGTAGACGCTGTAGGCCAGGCCGCGCTTCTCCCGGACCTCCTGGAACAGCCGGGAGGACATGCCGCCGCCGAGGGCGGTGTTCAGCACGCCGAGGGCCCAGCGGCGCTCGTCGGTGCGGGCCAGGCCGGGCATGCCGAGGACGACGTGCGCCTGTTCCGTCTTGCGGCCGATCAGTTCGACCCGGCCGGCGGTGCGGATGGTGCGCCGGCCGTCGCGCGGGGCGATGGGGGTGGCGTCGGGCTCCTTGAGCGCGCCGGCCTTCTCGAAGGCGGCGCGGACCTGCCGTACGACCTTGTTGTGGTCGATGTTGCCCGCGGCGGCGACCACCAGGTGGGTGGGGTCGTAGTGCTTCTTGTAGAAGCGGCGGATGCGGTCGGCGGTGAGGGCGTTGACGGTGTCGACCGTGCCGAGGACGGGGCGGCCGAGGGCGTTGTCGCCGAACATGGTGTGTGCGAACAGGTCGTGCACACAGTCGCCGGGGTCGTCCTCCGTCATCGCGATCTCCTCGAGGATCGCGCCGCGTTCGACGTTGACGTCCTCTTCGAGGATCAGGGAGCCGGTCAGCATGTCGCTGACGACGTCGATGGCGAGCGGCAGGTCGGCGTCGAGCACGCGCGCGTAGTAGCACGTGTACTCCTTCGCCGTGAAGGCGTTCATCTCGCCGCCGACCGCGTCGAGGGCGGAGGAGATGTCGAGCGCGGACCTGCGCCGGGTGCCCTTGAAGAGCAGGTGCTCGAGGTAGTGGGTGGCGCCGTTCAGCGCCGGGGTCTCGTCGCGGGAGCCGACGTGTGCCCAGATGCCGAAGGTCGCGGAGCGGACCGAGGGGAGCGTCTCGGTGACGATGCGCAGGCCGCCCGGGAGGGTGGTCTTGCGGACCGTGCCGATGCCGTTCTCGCCCTTGATGAGGGTTTGGGTACGGGCGACGGCCCGCGCCTCCGAAGAGGGGCGGGCCGTCACCTTGGAGCTACGGGACGTCACTGCTCGGCGTCGTCCTTCTTGTCGTCCTCGGCCGCTTCGCCCTCGATCACGGGGATCAGGGAGAGCTTGCCGCGGGAGTCGATCTCGGCGATCTCGACCTGGACCTTGGAGCCCACGGCGAGGACGTCCTCGACGTTCTCCACGCGCTTGCCGCCGGCGAGCTTGCGGATCTGCGAGATGTGCAGCAGACCGTCCTTGCCCGGGAGCAGCGACACGAACGCGCCGAAGGTCGTCGTCTTCACGACGGTGCCCAGGTAGCGCTCGCCGACCTCCGGCATGGTCGGGTTCGCGATCGAGTTGATCGTGGCACGGGCGGCCTCGGCGGACGGGCCGTCGACAGCGCCGATGTAGATCGTGCCGTCGTCCTCGATCGTGATGTCGGCGCCGGTGTCCTCCTGGATCTGGTTGATCATCTTGCCCTTGGGGCCGATGACCTCGCCGATCTTGTCCACGGGGATCTTGACGGTGATGATCCGCGGGGCGTTGGGGGACATCTCGTCCGGCGTGTCGATCGCTTCCATCATCACGTCGAGGATGTGGAGGCGGGCGTCACGGGCCTGCTTCAGGGCCGCGGCCAGGACGGAGGCCGGGATGCCGTCCAGCTTGGTGTCGAGCTGGAGGGCGGTGACGAACTCCTTGGTGCCGGCGACCTTGAAGTCCATGTCGCCGAAGGCGTCCTCCGCACCGAGGATGTCGGTGAGGGCGACGTAGTGCGTCTCGCCGTTGATCTCCTGGGAGATCAGGCCCATGGCGATACCGGCGACGGGGGCCTTGAGGGGCACACCGGCGTTCAGCAGCGACATGGTGGAGGCGCAGACCGAGCCCATGGACGTCGAGCCGTTGGAGCCGAGGGCCTCGGACACCTGACGGATCGCGTAGGGGAACTCCTCGCGCGTCGGCAGGACCGGCACGATGGCGCGCTCGGCGAGAGCGCCGTGGCCGATCTCGCGGCGCTTCGGGGAGCCGACGCGGCCGGTCTCGCCGACGGAGTACGGCGGGAAGTTGTAGTTGTGCATGTAGCGCTTGCGGGTCACCGGGGAGAGGGTGTCCAGCTGCTGCTCCATGCGGAGCATGTTGAGGGTGGTGACGCCCAGGATCTGGGTCTCGCCACGCTCGAACAGCGCGGAACCGTGCACGCGCGGGATGGCCTCGACCTCGGCGGCGAGCGTACGGATGTCCGTGACGCCGCGGCCGTCGATGCGCTTCTTCTCCTTGATCACGCGCTCGCGGACCAGCTGCTTGGTGAGCGAGCGGTACGCGGCGGAGATCTCCTTCTCGCGGCCTTCGAACTCCGGCAGGAGCTTCTCGGCGGCGAGCGCCTTGACGCGGTCCAGCTCGGCCTCGCGGTCCTGCTTGCCCGCGATCGTCAGCGCGGAGGACAGCTCCGGGCGGACGGCGGCGGACAGCGCCTCCAGGATGTCGTCCTGGTAGTCGAGGAAGATCGGGAACTCGCCGGTCGGCTTGGCGGCCTTGGCTGCGAGGTCGGCCTGGGCCTTGCAGAGCACCTTGATGAAGGGCTTCGCGGCGTCCAGACCGGAGGCGACGACCTCTTCGGTCGGCGCCTCGGCGCCGCCCTCGATCAGCTTGATGGTCTTCTCGGTGGCCTCGGCCTCGACCATCATGATCGCGACGTCGCCGTCCTCGAGGACGCGACCGGCGACGACCATGTCGAAGACGGCGTCCTCGAGCTCGGTGTGCGTCGGGAACGCGACCCACTGGCCGCGGATCAGCGCGACGCGGACGCCGCCGACCGGGCCGGAGAAGGGCAGACCGGCCAGCTGCGTGGACGCGGACGCGGCGTTGATCGCCACGACGTCGTACAGGTGGTCGGGGTTGAGCGCCATGATCGTGGCGACGACCTGGATCTCGTTGCGAAGGCCCTTCTTGAAGGACGGACGCAGCGGGCGGTCGATCAGGCGGCAGGTGAGGATGGCGTCCTCGGAGGGACGGCCCTCACGGCGGAAGAAGCTGCCGGGGATCTTGCCCGCGGCGTACATCCGCTCCTCGACGTCCACCGTCAGGGGGAAGAAGTCGAGCTGGTCCTTGGGGTTCTTGGACGCGGTGGTGGCCGACAGCACCATGGTGTCGTCGTCCAGGTAGGCCACGGCCGAGCCGGCGGCCTGGCGGGCCAGACGGCCCGTCTCGAAGCGGATGGTGCGGGTGCCGAAAGTGCCGTTGTCGATGACGGCTTCGGCGTAGTGGGTCTCGTTCTCCACTAGCGTTTTCTCCTCGTCTTCGTCCCCTGGGCTGCCCGTGTGGCAGGGGGACGGTGGCGGAGAAGCGCTCCGTGCGGTGCGGGCCGGTCTTCGATCGAAGCACCCGGGTTCACGTCCCCCCGGGGGCCACTACCGAGGACCGGCGGCGGCTACGTGCGCCTCTCCTCGTCTGTGTCGTGCGTATTGCGTTCTGCTACCACACTACAAAGCGTGGGTGACACTCCGCACGTTCGCGTACGTACGGCAAAGGGAGCGGTCCCCGACAGTGACGGGAACCGCTCCCTTCATGGCGTCCTACTTGGCGCCGGCCGCACCGCGGCGGATGCCGAGGCGGTCGACCAGGGCGCGGAAGCGCTGGATGTCCTTCTTGGCCAGGTACTGCAGCAGCCGGCGGCGCTGACCGACCAGGATGAGCAGACCACGACGGGAGTGGTGGTCGTGCTTGTGGGTCTTGAGGTGCTCGGTCAGGTCGGAGATCCGACGGGAGAGCATGGCGACCTGGACCTCGGGGGAGCCGGTGTCGCCCTCCTTCTGGCCGAACTCGCCGATGATCTGCTTCTTCGTAGCGGCGTCGAGCGACACGCGTACTCCTCGTAGTCTGTGGTGGCCACCGAGTGCCCCCGGTCTGTGTCTCGGGGGAGCTTCCGTTACTCGGAAGGCGGGGATCCGCTGGGCGCGGCCTCCAGGTCCATCAGGGTCTCCTGAGGGCGATCCGGGGGTGCGTACACAAACGGCCGTTCATCAGGGTACCAGGGGGTGGCGGGCGGATTCGCCGCGGTCCGCGAACCGCTGAGCCGGCGCCCGGAGGGCCACTAGGGTGAACGCTCGGATCGCTCGTTCATGAGAGAACGCTGTTCGTCCGTACACGAACGTTGTTCGTCCGTACGTCGGGAAGGGGTCGCTGCGACATGGCGGAGACGGCTGAGGAGATCAAGGCGCGCAAGGAGCGGGAGAGGGACGAGCTGTACGCCCTCGACATCTCCGGCGTCGAGTGGCACAGCGCGCCCGGCACCGAGGAGCACGAGGAACGGGTGGAGATCGCCTACCTCCCCGCCGGTGCCGTGGCGATGCGGTCGTCGCTCGACCCCGACACCGTGCTGCGCTACACGGAGGCGGAGTGGCGGGCCTTCGTCCTGGGCGCGCGGGACGGCGAGTTCGACCTGGAGCCGGCGCCGCACAACGGCGGGCTGGCGGCGCAGTAGGTGGTGCCGTGAGCGGTGTGGCGGTCGGCCGTTGCCGGCCGCCACACGCGCGTGGTCGCGAGGACGGCGGTGCGGTTCTCGCCGGTCACATGCGGGCGTAGCCGCAGATCGGGCCGTCGAAGGTGGCTTCCGCCTCTCGTCGCCGAGGCGGCGTCGGTGCCGGGGGCCAGGCCTACGACGGTCTGGTTGACGCCCTCGGCGAGGATCTTGTCCGTGGCCCACATGCCGGGCATCTCGTACCGCTCGCCGGGGCTCATGTCGTCCACGGAGAAGCGGAAGGCCACGGTGCCGAGGGTGCTCGCGGGCGGCTTCCTGACCGTCTCGCGGACGTCGAGGCGGTTCTGGGCGGCGGCGGTCCCCGTCTTGTCGTCCTTGCCGCCGCCGTCGTCGCCGTCGCCGCCGTCGTCGCCGTCGCCGCCGTCGTCGCCGTCCGTCAGGAGGAGCCGGCCACCGGTGCCGAGCGCCGCTGCGAGGACGATGGTCAGGGGCCACATCAGCAGCTTGCGGCGGCGCCTGGTCCGGACGGTCTCGGCCGTCACGGTGGACTGGGGTCACGGTGGACTGGGGTCACGGTGGACTGGGGTCACGGTGGACTGGGTGGACCGGACCGGGGGGCGCCGAAGCTCACGCTCGACGTTCCTTTCCGGTCGTGCCCTGTCGTGGGCGGCCGGGTCCGGCCGCGGTCAGCTCGTCATCGCCCGGGCGGCCGCGTAGACGTCGAAGACGGCCAGCGCCAGGGGTACCAGGGTGAGCAGGACGAAGCCCTCGGCGATCTCCATGAACCGTCCCCAGAACGGCGTGAGGCCGCCGCGCGAGCCGATCAGACCGATCGCGGTGACGAGCGCGGAGGCCGCCGCGATCGCCGCGACGAGCCAGATCGTCCGGATGTCCAGGTCGGTGCGGTCGCCCGTGAGGGCGTCGCGGAACACCGACAGCGGTGGGTTGAGCGCCAGCCCGAGGCCGAGCAGCACGAGGGAGGCCAGGCCGGCCGCGAGGACGGGGGCGACCTGCGCGGTGTAGCGGAAGAGGTGGGCGCGCATCAGCAGGGCGATGCCCACGGCCAGGGCCAGGAGTTGGGCCCAGATGTCGTCGGAGAAGCCGAGCACGGCGCAGGCGCCGACCGCGATCAGGGCGCAGCCGCCGACCAGTCCGACGAGGAGTTCGTGGCCGCGGCGGGCCTGGGCGGTGATCCGCTCGACGTCGACCGGCTCCTGGGGGGCGGGGTCGGCGCCGTACGCGCTGCGCGGGGTGGTGGCGGGGGTGTCGAAGCCGATCGGCAGCCGGGCGAAGCGCATGGACAGGCCGGGCAGGAAGGCCAGGGCGCCGACGGCGACGGGGGCGCACAGGGCGGCGGTCTCGGACGGCGTCCAGTGCGCGAGGATCGCCGCGAACACGGCCGCGACTCCGGCGCCGGACGCCACGACGAAGGCGACGAACGGGCCGTCCCCGCCCGGGGAGCACAGGGTGAGGAGGACCGCGGCGAGCAGTACCGCCGCGCAGGCCAGGAGGAACTGGAGTTTGCCGATGCCCTGACCGTCGGCGAGTTCGAGGAGCCCCGAGCCGGCCACGCCGACGTTGGGCAGCGCGCCGAGTCCGAGGGCGATGGCGGAGGGCCGGTCGTCGTAGACGCGGGCGCGGACGCAGGCGAGGGCGACCAGGAGGACGCCGACGACGGCGGCGAGGACGCCGGGCAGCGAGTGCATGTCGTGGCGCGGGTCGCCCGTCCAGGCCACGAAGGCGAGCAGGACGGGCAGGACCCCTCCCCCGACCAGGCCGGCGGCGCGGGTCAGGTCGCCGCCCCACAGGGCGTGCTCGCGGGTCACGGCGGCGGCGACGGCCTCGGAGACGTCGTCGAAGACGGCCGGCGGCAGCGACTCGGAGAAGGGGCGCAGCGTGAGGAGTTCGCCGTCGAGGATGTGCTGCGCGGCGAACGAGCGGGAGCCGTCGAGGACGGTGCCGTCCCGGCGTACGAGGTGGTAGCCGACCGGCGCTCCCTCGGCGGGGCTCTGCCGGGAGAGCCGGAGGATCTCCGGGTAGATGTCGACGACGGGGATGTCGTCGGGCAGCGCCACGTCGATCCGGCTGTCGGGCGCGACGATCGTGACCCGGCAGAAGCCGAGGCCCGCCCCGGAGGCCGCGCCCGGTCCCTGCCCTCCTCCAGTGGCTGCCGCGGAGGCCGTGATGCTCACCTGACTGCTCCCCCTCAGTGATGGTTCCGCGTCGGCGGTGTGAAAATTTCTGGGCCCTGTCGTGCCGCGTGGGACCGGTGGGTCCGGGCGGGCGGCGAAACGGCCGCCGTCGGGCGGCCGGAGAGCGCCGAACCGTTCCGGATCTCACGGAATGTCCCGGCTTTCCCGGACCGACTCGCATGTGCTCACGCGAACATCCGGCACCCTACCGCCCTCGTCGCACAAGAAGTCAGTAGGATCACGCGGCGGCCTGCGTCCGCCTGACACGGGGTGGCGGACGGTACTTACCCGGGGCCGGCAAGGGAATTGGTGAGCAGTGAGCCACATCGTCGTGAAGCGCCCTCCCCGGGCCCTGCCGTCCGAGGTGCCCACGGGCGAGATCGCCGTGCAGCCTCCGCCGGAGTTGCCCCGGGGCAATCAGGAGAGCGTGCTGATGCAACTGCTGCCCACACTGGGCATGGGTGGCTCGGTCGTCTTCTTCTTCACGAGCGGTCAGCCGTTCATGAGGATCATGGGCATGGTCATGATCGCCTCGACGATCGCCATGTCCGTCGCGATGGTGATCCGCTTCCGCCGCGGCAACCAGGGGCAGTTGGCGGACCTGCGCCGCGACTATCTGAGCTACCTGTCGCAGACCCGGCTCAGGACGGTCGACACCGCGAAGGCGCAGCGCGACGCGCAGTACTACCTGCATCCCTCCCCCGAGCAGCTGTGGGCGCTGGTCGCCGAAGGCAGCCGGGTGTGGGAACGGCGGCCCGGGGACGAGGACTTCGCCCAGGTCCGCATCGGCCTGGGCGCCCAGTCGCTGGCCACCCCGCTCGTCACCCCCGAGACCGGCCCCGTCGAGCAGTTGGAGCCGCTGACGGCGGGTGCGCTGCAGCGCTTCCTCGCCGTCCACAGCACCCTGGACGCCCTGCCGATGGCGGTCTCCCTGCGCGCCTTCTACCACGTCACGGTCAGCGGCGATCCGCAGTCGGTACGGTCCTCCGCCCGCGCGATGGCGGGTTCGCTGGCCGCGCTGCACTCCCCGCAGGACCTGATCCTCGTGGTCGCGGCGGGCCGGGAGGAACTCCCGCACTGGGAGTGGGCCAAGTGGCTGCCGCACGTGCAGGCGCCGGGCACGGTGGACGGTGCGGGCAGCCGCAGGCTGATCGGCGGTGACACGCGCGAGTTGGAGAACCTGATCGCCTCCCGGCTCGCCGGCCGTCCACGGTTCCACCCGAACGCGGCCCCGCTGGCGGAGGAACCGCACGTCGTCGTCGTGCTCGACGGCGTCTCGCTGCCGCCCGACTCGTTCCTGGCCAACCCCGAAGGGCTCCAGGGCGTGACGGTCCTGGAGGTGGTCCCCGGTGAGCTGACCGGGGCCGGCGGCGAGCTGTCCATCGTCGTCGAGCCGGGTGTGCTGCACCTGGAGTCGGGGCACGGGGCGGTCTACGAAGGGACGCCCGACGCGCTGTCGTACGAGTCCGCCGAGGTGCTCGCCCGGCAGTTGGCGCCGCTGCGGATGGCCTCCGGCGGGGACGACGACGAACCGCTGCTGGCCAACCTGGAGTTCACCGACCTGCTGAACCTCGGTGACGCGGCCTCGGTCGACCCCATGCGCACCTGGCGGCCGCGTTCGATGGCGGAGCGGCTGCGTGTGCCGATCGGCGTCGGCGAGGACGGCCGTCCGGTGATGCTGGACCTCAAGGAGGCGGCACAGGAGGGCATGGGCCCGCACGGCCTGTGCGTGGGCGCGACCGGTTCCGGCAAGTCCGAACTGCTGCGCACCCTGGTGCTGGGTCTCGCCGTGACCCACTCCTCGGAGACCCTGAACTTCGTCCTCGCCGACTTCAAGGGCGGCGCGACCTTCGCCGGCATGGCGCAGATGCCGCACGTCGCGGCCGTGATCACCAACCTGGCGGACGACCTGACGCTGGTCGACCGCATGGGCGACTCCATCCGCGGCGAGCTGAACCGCCGCCAGGAGATGCTGCGCGACGCGGGCAACTACGCCAACATCCACGACTACGAGAAGGCGCGCGCGGCCGGCGCCCCGCTCCAGCCGATTCCCTCGCTGGTCCTGGTGATCGACGAGTTCAGCGAACTGCTGACCGCCAAGCCGGACTTCATCGAGATGTTCGTGCAGATCGGCCGCATCGGCCGCTCACTGGGCGTGCACCTGCTGCTGGCCTCGCAGCGCCTGGAGGAGGGGCGGCTGCGCGGCCTGGAGACGTACCTGTCGTACCGCATCGGTCTGCGCACCTTCTCGGCCGCGGAGTCGCGGGCGGCCCTGGGCGTGCCCGACGCGTACACGCTGCCCAACGTGCCGGGTTCCGGCTTCCTGAAGTTCGGCACGGACGAGATGCTGCGGTTCAAGGCGGCGTACGTCTCCGGCGTCTACCGTTCCGGACCGCAGCGGGCGGCGCTGGGCGGCGGTCCGCTGCCGCTGGACCGGCAGCCGGTGCTGTTCACGGCCGCCGAGGTGCCGGTGCGGTACGTGCCGGTGCCCCAGCAGCGCGCCTCCGCGGACGATCCCGAGGTCGACGAGGCCCTCGCCGACACCGTCCTCGACGTCATCGTGCGCCGGCTGGAGGCGCAGGGACCGGCGGCCCACCAGGTGTGGCTGCCGCCGCTCGACAGCCCGCCCTCCCTCGACGCGCTCCTGCCGGGCCTCACGGCCGTACCGGGCCGCGGGCTCACGCAGCCGGGCTACGAGGGCGCGGGCCGCCTGGTCGTCCCGGTCGGCCTGGTGGACAAGCCGTTCGAGCAGCGCCGTGACGCCCTCTGGGTGGACTTCTCCGGCGCCGCCGGCCACATGCAGATCCTCGGCGGCCCGCAGTCCGGCAAGTCGACGCTGCTGCGCTCGCTGATCTCGGCGTTCGCCCTCACCCACACCCCCCACGAGGTCCAGTTCTACGGCCTCGACTTCGGTGGCGGCGGCATGGCCTCGCTGGCCGGACTGCCGCACGTCGGCGGGGTGGCCTCGCGGCTGGACCCGGAGCGGGTGCGGCGCACGGTCGCCGAGGTGTACGGCGTGCTGACCCGCCGCGAGGAGTACTTCCGCTCCGCGGGCATCCCGTCGATCACCGAGTTCCGGGCGCGGCGGGCCAGGGGCGAGATCTCGGTCACCGACCAGCCGTGGGGTGACGTCTTCCTCGTCATCGACGGCTGGGGCAACTTCCGCTCCGACTACGAGGCACTCGACCAGGTGATCCACGAGATCGCCGCCCGCGGTCTCGGCTACGGCATCCACCTGGTCCTGACGGCCTCGCGCTCGATGGAGGTCAGGGCCGCCCTCAAGGACCACCTGATGAACCGCCTGGAGCTGCGGCTCGGCGACACGATGGACTCCGAGCTGGACCGCAAGGCCGCCGCGAACGTCCCGACGGGCGTGCCCGGCCGGGGTCTGTCGCCGCAGAAGCTGCACTTCATGGCGGCGGTGCCGCGCATCGACGGTCTCGCCTCGGACACCGACCTCGCCGACGCCACCCAGGCGCTCTCCGCGGAGGTCTCCCGCCACTGGGAGGCGCCCGGCGCTCCCGACGTACGGCTGCTGCCGCGCGAGTTCCCGGTCGCGCAGCTTCCCCCGGGCGACCGGTTCCCGCAGCGCGGGGTCGCCTTCGCGCTCGACGAGAACAACCTCGAACCGGTGTACCTCGACTTCGAGCAGGACCCCTTCTTCCTCGTCTTCGGCGAGAGCGAGTCGGGCAAGTCCAACCTGCTGCGCCTGCTGATCAAGCAGCTCACGGAGCGTTACGCGGGCGACGAGTGCAAGTTCTTCGTGGTCGACAACCGGCGTTCCCTGCTGGGTACGACTCCGCCCTCGCACCTGGCCGAGTACATCCCCATGTCCAACGCCATGGACCACCACATGTCCGCGCTCGCCGACCTGATGAAACGCCGGTCGCCGACGGCCGACGTGACGGCACAGCAACTCCGGGACCGCAGCTGGTGGCGCGGACCGACGGTGTTCGTCGTCATCGACGACTACGACCTCGTGGCCACGTCCAGCGGCAACCCGCTGGCCGGGCTGACGGAACTGCTCCCCTTCGCCCGGGACGTCGGCGTCCGCTTCATCGTCGCCCGCTCCACGGCCGGCGCGGGGCGTGCCTCGTACGAGGCGTTCATGCAGCGCATCAAGGAACTCGGCGCGCAGGGCGTGGTGTTGGCGGGCGACCCGGGCGAGGGCGACCTCCTCGGCGGGGTACGGCCGCGGCCGATGCCCGCGGGGCGGGGGATCTTCGTGTCGCGACGGCGGGGGAAGCCGTTGGTACAGGTGGGGTTGGTTCCGGACGAGACGCACTGAGGCGTCGTCCCCGGCGCGACCGGGTTGTCGAGCCCGAGGGGGGAGGGACATACAGATGGTAGGTGTGGGGGTTTTCCTGCTCCTGCTGGCTCTGGTGCTGGCCGGGCTCGGCTCGGCCGACCAGCGGGCCCTGTGGTGGCGCTTCCAGGCCAAGCGGTTCCGGGACCCGTCGGCGAACGAGCCGTCCGACTCGGCGTATCGGTCGCAACGGGTCGTGGCCTTCCTGTGTGCGGCGGTCTTGGTGGGCATGGCCATATGGACTTTTTCGCTGGCTGCTGAGATGTGAGACGACGGTGGTGGGCGTGGGGCGGCTGCTTGGGTGGAGCCGGCTCGCCCGATGTGCGGGCTCCACGGAGATACAGCGCTACGGGGATACGGGGAAGAGGTTGACGCATGGCGTGGGACGAATGGGAACAGCTGAAGGCGGAGACGGCCGCGGGCGGAGCGCCTCACATGCAGCTGAACCAACTGGATCCCGGCAGCGGCCCGGTGCGTCCCGCGCCGGATCCCGCTCAGTACGGTGACCTGAGAGCCAACCAGGGCGACCTGGCGAAGATCGGCATCAACGCGTTCAAGCTCTACAACGATCTGTGGGACAGGGGCCGCAGGGCGGTGCCCACGAGCGAAAGCGCCGCCGGCACCCTCAGC
The DNA here is from genome assembly GCF_042723915.1 of Streptomyces sp. NPDC058335. Lineage (NCBI taxonomy): Bacteria > Bacillati > Actinomycetota > Actinomycetes > Kitasatosporales > Streptomycetaceae > Streptomyces > Streptomyces sp. NPDC058335. Next base: position 469,623 of record NZ_JBHXHX010000003.1, on the reverse strand, counting down.
AAGGGCGGCTTCGCCCTGGGCGGCGCTCTCCAGCACGTCGCACTGCGGTGGGACGAGCAGTTGGGGTCCCTGCGGGACGCCTGCGCACACATCTCGAACCACATGTCCGTCACGAAGAGGTTGCATGCCGGCGACGACCACTACATCCGCCGCCAGATGAGCAGCATCGACCTGTTGGACGCGGGCTTCGACGAACGCGTCGGCGAACCCGGCCCGCCCAACTCGGTCTATGGCGAGAAGGACGACACGAAGGGCAAGAAGGACTGATGGATCTCGACGCCCTGCGCAACGCGGACTTCAGCTCGCTCGACGACGCCGTGGACGACTGGTCGACAATGGTCGGCGACCTGGAGAAGCTGGTGGACGCGGCCGAAAAGGGCCTGCGCGGCGCCTCGAACCAGGCCCGCTGGGCAGGTGTCAACGCCACCGTCTCCAAGGCGTTCATCGGCAAGACGGCCGGCGAGTTCACCGACGCACACAGCCAGGCGTCGTCCATCCACAAGATCCTCCAGGACACCCGGGACGAACTGAAGCTGTATCAACGCCAGTTGACCGGGGCCATCGAACGAGGTCGCCAGAAGAACCTCGCGGTGATCGGCTACGAGGGCGGGTTCACCGTCACCACGAACGTCCCGCCGGAGGGCCGGGCCGTGCAGGACAAGGACAACAAGGGCGCCATCATCGCGCTGCGCGACGAGATCCAGGGAATTCTGGACAAGGCCACCGAGAGCGACACCACGGCCGGCACCGTGCTGATGGCCATCGCCGACCAGAGCAAGCTGGGCTTCTCGGACGTCGACTACTCCGACCGGGACTCCGCGGCCAAGGCGCTCAAGGATGCCGAGAACCTGGCTGACCTGGCGAAACAGAAGCCCGAGGACCTGTCACCGTCGGAGTTCGACCGGCTCAACAAAGGTCTCAAGGAGCACGCCGGCGACGAACTGTTTGCGCAGCGCTTCGCCGGCCACCTGGGGGCGCAGGGGACCCTGGACTTCTGGACCGGCCTCAACGACCCGCACGGCGCCTGGAAGCTCGGGCAGGCACGGGGCGACCAGTTCGACGACCTTCAGAAGAACCTCAGCCTCACACTCGCCACGGCCTCGCAGAGCGACAGCGCCGACATGACGACGTGGAAGTCCAACATGGTCGACCTGGTCGACAAACCGGTCGGCCGCAGCGGCGGCTTCCCGCTCGGCGGTCAGGTCATGTCCAACCTCATGCGGTGGGGTGACTACGACGACCGCTTCCTCGTGAACTACGGCGACAAGCTGATCGAGACGGAGAAGAAGTTCACGGGCAACGGCCGCCACGGCGCCTGGGGCCGTGCCGGCGGCGACCCGTTGCTCAACCGCACGGGCACCGACTCGGGCTGGGACCCGATGACCGGCTACCTCAAGGCCCTCTCCAACAGCCCTGACGCGGCCACGGACTTCTTCAACGGCACCTTCGTCACCAAGGACGAGGACCACGACTTCACCCACGCCACCGAAGGCAAGCAGGGCCGGCGGACCCTCAGCAACTTCGACTATCTCTTCGAAGAACGCGACTGGCCCCAGGACCGGGACGACAAGGGCGAGGAAAGCATCGCCGGGCGGAACAACCTGGCCGCGGCGCTGGAGGCGGCTACGACGGGGCATCCGGCCGGGGAACTGCCTACGGTGGACACGCCTCCGCACAATGCAGATCAGGCAAAGCTCATGGAGAGCCTCGTAGCGTCAATTGGCGAGAATCCCAAGCGGCTGACCGAGTTCGGATACATGTCCGACAGCGTTGGTCAGATCACCTCCGAGTATTTGCCGGATATTAGCCGCGCCATGAGCGACGTACCCAGGGACTCCGACCCGGACGGAAAGTGGCAGAACGTCGAGAGAAGGTACCCGCTCGCTGGCACTGAGGCCGAACTCCATCATGCCGACGCGTCCAAGCTCCTCTTCGCGGTCGGTCAGAACGCAGAAGGTTACGCCGCTGTGGAGGTCGGCCAGAAGGCATACATGGGGAAGTTGATGGACTACCACTTGGATCCCAATCTTCCCGAAGCCCAGCGTTCCTCCGACGACAAAAAGCTCGTCATCGAACTGATCGCATTGCAATCGGGCGAAGTGTCCGGAACCCTCAATCTGGGTGTACAAGAGGCCATCGGTTCCGAGGCATCGAACAAGGATAAGGGATATGAACACTCAGTGGCTCAGCGGAAGAACTTGATTTCCGGTGGAGTGGGAACCGTTGTCGGGGTAGGTACCTCCTTCATCGCAACGCCGTGGATCGGAGCAGTGGCCGGCGGAACAGCGGGCACGGTCACCAGCGTTGTGCTTGAATCGGTGTTCCGAGGTGCCGAGGGTCAGGCCTTGGCGGAAGCCCAAAAGACCGGTGGAGAGTTCTGGATGGAGGGCCAAGTAAGAAATGGGGCAATCGCTGAGGACGGAGCACGAGCTGCGGCGGAGAAGTATAGGTCGATGGATGTCGGCGATGCAGGAATGATTGCAAACAAGGCCGCGGCGCAAGGCTACCTGAATGCCCGGGGGATTATCGACGGAGCAGTTCCTGGCAGCATAACGGGACTTTGATTCCGCTTCGTACCGAGAGAAGAAAACTGATGAATCCTAAACGAATGGCAGCAGGAAAACCGATCCTACTTTCCACTGCTGCCCTGATGCTTCTTCTTCTGCTCTCGGGGTGCGGCAGTGAAGAGCAGAAACGCAATTATGCAATTCCACGCGCCCTGTGCGGCTTGGCGGTCGATGGTGAAGCCCTCACCAACATCCTTCCGGGGGGAGACAAGGTCACTGTCAAGGACAGGTCCTACCCAGGCACCCAAGGCTGTCAGGTCATCGTCGACGGCGTACTGATCGTGACCGCAGTGCAAATGTGGGTGGACGAGGGCCAGACAGCCGCCTTTGTTGCCGCCACCCATTCCATCGACACGGTCGACCGATCGGCGGAGAAAGGGCGATACCAGTACTCGGGGTATGAGGCATACGGCAAGACTCATGGTTGCGTTGACACGAAGTACAAGCAGGAATTGTACGCAGTGATCCAAGCACCGAGCTCCAAAAAACCTGACCCCGAAGCGATGAAGCGCCTCATTGTCTCCTTCACCAAGAGCGTCGAGAAATCAGCCGAGTGCACGTCGGGCGCCGGACGGTAGGAAGGCGCCGACATGAGGTTGCTGATGCTCCCTGTCTGATCGGAGGAGCGTCGCTCGCAGCTTACGCCGCGCCGTCACGCGGGGAGAAAGCTCGGCCACCAGGGCGGGACGTTAGCCGGGCACAAGGGTGCCGGGTAGGAGTCCGGCATGCCGAGCCATGTCACGAGGAACCAGGTGAACCACAGAGTGAAGGCCAACCCTGTGATCACTGCTACCCGTCGGTGACATCGTCCGAGGGTGCCGTGCAGGATGACCCACGGAACCGCAGCGGCGATCCAGATAAGAGGCGTGAGGAAGAGCAAGCTGATGCTGTTGGCCGCATTGCTGCCGACGTCACAAGCAGCCCATGCCCTACCGATCGTAGGAACGGACACCATTGCGGCCACCCCTCCGAAGAGGACCCCGGACATGACTCCTCTGGACCAGGCTCCCGGCGGGCTCGCCTGACTCGACGGCGCAACACCCATTCGTCCACCTCTCGTCGTAGGAACCGTCATGTCGGGATGCTCCGACGGTGAGGACGGGGTCGTTGCGCGGGGCCACTGAACCGGGCCTGCTGGCACTGTTCCCGCCGCCACGCGAGGAAACAACGTTTCCATTCGGCCGCCCAGTCTCAACGGTGAATCGAACGCCGCAGTGTCAGCACCGACTGGACCCGAACAAGTGCGGGCAACGGGCCGGCACTGAAAAAGCCAGGGTGGGCACCTCCCGTGCGTGCCCACCCTGGCTTCTTTACGACTTCGCGCTTCTACTGGAAGTAGCTCGCGCCCTTCAGGTCGCCGCCGCGGTAGTCGCCGCCGGCGGTGTGGACCTTCTGCGAGATCTGGACCAGCGCCGCGTGGATGCCCCGCGCGTGCTTGTTCCACTCTTCGCTCTTGCCCTGGAACGTCTGGAACGCCTCGCCGCCCCAGCCCGCGGACACGTTGAGCACGGCCTGCCTCAGGGCTTCGAGGTCCTCCTCGAGCTTCTTGGCCTGGTCGCCGAGCTCGGTGGCGAGCGCGTCCATGGTGCCGTACGTGACGGCAAGCTCGTCGTAGTGGACTCCGGACATGTTTCCTCGTTTCCTTGAGATTTCAGCCGGACTGCGCAGCCCGGACAACGGTGTTGCTCAGTACCGCCGATGATTCGTCAGTAGCTGTTCAGCGCCGACGTCTTCCCACCGAGGTCATCCACCGAGATCTGCTTGAGATCGGCCTCGATCTGGTCTTCGAGGTTGCGCTTGTCCGTCTTGTTCATGTGGATGCCCTCAAGGAAGTCATCGAGCATCTTGCCGATCGCGACCATGTGGCCGTTGATTTCCGTCTGCTTGACGTTGAACGCGTTGGCGCCCTGGCCCGTCCAGGCCTTTTCGATCATGTCGATCGTGCCCTGAAGCTTCGCCAGCGATCCCCGGATGTTGTCGTACCGGTCGATGACTTCTGTCTGGAGCTTCTGTACGTCGCCGTCATTAAGCTTGCGGTCGACCATTTCGGCACTCCTTTTCGTGAGAGCTGTGGTTCTGCTCTGCGTGCGTCACCGCACCAGAACGGTTGTGTGTGACTGGCCGTGGTACTGCGGTCGTCATGCGCCCCGTCGTGAACGAACCACGGCGAATGCGCCGCCGCCGATCACCAACACGGCCGCCGCGGCCCCGAGGGCCACCCACATCGTGGTGTTGTCGTCGGAGGAGTCCGAATTCGATCCTGCCGCCGAAGTCTGGCCGCCTGCAGTGTTTTTCGGCGGCTGTGACGAGGTTGATGCGGAAGGGGAGGACGAGTTGTTCGTGTCTACGCCCGTGACACCCCTCGCGTTCTCCTTCGCGAGAGGGTCGGTACCGGCCGCGCCGGGATTGAAGTTGCTGTCCTCCAGCACCTTGCGGGGGCGGATCAGCCCGTATCCGAGGTACGTGCTCGGATCGTCCTTGGCCCAGTCGCGGCCGGCTGTCTCGATCAGGCTGCTGAGGACTTGGTTCGCCGTCCAGTCGGGGTGGGCGGACCAGATGAGGGCGGCGGAGGCGGAGGTGATGGCGGTGGCCATGCTCGTTCCCACGCCGACGCAATACGATTGGAACGTCTCGTCACACCAGGTGGGCACGTCGAGGCCAGGGGCCGCCAGATCGACGTAGTTGCCGTGCTCCGAGAATTTGCCAACTTTTCCAGCATCATCCGCAGCGGCAACGCCGACTACATATGGATAGGCAGCTGGATACCCGATGAATTTCTTCTCTGCGGCGTCATTGCCAGTGCCCGCCACCATCAACTTCCCTTTACTGTAAGCATATTTGATCGCCGCCAGAATCTCGGGGCGTTGAATGTCTTCGGTAAAGGACATGCTGATAATTTTGGCGTCACTGTCAGCGATGGCCCTGATCACATCGGTAAGCGGCGGAGCTTTCTTCTTCTCGCTCTCATCCTTCATGTCCTTCATCCCGATCCGATACGGGACGATCTTCGCCCCCGGAGCAAGCCCCTTCAGACCGCCTTGGGCCCCGGTACCAGCAATCAGTTCCGCCATGCTAGTACCGTGACCGTCGTAGTCCTCGGTCGCCTTGTAACCGACCGCTTGCGGCACCTCGCCCGCGAGCACCTGCCCCTTGAGCGAAGGCGTATCAGGGTTGACACCCGTGTCGATGACGGCAACCTTGACGCCCTTGCCCGTGCTCACCTTCCACATGTCGTCGGCCTTCATCGCCGACAGGTACCACTGCTGGGACTGGCCGTCGGCGGCCGAAGCGCTCGGAGCCAGACCTGCTGAGAGGACTGCCAAAGCACCGAACGCTGAACAGACGGCGGAGACCCGTCTCCCATTTCGCCCCGCGAAAGACGCGCTTCGCCCGCCGCGCCGGCTGATCCCTGCCACCATGCCTCTGCCTGTCCTCGCTCTTGTCCGGTCAGTCGGTCGGCGACGCGTCATCGCGCCGCTCGTCTCGGCGCGAGCGTGTCTCGCCGGCACCTTGGTTGCGCGCGGAACCACGCGTTCCGCCCGGACCGCCGAGCGTGTTACCGCTGCCCCTTCCGGAAGCTCGACCTTTCGGCGTTCCGACCACGCCGTCAGGAGGGCTGCCTGCAGGACGGCGAGCGGTCTTTCCAGCGCCCGTTGTCGAACCGGCGGTCCCGATCACCCCGCGCTGACCAGGCCTCTCGCCCGTATCGCGCGACGTAGGTGCACCTTCACCGCCGACAACCGTGCCGCGCGGCAACCTGGAGCCGCTGGTACCCGGTGCCCCACCAGTGACAGGCCTCCCGCCCACGACACCATCTGCGGTACGCCCGGCACCCGTGCGCCCAGCGCCTGGGCGCACGGGGTTCGTAGCACCCATGCCAGTGACCGGGCCTCGGGACACATCCCCGGAGCGTCCGGCGGCCTGCCCTCCGGCTCTAGGTACCCCGCCGACCACACCTCGCCCCATGGGACCGGCGCCGCTCCGGCCACCTGCCTGCCCAGGGGAGGAAGCGCGCCCCATAGGGCCCATGGGACCGACGCCACGGCCACCTGCATTGCCTGGCGCTGAGACGCGTCCCGCCGGTCCGATGGGACCAGTTCCGGTGCGCCCTGCGGCGGTGCCGCCCGGCACACCACCCACTCGCCCCTGAGCTGAGGTAGGAAGCTTGCTTACCGGCGTGCCGCTGAACCCTGAGGTACGCCCCGTCGAGCCTCGGAAAGTCGAGGGGACCGGGGTAGGGGCAAAGGGAGGAACCGTCCCCACCGGCGTGGCACTGGGGCCTGCCGTCGTGGGCGGTGTGACGGTCGTCGGCTTCCCGGTCTCCTGTGGCGTCAATGTGCCAACACTGTCGATCTGTGTACCTACATGATGTTTCGGAGGCAGGACGGAATCGTCCACCACGTCGGCCTTCTTACTAACCGACGGCAGATCCTCCGCACGTGGCCGCACCACTCCAGATTCCACCGAGTGCTCGCGCCTGGCTTCCGGGTCATTCGTGCGCGAGAGCGAGTGCGATGACTCTCCCGGCTTGACCGGCTCAAAGCCCGGCGGCGGAGGCGGCACCCCCACATCCGGCATCTTCGGAAACACCGGCTCCTCAGCCAGCTGCATCATCCCGCTGGACACCGTGTAGAACGACGCCAGCCGGTACATCTGGTTGATCGCCTCTTGGCGGTCCTTCTCGGCCTTGACCGCCGCTGCGTAGTCCTTGTTGGTATCGACCTGCGCAGGCGTCGGAATCTCGTCGACCGTCTTGCGGACGAGGCGGGTGTCGCGCGGCGGCATGGACTTGCGTACGGAGGCCAGGCCGGAGCCTGCCGCCAGGACCTGCGTGCCCACCTCGTCGGCGTAGCTGGCGAGGGCCAGGGCGGTGGTGGTCAGGTCCATGCCCCACTTGTAGAAGGCGGTGTGGGCCTCGCCCTCCCAGTCGACGGCGCCCAGGTTGCGGCTGAGTTCGTTGGCGGCCTCGGTGATGGCGTCACGGGCGTCGACGAGGGCCGTGGCAGCGGTCTCCAGCGTTTCCGGGCTCGCCGACTCCACGATGTCGATCATCTGGTTGAGGTCGTAGCCCTCGAAGTTGGTCTTGCCGAAGCCGGCAGGACTGCCGGGGGAAGGCGGGCTGAGAACGGCGGCCCTGTTTTTGAGGTTGTCGATGCTGGAGTTCTGCTGGGCTGCGTCCTGGCGCTCCGCCTGGTAGTGGTCCGGCTTCTTGTTTCCGCCGCTCATCAGTACCCCGCGTCCGTGTGGTCGGCGTTGTTGTCACGCTTGAGGTGCTCGTTGAGCATCTCGTCGCGTTCCTGATTGACCTCGGTCCGGATCTGGTGGAACCGGTATCGAAGGTCGTCTTCGAGATTGTCGAAGGTGACGTCCACGCCGTGGACGGCGATCTGCATCGCCTCGAGTTGGAGGCCGAGCGACTTGGACAGCGTCGTGATGCGCTCGTGGACGCGCTCGTACTCCAGGTGGAGCGTCTTCGCTTCCGGGAAGTTCCCCGTCCCGAAAGCGGTCTCTGACAGGCTGTGCGTCGCGACCTTGGACGAGCCGCCCGCCGAGTCCTCGAAGGCGGTCAGCAGGTCGTCCACGCGCTTCTTGAACGTCGAAAGCGCCATCAGGCCACGCCGTACGTCGGCGGCACCACCGCCCATGTCTGCAGGAAGCACGAAGCTTTCCCTCCCCGTTGTCCGCGGCCGTCCTGAGCAGCCCGCGCTCCTCAAGTGTTCATGACCGCAACATGACCACTGTAGTGACTTCCTGCGACAGCCCCAACTGTCATATGAAACAGCTTTGCTACTACCGGCCGCGGCTTCACCGATCCTTCACAGGATGTAACAGCCATCACCTGGGCCGCCGTTGCAGCACCGGGCGTCGGGCGCCGGCCGGCCACTCATGGACTGTGCCCGTTGCCATGGACCAGCCGTCCGGATCACTCTCCGTTGCAACCGGAGCCGAGGTGGGCACCCGAGGTGACATCGTGTTCATGCCCAGCGCCCATTCCTCCTGCTCTCGGCTCGTCACGCCCCTCGTCGAGTTCGGCCATCGCCGTCCCCTCACCCCCACACGTCACCGGGTACGTGTGTCAGAGATCCCGGGTCCGCACTCGGCGCGCGGGAGGCTGAGTCGGCTTGCTGTGAGGGTGAGCCAGCCGCTGGGTGAGTAGGGGGCCGACGGGTCCGACCTCCATGCCCAGCTAGGCGACGGCCGAGGCGTGGTCGGACTCTTCCAGGTCGAGGACGAGCAGTTCATGCAGTTCGCCGACGAGACGGGCCACGACGTGTGGGTCGGTGGTCGTGCGGTAGTCGTCCCCGGCCGCGCCCGGTGGAAGTCGCGGTACACCTACGCCGCCGGGCCGCGCCAGTCGGCCTCGATGCTGTCGACGACCGCGTTCATGCGGCGGACTTGCTTGTCGAGGTGGTCCCGCATGCCGTCGAGGTCGTCGGCGAGTTTGGTGAGGTCCGTCGCGGACGCCCGCAGATCGGGGCCGTTTGCCTTCCCCGCGCCGGCTCCGGGCACGCCCATGCTGTATCTCCGACCCCCGTTGGACCGGCGTCACATGTCGCTTCGCACTTCGCTTGCTATTGCGATGATCCTACTGAATGGGTGACCCAACTCCCCCCGGTGCACGGGGAGATGCCCCTACTCCCCTCCCGTCACCCTCCGTGCTCGCCGTCGCGCGTCCCGGATCGCCACCGCTGTGCCGCCGAGGCCCGCGACCAGGACCGCCGCTGCCACGGCCACGTACGTGGCGAGGCGGGCGTTGCGTTCGTCGGGGGTTTCGCCCACCTGGAATTTCGCGGCCGTCGGGGCCTGGGCGCGGGTGAGGCCGTCCTGGGGGTTCGGGGACTCGATCGGGTGGTCGTCCTCGGTGAGGGCGCGGACCGGGTCGACCACGCCCCAGCCGACCAGGCGGTCGTGGCCGGCGATCGTGCGTTCCGCGGTCTGTTCGATCTGGGCGACGACCTGGGCGGCGGTCCAGTCGGGGTGCCTGGCCTTGATCAGGGCCGCCACGCCCGCGACATAGGGCGCCGAGAAGCTCGTACCGTTGTCGGAGCAGTGGCCGCCCTGGGGGACCGTGGAGATCATGTCGACGCCGGGGGCCGCCACGCCGACGAAGTCGCCGGACTGGGAGAAGGAGGCGCGTTCGTTGTTTCGGTCGGAGGCGGCGACCGCGAGGACGCCCTTGTAGGACGCCGGGTACGTCTTCTTGACGTTGCCGCCGAGGCCGTCGTTGCCGGCCGACGCCACGACCACGATCTTCTGCGCCAGCGCCTCGTCGACCGCCTTCTCCAGGTCGGAGTCGGGCTGGACCGCGTTCGAGGTGTCCTGGGAGATGTTGATGACCTGGGCCTTGGCCCGGATGGCGTGGCGGATCGCCGCGGCCAGGCTCGCGGTGTCGCCGTGGCCCTCCGCGTCGTTCTGCTGGATCGGGATGATCGTCGCCTCGGGGGCCAGACCGACGAAGCCGGTGCCCGCGACGGGGCGGGCCGCGATGATGCCGGCGACCTTGGTGCCGTGGCCGACGGTGTCGGTCGTGCCGTTCTCCTTGCCCCGCTCGATCGGGTCGCCGTCCTCGTCCTTGAGGTTCTTCGGCAGCAGGTTGATGCCGCTCTTGGCGTCGACCGCGCCGGTGAGCTGCGGGTTCTTGACGTCCACACCGGTGTCGATGACCGCCACGCGCGCGCCCTTGCCCTTGGACCGGCTCCACAGCTCGTCCAGGAGGACGCGCTGGAGGGACCAGGGGCGGCCCGGATACAGGCCGTTGGGGAACTGGCACTGGTCCGAGTAGGGCAGCTTGCCGGCCGCCTCCGCGGGGGGTGCGAGGACCGTGGCCGTCGTCAGCAGCGTCGCGGCCGCCGCCAGCGTCGTACGAAGCGCTGTCGCCCGAAGCACTGTCGCCCGCCTCCTCACGAGCCCTGCGGCTGACGTGCCGCCGCCGTCGACAGACGCGGGCCGGTCGGCAGGAACTCCGACCAGGCGGCGGGGATCGGCGCCGGGTCCACGTCCTTGTAGCCGAGCCTGTTCTGCGCCTGCTGCGCCTCCCGCTGGAGCTGCTCGCGCTCCTTGGCCGTGGTGCCGATTCCCGCGTCGTCCGTGGCGCTGTCGGCGTTCGACTGGAGTACGTAGCGCAGGCCCGTGTCGGTGACCAGGAACACCGGGCCGGTCTTGGTCTGTTCGCCCTGGAACTGGCGGTAGAGCTGGCCGGAGCCGGGGGTGACGTAGGCGCTGGAGGATCCGGTGGGCAGCTTGGCCGGATAGTCGGTGCCGACCCAGGTGCTCAGGGTGGTGGCGCCCGAGCCGGCGTCCACGTCGCGCAGGACGTTGCAGATGGTGCTGCGGCTGCCGGAGGCCGCCGACGCCTCGTTGACGGGCGCGGGGTCGCCGGTCGGCCAGTTGTGCTCGGTGCCGAACGCCTGGCCCGGCACGATCGCTCCCGGGCTGACCTCGTGGGCCTGTCCGGCCTGGCCGAGCGGGGCCAGCTCCTCGCTGAACAGCAGCAGCTGGGCGATGAAGGCGGAGACCGGGGCGACCCGGCCGGGCAGCACCACGTAGTACTGCTCCGTGTTGTTGTCGAACGCCTTGAGCACCATGCCGACCTTGTTGACCGACGCGTCCAGCTGCCCGGGTGCCCCGGCCGCCGCGCCCGGCTGGCCGGTGATCGCCGGGAAGGTGATCGCGTCGCCCGGGTGCAGGGTGGCGAGCCACTCCGCGGAGACCCGCTGGGGCTCCCGGCCGGAGCCGACGACGGCGCGCAGCAGCAGCTCGTCGCCCTTGTCGATGGGGTACACGGCGCCGCTCGCGTCCACGACGTAGCGCTTGCCCTGCGGGTCCGTCACGTAGAGCAGCTGGCCGCCGCGCAGGCGTCCCTTGTCGTCGGTCACGTTCATGTCGCGCGAGGAGAGCACCAGCGCGGCCTTCTGGACGGAACCGCCGCCGCCCGCGCCCGGACGCTCGCAGACCACCCAGCGCTTCCCGGTGCCCGCCTCGGACGCCGGGGGCAGCCGGTCGGGCGCGTACGGGATGCCGATGGTGACGCCGTGCGGGATCTTGCCCTTGTCGAGGACGGACTCGGCGACGGTGACGACGTCGCCCTGTCCGTCGGCGAGGAGCAGTTTCGCGGAGGCCATGTTGAGCACCGGGTGGAGCTGGACCTGGCCGTCGGTCTTGAGGACGACGTACCGCGTCGTCGACTTGCTGGCGACGATCACCTTGGCGTTGGGCTCGTCCCAGCCCTTGGGCGCGGTCGGCTTGAACATGCCCCACGCCCCGAAGACCGCCATGACGATCACGCCGACGATGATGCCGGGCAGGACCGAGCGCAGCGGTCGCGGCGCTCCCTCCTCCGAACCGTCCGGCGACGACTGCAGAAAGGCCGCGAGCATGCGGCGCTTCGCGAAGGTGTAGGCGTTGAGCTGATCGCGCCGGGATGCCATCTGTCTGTGTCTCTCCCCGTTGTCCCGTCCGGGCCGCACGCGCGGGTGACGCGGTCCCCCGCCCCCGATGTCGGAGCGGCCCCCTACTATGCCTGGTATCCGCGCGGACTTGGGGAGCGGGTAGGGTTCCCGGGCCGTCAAGTGCCCTGTGGGGTGCTGGAATACGGGCGAGACGTGAGCAGAACGGGGAGATGGAGTGATGGCTTCGGGAACGCGCGTGCGCTCCGGTGGCCGGTCGCGGACGCGGGGCTCCTCGTCGTCCGGACCGCAGCCGGCGCGGTCACCGCAGGCGCCACAGCGGTCGGCGGCGCCGGGGGCGCTCCAGCCCAAGGTGCGTTCGGGGCACGCCGGGGCATTCCGGTTGCAACGCCTCGTCCTGTGGCAGATCGCGGTCGCCGTCCTGCTGGTCGGCTGGGCGATCGGGCCCGTGGCCCTGGGTGTGGCCGGTGTCGTCGCCGCGGTGCTCGTGGTGCTCTCCGTGGCGCGCCGCCGCGGCCGTTCGCTGCCGGAGTGGCTGGCCACCGCACGCGCGCTGAAGGTACGCCGCCGGCAGGCCACCAAGCTGGAGATACCGCCCGGGACCGAGCCGGGGTTCGCCCCGGCGCTGGAGTGCGACCCGAGCCTGCGCACCTATGAGTACGGCAGCCGTGACCGGCGGCCCGTCGGGATCGTCGGCGACGGCACGTTCGTCACCGCCGTCCTCCAGGTCGAGGCGGACGCGACCGCGTTGCGGGCCGAGCGCAGCCGGCAGCCGCTGCCGCTCGCCCTGGTGCACGACGCGCTCGACGTGGACGGCATCCGCCTGGAGTCCGCGCAGATCGTGCTGCACACCCAGCCCGCGCCCGCGCTGCACCTGCCGCGCCAGTCCGTGGCGGTCGCCAACTACGCGCCGCTCCAGGAGCAGACCGGCGCACCGGCGGTACGCATCACGTGGATCGCGTTGAAGCTGGACCCGGAGCTGTGCCCGGAGGCCGTGGCCGCGCGCGGTGGCGGTCTCACCGGCGCGCAGAGGTGCGTCGTACGGGCGGCCGACCATCTGGCGAGCCGGCTGACCGGCGCCGGGTTCCGTGCCACCGTGCTCGACGAGGAGGGGCTGACGGCCGCCCTCGCCACCTCGGTCTGCGCCAACCCGCTGGTGACGGCGGAGGCCGGGCGGACCGGGGCGGTGGACCGGCGCACCGAGGAGTCCGGCCGGAGTTGGCGGTGCGACAACCGGCGGCACACGACGTACTGGGTACGCCGGTGGCCCGCGCTGGGCGGCGGCAGCGGCCCGTCGCTGCCGCAGTTCGTCGCCCTGATCACCGCGATCCCCGCGCTGGCCACGACGTTCAGCCTCACCCTCGCGCGCGGCGAGCGGCAGGAGGTGTCCCTGAGCGGACACGTCCGGGTGACGGGACGCAGTGACGACGAACTCGTGGCGGCCCGGCGCGCGGTGCAGGGCGCGGCCCGGCACACCGGCGCGGGACTCGCCCGCCTCGACCGCGAACAGGTGCCCGGCATCCTGGCCACGCTGCCCCTCGGAGGTGTTCGGTGACGGCGACGACGACACGGACCGGTGCGCCGGAGCCTTCCCCCGAATCCGCCGGACGCCGCTTGCCGCGCGCCGGCTTCGGACTGATCGGGCCGCGGCACGCGCGGCACTCGGTGTCCGTGGAACAACTGGGCGCGCTCGCGCTGCCCATCGGAGACGACGGCGTCGTCATCGGCGTGGACGCCGAGGGGCGGCCCGCCGTGCTGGGCCTCAACCGGCCCACGCCGTACGACGTCGTCCTCATCGGAGGCCTGTGGACCGCTCAGGTGCTCGCGCTCAGAGCGGCGGCCACCGGGGCCCGCGTGGCCGTGGAGACGGGCCGGCCGCAGGCGTGGGCGCAGATGGTGCACGCCATGGGCGGCGGGCAGAACGGCCTGGCGGTGTACGAGGTCGGCCGGGTGCCCCCGCAGGGCGCGTCGGCGGGCACGCCGGTGCTGGTGGTGCGGGACTGCGGGATGCGGCCGCCGCGCGGACGCGTCGCCTCCGGGCCGTGGCAGGCCGTGCTGACGCTGCTGCCGTATCTGTCGCCGGTCGCCCCTCGGCTGCTGCGGCAGGCCCGGCTCGTCGGCGTGCAGCGGATCTCGCCCGACGAGTCGGCGGAACTGGGCCGCGCGTTGGCGCTCCCGCGCGCGGACGTGGACGCCCTGCCCACGCTCGCCGACGGCTTCACCCTCTGGTGCGCCGACCGCGACCGGCAGTACGTGATGACCCAGCCCACGGACGCGGAGATCGGCCTGCTGGGCACGCCTCGGCGCATGGACTGAGGTGACTTTCCGGCTTCCCGGATTGCCGTCCATTCGTCGCCCGCCGTCCTTCCGCCCTTTCTCGTACGGCACTTGTGTCGTTATGGCCGGTTTGCCAGGCGGCATGACGCTCGCGGGCTCACTCGTCGGGGAGCCGGTGACGTGATGGACTGGTGCCGAGGGTGGGCGGGCCTGCCTGGGCGGGGCGTCTGATGATTAGGCTGGTGCCGGGCGCGATGCCGGAAACCGTGGGGTGGGCGTCGACGTCCCGGGGGAGGGCCGGCACTTCGGACGACCCCGGACCGCCTCGGACCACTGCGTACGACGAGAAATGGTCGCCCCGGCACGGCTCGAGGGTGCGCGACCACACCAGGAGGAACTGTGAGCAGCGATCGGGACGGGATCCGCGGGGGCTGGGCCACACCCGGCGATGACCAGCCCGACGCGGAGTCCGCCATCGAGACGACGGGCGAGTTCACCATCGACTACGCGCCGCCCGCTTGGTACACGCAGAACGCGGCTGGGGATTCGGGGTCGGGGACGGCGTCGGGCACGGAGCCCGGGTCCGAGCCGGGCGCTGGATCGGGCCCGGCTCCCGGTGCGGGTGCGCCCGGTGGTCCGGGGGGCGGGTTCCCCGCCGGTGACCCGATTCCGGGGCTGGCTCCGCCTGCCCACGCGAACGTGACGCCCGGTGCGCCGTACGCCCCTCCGGCTCCGCCTGCACCTGCCGCTCCCTTCACGCCTGCCGCGCCTGCGCCGGTGGCCGGGCCGGGGGCGCCGTACGCGCCGCCCGTGGCTCCGGCTCCGGGGGCGCCTTTCACTCCGCCCGCGCCACCCGCCGCTCCCGCAGTCCCGGCGGCGCCCGCCACGCCCGTCGGCGAGCCGGTCGCCGTGCCCCAGTTGCCGGCGGACAGCGGGTTCGAGCCGCAGCAGCCGCAGCCTCAGCCGGCGACGCCCCCCGCCGATGACGAGGACGGTTCAGGGAACGGCGATCTGGAGAGCGGCGCGACCATGCGCTTCTCGGCGGTCGCCCTGAAGCGCCAGATCGCGGAACGGGCCGAAACCTCGGACACCGCGGCCGACAACGAGGCCGACAGCGAGGCCGAGGCGAACGCCACGGCCGACGAGGCGGACGCCGAGGCAGCGAACGACGAGGTGAACGAGGGCTCCGACGCGGAGGCCGAGGAGACCGGCGCCGACGCCGTGTCCAGGGAGGTGGAGGACGGGGTTCGGCAGGACGAGTCGGCCGCCGAGGAGGACGAGGCTCCCGCAGCCGTGTCCCCCGTCGCCGAGACCCCGGACGAGGAGTCGGCGGACGGAGACGCGTCGGACGACGTGCCCACCGCCGAGTCGGACGCCCCGGCAGAGACCGAGCCCGAACCGTCGGCTGCCGTGCCCGCGGAGGCGGCACCCGCTCCCGACCCTGCGGACGCCGTCCCGGCAGAGACGGCCCCGCCCGCTCCGCAGGAGCCCGCGCCGGTCGCTCCGCCCGCCTGGACTCCCCCACCGGCCCCGCAGAGCGGGCTGCCGCCGCTGCCGCCGTCGTACCAGCCCGCCGCGCCCGCACCGGCAGCCGAATGGCCCGCACAGCCGCAGCCTCAGCCGCAGCAGGCCGCCCCGGCTCCGCAGCCGCCCGCGCAGTCGCAGCCTCAGCCGCAGCAGGCCGCCCCGGCTCCGCAGCCGCCCGCGCAGTCGCAGGCTCAGCCGCCCGCGCCGGCGGCCTGGAACCCGCCGCCCGCCGCACCGGCAGCGCCGCCCGCGCCCCAGCCGGCGTACGGCTTCCCGCAACCCCCCGCCGCCCAGCAGCCGGGCACCCCGCCCGCGCCCGACGCGCAGCCCGGTTACGGCTTCCCGCAACCCCCGGCACCCAGCGCCCCTGCCGGCTACGGCTTCCCCCAACCCCCCGCTCCCGCGGCCCAGCACCAGCCGGGCAGCCCGCCACCCGCATCCAACTCCCAGCCGGGCTACGGCTTCCCGCAGCCCCCGGCACCCAACGCCCCCGCCGGCTACGGCTTCCCCCAACCCCCGGCCCCCACGCCCCCCGCCGCCCCCGGCGGCTACGGCTTCCCGCAGCAGGCCCAGCCGCCGACGGCGCCCGCGTCCAACCCCCAGCAGGAGCCCGCCCCTCCGGCTCCGCAGGCGCCGACCGCCCCCGGCGGCTACGGCTTCCCCCAACCCCCGGCCCCGCAAGCGCCTCACGCCCCACAAGCGCCGCAGGCCCCCCAGCCCCACCCCGGCATCCCCCACCAGCCGGACGGGCAACACCCGGCCGCCGCCCCCCAGGGCGCCCCGCAGGGCTTCCCCGGACAGCCCCCACACGCAGGGCAGCCCGGAGCCCAGCCCTCCCAAGCCCCCCCGCAGCCCCAGCCGCCCCACCCCCCCGTAGACCCACGTGCCGGTGCCGCCTGGCCGCAGCCGATTCAGCACGACCAGCGGCAGCCGGTCAATCCCGGTGCCGCACCGCTGGGTTACACCGCGGCCGTGGAGCTGTCCTCCGACCGGCTGCTCAACAACAAGAAGCAGAAGGCGAAGAGCAGCCGTCCGACGGCCGGCGGTGGCCGGTTCAAGATCGGCGGGAAGAAGGAGGAGGCCGAGCGGCAGCGGAAGCTCGAGCTGATCCGGACCCCCGTGCTGTCCTGCTACCGCATCGCCGTCATCAGTCTCAAGGGCGGGGTCGGCAAGACGACCACGACCACCGCGCTCGGCTCCACCCTCGCCACCGAGCGCCAGGACAAGATCCTCGCGATCGACGCGAACCCGGACGCCGGTACGCTCGGCCGCCGGGTGCGCCGCGAGACCGGGGCCACGATCCGTGACCTCGTCCAGGCGATCCCGTACCTCAACTCCTACATGGACATCCGGCGGTTCACCTCGCAGGCCGCCTCCGGCCTGGAGATCATCGCCAACGACGTCGACCCGGCCGTCTCCACCACGTTCAACGACGAGGACTACCGGCGCGCGATCGACGTGCTGGGCAAGCAGTACCCGATCATCCTCACCGACTCGGGCACCGGTCTGCTCTACAGCGCGATGCGCGGGGTGCTCGACCTCGCCGACCAGCTCATCATCATCTCGACGCCGTCGGTGGACGGCGCGAGCAGCGCCAGTACGACGCTGGACTGGCTGTCCGCGCACGGGTACGCAGAACTGGTCTCACGCTCCATCACCGTCATCTCCGGTGTCCGCGAGACGGGCAAGATGATCAAGGTGGAGGACATCGTCAGCCACTTCGAGACGCGCTGCCGGGGTGTCGTCGTCGTGCCGTTCGACGAGCACCTCTCCGCCGGTGCCGAGGTCGACCTCGACATGATGCGGCCGAAGGTGCGGGAGTCGTACTTCAACCTCGCGGCGATGGTCGCGGAGGACTTCGTCCGGCACCAGCAGATGCACGGCCTGTGGACCAGCGACGGCAACCCGCCGCCGGTCGCCGCTCCGCCCCTGCCGGGCCAGCCCGGCCACCCCCAGCAGTACCAGTACCAGCCGCAGGCCCAACCCCAGCCGCAGTCACAGCCGCAGTCCCATCCCGGACAGCCGTACCCTGCCGCCCCCCAGCAGCCGGGCGCCCAGCCGTACCCCCAGCAGGGGCAACCGCAGGGCCAGCCGCAGCAGCCGTACCCGCAGATGCCGCAGCCCGGCCAGCCGTACCCGCACCACAACCAGCACCCTCAGCAGCAGCACGACCAACAGCACCAGCCCGGCTACCCGCCCCACGCCCAGGCCCCGGACGGCCGGACTCCGCCTCCTCCCCCGCCCCCTCAGCAGTAGCGGCCACGCGGCCGACGACAGAAGGGCGGCCGGTGTCGACTGACACCGGCCGCCCTTCGCCGTCGTAGGAACGGGTCCGCTACCGGCTGCCCGACTCCGCCACCAGTTCCCGGCAGCGCTTCACGTCCACGGCCATCTGCTCCAGGAGCCCGTCCAGGGACTCGAACCTGGCCTGGCCGCGGACGAAGGCCAGGAAGTCGACGGCCACATGGAGGCCGTACAGGTCGAGGCCGACGCGGTCGATGGCGTACGCCTCCACCGTGCGCTCGGTGCCGTCGAACTGCGGGTTGGTGCCGACCGAGATGGCGGCGGGCATCGCCTCGCCGGCCGCGTGCAGCCAGCCGGCGTAGACGCCGTCGGCCGGGATCGCGGTGTGCGGGAGGGTCTCCACGTTCGCCGTGGGGAAGCCGAGTTCGCGGCCGCGCTGAGCGCCCCGCACGACGATTCCCTCGACGCGGTGCGGCCGGCCCAGGATCTCACCGGCACCCTCGACGTCGCCCTCGGCGACCAGGCGCCGGGTCAGCGTCGAGGAGAACGGCTCACCGCCGCCCGCGTCGCCGCACACGAACAGGTCGACGACCTCGACCTCGAAGTCGTAGACCTTGCCCTGCTCGATGAGGAACTCGACGTTGCCCGCGGCCTTGTGGCCGAAGCGGAAGTTGGGGCCCTCGACGACCGCCTTGGCGTGCAGCTTGTCGACCAGGACCTTGACGACGAAGTCGGCGGGCGACAGCTTCGAGAACTCGGTGGTGAAGGGGAGGACGAGCACCGCGTCCACACCCAGCTCCGCCATCAGTTCGGCGCGGCGGTGGTGCGGGGCGAGCAGCGGCGGGTGGCTGCCGGGCCGCACGACCTCACTGGGGTGCGGGTCGAAGGTGACGACGACGCAGGGCACGCCCAGCTCGCGGGCCCGGTCCACGGCGTGCCGGATGATCAGCTGGTGTCCGCGGTGGACGCCGTCGTAAGAGCCGATGGTGACGACGCTGCGCCCCCAGTCCTGGGGGATGTCCTCCAAGCCACGCCAGCGCTGCACTGTGACCGCTCCTCGAACCTGTGTCCGTGTTTGTCGTGTGGTGGTGTGTTCATGTGTTCCGTTGACCGCATACGCAGCTCTAAGGGTGCCATGCCGGGTGTCTCCGGCCCGCATCGGCATGGGCGCTGTGACTCGCCCCACTGCCCGGGGCCGTCCCGTCCGGCCCCTGATCAGGCGGGAACCCGCGGGCCCGCCAGGTTCTCGATCGTGCGGCGGGTGCTCGGGCCGACCAGTCCCGCCCACTCCCCCGGCTCGCCGGTGAGCCAGCCCGCGACCTGTGCCGCGAAGCCGGGGACATGGCGGGCCAGGTCGACCAGGCCGCGGTCGAAACGGGCGGCGCCGTCCGGGGTGCGGCCGAGCAGGAGGCCGGTGCGGTGGAGGAGGACGCGCTGGTCCGGGCCGCTGAGCCGGCCGGCCGAGTGCAGCACGGCGTCCAGGACGGCGGGCTCGCGTTCGTGGGCCAGCAGGAAGTCCAGCAGCTCCCGGCGGAGGGCGCCTGGCCCGGCCAGGACACCGGCCAGGGCGGCCCGCAGAGGCTCGGGGCCGCCTTCCAGCAACCCCGTGACCAGCGGAAACAACACCGGGGTGCCGTCGTCGAGGCGCTCATCGACATAGGAGGCAAGGTCCCCGACCGCCTCCGGGCGCCGCTCCAGAGCCTCCCGCAGGAGCAGGGCCACCCGGCGGGCCAGGGCGGGGGTGGTGGCGTCGACGAGGGCGCGCGCCAGGGGCCCGGTGTCCGTGCCGAGGCGGTCCAGCCGGGCACGGCAGGCGCCGAGGACCGGTTCCGGGTGGGTGGTGAGGGCGGTGAGCAGCGCGCTCGGCGGCAGCTTCGGGTCGCCCGCCGCGAACCACTCCAACGCCCGCGGGAGGTGCCGGTCGCGGGCCTCGGGGTCGCGGACGAGCAGGGCGAGCGCGCCGCCGTGCAGGGTCCGGTCGGCGGGCCGGGCGAGGATCGCGAGGGCGGCGTACCGCAGCAGCTCGCGGTCGGCGCGGGTGCACGCCCGGGGCGCCGCGCGCGGTCCGTACGTCATCGCCGCGGCACGCCGCTCCGGCCGCTCGTCGTGCGCCCATCGGTCGACGGCCCGGCACAGCGCGGAGGGCTCCTCCTCGGCCAGCACGGCGAGGAGTTCGTCGGCACGCGGGTGCGCACGCTCCACGAGGACCTCGGTGAGGTCGTCCAGGCCCCGGTGCCGGTGCGTGTACAGCAGGGCCTGCGCAGCCGTCGCCACGGTGGCGTGCGGTGTCGCGGGCAGCGGCCGCTCGTCGTCGAACCAGCGCGCGAGCAGTGGCTGTACGGCGGTGGCGTCGGCGGCGAGCTGCCGGGCGACGGCGTCGAGGTGGCGGGGCACGTCCTCGGCGTCCGGCGCCGGGTCCGCGAGGACCAGCCGACGCAGGAGGTCGAGGCGGAGGTCGGCCGGGAGCGGCAGGGCGGTCCAGAAGCCGGGGCCGAACGCGACGGTGCGGCCGGGCCGGTCGCAGCGGCCCACGACCAGGTCGGCCAGGAGCCGCAGGACACCGGCGTACGGGGTCGCGTCCGGGACGCGCGGCAGGGTCTCGGCGAGCAGCCGGGCGGCCCACCAGGACTCCGGGTCGGCCTCCAGGGCGCGGGTCAACTCGTCCATCCGGGCGGCGAGTTGCCGGGCGCCCTGCTGTCGGCCCAGGTGCAGGAGGGCCTCGACGACGGGGCCGATGCGGTGGTGCGGGACGGGCAGCGGGTGGGTGCCCTCGGGGATGCGGGGGCGGTGGACGAGGACGCGCAGGGCCTCGTCCAGGTCGAGGTGGAGGCCCTGGATCCAGTCGGCGAGTTCCTCGTGGGCGAAGCGGTAGCCGCCGCCGGCGGGCACCAGGAGCCCTTCGGCCAGGACGGCGGACGCCCAGCCGGTGCCGCCGCCGAGCCGGGCGGGCGCGGGCCCCCACGGGAACACCGCCTCGAACGACGCCCGGTCCAGTTCGCCCTGTCCCGGTCCGAGGCTGCGCCGGGCGGCCTCGTGGACCTGCCCGGACACCTTCGCGGCGAGCCGTCGTACGGCGGTGCCGCGCACGCCGTTCTCGGCGGCCAGCCGGACCGCGATCCGCAGGCACATCAGGTCGAGGTGGGCGGCGAGGACCTCGTCGCGGCAGACGGGGGTGCCGTCGTCGGTGTCGGGGAGGGCGGCGCGGACCTCCGCGTACAGCCGGAGGACGAGCGGATGCCGGGCGTCGGGGCCCACGAGGGCGGTACCGGGGATGCCGAGCCGGGCGCGGGCCGCGTCGGCCTCTGCCTCGGTGAGGTCGCCGAGGGGGACGCGGGGCGGCAGGTCCCGGTCCGTACGGCCGTACAGCATGCCCGCCGGGAAGTGCGGGCCGGCCTGTTCCCAGTACTCCGCCCGGCAGGCCACCACCAGCCGGGTTCCCGTCTCCCGCAGCCAGTCCGCGGTGCCCTCGGTCCACTCGGGGAGGCGGTGGGCAAGGACGGGCGGCATCTCCTCGGGACCGTCGAGGAGGAGCAGCAGCGGGCGGCCCGCGGCGCGGGCGTGGTGGGCGAGCCGCTCCGGGGTCAGGTCGTCGAGGGCGGGGACCGGGCGGGACGTGGCGACGATCCGGGCGGCGCGGCTCAGTGCGCGGCGGACCGCGTCGGCGACCGAGTCGTCCCCGTCCCGCAGGTCGGCGCCGCGCAGCCAGAGCGTGGGCGCCGGTGCCGCCCCTCGGGAGCGCCGGTCGGCGAGGGCCGCGAGTTCGGTCGTACGGCCGCTGCCTGGGGCGCCGACGAGGCCGAGGACGACGGCCGGGCTGTCGGCGAACGCGGCGAACTCCCGTGCCGGTGCGGCCCGTTCGACCAGGGCGCGGGAGTCGGCGGACGGTCCGTCGGAGCCGACCGAGGTGGCCGCGAGTTCGAGAAGGCCCGCCAGGTTGAGGTCGGCGCCGTAGGCGGGGACGGTGGCCGCGTTGCGGGCGAGCAGGTCGGCGAGGGGGCCGCCTGGCGGGCCGGGGCGCAACGGGACGGCGAAGCGGGTGTCGTGGTGGTCGGAGCGCAGGGCGGTGCCCAGGACGGCGACGACGGCGCCGGTCTCCGCGTCGAGCACGGGCCCGCCGGCCGCGCCCCCGCCGAGCCGCAGCGCGTCCCGCCCCGCCGTGCCGATGGCCAGCTCCAGACAGTCGGCGAGGCGGTGGAAGCGGGACGTGGCCGTGTACGTCACGGAGGTCGCCGTCAGCACCCGCGCCTCGCGCCAGCAGCCGGCGGGCAGCCGGACATAGGTGCCGCTCCCGACGCCCTCGCGGGCGGTGACCGGCAGGGGGTCCGCGTCGAGGCCCTGGGTGCGGACGAGGGCCAGGTCCAGCTCCGGCAGCGGGGTGACGGCATCGGCGGTGACGACGCAGCCGCGGTCGCCGGCGCCGTACAGGACGAGGCGGGTGAGGCCGTCGACGGCCTCGTGGCTGGTGATGACGGTGCCGTGGTGGTCGGCCAGGAAGCCGGTGCCGCGCGGGCGCCCGGCGAGGTCCTGGACGCGGACCAGGGTGGGTTCGGTGCCGGGGCGCGTGTCGTCCGCGCGCGCCGTCCGGGGGTCGTGCCGCGGTGTGTGGCGGCCGTCGCCGGTGCGCGGGCTCCGTCCCGCCATCGCCGTACCTCCCGCCGCGCCCGCGTGCCCTCTGGGTCGACGGTAGGCGCGCGGTGATCGGCGGGACAGGGCACGATCCGAAAGCGCCCCCGTGCACTCCCTCGGTTCACTCCGAGCGCCCGTCCGGACGGGTGAATGAACGGGCTCCGTCGGATACACCCTAGGGGTGGGGGAACCGAGGGGGGACCGTGGAGCGGCGGCGGAGCAGGACCCCGTGCTCGCCGCTCCACGGGCGAAGCGAAGCGGAGGGCCTCAGCCGAACACGGCCAGGCTCTTGGCTTTGCCCTTCTGCTCCTCCACGAGCGCCAGGAAGCGGCCCTCGGGGTCGAAGACGGCGACCGCGCCGGTGCCCGTGTACTCGTCGGGCATCTCCAGCCGCACACCGTTGAGCAGCAGCCGGGCCCGCCGCTCGTCCACGTCCCAGCGGGGGAACGCGGCCGCGGCGGCCTCCGCGATCGGCATCACCGTCAGCTCCTCCTGGAGCTGGTCGAGGGTGCGCGCGGAGTCCAGCTTGTACGGGCCGACGCGGGTCCGGCGCAGCACCGTGAGGTGACCGCCGACGCCCAGGTCGGCGCCCAGGTCGCGGGCGAGGGCCCGGATGTAGGTGCCGGAGGAGCAGACCACCGAGACGATCAGGTCCAGGACGGGGGTGCCGTCCTCGGCGACGGCGTCCCGGACGTCGTACACCGTGAACGAGGAGATGGTGACCGGGCGGGCCGGGATCTCGAAGTCCTCGCCGTCACGGGCCCGCTTGTAGGAGCGCACGCCGTCGATCTTGATGGCGCTGACCTTGGACGGGACCTGCATGATCCGGCCGGTCAGCTTGGCGATCCCGGCGTCGATGGCGTCCCGGGCGATCCCGGAGGCGTCGGTGGAGGAGGTGATCTCCCCCTCGGCGTCGTCCGTCAGGGTGTTCTGCCCCAGCCGGACGGTCCCCAGGTACTCCTTCTCGGTGAGCGCGAGGTGCCCGAGGAGCTTGGTGGCCCTCTCGATGCCGAGGACGAGGACGCCCGTCGCCATCGGGTCGAGCGTGCCGGCGTGGCCGACGCGGCGGGTCCTGGCGATCCCGCGCATCTTGGCGACGACGTCGTGCGAAGTGAAGCCCGACGGCTTGTCGACGATGACAAGGCCGTCGGGCGGGGTCTGCTTCGGGCTCATTCGGCGGCGTCGTCCGTCTCGTCGTCCTCGTCGGGCTTCTTGTACGGGTCGGCGCCGGCGGCGTACCCGGCACCCGCGGACGCCTCGCGCACCTTCTCGTCGGACTGGCGCGCACGGTCGAGGAGGTCCTCGATGGTGCGGGCGTTGTCCGGGAGGGCGTCGGCGACGAAGCTCAGGGTGGGCGTGAACTTCACGCCCGACGCGCGGCCGACCTCGGAGCGCAGGACACCCTTGGCGCTCTCCAGGCCCGCGGCCGCGGCGGCCCGCTCCTCGTCGTCCCCGTACACGGTGTAGAAGATGGTCGCTTCCCTCAGGTCACCCGTGACGCGGGTGTCCGTGATGGTGACGTGGGAGCCGAGCCGCGGGTCCTTGATCCCGCGCTGTAGCTTCTGGGCCACCACCTCTCGGATGAGGTCCGCCAGCCTCTTGGCGCGCGCGTTGTCGGCCACTGGTCCGTCTCCCGTTCTTTCTTCTCTTGCGTTCTCTGGTGTGGTCAGTCGTCGTGTTCGCCGTGGAGGCGGCGTCGGACCGACAGCAGCTCCACCTCGGGGCGGCCGGCGACCAGCCGTTCGCACCGGTCCAGTACATCGGTCAGATGCTCCGTGTCCCCGGACACCACGGCCAGGCCGATCACCGCCCGGCGGTGCAGGTCCTGGTGGTCCACCTCGGCCACGCTCACCGCGTACTTGCGCTGGAGCTCGGCGACGATCGGGCGGACGACGGAGCGCTTCTCCTTCAGCGAACGTATGTCACCGAGGAGGAGGTCGAAGGACAGAGTCCCCACGTACATGTGTAACCGGTTCACCCGCCGGTACGGGATCGATGGCCCTGTCCTGAACGGACAGGGGCATCAAGAACGGTACAACGATCCCGGCCGCGGCTCGACGGGGTTTTCCCCGCTCACCGCCGCCGGAACGCCGCACCGGCCGGCGGGGACAGCGCCCCGCCGGCCGGCACGAACCGTGGGTGTTACGCCCGCGGCTTCTCCCGCATCTCGTACGTCGCGATGACGTCGTCGACCTTGATGTCGTTGAAGTTGCCGAGGTTGATACCGCCCTCGAAGCCTTCGCGGATCTCGGTGACGTCGTCCTTGAAGCGACGCAGACCGGAGATGTTGAGGCTCTCCGCGATGACCTTGCCGTCGCGGACGAGTCGAGCCTTCGTGTTGCGCTTGACCTCGCCCGAGCGGACCAGGACACCGGCGATGTTGCCCAGCTTGGACGACTTGAAGACCTCGCGGATCTCCGCCGTGCCCAGCTCGACCTCCTCGTACTCCGGCTTCAGCATGCCCTTCAGGGCCGCCTCGATCTCCTCGATGGCCTGGTAGATCACCGAGTAGTACCGGACGTCGACGCCCTCGCGCTCCGCCATCTGTGCGGCACGGCCGGCCGCACGGACGTTGAAGCCGATGACGATCGCGTCGGAGCCGGTCGCCAGGTCGATGTCCGACTCGGTGACGGCACCCACGCCGCGGTGCAGCACGCGGATGTCGACCTCTTCGCCGACGTCGAGCTGGAGCAGCGAGGACTCGAGAGCCTCCACCGAACCGGACGCGTCGCCCTTGATGATGAGGTTGAGTTCCTGCACCAGACCGGCCTTGAGGGCCTCGTCCAGGTTCTCCAGGGAGAACCGGACTCCGCGCCGGGCGAAGTTGGCGTTGCGCTCACGCGCCGCGCGCTTCTCGGCGATCTGGCGGGCCGTGCGGTCCTCGTCGACGACGAGGAAGTTGTCGCCGGCGCCCGGGACGTTGGTGAGACCGAGGACGAGGACCGGGGTCGAGGGACCCGCCTCTTCCACGTTCTCGCCCTTGTCGTCGAGCATCGCGCGGACACGGCCGTACGCGTCGCCGACCACCATGGTGTCGCCGACCCGCAGGGTGCCTCGCTGGACCAGGACGGTCGCGACGGCGCCGCGGCCACGGTCCAGGTGGGACTCGATCGCGATGCCCTGCGCGTCCTGCTCCGGGTTGGCCCGCAGGTCGAGCGAGGCGTCCGCGGTGAGGACCACGGCCTCCAGCAGCTGCTCGATGTTGAGCCCCTGCTTGGCGGAGATGTCGACGAACATCGTGTCGCCGCCGTACTCCTCGGCCACCAGACCGAACTCGGTGAGCTGACCGCGCACCTTGGTCGGGTCGGCGCCCTCGACGTCGATCTTGTTGACCGCGACCACGATCGGCACGTTGGCCGCCTTGGCGTGGTTCAGCGCCTCGATCGTCTGGGGCATCACACCGTCGTTGGCCGCCACCACGAGGATCGCGATGTCGGTCGACTTGGCACCACGGGCACGCATGGCGGTGAACGCCTCGTGACCCGGGGTGTCGATGAAGGTGATCCTGCGCTCTTCGTCGTTGACCTGGGTGGCGACCTGGTACGCACCGATGTGCTGCGTGATACCGCCGGCCTCGCCCGCGACGACGTTCGTCTTGCGGATGGTGTCGAGCAGTCGGGTCTTACCGTGGTCGACGTGACCCATGACGGTCACGACCGGCGGACGCGCGACGAGGAACTCCTCGCCACCCTCGTCCTCGCCGAACTCGATGTCGAAGGACTCGAGCAGCTCGCGGTCCTCCTCCTCGGGGCTGACGATCTCGAGGACGAAGTTCATCTCGTCCGCGAGGAGCTTCAGCGTCTCGTCGGAGACGGACTGCGTGGCGGTGACCATCTCGCCGAGGTTCATCATCACGCCGACGAGCGACGCCGGGTTGGCGCCGATCTTCTCGGCGAAGTCGGTCAGCGAGGCACCGCGCGACAGGCGGACGGACTGTCCGTTGCCGCGAGGCAGCATGACGCCGCCGACCGACGGGGCCTGCATGGCCTCGTACTCCTGGCGCCTCTGACGCTTCGACTTGCGACCGCGACGCGCGGGACCGCCGGGACGACCGAAGGCGCCCTGCGTGCCACCACGGCCACCGGGACCGCCGGGACGGCCACCGAAGCCGGGACGACCGCCGCCGCCACCGCCGGGACCACCGGGACGACCGGCGAAGCCACCGCCGCCACCGGCACCGGGGGCGCCGGGACGACCGGCGAAGCCACCGCCGCCGCCACCGGGACGACCGGCGAAGCCGCCGCCGCCACCGGGACGACCGCCGCCGCCACCGGCACCGCCGGGACGACCGCCGCCGCCGGGACCACGACCGCCGGGACCGCCGCCACCGGGGCGGGGGCCGGCAGCCGGACGCTGCGGCATCATGCCGGGGTTGGGACGGGGGCCGCCGCCGGGACGCGGAGCGCCGCCCTGCGGGCGGGGCATGCCGCCCGGGGACGGACGCGCGCCACCCGCGGACTGCGGACGCGGAGCGCCGCCGGGGGCGCCGGGCGACGCGGGACGCGGAGCGCCGCCGGGGGCACCGGCACCGCCGGGACGCGGACCGCCGGGACCGCCCTGCGGGCGCGGGGCCTGCGGACGGGCCATACCGGCGTTGCCGCCGGAGGTGAAGGGGTTGTTGCCCGGACGCGGACCGGCCGGACGCGAGCCCGGACGCTGGGCGCCGCCACCGGGGCGCTGACCCTGCGCGGGGGCCGGGCGCTGGCCCTGACCGCCCTGCTGACCCTGACCGGCGGCCGGACGGCCGGCGGGACGGGGTGCGCCGGGACGCGGGCCCTGGGAGGCCGGCTTCTGGGCGGCCGGAGCCGCCGGTGCGGCCGGAGGCGCCGGCGGAGCGGTGAACTCCGGGGCGGCCGGGGCCGGACGCGGCGCGGGCTTGGGGCCCGGACGCGGGCCGGAGGCCGACGGACCGGAAGCCGCCGGCGCGGGGGCCGACGGAGCCGACGAGGCGGCCGGAGCCGCGGGCGCGGCGGGCGCCTCGGGCTGCTGAGCCGTCGGCGGCTTGGGAGAGGCCGGCCGCGGTGCGGCCGGACCCGGACGGGCCGCCTGCGCCGGTGAGGGCGCCGCGGGCCTGGGGGCTGCCTTGCGGGGGGCGGGCTTGCCGCTACCACCCTGGAAGGCGTCAGTCAGCTTGCGTACAACGGGCGCTTCGATGGTCGAAGACGCCGAACGGACGAATTCACCGAGTTCCTGGAGCTTGGCCATGACGACCTTGCTCTCCACCCCGAACTCCTTGGCGAGTTCGTATACCCGGACCTTAGCCACTTCGCTCCTTTTAGGTCCGGGTGTGTCCGGACCGTCGCTACTTCATGGGCGTACTCATCGCGTGCTCATCGAGTGCTCATCGCAATCTCGACCTACTTCCAACTCGCGGGGTACCAGAGCCGCACGGGGGTTCCGTGCGACGCCTTCTTACGGTGTTGCCTGTTCGGCAACGGTCGTCTGCTCGACGTACTGGCGCAACGCCTTTGTGTCGAGCGCTCCCGGGGCTCGCAACGCCCTCGTGAACGCCCGGCGGCGTACCGCCTGATCGAGACAGACCAGGGCGGGATGCACATACGCACCCCGGCCGGGCAGCGTACCGCGAGGATCGGGGACGCATGCGTCCTTGATCGCCACGGTGCGCAGCAGTTCCGTCTTGGCCGCCCGCTCCCGGCACCCCAAACAGGTGCGCTCAGGGCATGCTCTGGTGTGCGTCCGGCCAGACACAGTTAAGTCTACCTCCCCGCGGCGACCTCACCCCTTCGGGGCAGCGGTCGAACAGTTGCCGCGCGTATAACTGACGTGATCTGAGCGTGCTGCGGCTTGGATCTATTCCCCGGGCTGCTCGGTGTCGGGCCGGATGTCGATCCGCCAGCCGGTCAGACGGGCGGCGAGACGGGCGTTCTGCCCCTCCTTGCCGATCGCCAGCGACAGCTGGTAGTCCGGCACGGTCACGCGCGCGGAACGGGCCGCCATGTCGACGACCTCCACCTTGGACACCCGGGCCGGCGACAGGGCGTTCGCCACCATCTCGGCCGGGTCGTCCGACCAGTCGACGATGTCGATCTTCTCGCCGCTCAGCTCGGCCATGACATTGCGCACACGGCCGCCCATGGGGCCGATGCAGGCGCCCTTGGCGTTGAGACCCGACCGGGTGGACCGTACGGCGATCTTCGTGCGGTGGCCGGCCTCGCGGGCGATGGCGGCGATCTCGACGGACCCGTCGGCGATCTCCGGCACCTCGAGCGCGAACAGCTTCTTCACCAGGTTGGGGTGCGTCCGCGAGAGCGTCACGGACGGACCGCGCACACCCTTCGCCACCCGCACCACGTACGAGCGCAGCCGCAGACCGTGCGTATACGTCTCGCCCGGGACCTGCTCCTGCACCGGCAGGATGGCCTCGAGCTTGCCGATGTCGACGAGCACGTTCTTCGGGTCGCGGCCCTGCTGGACCACGCCGGTGACGATGTCGCCCTCACGGCCCGCGTACTCGCCGAGCGTCGCGTCGTCCTCGGCGTCGCGCAGGCGCTGGAGGATCACCTGCTTGGCCGTGCTGGCGGCGATACGGCCGAAATCGGACGGGGTGTCGTCGAACTCGCGGGCCTCCTGGCCCTCCTCGAGGTCTTCGGGGTCCTCCTTCGCCCACACGGTCACATGACCGGATTCCCGGTCGAGCCGCACGCGCGCGTGGCGGCGGCTTCCGTCGGTGCGGTGGTAGGCGATGAGGAGGGCCGACTCGATCGCCTCGACCAGCAGGTCGAAGGAGATCTCCTTCTCCCGCACCAAGCCCCGCAGGGCACTCATGTCGATGTCCACGGCTACGCCTCCTCCTCTTCCTTCATGTCCTTGTTGACGTCGCTGTCCTTGCGGTTGAACTCGACCTGGACGCGGGCCTTGTCGATGTCGGCGAAGGCGAGCCTGCGGGCGGTGGCCTTGCGGCCCTTCACTCCCGGCACCTCGACATCGAGGCCGTCGTCGTCCACGTCGAGGATGCGGGCGACGATCTCGCCGCCCTCGTGGAGCTGGAACTTCACCAGCCGGCCCGTGGCACGGACGTAGTGGCGGTGTTCGGTGAGGGCGCGCTCCGCGCCCGGGGTGCCCACCTCGAGGGTGTACTCGCCCTCGCCCATCGCGTCCGTCTCGTCGAGCTTCGCCGAGAGCGCGCGGCTCACATCGGCGATCTGGTCCAGGTCCGCTCCGGTGTCGGAGTCGACGACCACGCTCAGCACTCGCTTGCGACCGACGGAGTCCACGGCGATCTCTTCGAGGTCCAGTCCCTGGGAGGTGACGAGCGGTTCGAGCAGTTCTCGCAGCCTCTCGCTCTGGGTGGTGCTCATCCGGGTGACTCCTCGGCCGCGTGTGCTGTTGTGGGATGGGTCGCGTGTCTGGTCAAAGGGTATCCGGTCGCGGGGTGTGTTGCCGTCCACCGAGTGGCCCACCGGCGCCCGACGACACCTGCCGACACCCGGTGACTCCCGGTGACTCGCGGTGACTCCCGGCGGGGCAGGGGCGGTGCCGGTGAGTGGTGCGGGGCCGAGGCGCGGGTACGGTGATCACGGGCCTGCCCGTGCGTGAGCGGCCCGTGATCGGTTCCTTTCGTACGAGATTCCCCGAGGACGTCTGCCGTGCCGTTCCCGCCGCCTGTGCGCACCCTCTCCGGACCGCGCCGAAGAACTCTGCTCGCCTCGGCCGCCGGGGCCGCCCTGATGGCCGGGTGCTCCTCCGACAAGGAGGGCTCGGGGAAGGAGAACCCGGGTGCCGGCCCGACGTCGGCGGAGGAGCGTGCTCGCGCGCGTGCGGCCGCGGACAGTGCGGGGCTGCTGGAGCGTTACGACGCCGTCCTCGCCGTCCACCCGGCGCTGACGGCGCGGCTGGCGCCGCTGCGGGCGGAGGTCGTACGGCACGTGACGGCGTTCGGGGGTGCGCAGGGGGGCGCCAGGCCATCCGCATCGGCTTCGGCTTCGCCCTCTGTGAGTGTCTCGCCCGCGCCGTCCGTCGTCGTTCCCGCGAACGCCAAGGACGCGCTCGCCGACCTGGCCGGCGCCGAGCGGACCCTCTCGGACCGCCGGGTCGCGGCGCTGGTGGACCTGCCGGGCGAGGCGGCCCGGCTGCTGGCCTCGGTGGCGGCCTCCGGGGCGGCGCACGCGTACCTGCTGACGGAGGGGGCCCGATGAGCGAGCCGAACACCGGGGAGCTGACGGCCCTCCAGGCCGCGCTGGCCGCCGAGCACGCGGCGGTGTACGGCTACGGGGTGGTCGGCGGCCGGATCCGTGAGGGGCGGCGCACGGAGGCTCGGGCGGCGTACGACGCACATCGGGCGCGCCGGGACGCGCTGGCGCGTGAAGTGCGCGACCTGGGCACCGAGCCCATCGCCGCGAGCGCCGCCTATGCCCTGCCGTTCGCGGTGCCGGACTCCGCCGCGGCGGTCCGGCTCGCCGCCGAGCTGGAGGAACGCGTCGCCGGCGTCTACTCCGACCTGGTCCGGGCGGCGACCGGTGCGCGGCGCCGCGAGGCCGCCGAGGCGCTGCGGGAGGCGGCGGTCCGTGCGGTGCGCTGGCACGGCGGGAGCGTAGCCTTCCCTGGTCTCGCCGAGCGGGCCGATGCGGGGACCGACCCGGCCGCCACGGGGGCCGGGGCTTCGGCGACGAAGGCGGGCTCGGCGACACCCGCATCGACGCCCTCCGGCACGCACACCCCCACCCCGCCGGCCTAGCCGGAGCAGGAAAGGACGACTCGCGTATGGCCTTCGAACCGCCGCAGCGTCTGGTCAGGGCGCTCGGCGAGAGCGCGCCGGACGGTGACGACTGGTTGGAGAAGCTGCCCGAGACGGTCCAGGAGGCCGTCGCGCTGCGCGAGTTGACCGTCGAGCGGGTGCAGGTGCCCGGTGGCCGCAGCAGCCTGGTGGTGCTGGTGCGGCACGCCGACGGGGCCCCGGCCGTGCTGAAGCTGGCCCCGCCCCGGTTCCGGCCGGAGGCGGAGCGGGCCGCGCTCACCCAATGGGACGGTCTGGGCGCCGTACAGCTGGTGGAGGGGCCGGTGGGTGAAGGGGTGCTCCTGCTGGAGCGGCTGCACCCGGATGTGTCGGTGCGGTCGCTGCCCGAGGCCAAGGCCCTGCTGGAGGCGGCCGGGACGCTGCGGCGGCTGTGGGTGGAGCCGCCGGCCGGGCACGTGTTCGAGACGGTGGCCGAGCGGACCGGGCGGCAGGCCGAGGCGATGCGCGCGCGTGCCGACGCGGAGGTGGGGGCGCTCGTCGACGCGGCGCTCGCGGCCCGCGAGGAGTTGCTGGCTGCGCCGCCCGAGCACCGGCTGCTGCACGGGACGTTCCGGCAGAGCAAGGTGCTCGCGGGTGAACGGATGCCGTGGCTGGCCGTGGGGCCGGACCCGGTGGTCGGTGAGTGCGCCTTCGACCTGGCGCGGCTGGTCCGGGACCGGGTGGAGGACCTGATCGCCTCTCCGTCGGGGGCGGCGACGACCCGGCGGCGGGTGAAGCGGCTCGCGGAGTCGCTGGAGGTGGACCAGGAGCGGTTGCGGGGGTGGACGCTCTTCCGGGCGGTGGAGTCGGGCGTACGGGCACTGCGTGTGGGGCGGCCCAGGGATGCGGAGTTGCTGTTGGAGTTTGCCGGGTGGGTCTAGGGCGGGCTGCCTGGTGGACACCCCGCCCGTACGTCTCGGCGCCTACGCGGTCGTGAGGCGGGCGACGGCCTCGTCCACCGTCAGTTCCTCACGCTCCCCGGTCCTGCGGTCCTTCAGCTCCAGGACGCCCTCGGCGGAACGGCGGCCCGCGACCAGGATCTTCGGTACGCCGATCAGCTCGGAGTCGGTGAACTTCACACCCGGCGAGACCCCGGCCCGGTCGTCGACCAGGACGCGCAGACCGGCCGCCCGCAGCTTCTCGGAGACGTCGAGGGCCAGTTCGGTCTGGAGGGCCTTGCCCGCGGCGACCACGTGCACATCGGCCGGGGCGACCTCGGCGGGCCAGCACAGGCCCTTGTCGTCGGCGCTCTGCTCGGCGAGGGCCGCGACCGCGCGGGAGACGCCGATGCCGTACGAGCCCATGGTGACGCGGACCGGCTTGCCCTGCTGGCCGAGGACGTCGAGCTTGAGGGCGTCGGCGTACTTGCGGCCCAGCTGGAAGATGTGGCCGATCTCGATGGCGCGGTCCAGCTTGAGGCCGGTGCCGCACTTGGGGCAGGGGTCGCCCTCACGGACGACCACGACGTCGACGTACGCGTCGACCTCGAAGTCACGGCCCGCGACGACGTTCTTCGCGTGCGTGTGCTCCTTGTTGGCGCCCGTGATCCACGCGGTGCCCGGCGCCACACGCGGGTCGGCGATGTAGGTGACCTTCTCCAGGCCCTGCGGGCCGACATAGCCGCGGACCAGGTCGGGGCGGCCCACGAAGTCCTCGGCGGTGACCAGTTCGACGGTGGCCGGCGCGAAGTGCGCCTCGACCTTGTCGAGGTCGACCTCGCGGTCGCCGGGCACGCCGACGGCGACGATCTCGCCGCCCACCTTGACCAGGAGGTTCTTCAGCGTGGCGGAGGCCGGCACGCCGAGGGAGGCGGCGAGGGTCTCGATGGTCGGGGTGTCCGGGGTCGGGATCTCCTCGGCGGCGGGCACGGCGGAACCGTCGACCGGCTTCGACTCGTACGTGATCGCCTCGGTGTTGGCCGCGAAGTCGCAGTTCGGGCAGTCGGCGAAGGTGTCCTCGCCGGCCTCGGCCGGGGCGAGGAACTCCTCCGACTTCGAGCCGCCCATGGCGCCCGCGGTCGCCGCGCAGATGCGGTAGTCCAGGCCCAGCCGCGCGAACACCTTCTGGTACGCCTCGCGGTGCAGGGCGTAGGACTTGGCCAGGCCCTCGTCCTCGGTGTCGAAGGAGTAGGAGTCCTTCATGAGGAACTCGCGGCCACGCAGGATGCCGGCGCGGGGGCGGGCCTCGTCACGGAACTTGTTCTGGATCTGGTAGAGGATCACCGGCAGGTCCTTGTAGGACGTGCACTGGTCCTTGACCAGCAGGGTGAAGATCTCCTCGTGGGTGGGGCCGAGGAGGTAGTCGCCGCCCTTGCGGTCGTGCAGGCGGAACAGCTCGGGGCCGTACTCCTCCCAGCGGCCGGTCGCCTCGTACGGCTCCTTCGGCAGCAGGGCGGGGAGCAGCACCTCCTGGGCACCGATCGCGTCCATCTCCTCACGGACGATCCGCTCCACGTTGGCGAGGACCTTCTTGCCCAGCGGCAGCCAGCTCCAGACGCCGGCGGCGGTGCGGCGGACATAGCCGGCGCGGACGAGGAGCTTGTGGCTGAGGACCTCGGCGTCCGCCGGGTCGTCGCGCAGCGTCTTCGCCATCAACTGGGACATGCGCTGGACCGGTGCGTTGGCCATGGTGTACGAACTCCTGCCGATCGGGATCCCGCCGCTCGAACCGGGCCGAGAGTGGGGAGGGTGCTGGCTAGGAGGTTAGCCGGGAGCCCCGCGCGGCCGGAAATCCGTTACGCGCGGCGCGGCCGTCACGCGCGGCGCAGCGGGAGGGGGGCACCCATCACGGCGTACGGTCGGGGCGCGCTCGGGAAGAGGACGCGGCGGGCCAGGTCCTGGTAGCCCAGGGAGTGGTAGAGCGCTCGGGCCGGGCTGTCGACGTCGATCGCGGAGAGGATCGAGCGCGGCTGGGCCGCGGTGTCGGTGATCGTGGTGATCAGGGCCCGGCCCGCGCCGCGGTTCTGGTGGGCGGGGTGGACGTGGAGTTCGGTGATGACGAAGGAGTCGTCGAGCCAGACGTCGTTGCCGTTGGCGCGGAGGTAGGGCTCGACGACGGTGGACCACCAGTGGGAGCGGTCGTTGGGCATGCCGTAGACGAAGCCGACGAGTCGGTCTCCGACGGTCGCGCCGTACGCTCTGGCGCCGGGGCTGGTCATGTGGCGCAGGACGATCTGTCTGCGGACGGCCACCTCGTCCGGGCCCAGTCCGAAGGCCACGGCTTGCACTGCGAGGGCCTCGTCCACGTGCGTGGGAAGGTCCAAGGGGCCGATGACGAGGTCCATGTCGGGGAGCCTACAGGGGGGTTTCGGTCGGCCGGCGGGTGCGGAGCGGATGTCGATACGGCGGGGTGCCGCGGGCACTTCAGAACAGGACGCTCATGAACGCGCCGACCTCCTGGAAGCCCACCCTCCGGTACGTCCGCCGCGCCGTCGTGTTGAAGTCGTTGACGTAGAGACTGACCACCGGGGCGATGTCCGCCAGCGCGTAGCGCAGGACGGCCGCCATGCCGGGGGCGGCCAGGCCCCTCCCCCGGTACTCCGGGGCCACCCAGACACCCTGGACCTGGCAGGCCTTGGGCGTGGCCGCGCCGATCTCCGCCTTGAAGACGACCCTGCCCCGGTCGTCGAGGCGGGCGAACGAGCGGCCGGCGCCGACGAGTTCGGCGACCCGGGCCTGGTACAGCAGACCGCCGTCGCCGGCCATCGGGGAGACGCCGACCTCCTCGGTGAACATCGCCACGCACGCCGGCATGATCGTGTCCATCTCGTCCTTGCGGATGCGGCGCACGTACGGGTCCGCGGCGATGTCGTCGGGCATGCGGTCGGTCACCATCAGGGGCTGGCGGGCCCGGACCTCGCGGGCCGGGCCCCAGTGCGGTTCGAGCAGGCGCCAGAGCAGGGCGGTGGCGTCGGCGGGGCCCACGATGGAGGAGCAGCGGCGGCCGGCCCGGCGGGCGCGGTCGGCGAAGG
Organism: Streptomyces sp. NPDC058335; assembly: GCF_042723915.1. NCBI lineage: Bacteria > Bacillati > Actinomycetota > Actinomycetes > Kitasatosporales > Streptomycetaceae > Streptomyces > Streptomyces sp. NPDC058335. The sequence continues at coordinate 434,271 of NZ_JBHXHX010000003.1, read as the reverse complement.
CGCGGAGGGCGCGGGGAGTTGCGCAGATCGGGACAAGGTTGGCGCCCGCGTAACAGAGGGACGTCAGCATGCCGTCCTCGTACCAGCCCCACATCTCGCCGCCGAGCCGCCACGGGTCCAGACCCGCGACCTGCACCCGCGAGGTCACGAAGGCGTTCGTCACCGGCTCACGGTCGAGGACGGCGAGGGCGGCGTCGAGGTCGCTCGGTTCGAGGACCCGGGAGGTGGTCTGCGTCAACACGAGCGGGGCCTCACACTGGGGTCTGCCTGATCTCCGCACTGTACCCGCCGAGAATGTGCGGCGCCGCCCGTCGTGCGGAGGCCCTGCGCCACCGACGACGCATGATCTCGGGGACCGAGAGATCCGACGCGCATACGTGGCCGCGGGGGCGGCTGCGTGGGGGCTGGTCGCGCAGTTCCCCGCGCCCCTGGGACGCCTGCGGCGAGGCTGCCGCAAGCCGTCGCACCCGTGCGGGTCCATGGGCGCGGAGCGCGCGCCCTTCCCCGCGCCCCCAGGACGCCTGCGGCGATCAGCTGGCTACCTGCTCAGCCCGCTACCGATACCTGGGGCTCGCCCGACGTCACGCCCTCGGATTCCATCTGTTCGGCCAGTTTGAGGGCCTCTTCGATGAGGGTTTCCACGATCTTGGACTCGGGGACGGTCTTGATGACCTCGCCCTTGACGAAGATCTGGCCCTTGCCGTTGCCGGAGGCCACGCCCAGGTCGGCTTCGCGGGCCTCGCCCGGGCCGTTGACCACGCAGCCCATGACGGCGACCCGGAGGGGGACCTCCATGCCCTCCAGGCCTGCCGTGACCTCCTCGGCCAGCTTGTAGACGTCGACCTGGGCGCGGCCGCAGGACGGGCAGGAGACGATCTCCAGGCCGCGCTGCTTGAGGTTGAGGGACTCCAGGATCTGGTTGCCGACCTTGACCTCCTCGACCGGCGGGGCCGAGAGGGAGACGCGGATCGTGTCGCCGATGCCCTGCGAGAGCAGGGCGCCGAAGGCGACCGCCGACTTGATCGTGCCCTGGAAGGCCGGACCCGCCTCCGTGACGCCGAGGTGGAGGGGGTAGTCGCACTGGGCGGCGAGCTGGCGGTAGGCCTCGATCATCACGACCGGGTCGTTGTGCTTGACGGAGATCTTGATGTCGCGGAAGTCGTGCTCCTCGAAGAGGGACGCCTCCCACAGGGCGGACTCGACGAGGGCCTCGGGGGTCGCCTTGCCGTACTTCTGGAGCAGGCGGCGGTCGAGGGAGCCGGCGTTGACCCCGATGCGGATCGGGGTGCCGTGCTCGTTCGCGGCCTTGGCGATCTCCTTGACCTTGTCGTCGAACTGCTTGATGTTGCCCGGGTTGACGCGGACCGCGGCGCAGCCGGCCTCGATCGCGGCGAAGACGTACTTGGGCTGGAAGTGGATGTCCGCGATCACCGGCAGCTGCGACTTGCGGGCGATGGTGGCGAGGGCGTCGGCGTCGTCCTGGGTCGGGCAGGCCACGCGGACGATCTGGCAGCCGGACGCGGTCAGCTCGGCGATCTGCTGGAGCGTCGCGCCGATGTCGGACGTGCGGGTCGTGGTCATCGACTGCACGGACACGGGGGCGTCCCCGCCGACCGCCACGGACCCGACCTGGATCTGCCGGCTCTTGCGGCGCTCGGCGAGCTTGGTCGGAACGGACGGCATGCCGAGAGAAATCGCAGTCATCTGCTGTGCAACCCCAAGTCGTGGATCAAGGTCCAGGTCCCGTCGGTGGCGGGCTCCAGGCTTCGAGATTACGGCACGGGCCCCTGCCCGAGCACCTCGCGGCCGTCAAACCCACTCAATGGAAGGCGGCCCGGCACAGATCGTGCCGGGCCGCCGTGAACGCCGCACGGCTAGGAGATTCTCACGGGGTTGACGACGTCCGCGATCAGCACGAGGAGGGTGAAGCAGACGAAGATCCCGGCCACCACGTAGGCCACCGGCATCAGCTTCGCCACGTCGAAGGGGCCGGGGTCGGGCCGGCGCAGCACCTTGGCGAGGTTGCGGCGCAGCGACTCCCACAGGGCGCCCGCGATGTGCCCGCCGTCGAGGGGCAGCAGCGGGAGCATGTTGAAGAGGAACAGGGACAGGTTGAAGCCGGCGAGCAGCATCACGAACATCGCGAGCTGCTGCGAGGCCGGGATGTCGAGGGTGGCGATCTCGCCGCCGACCCGTGCCGCGCCGACGACGCCCATCGGGGAGTCCGGTTCGCGGGGGCCGTCGCCGAAGGCCGCGTCCCACAGCGCGGGGATCTTGGAGGGCAGGGCGGCGAGGGAGTCGACGGCGTCGCCGACCCGCTCGGTCATCCAGGTCGCGGACTCGCCGAAGTCCTGTTTGACGACTCCGGTGGCCGCGCTGAAGCCGAGGAAGCCGGCCTTGACGTACTCGCCCTGGACGTAGGTGCCGTTGGCGTCCTTCTTCGCGACCTGGTTGGTGGCGATCTTCGCGTTCAGGGTGACCTCGCGGCCGTCCCGGTCGACGACGATCGCGACTTCCTTGCCGGCGCTGACCCGGATGAGGTCGGAGAGGGTGGCCCACTCCTCGGTGCGCTGACCGGCGAAGGAGACGATCTTGTCGCCCTTCTTCATGCCGGCGGCGGCCGCCGGGGAGGCGGGGTCGGTCTTCTTGCAGGTGTCGCGGTTCTCGCTCTGCGCGATGACGCAGGGCGAGACGGAGGCGACGGAGGTGGTCTGCTGCTGGATGCCGAAGCCCATCAGCACGGTGAGGAACAGGGCGATGGCGAGGATCAGGTTCATGAAGGGGCCCGCGAACATCACGATGACCCGTTTCCACGGCTTGCGCGTGTAGAACATGCGCGTCTCGTCGCCGGGCCTGAGTTCCTCGTACGCCGCCGAGCGGGCGTCCTCGATCATGCCGCGCCAGGGTGAGGTGGAGCGGGCCGTGATGCGGCCGTCGTCACCCGGCGGGAACATGCCGATCATGCGGATGTAGCCGCCGAACGGGATCGCCTTGATGCCGTACTCGGTCTCGCCCTTGTTCCGCGACCAGAGGGTCGGGCCGAAGCCGACCATGTACTGCGGCACGCGGATGCCGAAGAGTTTGGCGGTGGACAGGTGCCCCAGCTCGTGCCAGGCGATCGACACGAGCAGGCCGAACGCGAAGACCACTATGCCGAGGATGAACATCAGGGTCGTCATGCGCGGGCCTCCGCCGTCTGTGCCGCCAGTTCCCGGGCCCGGGTCCGTGCCCAGGTCTCCGCTTCGAGGACGTCCGGCACGGTGAGCGAGGTTCCCGCGCGCGGGGTGCCGTGTTCCTCGACGACCCTCGTCACAGTCTCCATGATCCCGTTGAACGGCAGCGCGCCCTTGCGGAACGCCTCCACGCACTCCTCGTTGGCGGCATTGAACACCGCCGGGGCCGTCCCCGCGAGCTCGCCCACGTGCCGGGCGAGGTTCACCGAGGGGAAGGCCTCGTTGTCGAGCGGGAAGAACTCCCACGTCGACGCCTTGCTCCAGTCGAACGCGGGGGCCGCGTCGGGCACCCGCTCGGGCCAGCCGAGGCCGATGGCGATGGGCCCGCGCATGTCGGGCGGCGTCGCCTGCGCCAGTGTCGATCCGTCCGTGAACTCAACCATCGAGTGGACATACGACTGGGGATGCACGACCACCTCAATGCGGGAGAAGGGAATGTCGTAGAGGAGGTGTGCCTCGATGACTTCCAGGCCCTTGTTGACGAGGGTCGCGGAGTTGATGGTGATGACCGGGCCCATGGCCCAGGTGGGGTGCGCGAGGGCCTCCTCGACGGTGACGCGCGCCAGCTGCTCCTTCGTACGGCCGCGGAAGGGGCCGCCGGAGGCCGTGACGACGAGCTTGCGGACGTCGGCGCGGGTACCGGCCGCGAGGCACTGGAAGAGCGCCGCGTGCTCCGAGTCCACCGGGATGATCTGGCCCGGCTTGGCGAGCGCCTTCACCAGCGGGCCGCCGACGATGAGCGACTCCTTGTTGGCGAGCGCGAGGGTGCGGCCCGCCTCCAGGGCGGCGAGGGTGGGCGCGAGGCCGATGGAGCCGGTGATGCCGTTCAGCACGGTGTGGCTGTCGGAGGCGGCGAGCTGCGTGGCCGCCTCCGGTCCTGCGAGGATCTCGGGGAGCGGTTCGGCGGTGCCGTACTCGCTGCTCAGGGCCTCGCGCAGGGCCGGGACGACGTCCTCGCGGGCGACCGCGACGGTCCGCACCCGGAGTCGGCGGGCCTGCTCGGCGAGGAGGGCGACCCGGCCGCCGTTGGCGGACAGGCCGGTCACCCGGAAGCGGTCCGGGTTGCGCAGCACGAGGTCGATGGCCTGGGTGCCGATCGACCCGGTGGACCCGAGGACCACCACGTCCTTGGGGCCGTCGCCCGCCACGGGGTCGTAGACGAGGTGCGGGTCGGCGAGGAGGGCTGGACTGTCGCTCATCCCCCCATTGTTGCCGCAACGCATACGGGCGGGGACAGGGTGTCCCCCCACGGTCCCCCTCATGGGGGGCTCTTGGGGACTCTTGGGGGGACAGCCCTGGCCAGGTGTGCGCGGTGTCACCCGATCGTGCGGTGGACGTTCTCGTGTTCGGACGGTCCCGGCGTGGTGTCGGCGATCCAGGGGCCCTCGCCCGAGGGGTCGACGATGCCTTGCTCCAGCCACTCGTAGGTGCCCGCGAGGACGCCCTTGACGACCTTGCGGTCGAGGTCGTCGGTGTTGGCCCACAGGCGGCTGAAGAGTTCCTCGACGCGGATGCGGGACTGGCGGCAGAAGACGTCGGCGAGCTGGTAGGCCTCGCGGCCGTGTTCGCCGCGGGAGCGCAGCAGCTCGGCGCGGACACAGGCCGCGCTCATCGCGAACAGTTCCGCGCCGATGTCGACGATCCGGCCGAGGAAGCCCTGCTTGGTCTCCATGCGGCCCTGCCAGCGGGACATGGCGTAGAAGGTGGAGCGGGCCAGCTTGCGGGCGTGCCGCTCGACGTAGCGCAGGTGCGGGGAGAGGTCGACCTCGTGCTTGAACTCGGTGAAGGAGTTCGGGAGTTGACCGGGTCCCGCGACGAGTTTCGGCAGCCACTTGGCGTAGAAGACGCCCGCGTTGGCGCCCGCCCTCGCCTTGTCCTGGAGGGACTTGTCGGGGTCGATGAGGTCACCGGCGACCGAGAGGTGGGCGTCGACGGCCTCGCGGGCGATCAGCAGGTGCATGATCTCCGTCGAGCCCTCGAAGATGCGGTTGATGCGCAGGTCGCGCAGGACCTGTTCGGCGGGGACCGCGCGCTCGCCTCGGGCGGCCAGGGAGTCGGCGGTCTCGAAGCCGCGGCCGCCGCGGATCTGGACGAGTTCGTCGGCCATCCGCCAGCCCATCTCGGAGGCGAAGAGTTTGGCCAGGGCGCCCTCGATGCGGATGTCGTTGCGGTCCTCGTCGGCCATCTGGGAGGACAGGTCGAGCACGGCCTCCAGGGCGAAGGTCGTCGCCGCGATGAAGGAGATCTTCGCCCCGACCGCCTCGTGGTGGGCGACGGGCTTGCCCCACTGCTCGCGGGCCGCCGACCACTCGCGGGCGATCTTCAGGCTCCACTTGCCGGCCGCCACGCAGGAGGCGGGCAGCGAGAGCCGGCCGGTGTTGAGGGTGGTCAGCGCGATCTTCAGGCCCGCCCCCTCGGGGCCGACGCGGTTCGCGGCGGGGACCCGGACCTGGTGGAAACGGGTGACGCCGTTCTCGATGCCGCGCAGGCCCATGAAGGCGTTGCGGTTCTCCACGGTGATGCCGGGCGAGCCCGCCTCCACGACGAAGGCGGTGATGCCGCCCTTGTGGCCCTCGCTCTTGGGCACCCGGGCCATCACCACCAGCAGGTCGGCGACGACGCCGTTGGTGGTCCACAGCTTGACCCCGTCGAGGACGTAGTCGTCCCCGTCGGGTACGGCGCTGGTGGCGAGGCGGGCCGGGTCGGAGCCGACGTCCGGTTCGGTGAGGAGGAAGGCGCTGATGTCGGTGCGGGCGCAGCGGGGCAGGAACCGCTGTTTCTGCTCGTCGGTGCCGAACAGCTTCAGCGGCTGCGGTACACCGATCGACTGGTGCGCCGAGAGCAGCACGCCGACCGCCGGGCTGGCCGAGCCGACCAGGGCCAGGGCCTTGTTGTAGTACACCTGGGTGAGACCGAGCCCGCCGTACCTGGGGTCGATCTTCATGCCGAGGGCGCCGAGTTCCTTGAGGCCGCGCACGACCTCGTCGGGGATGCGGGCCTCGCGCTCGATGAGGGCTCCGTCGATCCGCGTCTCACAGAACTCGTGGAGCTTGGCCAGGAACTGCTCTCCGCGCCGTACGGCCTCGTCGGCGGGGAGGGGGTGGGGGTGGATGAGGTCGAGGCGGAAACGGCCCAGGAACAGTTCCTTGGCGAAGCTGGGCTTTCGCCAGTCCTGTTCCCGGGCGGCCTCCGCCACCTGACGGGCCTCACGTTCGGTGACGACGGGCTTCTTGAGGGGTGGTGCGGACATGAGGCTCACCTCGCCGCGAATCGGGATCTCGGACCACATTGGTTACCGATGGGTGCTACCCGATCGTTGGTACCCGATCCCGGGCGAGCCCACCACCCCTCGCGCGTCCGATCGGCCGACGGTGACCGAGTACGACTTGGTGTCCAGGCGGCCCTTTCCCTTGAAGACCTCGGTGCCGGACTCGATTCCGGAGACGTACTTGTCGTTGCCGAGGAGCTTGCGCCGGACGAGTGCCTGGGTGAAGTCGTCGAGGTTGAGAGTGGCCTTGGTGGTGTTGGTGCGGCGGACGAACGAGTAGACGTTCCAGCCGATGTCACCCTGGTACAGGTCCCACATGGCGCCGCCCAGGCTGACGCTGCCGTACCTGGTGCCCAGCGGGCCCGCGCCGCCCTGGCGGTTGAGCCAGATCATGATCTCGTCGGTGGGCTGGTCCTGCCAGTCCGCGGTGTTCTTGTCGTGCAGCCACAGGTCGTGGGCGACGTTCATGACGCCGGGGTTCGCGGAGACGGAGAAGTCCCAGCTCGCGGCCACCTTCTTGCGGTCGCCGACCCGGATCGGCAGGCCTGTCTCCGCCTTGTCGGCCTTCCAGCCCCAGTGCCAGCCGAGGACCGTGCCGGCGTACGACTTCACGTCGTGGTCCTTGCCGGTGGCGCTGTTGGCCCAGTCGTAGTCCGTCCCCCAGGAGATGGTGGCGCCGGACTGGGAGTTGTCCCAGACGCACTGGCTGCCGACGGCCTTCTCCTGGTTCCAGAGGTTGTTGTTCACGTAGTACTTGCCGAGCGGGATGGTGTCGAACGCCGCGCACTTCTTGCTCGACTCGCCCGCCTGGGCGGCGGTGACGCCGACGGCGGCCGCGAGCGCGACCGAGGCGGCGACGAGGCCCTTCGCCTTCCTGGAAAGGCGGGGTCCGCGGTGTTGCATCGGGGGTCCTTCCGGGGGACGGTTCCTGTACGTCCCTCAGTGGCCGCAGCGGGCGCGAAAGGTTGCCGCGGACCGCGGGATCCGCCCGCCGATCCGGCGCGGCGAACCGGTCCGCCGAACCGTCCGCCGAAACGGTCCGCCGAACGCCGAAGAAACCCTGTCGAAGCGCTTCGACAACCTATGGACACCCACTCCGGCTAGAGCTACTGTCAAAGCACCCTCACCCGCCCTTGTTCCCCCTGCGCACTGTCGAAGCGCTTCACACATCTTGGAGAGCTGGATGGTCACCCTCGCCGAGGTCGCCCAGCACGCCGGAGTCTCGGCGAGCACGGTGAGCTATGTCCTCAGCGGCAAGCGGTCCATCTCCGCGACCACCCGGGAGCGGGTGGAGCAGAGCATCCGCCAGCTCGGCTACCACCCGAACGCGGGCGCGCGGGCCCTGGCCAGCAGCCGGTCGAACGTCATCGCGCTGATGATCCCGCTGCGCACCGACATGTACGTGCCGGTGATGATGGAGATCGCCATCGCGGTCGCCACCACCGCCCGCACACACGGTTACGACGTCCTGCTGCTCACCGGCGAGGAGGGCCCCGACGCCGTGCGCCGGGTCGCCGGCAGCGGGCTCGCCGACGCGATGATCCTGATGGACGTCCAGCTCGACGACGAGCGGCTGCCGCTGCTGCGCGGCACCGACCAGCCGTCGGTCCTCATCGGGCTGCCCGCCGACACCACGGGCCTGACCTGTGTGGACCTCGACTGGAGCGCGACCGGCGCGCTGTGCGTGGAGCACCTGGCGACGCTCGGCCACCGCGACATCGCTGTCATCGGCGAGGCGCCCGCGGTGTACGAGCGGCACACCGGTTTCGCCGAGCGCACCCTCGAAGGACTCCGGTCCCGTGCGAAGGAACTGGGGCTGCGGGTGCTGCACCGCCCGTGCGAGAACGGGTACGACGCGATGGCGGTGACCCTGGCCCGGGTCCTCGACGAGCGGCCCGGCACCACCGGGTTCGTCGTGCAGAACGAGTCGGCGGTCGAGCCGCTGCTCGCGCTGCTGCGGCAGCAGGGCCGGGCCGTCCCCGAGGACGTGTCCGTGGTCGCCATCTGTCCCGACCAGGTCGCCGTGCAGGCGTCGGTGCGGCTGACATCGGTCGCCATCCCCGCGCAGGAGATGGGGCGGCGGGCCGTGGAGTACCTGGTCGCCAAGCTCGATCGCCGGGGTGACGACGACGTGGTGCTGCTCGCCCCGGAACTGACGGTCCGCGCCAGTTCGGGCCCCGCGCCGGCCGCTTCCTGACCCACCGCACTCCCCGCACGCCTCCAGCCCGCCTCCCGCACACCCCGAACCCGCCGGTGCCCGCCCGTGGCACCCCCATGTCTCACTCCTCCAGGAGCACAGGAGCACGCCACGTGAATTCACCTGCCGAAACCCAGTCTCAGGTCAGCCTGGCGCAGTCGTCTCCCACCGTCGGTACCTTCCGTGAGCGGGACGGCGCACTGGAATGGACCGGCCGTCAGGAGACCGTCCGTGTCGAGCCGTGGGGGCCGGACGGGGTGCGGGTCCGTGCGCGGCTCGGCGGTCCCGTCCTCGACGGTCTGCCCGGCGCGCTGCTGGCGGAGGCGCCGCCGGCCTCGTCCACGGTCAAGATCGAGGACGGGCGGGGGCGGCTGACGGTCGGCGCGCTGACCGTCGAGGTGGACGCGGAGGGCATGATCCGGTTCCTGGACACCTCCGACGACCGGGAGCTGCTGGCCGAGGAGCGCGCCCACTTCTGGTGGCCCGGCTCGCGTCTCTACACGGCCGTCGGCAACGGCCACCACCGCCTGGAGCAGCGGTTCGCCGCCTACGACGACGAGAAGCTGTACGGCCTGGGCCAGCACCAGCACGGGCGGCTCGACCAGAAGGGCCTCGTCCTGGACCTGGTCCAGCGCAACGCCGAGGTCGGCATCCCGGTGCTCACCTCCAGCCGGGGCTACACCCTGCTGTGGAACAACCCGGCGATCGGGCGGGTGGAGCTGGCGCACAACGGCACCCGCTGGGTGGCCGACTCGGCCCGGCAGATCGACTACTGGGTCACCGCGGGCGCCCCGGCCGACGCCCAGCGCCGCTACAGCGCGGTGACGGGCCGTACGCCGATGCTGCCGGAGTGGGCGGCGGGCTTCTGGCAGTGCAAGCTGCGCTACCGCACCCAGGACGAACTCCTCGCGGTGGCACGGGAGTACAAGCGGCGTGGGCTGCCCCTGGACGTCATCGTGTGCGACTTCTTCCACTGGACGCACCTGGGCGACTGGAAGTTCGACCTGTCGGAGTGGCCCGACCCGGCCGCGATGGTCCGCGAACTGGACGAGCTGGGCGTGAAGCTGGTGGTGAGCGTCTGGCCGTCGGTGTCCCCGCTGTCGGAGAACCACCAGCTCATGGAGCAGCGCGGCTACTTCATCGGCACCCAGTACGGTCCGATGGCGCACGCCGACTGGCCGGACAAGGAGGTCGCCTCCACGGTCCAGGTCGCCTTCTACGACGCCACCAACCCCGAGGCCCGCGAGTTCGTGTGGTCCAGGGTCCGTGACAACTACCTCGCCCCGTACGGCATCACGGCGTTCTGGCTGGACGCCTGCGAGCCGGAGCTGAAGCCGGGCTTCCCGGAGAACCTGCGCTACTGGGCGGGTCCGGGCCTGGAGGTCGGCAACATGTACCCGGCCGAGAACGCCCGCACCTTCTACGAGGGCCTGCGCGCGTCCGGCAGCGGCGACGACGAGATCATCACCCTCAACCGGTCGGCGTGGGCGGGCAGTCAGCGCTACGGCGCCGCCCTGTGGTCCGGTGACATCGGCACCGACTTCGCCACCCTGCGCCGCCAGATCGCGGCCGGCCTCAACACCGCCCTGTCGGGCATCCCGTGGTGGAACACCGACATAGGCGGCTTCCACGGCGGCGACCCGGACGACCCGGAGTACCGCGAGGTGATGGTCCGCTGGTTCCAGTTCGGCGCGCTGTCCCCGCTGATGCGCCTGCACGGCTTCCGCGACCCGGGCACGCCGCTGGGTCCCGAGATGACCGGCGGCCCCAACGAGGTGTGGTCGTACGGAGAGGAGGCCGGGGCGGTCCTGGAGAAGTACCTGCGGCTGCGCGAGCGACTGAAGCCGTACGTGCTCCAGGTCATGCGGGAGGCGCACGAGGAGGGGCTGCCGGTGATGCGGCCGCTGTTCCTGGAGTTCCCCGACGACCAGGCGGCCTGGTCCGTCGACGACTCCTACCTCTTCGGACGGGATCTGCTGGTCGCCCCGGTCCTCACGGCGGGCGCGACGGCCCGTACGGCCTACCTTCCGGCGGGCGCGCGCTGGACGGACGCGTGGACGGGTGAGACGTACGAGGGCGGTGCGGCCGTGACGGTCGACGCTCCGCTGGACCGGATCCCGCTGTTCCTGCGGGACGGGGCGCGGCTGCCCGTGGCCGAGTAGCCACGGCGGGCGCACGGGCGCGGCCGGTCCTTCCAGGGGAGGGACCGGCCGCGTTTCCCTGTGTCAGCGGCAGGCCGAGGTCAGGGGGCGGAGAGGGCCGCGACGGGGTGCGGCACCGAGGAGGCGGGTGCCGTGGGTGCCGCCGCCGCGGCGCCCGGTGTGGCAGGCGGCGCGGCGGCGATCAGGGTGACGCGGAGGGGGGTGGGGTTGCGCATGGGGTCGCGAAGCCCCACCCCGCCCGGTCAACTGCTGCTGACGGTCAAGTTGTTGGTCCGGAAGTCCAGGCCGCCCGAGGACGAGGTGATCTCGAAGCCGAACTGGACGTCGCCGATGGTCTCGTTGCCCATCCAGCCCTTGGTGTCCTTGATCCACTTGAGGATGGGGAGGATCTGGACGGTGCCGGAGGACGAGTTGGAGGTGCGGATGAAGGAGAACACCTCGTTGGCGCCGTTGTCGCCCTTGTAGACGGTCCAGGTGTGACCGCCCAGCGTCACGTTGCCCTGCGAGGTGCCGAGGGGCCCGACGGCTCCGGTCTTGTTGACCCAGAGCATGATCTCGTAGTCGTAGTCGGTGTCCCAGATGTCGTACGAGGAGTTGTAGGCGCCGGACGACGGGACGGTGACGTTGTAACTGCTGCTGAGGGAGCCCAGCGAGGTGATCGTCTTGTTGATCACCTTCTTGGAGTTCGGGTAGGACTTGATGCCGCCGGTGTTGGGGTGGTTGGCCCAGGCGCCCCAGTTGGTGCCGGAGTTGGCCCAGAAGCACTGGCTGCCGGCGCCGGAGCCCCAGATGTTGTTGTAGAGGGTGTAGCCGTTGAGGCTGGTGTTGCCCCACTGGTCGCAGGAGTTCCAGACGGCTGCCTGGGCGGGGGCGGCGGCGAGGCCGATGGTGGCGCCGAGCGCCAGAGCGGGGGCGAGCAGGGCCTTGGTGACCCTGCCGAGCGTGCGAGTTGCCATGGTGTCCCTTCCATGGGTGGGGGGAAATGCGGGGGAACTGCGGGGAGTTACCACGTCCCCAGGGTGAGGACGTGGTCTTCTCCGGCGACGAGGTCGAGGGGCTCCGTGCCGGAGGAAGTCCGGACTTCGATGCGGTGCGTGCGGTGCGGTCTGAGGACGGCGCGGGCCCCGTCGGGGCCCCAGGCCAGGTCGAGGTCGGCGCCGAACCGGGTGCGCACGCCCCGGAGTTCACCCGCCGGGAGGGCTGGGCCAAGGGCGGGCAGCAGGACCAGCCGGTCGGGGGTCGACTGGACGAGTGCCTCGATCAGCACGGCGGGCAGGGTGTGGGCGGCGTCCGCGTTGTAGACGTCGCGGTGGGGGTAGTGGGCGCTCATCAGGGAGGCGTGGAAGAAGTCGCCCTTCAGCACCTGGGCGAGGGCCTCGGTGACGCGTCGGCCGTCGCGCAGCCGGGCCGCGATCAGCGCGTGGTGGAGGTGGCCGTGCGCGGAGTCGTTCTCGGCGCCGCGCAGTTCGAGGGCGCGGTGGGCGGCGGCTGCGAGGCGGGGCGTGTCGTAGGGGTTGATCTCGTCGAGGGGCCAGACGGCGTAGAGGTGGCTGAGGTGGCGGTGGTCGTAGGTGTCGTCGAGTCCGGGCCAGGCCCATTCGGCGAGCGCGCCGTCGGCGTTGGTCCGGTGCGGCGGGAGACGGTCGGCGAGGGCCCGCCAGCGGGCCGCGTGGTCGGGGTGGTACTCGGCGGCGGTGAGGAGCGCGTGCCGGGCGGCGGAGAGGTCCATGGCCGCGTTGACCGCTCCCCAGCTCGCGTTGGCGGGCCGGTTCTCCGGCGAGTAGGACGGCACGACGACGAGGTGCCCGTCGGCGTCGGTGCGGGTGAGGAAGTCCTCGTAGAACAGGGCGACTTCGGCGAGCGCGGCGGCGGTGCGCGGGTCCTGTTCGCCGTGGGTCTCGTCGTGGTCGACGAGCGGCTTGAGGAGCCAGTCGGCGCCGGCGGTCCACAGGTGGAGGGGGTATTCGCGGCGGAAGTGGTACGTCAGTCCCGACTCACCGTCAGTGTGCGGCGGGGCGACGATTCCTCGGGCGCCGAAGATCGCGTGGGCGTTCTCGCGCCAGTCGTCCGCCTGCCCGTGGATCAGGGCGGCGAGGGCCGCCGTGACCTCGGGGAGGGCGGCTGCCGCCGCCGACGCCGTCTGGAGGTTGAGGTTGGCGTCGGTGGTGAACGCCCCGGCCCAGGCCGTGTCCCAGTCGCCGGTCCACAGGCCGGTGAGGCGGGGCGGGAAGAGGCCGCTCGCGCTGAGCAGGTGGTAGCGGCCGGCCGCGAAGAGCCGCTCCAGCAGCGCGGTACTGTCCGGACGCTTGAGGAGTTCCGAGCCGGGCAGGGCGCGTTCGCCGGGGTCGGCGGCGAGGTCGAGGCCGACCCGTTCGTAGGCGGTGCGGTGGAGTGCCGTGTGGCGGTCGCGGAGTTCGTCGTACGACCGTCCGGCGAGGACGGCGCGCAGGGCGCGGGTCTCCGCGGCGACGTCGAGGTCGCCGGTGTGGCGGCGGACGCGGGTGAGGAGCAGGACGGAGTCGGCGTCCTCGACGCGGGCGCCGGGGGCGGCTAGGGAGAGCCGGCCGCCGGTCACCGCGACGAGGGTGACGCCGGTGTACGCGCGGTCGCTGTCCGGGTAGCGGGCGCGGATGCTGAGGACGGCGCCTTCCGCGGTGAGCAGCGCGCCGTGGCCGACGCCCAGGCCGGCGGGCGCGTTGGGGAGCCGGTGGTCCAGGGTGATGTCGAGGCCGAGGCCGGGGCCGGTGATGTGCTGGACGATCACGTCGTCGGCGCGGGAGACGAGGACGCGGCTGGTCCAGTCGGCGGTGGCGGCGGTGACCTCGCCGGTGGTGAAATCGACGCCACGGCGGTAGTCGCGGGCGTCGGCGTCCGGTCGCCGCAGCCGGATCTGGAAGGCGGGGTGGAAGGGCTGCACCCATTGCAGGGGCCGTCCGTCGGTGAAGTCCTCGGCGGCGGCGAGGTCTCCGGCGAGCAACCGGTCCTGGAGGGCGGGGAGTTCGGCGGCGAGCCGTGGGGGCTCGGCGTGTTCGGCTCCGTTGGGGCGGACGAGGGTGTGGTGGGTGACGATGACACGGTCGTCGTTCGGATTGCCGAACACGAGGGCGCCGTGATGGCCGTTGCCGCTGAGGAAGCCGTCCTCCCAGCGGGCGGCCGGGCTCGGCTCCCAGGTGCCGTGGACGGGGCCGGCGGTCATGACGTCAGCACCGCGACGCCGTGGCGGCCGAGGGTGATCACGTGGCTCACCTCGGCGTCCGTCAGGAGGTCCCGGTGGGTGCCCGGCACCTCGACGGTCACGGACTCGCGCCCGTGGTTGAGCAGGAACAGCAGGTCACCGCGGCGGACGGCCTCGACCTGGCCGGGCAGCCCGTCGAGCGCCGGGGCGGCTCCCGCGCCGGCCGAGATCCGGGCGAGCAGCTCGCGCAGGGAGTCGGGGTCGGGGAGCGTGGAGACGTACCAGGCCCGGTCCTTGCGGAGCACGGCGGGCAGGCCGTCCAGCTCTCCGCCCTTGTACGAGACCTCCGCCACGGCGTCCTCGGTCTTCTCGATCTCCTCCGACCACAGGGTGCCGCGGAAGCCGTCGCACTCGGCCTCCTCCCCCGGGTCCAGCGGCCACCACTCGTGCAGGGTGCGGATGCCGAACAGTTCGCGCAGCCGGGCGTCCATGCCGCCGGGGCGGACCCGGTCGTCCTCGTCGGCGACGCCGGTCAGGAAGCCGCTGACGAGGGTGCCGCCGCCGCGGACGTAGGCGAGGAGGTTGTCGATCGCGGCGTCGGTGAGGAGGTAGAGCTGCGGGACGACGACCAGCTTGTATCCGCCGAGGTCGTGTTCGGGGTGGGCGAAGTCGGTGGTGAGGTGGGCCTCCCACAGGGCGCGGTGCCAGGCGTGCAGGACGGCCGGGTGGTCGACGTGCGCGGAGAGGCGGCCCTCCTGGGAACTCGCCCACCAGGCGTTCCAGTCGTGCAGGATCGCGATGTCGTTGACGGTGTGCCGGTCCGTCACCCGCCCGGAGATCCTGGCCAGGTCGGCGCCGAGCTGCTTGACCTCCTGGTAGGTACGGCCCTCCTCCCCCGCGTGGCTGACCATGCCCGAGTGGAACTTCTCCGCGCCCTGGCGGGACTGGCGCCACTGGAAGTAGCAGACGGCGTCGGCGCCGCGGGCCACGGCCTGGAGGGACCAGAGGCGGTTGAGGCCGCGCGGCTTGGGGTGGTTCACGCCGCGCCAGTTGACCGGGCCGGCCGCCTGCTCCATCAGCATCCAGGGGCCGCGGGCCTGCGAGCGGGTCATGTCCTGGACGAGGGCGCCGTGCTGGGCGCCGATCGGGTCGCGCGGGTCGGGGTAGAGGTCGACGGAGACGACGTCCTCCTCCGCGGCCCAGCGCCAAGCGTCCTGGCCGGCCCACAGCGGCATGAAGTTACTGGTCACCGGGGTGTGCGGGGTGGCCCGGCGGACGATGTCCCGCTCGGCGGTGTAGCACTCCAGGAGCATGTCGGAGGTGAACCGTTTGAAGTCCAGCACCTGGCTGGGGTTCTTCAGGTAGTGGGCGTGGCGGGGCGTGTGGATCTCGGCCCAGTCGCCGTAGCCCTGGCCCCAGAAGGCGGTGCCCCAGGCCTCGTTGAGGGCGTCGAGGGTGCCGTAGCGGGCCTGGAGCCAGTGGCGGAAGCGGGCGGCGGCCTCGTCGCTCCAGTCGTAGGTGCAGTACTCGTTGTTGATGTGCCACATCGTGAGGGCCGGGTGGCCGCCGTAGCGGGCGGCGAGGTCCTCGGTGATGGCGGCGGCGTAGCGGCGGTAGGTGGTGCTGGAGTGCGAGAAGTGCTGGCGGCCGCCCCACCACTCGGTGCGCCCGTCCTGGTCGACGGGCAGGGTGTCCGGATGGAGGTGGCCCATCCAGGGCGGCGGCGAGGAGGTGGGGGTGGCCAGGACGACCCCGATGCCGTGCTCGTGCATCAGGTCCATGAGCCGGTCCAGCCAGCCGAACTCCCTTGCCCCTGGGCCCGGTTCCAGCTTCGCCCAGGAGAAGACGCCGAGGGTGACGGAGTTGACCCCGGCGTCCTTCATCAGCCGGATGTCCTCGGGCCAGGTCTCCTCGGGCCACTGCTCGGGGTTGTAGTCGCCGCCGTAGAGGATGCGGCCGTTCGTCGCCGTGCTCAGGCCGGGCATCAGACGGGCTCCCCGTACTGGATGCCGCGCCCGTTGGTGGCGAGGTAGACGCGGCCGTGGATCCGCGGGTCGCCGGTGATGACCTCGCCGGTCCAGCCCCACTGGTGCCGGTCGTCGTTGATCCGCAGCCAGGTCCTCGCGCCGTCGTCGGAGCGGTAGACGGCGGTGATCGTCTCGGTGGAGCCCACCTGGTAGATCGCGGGGTAGTCGGCCCCGTCGGCGGCCTTGCCGAAGCCGAGGGTGTACGACGCCCAGCAGCTGTCGACCTTCGCGAATCCGGCGCCACCGTCGGTGGACCGGTACAGGCCGTTCCACTTGGCGCTCAGCCACAGGTCGCCGGAGCGCCCCGGCGCCGCGACCACCTTGAACTGGGTGTCCCCGGAGGGCAGTCCGGTCGCCCGCGCGGCGAAGGTTCGGCCGCCGTCGGTGCTGGCCAGCAACGTGCCCGCGTCGGTGTCGTAGGCGTAGAAGACCGCCGGGTCGGCCGGGTCGGCGACCGGTGTGGCGCCCTTGGGGAAGGAGGGGACCTCGGTCCACGTGGCGCCGTTGTCCGCCGAGCGGTGCGCCGGGTACCGGGTGCCGTCCCAGTGCACGAAGGACCACAGCAGCACGCTGCCGTCGGCGTTGGCGGCGATCGGCCCCGGCGCGTCCTTGGCGATGGCGGGCTGCGCCGGGAAGGGCGCCCAGGTCCGGCCGCCGTCCCGCGAGAAGGCGCCGTTGCCGTGGTCGCCCCAGCCCGCCCGGACCACGTACGACGGCTCGAGCGCGGCCTGCGCGAGTCCGGTCGCGGAGCCGAAGACGGGGTTGGTGGCCATGCCGCGCGACGGCGAGGCGGTGAGCCGCTCGTGGTACATCACGCCGATGTCGCCGAGCCCGCTGAGCAGGTGTGCCTCGCCCGTCGGCGGCGAGATCAGCTGGCGTACGGCGGTCTCCTCCAGGCCGCGGATCTGCGGGGCCCAGCGCTTGAGGTCGCGGGTGCCGTACAGGGTGGCGCCGGTGCCGTACACGACGTGCCTGGAGTCGTACGGGTCGACGGCCACCGCCTGGATCCACCAGCCGAACTTGGGCAGGGCCTCGCCCCACTTGAGGTAGGGCGTCTCGGAGACGTCGAGCACCGCGGAGTCCTTGAGGGAGGTCCAGGTGCGGCCGCCGTCGGTGGTGCGGTACAGGGTGTCGACCGCCGCCCAGCGGTTGTTGGTGGAGACCACGACGGTGCCGGGACGGCGGGCGTCCACGGCGGCGCCGCCGTAGCCGAAGCTGTCGGCGGAGCCGTCCTCGGTCGTGCCGCCGGGCTTCACCGGCGTCACCTCGGTCCACCTGCCGGTGGCCGTCGCCAGCTTGTGCACACTGCCGTCGGACTGGCCGTTGGGGCCGGGGGCGTTGGCGTACGTCAGGTACAGCTCACGCGTGTGCCGGTCGTACGCGGCGCGGACCGGGACCTTCGCGGCGGTGCCGGCGGGCTGTCCGGGGACGGGCTCCCAGGTGGTGCCGTCGGCCGTCCGGAACAGGTTGGCCGTCGCCGTCGTGCCGTCGGCGTCGCCCCAGCCGGCGTAGAGCGTGCGGCCGGCCGCGACGAGCAGGGTGACGCCCTGGCCGGTCGGGTTCGGTGCGGCCGGGAAGGCGTCCGCCGGCTTCCAGGTGGCGCCGCGGTCCGTGGACCTGAGCAGTCCGTCGTGCCGGGTCCCCAGCCAGAGGGTGTCGCTGTCGCGCGGGTCCACGAGGAGGCGCTCGCCCGTGCCGCGGCCGTCCTCGTTGGCGCCGAGCTTCACGGTCAGGTCGGTACGGGTCCAGGTGGCGCCGCGGTCCTCGGAGCGCAGGATCGCGCCGTTGCCCGCCCAGGACTGGGAATAGGTGCCGAGGGCCAGGTAGACGCGGTCGGGATGCGCCGGGTCGACGGCGATGGCCTCCACGCCGAGGAGGTTCCAGTCGTCCCAGCCGAGGTGGTCGGTGAGGGGGGTCCAGCGGGCGGTGCGGTCGTCCCACCTGTACGCGCCGCCGATGTCCGTGCGGGCGTAGGCGAGGCCTCTGACCGTGGGGTGGAACAGGACGCCCGTCACGAAGCCGGTGCCTCCGATGACGGCGGTGCGCCAGCGGTAGGTGTTGGCGGGGAGCTGCGCTCGCTCCGCGGCGTGGGTGCGGCCCTGGAGGGCGGGAGTGGCGGTGAGGGCCGCGGCGGCTGCCGTCCCGGCGAGGACGGTACGGCGGGAGAGGGGGGACGTGGACATGGGTGACCTCGCAGGGGGCTTGGGGAGGGGGCCGGGGTGCGTGGTGCGGGTGGGCTGGTGCCGGGGGGGGGTGGGTCGCGCGGCCCGGCGCTGCGGGGGTCCCGCCCGCGCCCACCCGTGCCGCCCCGGGCGGCACGCATGCCCGCAGCTCGGGGCGGGGGTGAGTAGACGTACCCAAGGGGCGCGGGGAACCACGCGACCGGCCACGGTCGGCCCGCGGCCGACGAACCACCGGCAGTCCCCGCGCTGCCAGGGCCGTTACCCCTTCACCGCCCCCGTCAGCATCCCCTTCTTGAAGTGTTTCTGGACGAACGGGGACAGCACGGCCACCGGCAGCAGAGCCATCACCATGACCGCCATCTGTACGGCCAGCGCCGACAGTTGGCCCGTCTTGATGGCCTGCCCCATCCCGACCGGCGCCTCCTGCTTCTGCACCAGCTGGATCATGACGTTCTGGAGCGGCATCATGTCCTGGTCGTTGAGGTACAGCGAGGCGTTGAACCAGGCGCTCCAGTACCCGACGGCGTAGAACAGCGTGATCACCGCCAGCACCGCACGCGACAGCGGCATCACGATCTGCCAGAGGATGCGGAAGTCCCCCGCCCCGTCGATCCGCGCGCTGTCGATGAGTTCCTGCGAGATCCCCATGAAGAAGCCGCGCAGGACCAGGATGTTGAAGACACTGATCGCGCTCGGGAGGATCAGCGCGAGGTAGGTGTCGGTCAGGCCGAGGGACTGCACCAGCAGGTAGGTCGGGATCAGTCCCGCGCTGAAGAACATCGTCGCCAGCAGGGTCATCAGGATCCAGCGGTGGGCGAGCGACCCCGAGCGGGACAGGCCGTAGGCGCACAGCACGGACACCGTCATGGAGAACGCCGTGCCGACGACGGTGATCAGGACGCTGATGACCGCGGCCCGGGTGACCTGGCCGCCGCTGAGGAGTTCCCGGTAGGCGATGAAGTTGATCTCCTTCGGGATCATCACCAGGCCGCCGGCCTGATCGATGGTCTTCCGTGAGGAGAGACTGGTGACGAGGACGATCCACAGCGGGAAGACGATCGCGAGGCAGGCGAACCCGAGGGCGATGCCCTTGCCGGCGAGGCCGGCCCTGCTGGGCTCCTCCTCCCACGCGGGCCGCGGCGGGGCGGCCCAACGGCCCGGTGGGCGCGGGGTCTTGTCGGCCACAGGCCGGTCGGTCACGGTGCTCACTTCTTGTACACCCCCTGCTCGCCCATGAGATGGGCCACCTTGTTCGCGATGAGCACGAGACCGAGGCTGATCACGCCCTTGATCAGACCGGCGGCGGCCGCGTAGCCGAAGTCCTGGTTGCGGACGCCGTTCCACCACACGAAGGTGTCGAGGACCTCCGAGGCCCCCGGTCCCACCGCGTCGCGTTGCAACAGGATCTGTTCGAACCCGACGGTGAGGGCGTCGCCGACGCGGAGCACCAGCAGCAGGGCGATGACCGGCCGCAGGGCGGGGAGGGTGACGTGCCACATGCGGCGCCACCGGTTGGCGCCGTCCATCGCGGCGGCCTCGTACAGGTCCGGGTTCACCGAGGCGAGCGCGGCGAGGAAGACGATGATGCCCCAGCCGGCGTCCTTCCAGACGCTCTGCGCGGTGATGAGGAACTTGAAGGTCTCCGGGTCGGTCATGATGTCGATGCCGTCGTACCCGTGCTGCCGCAGCAGCTGCGAGAGGATCCCCGCGCCGCCGAAGAGCTGCTGGAACACGGCGATGACCAGCACCCAGGAGAAGAAGTGCGGCAGGTAGAGGATCGCCTGCGACACCGCCCGCACCCGGGGCCTGACCACGCTGTTGATGAGCAGCGCGAGCCCGATCGGGATCGGGAAGTACAGCACGAGCTGGAGGAAGAACAGCACCAGGGTGTTCTGGACCGCCTCCCAGAACGCCGAGTCCTCGAAGAGCCGCTGGAAGTTCTCCAGGCCCACCCAGGGGCTGTGCAGGATGGAGACGACCCCGTTGTCGCTGATGTAGGGGTCGTAGTCCTGGAAGGCGACCACGTTGCCGAGGATCGGCAGGTAGTTGAAGAGCAGGACCAGGGCGACCGCGGGCAGCGTCATCAGCAGCAGGACGCGGTCGCGCCGGAACCTGGTCCGCAGGCTCAGCTTGCCCGAGGGCCGTATCCCCCCGGAACCGGTGGTTCCGCCGGACTCCGCCGGGGTCTTGTCCGTCTTCTCGGCCTCGGGCCTGCTCCGAGGCACCGTGCTGTGGGACACGGCCGTTCTCCTCGCCTCGCTGCCGGTCAGCTCGCCGCCGTGCCGTTGTCGTCGAGCAGCTTCTGGTACCAGTCGCGGAGCTGGTCGCCGCCCTTCTTCTTCCAGTCCGAGACGGCCGCCTGCATGTCGCTGATCTTCTTGCGACCGCGGACGATGTCGTCCTCCAACTGCTCGAAGTTGTTGGACAGGTTGGTCCAGCGGGTGGGCTCGGTGATCTGCATGCCGTAGAAGGCCGACTTCTTGGTGAAGGCGCCCATCCGCTGCTGCCACTCGACCGCGCCCTTGGTGACGTCCGGGAGGTCGGGGTGGGCGATGGTCGGCGCCGGGCTCGCGATCATCACGAAGGCGTTGGCGACCTCCTGGTTGCCCTTGTCGTTCTTGGTGGGCACCCCGTCCTTGACCGTGTAGTGGGTCCCCTCCACCCCGTAGTTGGTGAGCATGTACTCCTTGGTGCCGTACGGGGCGGCGGTGACGTTGGCGACGGCCAGCACGTCTCGGATGACCGCTTCGGAGGCCTTCTTGTTGACGAAGGCGAAGATGTTGGCCGGCTGGGTGGCGTAGATGACCGGGTCGGCGCCGCCGTTGCCGAAGATGTCCATGCCCCAGATCTGGAAGTCGGGGTTCTGGGCGGCCTGCGAGGCCTGCTGTCCCCACCAGCTGGAGATGTCGTTGTTGTAGATGAGGAACTCGCCGGCCGCGAACTTGGTGCTCGGGTCGACGGCCTGGCTCTTGCCCAGCTTGAAGTCGGGGTGCACGTATCCGGCGTCGAACAGCTTGCGGGACCACTCCAGCGCCTCGAGGTAGGCGTCCAGCTCGATGCGGTTGACCAGCTTGCCGTCCTGGACGATCCAGCCGAGCGGCTTCTCCCCGCCGGACGGCACGCCGAAGCTGTTGAACGCGGTCCACTTCATGTCACCGCAGGCCCACACCTTCGCCTTGGCGTTGGTGATCTCCTTGGCCAGCGCCACGAACTCGTCGGTGGTCTTCGGGACCGTGTAGCCCGCCTCGTCGAAGAGGTCCTTGCGGTAGAAGGGCACGATGTTCGTCACGTACGACGCCGCCATCGGCAGGCCGCGCAGCTTGCCGCCGAAGAGGGAGCGCTGCCAGGCGTCGGTCGGGATCGCCGCGAGGTTCGGGTACTCCTTGACCGCGTCCCCGGAGAGGTACGGGCCCAGGTCGGCGAACTTGCTGAGGATGGCGCTGGGTATCTTGCCGCCCATGTTCCAGCCGGGCACGACCACGACATCGGGCACGTCGCTGGAGGCGAGCACGGCGCCGAGCTTCTGGTCGTAGGTGTTGCCGTCCTGGTTCTGCCAGACGACGTCGACGCCGGTGAGGGCGTTCATCGCCGTGTAGTAGGGGTTGCCGCCCTTCGGCGGCGAACCCCAGAACGGCGACATCACGGTGACCTTGCCGCCCTTGCCGAGCTTCTTCGGTACCGAGGTCTTCAGTCCCGCCGGGTCGAGCTTGCTGAAGAAGCCGACGGCGGAGCCGTTCTTGGACGGGATGTCGGGCGACACCACATTGCTGGCGACAAAGGCCGGCAGGATCTTCTTGGCGTCCTTGCCCGAGGTGGTGCCGTCGCGCGAGCCGCTCTCCGAACCACCGCAGGCGGCGAGCAACGGCATCCCTCCTGCCACCGCTGCGGTGGCGACCGCCGTGGAGGCGAGGAAGCTTCTCCGGCTGGGCCCGGAGGAGGCGGAAGCGGCGTTCGGCGTCATTGCGTCAACCCTTCATGGCGCACCAGGACACCCGGCGGTGGCCGTCGGCTGCGGTGTCTCGAGTGGAACTGGCTGAGCTGAAGCGTCCCCGGTCCCTGATCGTCGGAGGTGTGCCTGCCTCGCGGCGGCGGCTCCGCACTGACGAAGGATCGTCGAAGCGCTTCGATGTTGCTGTGAGGTTAAGTGAAGGCATGGGGGTGCACAAGGGTCGCTCCCAAGATTCCTCCGAGGTATCCGGGTTTGGTCCGCGCTCATGCACGACTTGAAATGTCGCTCAAGAGTCCCAGTTGTTGCCGCGGGGTCCCTTGACACCCACCCCGGGGTCGAATGAGCATCGAAGCGCTTCGAAAGCGTCTCCCCGCTCCATCGCAAAGGGAACCTCACGTGACCGCATCCACGCCGCCCGCCCCGCCGTTCCGCGATCCGCATCTGCCGTTCGCGAAGCGCATCGACGACCTGCTGTCGCGACTGACCCTCCAGGAGAAGATCTCCTTCCTGCACCAGTTCGCGCCCGCCGTGGAACGGCTCGGCGTCGGCGCGTTCCGCACCGGTCAGGAGGCGCTGCACGGAGTGGCGTGGATGGGCCCGGCGACGGTGTTCCCGCAGGCCGTGGGGATGGGCGCGACCTGGAACCCGGAGCTGGTACGGCGGGTCGGCGAGGCGGTGTCCAAGGAGGTCCGCGCGATGCGCGCCCGCGACGAGCGGATCGGCCTCAACGTCTGGGCCCCCACGGTCAACCTGCTGCGCCACCCCCTGTGGGGCCGCAACGAGGAGGGCTACTCGGAGGACCCGAGGCTCACCTCCGCCATCGCCACCGCCTATACACACGGCCTGCGCGGCGACCATCCGACCTACTGGCGTACGGCTCCGGTCCTCAAGCACTGGCTGGCCCACAACAACGAGACGGGCCGTGACGTCACCTCGTCCTCGGTCCGCCCGCGCGTGCTGCACGAGTACGACCTGCGCGCCTTCCGCGAGACGGTCGAAGCGGGCGCCGTGGCCGGGGTGATGCCGGCGTACAACCTGGTCAACGGGCGCCCCAACCACGTGTCGCCGTACCTGCGCGAGCAGCTGCGGGCCTGGACCGAGGAGGAGCTGCTGGTCTGCTCGGACGCGGGCGCGCCCTCCAACCTGGTCGACTCCGAGCACTACTTCGACACCCACGAGGAGGCGACGGCGGCCTCGCTGACCGCCGGCGTGGACAGCTTCACCGACCACGGCACGGACGGCTCGAAGATCGTCGCGCGGGTGACGGGGGCGTACGAGCAGGGTCTGCTGGCCGAGGCCGACATCGACGCGGCGGTCCGCCGCCAGCTCTCGGTGCGGTTCCGGCTGGGCGAGTTCGACCCGCACTACGACCCGTACGCGGGCACCGGCGAGTTCGACACCCCGGCCCACCGGGCCCTCGCGCGGGAGGCCGCCGAGCAGGCGGTGGTGCTGCTGCGCAACGACGGTGTGCTGCCGCTGGCCGCGGACGCCCGGATCGCGGTGGTCGGCCTGCTCGCCGACGAGTGCAAGCTCGACTGGTACAGCGGCACCCTGATCCACCGGTCCACTCCGCTGGAGGGGCTGTACGAGCGGTTCGGCGCGGAGCGCGTGGAGTTCGCCGAGGGGGTGGACAGGGTCCTGCTCAGGACCGCCGCCGGAACGTTTCTCAAGGTGCCGCCCGCCCCCGAGGCCACCGACGAGGTGCGCGGCGCCGAGGGCGCCCTGGACCCGGCGCTGCTCGCGGGCCGCACCGACCTCCCGCCGCTCACCGCGGACCCCGCCGGCACAGAGTTCGCGCTGGTCGACTGGGGCGAGGACGTGCTCACCCTGCGCGCCCCCGACGGCCGCTACCTCTCGGTCGCCGAGGACGGTTTCCTGCGCGCCTCCGCGGACCAGCCCGGCGGCTGGGTCGTGCAGGAGACGTTCCGTCTCGAACCCCACGGCGACGGTCACCTCCTGCGGCATCTCGGCACGGGTCGCCACGTCTCTGTCGCCGCCGACGGCGTGAAGGTTGCCGACGAGAATCCCGAGGTGTTCCACCTCGTCGTCACCGAGCGCGGCGAGGAGGCGGTGGCGCGGGCGGCGGCCGGGGCGGACGTGGTCGTGGTGGTGGCGGGCAACGACCCGCACATCAACGGCCGCGAGACCGAGGACCGTACGACCCTGCGGTTGCCCGGACAGCAGGAGCGGCTGCTGAAGGCCGCCCGAGCCGCGAATCCGCGCACGGTGCTGGCACTGGTGTCGGCGTACCCGTACGCCGTCGAGCCGGGGCAGCTGTCCGCGGTGCTGTGGACGGCGCACGGCGGGCAGGCCGCGGGCACCGCCCTGGCCCGGGTCCTGGCCGGTGACGTCTCCCCGGCGGGCCGGCTCCCGCAGACCTGGTACGCCGACGACGCGGACCTGCCCGACCTGCTGGACTACGACGTGATCGGCACCCGTCAGACGTATCTGTACTTCGAGGGCACTCCCCTGTTCCCGTTCGGGCACGGCCTGTCGTACGCCTCGTTCGCGTACGCCGATCTGGCGGTGCGGGTCGGGGAGGGCTCGGTGCGGGTCTCCTTCACGGTGACCAACACCGGGAAGGTGACCGCGGACGAGGTCGCCCAGCTCTACTCGCGGGCGGTGGACCCGTCGGTCACCCGCCCCCGGCGCGAGCTGCTGGCCCACCACCGGGTCACACTGGCCCCCGGCGCACGGACGGCACTGTCCTTCGAGGTGCCGCTGTCCGCCTTCGCGTTCTGGGACGTGGCGCGGGGCGACTGGCGCCGCGAGCCGGGACCGTACGACCTGCTGGTGGGCGCGTCCAGCGAGGACGTCCGGCTGCGGACGACGGTGACCCTGGAGGGCGAGCGGGCCGCCCCGCGTCCGGTCCTGCGCGACGGACTGGCCGCCGTCGACTTCGACGAGCAGAGCGGCACGGAGATCGTGGACCGGACGAAGGTGTCGGGTGACGCGGTGACGCCCGCGTCGGCGGACGGCACGGCCGAACTGCTCTACCGGGACTGCGACTTCGGCTCCGGTGTCACGGGTGTGAGCGTGGAGGTGGCCGGCGAGGGCACGGTGGAGGTCTCCCTGGCAGGCGGCCCGCCCCTGGCGACGCTGACCCTGGGCACGCCCACGCCGGGGCCGTACGCCTCCACCACGCTCGACGCCCCCTTCACCGCCGAGGGCGTCCACGATCTGCGTCTCAGACTGCGCGGCCCGGTGCGGCTCGCGCTCGTCGGCTTCTCCGGCTGAGGGTCCGGCAGCGGCCGACGCGAAGAAGGGGCCCGGCACCGGAAGGCATCGGTGCCGGGCCCCTTCCGGGACGACGAGCTCGCGTCACGAGCGAGGTTATCTGAAAACGGTTCCCATTAGCTAGAGTGCCTCGGGGTCCGTTTCAGAGGGCGAGACCGGTGAGGACCAGCACGCGCTCGTAGGTGTAGTCGTCCATCGCGAACCGCACGCCCTCGCGGCCCACACCGGACTGCTTGGCGCCGCCGTACGGCATCTGGTCGGCGCGGTAGGAGGGCACGTCGCCGATGATCACGCCGCCGACCTCCAGCGCCCGGTGGGCACGGAAGGCGGCCTGGAGGTCATGGGTGAACACGCCCGCCTGGAGGCCGTACTTGGAGTCGTTGACGGCGGCGAAGGCCTCGGCCTCGCCGTCCACCTTGCGCACTGTGAGGACCGGCCCGAAGACCTCCTCGCAGGAGATGGTGGCGTCCGCCGGTACGTCGGTGAGGACGGTCGGCGCGTAGGAGGCGCCGTCGCGCTTGCCTCCGGCGAGGAGCGTGGCGCCCGCCGAGACCGCCTCGTCGACCCACGACTCGACGCGCCTGGCCGCGTCCTCGCTGACCAGCGGGCCGACATCGGTCCTGTCGTCGGACGGATCGCCGGTGACCTGGGCCTCGACGGCGGCGACGATGCGCGGCAGCAGCCGGTCGTACACGGAGGCGTCGGCGATGACCCGCTGCACGGAGATGCAGGACTGGCCGCCCTGGTAGTTGGAGAAGGTGGCGATGCGGGTCGCGGCCCGGTCGAGGTCGGCGTCGCTCGCGAAGTCGCCGAGGACGACGGCCGCGCCGTTGCCGCCCAGCTCCAGGGTGCAGTGCTTGCGCGGCACCGAATCCATGATCGCGTAGCCGACCTTCTCGGAGCCGGTGAAGGAGATCACCGGCATCCGCTCGTCCTGGACGAGGGCGGGCATGCGGTCGTTGGAGACCGGCAGGATGCTCCACGAGCCGGCGGGCAGCTCGGTCTCGGCGAGCAGTTCGCCGATGATCAGGCCGGAGAGCGGGGTGGCCGGGGCCGGCTTCAGGATGATCGGCGCGCCGGCCGCGATCGCCGGGGCGACCTTGTGGGCGCACAGGTTCAGCGGGAAGTTGAACGGCGCGATGCCGAGCACGACGCCCTTCGGGAAGCGCCGGGTGAGGGCCAGGCGGCCCTGGCCGCCGGCGTCGGTGTCGAGCCGCTGGGCCTCGCCGCCGTTGAACCGGCGGGCCTCCTCGGCGGCGAACCGGAACACGGACACGGCCCGGCCGACCTCGCCCCGCGCCCACTTGATCGGCTTGCCGTTCTCGGCGGAGATCAGCTGGGCGATCTCCTCCGTGCGCTCGACGAGCCGCTTGCTGACGTGGTCGAGGGCGGCGGCACGGACGTGCGCCGGGGTGGCGGCGAACTCGTCCCGCACGGCGTACGCGGCGGCCACGGCCTCCTCGACCTGCGCGTCGCTCGGCACGCCGACCTTGCCGACGAGACGGCCGTCCCACGGGGAGGTGACGTCGAAGCTGTCCTCGCCGGTGACCTGGCGGCCGGCGAGCCAGAAGGCGTGGGTGGCCCCCACATTCTTTTCCTGGGGCATAGGAGAGTCCCGGCCCTTCCGCGTAGTGGGTGTGCTGCTGGCTTTTCCTGCTCCACGGTAGGGGCGCGGAGGCGGAGGGTCGCTTGTCCGAGTCGTAGTGGTGGGGGCCTGGGGTACGCCGGTTTGGCACGGTCGGCTACCGCCCGGCCGCAGCGGACCGGGCCCACGCCGGTTCGAGGCAGACCGGGCCCACGCCGGTTCGACGTGGCCCCCCACCCGCGTGCCGGGCAGGGCCACGAACGCCGCCGGGCCGTGAGCCACGGAGCCACACACTGCCGGCCGACCACCCCCCTGCCGGGCAACGCCGGGAAAGCCACCAGGCCATGAACCACAAAGCCGCACCCCTGCCGACCGGCAACCACGCGACCCGCCGCTGGAACGGCCGCTGGAACGGCCGCTGCGCCCGCGGCGCCGCGTCCGGAGACCGGTTCACGGACGGCAGTCATGACGACGGCCGCTCCGGTGGCCGGGCAGCAGGACTGACGCCGCCGGAAACCCCGGACCACCGAGCCGCAGCCCTGCCGGCCGGGGCTACGCCGGCCAACGGCCCGCTACCGCGCGACCCGCCGCAGGAACAGCCGGAACGACCCCAGCAGCACCGCACCCAGGCACCAGCTCGCCCCCACGTCCAGCGGCCAGTGGTAGCCCCGCCGCAACAGACCGAAGGAGACGGCCGCGACCAGCACGACGGCTGTGGCGACCGCCGCCCGGCGGGCGAGCCGTGAGACGAGCCAGGGCAGCAGGACCAGTACCGCCGCGCCGTAGGCCACGGCCGCCGTCGCGGTGTGGCCGGACGGGTAGTAGCCGGTCGCCGGCGGCACGGCGGGCGTCCCCGGCCGGTCCGTCCACTCCTTCAGGGGTACGACGATCAGCGGCACCAGCACCATCAGCGCGAGCCCGGCGACGGGCGGCAGCCACCACCGCGGCACGCCAGCCGACCGTGCCCGCCGGGCCGCGTACCCGGCGACCAGCACCAGCACGGGCAGCGCGACCTGCACATTGCCCAGGTCGGCCAGCAGCTCGGCGGCCCGGCCGGGCCGGACGAGGGCCCGGCTCAGGCGCTCGTCCAGGTCCAGGAGGGGTCCCTCGGCGGCGACCTGCCAGGTGCACAGGGCGAGGAGGAGCGCGGGCAGGCCGAGCAGGAGGGCGCCCCGAGCGGGGCGTCCGGGAGCCGGTGGCGCCGGGGCGGCACCCCCGGCCTCCGGGTGGGAGCGGGTCGACATGGGCCCCAGCTTGTCAGGAACGGCTGTGCTCCAGGATCGCGGCGGCCAGCGGGGCGTGCACCGCGGGCGGCAGGGCGTGCCCCATGCCGGGGATCTCCACGAGGCGAGCGCCCCGGATCACCTGGGCGAGGTGCTGCGGGTGCGGCGGCGGGAAGACCGGCTCGGCCGGCGCGGAGATCACCAGGGTGGGCACCTCGGTGCGGGCGAGCTGCCGGGTGCGGTCCATGCCGGACGCGTCGGCCCGGCCGTGCGCGGTGTTGGTCCGGTGATGCCCGGTGTGCTCGATGATCCCGCGCTCCAGAGCGCGGGTGTACGCGGCATCGAAGGGAAGGACGTCACCGCTCAGCAGCCGCCAGTGCTCGACCCTCCGGTCCAGCTCCGCCTCCGCGTCCAGGTCGGACGGCACGGGCCTGGCCCACAGCTCCAGCACCCGGGGGTCGATCCCGGGCAGCTCCTCGACGGGCACCGCCACGCCGTCCGGCCGTACGTACGGCGTGCTGCTGAGCGCCTGGGTGCCCATCAGGGTCGCGGTGTGCAGCCGGTCGGGGTGGTCGGCGAGCAGCAGTTGGGCGAGCATCCCGCCCAGGGAGAGGCCGACGACATGGGCCCGGTCGACACCGAGGGCGTCGAGGACCGTCACGGCGTCGGCCGCGAGCGCGGTGATCGGGTACGGCTGCTCGTCGAACGCCCACGTGGAGCGGCCGGTGTCGCGGTGGTCGTAGCGGATGACGCGGTGGCGGGCGGCGAGGAGGTCCACGAACGGGTCGGGCCAGCCGACCCCACTGGCCTGGGCGCCCATGATCAGCAGGAGCGGGGGCGCGTCGGCGGGACCGCGATCCTCCACCCAGAGGCGGATGCCGGGTGCGGCGTCGACGTGGCGGTGCATGGGGGCCTCCTGCGGGGCGGACGGCGGACGGCGGCTCGGAGAAGCCGGGAAACCGGGAAACCGGGAAACCGGGAAACCGGGAAACCGGGAAACCGGGAAACGGGGACCCGGGACCGGGAAACCGAGCGACTGCGAGACGATACGTATCGTATCGCTTCCGCCTCAAAAAGAAGACCCCGGGGCGTGAACCGGGGTCCGCAGTCAGTGGCCTGTGTGCGAGAGATCGGTGTCCGAGAAGGAGGTCGGCCACCCCGGAACAGGGGGGGTGGTTCCGAGGTGGCCGTCCGGACCGGAATGTCGCGCGCCCCGGGGGGTTTGGGGCGAGCGACCGTCCGATCGGTGAGGAGATCCGAAGCCGAGGGCTCCGGTTGTGTGCGCGAGGCACGACCAGGTCGAAGCTGGGGAGGCCCCGGCCTGGGTTCGCCCACAGTCCCCTGTGAGCGGGGTGTATCTCTCATCTGGGTAGAACCTACGGCAGTGACTCCCGGGACGACAGACGGATCTCCCTCCCGCCATCCACCCCGCACACCTTCTTCACACGCTCTGCCCGGCCCGGAATTCCGTGGCTCCCGGACCGGACGCACAGGTCCCGCTCAGACGCGGGCGAAAGCCTGCTCGATGATGTCCAGACCCTCGTTGAGCAGGTCGTCACCGATGACCAGTGGCGGCAGGAAGCGCAGCACGTTGCCGTAGGTGCCGCAGGTCAGGACCAGCAGGCCCTCCTGGTGGCAGGCCTTGGCGAGCGCGGCGGTCGCCTCGGGGTTCGGCTCCTTGGTCGTACGGTCCTTGACCAGCTCGATGGCGATCATCGCGCCGCGGCCGCGCACGTCACCGATGATGTCGAACTTGTCCTGCATGGCGGTGAGGCGGGCCTTCATCGTGGCCTCGATCGCCTTGGCCTTCGCGTTGAGGTCCAGCTCCTTCATCGTCTCGATGGAGCCGAGCGCACCGGCGCAGGCGACCGGGTTGCCGCCGTAGGTGCCGCCGAGGCCGCCCGCGTGCGCGGCGTCCATGATCTCGGCGCGACCGGTGACGGCGGCCAGCGGCAGGCCGCCCGCGATGCCCTTGGCTGTGGTGATCAGGTCCGGGACGATGCCCTCGTCCTCGCAGGCGAACCACTGGCCGGTGCGGCAGAAGCCGGACTGGATCTCGTCCGCGACGAAGACGATGCCGTTGTCGGCGGCGAACTTGCTGATCGCGGGCAGGAAGCCCTTCGCCGGCTCGATGAAACCGCCCTCGCCGAGCACCGGCTCGATGATGATCGCGGCCACGTTGTCGGCCCCGACCTGCTTGGAGATCTGGTCGATGGCCTGCGCGGCGGCCTCCGGGCCCGCGTTCTCGGCCCCGGTCGGCCAGCGGTAGCCGTAGGCCACCGGCACCCGGTAGACCTCGGGCGCGAACGGGCCGAAGCCGTTCTTGTACGGCATGTTCTTGGACGTCAGCGCCATCGTCAGGTTCGTCCGGCCGTGGTAGCCGTGGTCGAAGACGACGACCGCCTGGCGCTTGGTGTAGGCGCGGGCGATCTTGACGGCGTTCTCGACGGCCTCGGCGCCACTGTTGAACAGCGCGGACTTCTTGGCGTGGTCACCCGGGGTCAGCTCGGCCAGGGCCTCGGCGACCTCCACGTAGCCCTCGTAGGGGGTGACCATGAAACAGGTGTGGGTGAAGTCGGCGAGCTGCGCGGCGGCCCGGCGTACGACGGCCTCGGCGGAGGCGCCGACGCTGGTCACCGCGATTCCGGAGCCGAAGTCGATCAGGCGGTTGCCGTCGACGTCCTCGATGATGCCGCCGCCCGCGCGCGCGGTGAACACCGGCAGCACAGAGCCCACGCCCTGCGCGACCGCGGCGACGCGGCGGGCCTGAAGCTCCTGCGACTTCGGGCCGGGGATGGCGGTGACGACGCGGCGCTCCTGCGGAAGTGCGGTCATGGGGGCTCCCTGATGATCTTGCGTACCGGGCGTACCGGGGTGCGTTCTCACGGACGCACAGGTTCTTTTCTCGCAGGCTAGGGCGGGGAAGGGGGTGCGGGCATGCTCCATGTGGGCGTTGTCGGCGGCGCCGGTTGTCCGTCGTGGACATAGCCGCTCGGGGGTCCGCCGCCGGGCCCCGGCCGCGTAAGCGGTGAACTCCCCATGCGGGGGCGTTAGATTGACTCGGCGATGGTGGACGGAGCGGCTGGTCAGGGGGCAAGGGCGATGGACAGCGACGGGACGCAGGACGCGCGGGGTACGCATGCGGATCCTGTGCCGCGGCCGGCGGTGCCGCCGGAGCGCCCGGCGACGACGCCTCCCGGTGTGCCGGCGCCGCCCGCGGTCCCGCCCCGGCCGGGCGACGCACCGCCGCTGCCTCCCGGTACGCCGTCCGTGCCTGCCGGTACGCCGTCCGTGCCGCACGCCGGCGGGCCGGGTGCCCCGGCCTCCTCGGCGGTGGCCGCCTGGCTGAACGAGCCCCGTGCGGCCGCCGGGCCGGGTATCTGGCGGTTCGGGTACCGGCTGCCGAAGGCCGCGCGGGCCTCTGAGCGGCTCGCGCCGGTCACCGTCGTCGGCCTGCTCATCCCGTTCGTGGTGGCGCTGGTGCTGTGGTCGCTGTGGCGCCGGGGCGGCCTGCCGTACCAGTTCGCTCCGCTGCGGCTGTTCACGCCGGACGACTGGTGGTGGGGCGGCACGATCGCCTCCCCGAAGAACATGGAGGGCGCCGAGGCCCGCGTGGTCTACGACGGCGTCTTCTTCGCCGTCCTCGTGCTCGCCATGGGACGGCTGGGCGCCTGGCCCGACGCCGTACGCCACTTCGTCGGCCGCCGGCCGCAGCCCGCGCGGGCGCTGCTCGGGCTGCTGGGCGCCCTGGTCGCGCTGAGCTTCGTGTTCCCGACCGCCTTCCCGGTGGTGGGCTGGGACGCCCTGCCCGTCATCGACCCGCTGTTCTCCCTCATCGCCCTGATCGCCGGTGGCTACGAGCTGTTCGCCGACCGGCTGTTCACCAACTCGCTGTACACGGTGATCACCCTGCTCGTGGTGTGGCCGTTCGCGCTGGTCGGCGGCTGGTGGCCGTACCTGAAGGAACGGCTCGCCACCCGGCGTGCGGCCGCCGACCCCGGTACGCCCGCCCCCGTGGAACGCCCGCGCGCCGAGTGGCCCGAGCTGCGCGACGCCGGGCAGCACGAGGCGGCCGACGTGCTGACCGCCGAGGTCGCGGCCGGGCGGATGAACGACGTGGACTGCGCGCGCGTCGCGCGCGCGTGGACGGCCGGCCGGCCGGAATTCCGGGAGACCGTGTTGCGCCAGGCCGGGGCCGCCTGGACCCACCCCTCCGGCTCCCGCGACCTGCCCCGGCGCACCGGCCGCCACGACCTGCTCGCGCGCCAGATCCGCATCGGGCGGTGGGTGGCCGGCGACCGTGTCCCCGCCGCCTATCACGACGCGGGCGCCGCGCTCGGCCCGGACGTGCTGGGCACCTCGCTGCTCGCGGTCGGCCCGTCCGGCTCGGGCAAGACGCGCACCCTCGTGGAGCCGGTCACCGAGGCGCTGGCCCTCCAGGCGCTCACCGGGACGTGCGCGCTCGTCGCGGTCTCCTCGGCCGGGAGCCCGCTCGGCTCCGACTCCGCCTTCGACGTGATCGTCCGGATCGGCAACGCCTCGTCGGTGCACGACCTCGATCCGTACGCCGGGTGCGACGATCCCGACGAGGCCGCCGCCATCCTCGCCGAGGCACTGGTGGGCGACCTCGACACGGTGAACGCGCAGGGCGCGGCCACCGCCCTCGCCCAGCTCCTCGGCCCCTACCGGGCCGTGCACGGCCGCTTCCCGCCGCTGCCGGTCCTGCGCGAGCTGCTGGAGGGCGAGCCGACGGCGCTGTCCGCTCTGCGCGAGGCGGTGGCCGGCGACGAGGTCATGCGACGTGAGCTGGACGCGCGCGTCCGCCAGGCGGGTGCGCCAGGCGACCCGGGCCGCGCCCTCGCCGACCGCCTGGCGCTGCTGAACCGGCCGGCCTTCGCCGACTTCTTCGGCGGGAACGGCGGGAACGGCGGGCCGGAGAGCGGCGTGCACCGGGCTTTCTCGCTGCGTTCCGTCGCCCACCACCCGCTGCGGGTGCGCGTCGACCTGCCCGAGCGCGGCCACGAGGAGGCCGGCCGGCTGATCACCCGGCTCGTCCTCGCCCAGTTCCACACGGTCGTACGGGAGGCCGGGCGCACCCACTTCGCCGCCCTGGTCCTGGACGACGCGACCGGCGCGGTCACCGCCGGGTCGGTGCGCCGGATCCAGCGGCTGCGCTCGCAGAACGCGGGCGTGCTGCTGTCGCTGCGCACGGTCGCCGACGTCCCGGAGGCCCTGCACGGTCCGCTGTACGGGGCCGTCGGCTGCCGGATGGCTTTCGCCGGGATCACCACCTGGGACGGCAGCCGGTTCGCGCAGACCTGGGGCACCGAGTGGGTGGAGACGACGGAGGTCGCCAAGCACACGGTCTTCGCCGACCAGCCGATGACCCGCGCCCTGCACGCCCTGCGCAAGCTGGTCACCGGCAAGGCCGTCACCACGGACGCGGTGACCGTGCGCCAGGTGGAGCGGGAGCGGTGGTCGGCGTCCCAGCTGGCGCACGAGGTGCCGCCGGGGCACGCGGTGCTGTCCCTGACCAGCCTCAAGGGTGAGCACGCGCCGCCGCTGCTGGTGGATCTGCGCGGCTGAAGCGAGGCGCGGGCGACCCCTACAGTGAGGCAGAATCGGCACAGGCCCTTCATACGAAGCGGCCAAAAGATCATCCCGCTGATCGCCCGTGCGTCCGCCTCAGACCTGAAGGTCCCATGCCCCCCACGCTCGCCTCGCTCGTCCACCACTCCGCGCTGAAGCTGGCCGTGCGGGCGGGCGGGGACCGTCTCGACGTGCCGGTGCGCTGGGCGCACGTCAGCGAACTCGCCGACCCCGTGCCGTACATGGAGGGCGGGGAGCTGCTGCTGATCACCGCCCTGAAGCTGGACGCGGAGGACCCCGAGGCGATGCGGCGCTATGTGAAGCGGCTGGCGGGGGCCGGAGTGGTGGGGCTCGGCTTCGCCGTCGGCGTCAACTACGAGGAGATCCCCAAGGCCCTCGTGGACGCGGCCGAGGAGGAGGGCCTGCCCCTGCTGGAGGTGCCCCGCCGCACGCCGTTCCTCGCCATCAGCAAGGAGGTGTCGGCGGCGATCGCGGCCGACCAGTACCGGGCGGTGACGGCAGGTTTCGCGGCGCAGCGCGAGCTGACCAGGCAGGCGCTGACGGACGGTCCGGAGGGCCTGCTCGCCGCGCTCGCCTCCCAGGTCGACGGCTGGGCCGCGCTGTACGACGCCTCGGGCGCCGTGGTCGCCGCCGCGCCGGAGTGGGCGGAGCGGCGGGCGGCGCGGCTCACCGCGGACGTGGAGCGGCTTCGGGAACGTCCGGTACCGGCCTCGGCGGTGGTCGGCGGGCCGGAGCACACCGACCACGACGACCGGGTCGAACTGCACTCCCTGGGCACCGGCCGCCGCCCGCGGGCCGCCCTCGCGGTCGGCACGGCCTCGGCCCTCGGCACGGCGGAGCGCTACGCCGTCCACTCGGCGATCGCTCTGCTGACCCTGACCACCGAACGCTCCCGCTCCCTCCAGGCGGCGGAACAGCGCATCGGCGTGGCGGTGCTGCGCATGCTGCTGGCGGGCGAGCCGGACCACGCGCGGGCCGTCGCCGGTGAGCTGTACGGCGGTCTGCTGGACGCCCCGTTCCGGGTACTGGTGGCCGAGCCGGCGTCCGTGCGGGGCCACGCCGACGCGTCCTCGCGCGGGCCCGGCTCCGCCGACCGGGCCAAGGACACCCTGGGCGCCCTCGCCGAGGTCGTGGAGTCGGCGGCCGCCCGGTCCGGGGAGACGGTCCTCGTGGTGCCCGAGGGCGAGCGGCTGGTGGCGCTGGCCGCCGACGAGGGCGCGGCGGCCGCGGCCGTCGCCTCGTACGCGGCGGCGCTGGAGGACGCGCGCGTGTCCGGGGCCGAGGGCGAGGAGGACGAACTGATCGTCGGCCTGTCCGGGCCGGCCGGTCCGATCGCCGCGGCGGCCGCGTACAAGCAGGCGGAGCAGGCGCTGTCGGTGGCGCGGCGCCGGGGCCGGGTCCTGGTGGAGCACGAGCAGCTCGCGGCGGGCTCGGTGCTGCCGCTGCTGGCCGACGACGCGGTGAAGGCCTTCGCGGACGGTCTGCTGCGGGCCCTGCACGAGCACGACGCGACGGGCCGGGGCGATCTGGTGGCCTCCCTGCGCGCCTGGCTCTCCCGGCACGGCCAGTGGGACGCGGCGGCGGCCGACCTCGGCGTCCACCGGCACACCCTGCGCTACCGCATGCGCCGCGTCGAGGAGATCCTGGGCCGTTCCCTGGACGACCCGGACGTACGGATGGAGCTGTGGCTGGCGCTGAAGGCGACGGCACCGGAGTAGCCGCCGGGCAGCGGTGAGCGCCGCGCCGGCCGCGCGGGCGGCCGAAGCCGGTGAACGGGTCGCCTCCCGACGGAGCTGGCTAACTGACCCGGCCAGGTCGGTGGCGGGACGTACGGGCGGCACGGCTGTCGAGCCCGGCTCGGGGCGCGGTGGCCGATGCCGCCTCACTGAGCCCGGCGGCAGGCGGGGCGTATCCGTCAGCCCGGGTCGCCTCCCGACAGGGCTGGGTTCCCCGGCCCGGCCAGGTCGGTGGCCGGGGACGGTGGCGATGCGGGCGGCCGGGTGGGTCAGCCGGGCGGGTGGGTCAGCCCATCGCTCCCCCCGCGGGGCCGGCCGCCGCCTCGTGCATGGCCAGTTCGAGGAGAGCCGGGTCGGTCAGCGTGCCGGAGCCGTCCGGCGGGACCAGCCAGCGGACGGCGCCGGTCGAGCGGCCCGGATAGGGCACGACGATCCAGGTGCCGGGCCCTGCCGTGCGGATGCCGGTGCCGAGCCAGCGGGCGGCCGTGCCCGGTGGCACGAGGAACCCCATCCGGTTGTCCCCGAAGTCGGCCAGCACGGGTCCGGGCCGGTCGAGGATGCGGGTGAGGACGTCAAGTGTGGGATAGCCGAGTTCGCCCGGCAGGATGAGCACGTCCCAGGCCCTGCCCGCGGGCAGGAGCGCGACCCCGAGGGGGTTGCGCTCCCATTCCCAGCGGCAGGCCTCGGGGTCCGGTGCGACGGATGCCAGCCATTCGACGGCCGTCTTCGCCCCAGCCATGTGGGACCTCCCTGTGTCTCGTCGACGCGTGCGCGTCACAAGGGAGAGGGAGGTTTCCGGCGGGCATTACGCAGGTCGGACACCCTCGTTGGAGTGAACCGGCTCACACGGCACCGGATCGTCGGCTGCTGAAGCGTCAGTTGTCGAGGCGTCAGCTGTCGAAGCCCAGCCCGAGCCGGTCCATCGTCCGCAGCCACAGGTTGCGCCGTCCGTCGTGCGAGTCCGCCCGCGCCAGCGACCACTTGGTGAGGGCGATGCCGGTCCAGGCGAAGGGCTCCGGCGGGAAGGGCAGCGGCTTCTTACGGACCATCTCCAGCGAGGTCCGCTCGGTGGGCTCGCCGGCCAGCAGGTCGAGCATCACCTCGGCGCCGAACCGGGTCGCGCCCACCCCGAGCCCGGTGTAACCGGCGGCGTACGCCACCTTCCCCCGGTGGGCCGTGCCGAAGAACGCCGAGAAGCGCGAGCAGGTGTCGATCGCGCCGCCCCACGCGTGCGTGAAGCGCAGCCCCTCCAACTGCGGGAAGCAGGTGAAGAAGTGCTCGGCGAGCTTGGCGTACGTCTCCGGCCGGTCGTCGTACTCGGCGCGCACCCGGCCGCCGTACGGGTAGATCGCGTCGTAGCCGCCCCACAGGACGCGGTTGTCGGCGGAGAGCCGGAAGTAGTGGAACTGGTTCGCGCTGTCGCCGAGGCCCTGCCGGTTCTTCCAGCCGATCGCGTCGAGCTGTCCGGCGCTCAGCGGTTCCGTCATCAGCGCGTAGTCGTAGACCGGCACGGTGTAGGCGCGGACCCGCCTGACCAGGTTGGGGAAGACGTTCGTGCCGAGCGCGACCTGCCGCGCCCGGACCTGCCCGTACGGGGTGCGTACGGCCATGCCCGCGCCGTGCGGCCTCAGCGTCAGCGCGGGGGTGTGCTCGTGGACCCGGACGCCGAGGCGGAGGCACGCCTGCTTCAGGCCCCACGCCAGTTTCGCGGGGTGGAGCATGGCCACTCCCCGGCGGTCGTACAGACCCGCCTGGAAGGTGGGCGAGGCGACCTGGTCGCGGACCGCGTCGCCGTCGAGGAACTCGACGCCCTCGGCGAGGCCCTTGGCGTCGATCTCCTCGTACCAGTCGCGCAGTTCGCGCGCCTGGTACGGCTCGGTCGCCACGTCGATCTCGCCCGTGCGCTCGAAGTCGCAGTCGATGCCGTACCGGGCGATCGCCGCCTCGATCTCGTCGAGGTTGCGGGCGCCCAGTTCTTCGAGCCGGTGGATCTCGTCCGGCCAGCGGGTCAGCCCGTTGGCCAGGCCATGGGTGAGGGAGGCCGCGCAGAAGCCTCCGTTGCGGCCCGAGGCGGCCCAGCCCACCTCGCGGCCCTCCAGCAGCACCACGTCCCGCTGCGGCTCGCGCTCCTTGGCGATCAGCGCGGTCCACAGTCCGCTGTACCCACCGCCCACGACCAGCAGATCGCAGGTCGTGGCGGCGGTGAGCGCGGGCTCGGGGTGGGGCTTTCCCGGATCCTCCAGCCAGTAGGGAACCGGCTGCGCCTCCGAGAGCGACGTCGTCCAGTGATTGTCTCTGCCACGGCTCATGGCGCTTGGGGCCATGATTCCAACTCCCTACAGGCGCTTACGCCTTTTGCTTGTTGCGGCGGTTGTTGACGACCATCGAGGTCAGGACGATCAGGACGGCGACGAGGAACATGGCCGTACCGATGACGTTGATCTGGACGGGCGTTCCGCGCTGTGCCGAGCCCCAGACGAACATGGGGAAGGTGACGGTCGAGCCCGCGTTGAAGTTGGTGATGATGAAATCGTCGAAGGAGAGCGCGAAGGCGAGCAGCGCGCCCGCGGCGATTCCCGGCGCGGCGATCGGCAGGGTGACCCGCAGGAAGGTCTGGAGCGGGCCGGCGTACAGGTCCTGGGCCGCCTGTTCGAGCCTCGGGTCCATCGACATGACGCGGGCCTTGACGGCCGTCACGACGAAGCTGAGGCAGAACATGATGTGCGCGATGAGGATCGTCCAGAAGCCCAGCTGCGCCCCCATGTTGAGGAACAGGGTGAGCAGCGAGGCCGCCATGACGACCTCGGGCATGGCCATGGGCAGGAAGATCAGCGAGCTGACGGCGCCCCGCGCGCGGAAGCGGTAGCGGACGAGCGCGAAGGCGATCATCGTGCCGAGCGCGGTCGCGCCGAGCGTCGCCCAGAAGGCGATCCGGAGGCTCAGCGACAGGGAGCCGCACAGTCCGGAGACCCCGCAGGGGTCCTTCCAGGCGTCCGTGGAGAACTGCTGCCATTCGTAGTTGAAGCGCCCCTTCGGCTTGTTGAAGGAGAACACCGTGACGACGACGTTGGGCAGCAGCAGATAGGCGAGGGTCAGAAGCCCCGCGATGACGACGAATTTCCTCTTGAACCAGTTGACGAAGGGCATTCAGACCAGATCCTCCGTCCCGGACCTGCGGATGTAGAAGGTGACCATGAAAAGGATCGCGGCCATGAGGATGAAGGAGAGCGCCGCGGCCGTCGGATAGTCCAGCACCCGCAGGAACTGCGTCTGGATGACGTTGCCGATCATGCGGGTGTCGGTGGAGCCGAGGAGTTCGGCGTTGACGTAGTCGCCGGACGCCGGAATGAAGGTCAGCAGCGTGCCGGAGACCACGCCCGGCATCGACAGCGGGAAGGTGACCTTGCGGAAGGTGGTGACGGGCCTGGCGTACAGGTCGCCGGCCGCCTCGTGCAGCCGTCCGTCGATGCGCTCCAGCGAGGTGTAGAGCGGCAGGATCATGAACGGCAGGAAGTTGTACGTCAGGCCGCAGACCACGGCCAGCGGCGTGGCCAGCACGCGGTCCCCCGCGGTCCAGCCGAGCCAGCTCGTCACGTCCAGCACGTGCAGCGTGTTGAGGGCGCCGACGACGGGCCCGCCGTCCGACAGGATCGTCTTCCAGGCGAG
Source organism: Streptomyces sp. NPDC058335 (assembly GCF_042723915.1). Lineage (NCBI taxonomy): Bacteria > Bacillati > Actinomycetota > Actinomycetes > Kitasatosporales > Streptomycetaceae > Streptomyces > Streptomyces sp. NPDC058335. Next base: position 395,020 of record NZ_JBHXHX010000003.1, on the reverse strand, counting down.
GGTGCGGATCAAGAAGCTGGTGAAGAACGGCGCGATCACCAGGACCATGATCAGGTTGCGCCAACGGCCCGCGCGGAAGGCGATCAGGTACGCCAGCGGGTAGCCCAGCACCAGGCACAGGATCGTCGCGGCGGCCGCGTAGAGGACCGAGCGCAGGAACTGCGGCCAGTAGTCGCTCAGCGCGTCCCAGTAGGTCGCGAAGTGCCAGGTGACCTTGTAGCCCTCTTCGAGGGAGCCGGTCTGCACGGACGTGGAGGCCTGGTAGATCATCGGCAGCGCGAAGAACACGAGCAGCCAGAGCATGCCGGGCAGCAGCAGCCAGTACGGCGTCCAGCGGCCCCGTCTGCGGGGCGGCCCGGTCTCCGGGGCGGTCGGGGCGAGAGGCGGTGGCGCCTCCGTGAGGGTCGCCATCAGACCGCCGCCTCTTCTTCCAGGCCGGCGTCGATGGCCTGTCCGGCGTCGAAGCCGAAGGTGTGGGCGGGGCTCCAGTGCAGGACGACCTCGGCGCCGGGGGCCAGCCGGGTGTCGCGGTCGACGTTCTGGACGTAGACCTCGAACTCGGGGCAGACGGCGCTGTCGACGACGTACTGCGTGGAGACGCCGATGAACGACGTGGCGGCGATCGTGCCGGTGATGCGGTTGCGGCCCTCCGGGATCTCGCCCGCGTCGTCGGCGTGGGTGAGGGAGATCTTCTCCGGGCGGATGCCGACGAGCACCTTGCCGCCGGTCGCCGCCGGCGCCGCGCAGCGGGCCTCGGGCAGCACGAGCTTGCCGCCGCCCGCCTTGAGCACGATGTCCTCGCCGCTCCTGGAGTCGACCTCGGCCTCGATGAGGTTGGAGGAGCCGAGGAAGTTCGCGACGAAGGTGCTGCGCGGGTTCTCGTACAGGTCGGCGGGCGAGCCGAGCTGCTCGACGCGGCCCGCGTTCATCACGGCGACCGTGTCGGCCATGGTCATGGCCTCCTCCTGGTCGTGCGTGACGTGCACGAAGGTGATGCCGACCTCGGTCTGGATGCGCTTCAGCTCCAGCTGCATCTGGCGGCGCAGCTTGAGGTCGAGGGCGCCGAGGGGCTCGTCGAGGAGGAGCACCTGGGGATGGTTGATCAGGGCGCGGGCCACGGCGACGCGCTGCTGCTGGCCGCCGGAGAGCTGGTGCGGCTTCTTGCGGGCCTGCTCACCGAGCTGGACCAGGTCCAGCATGTCCCCGACCTGCTTCTTCACGGCCTTGATGCCGCGCCGGCGCAGGCCGAAGGCGACGTTCTCGAAGATGTCGAGGTGCGGGAAGAGGGCGTAGGACTGGAAGACGGTGTTCACGGGCCGCTTGTAGGGCGGGAGGGCCGTGACGTCCTGGTCGCCGAGGTGGACGGTCCCGGACGAGGGCTCCTCCAGGCCGGCGATCATGCGCAGGGTGGTGGTCTTGCCGCAGCCCGAGGCGCCGAGCAGGGCGAAGAAGGAGCCCTGCGGGACGGTCAGGTCGAGCGGGTGGACGGCGGTGAAGGAGCCGTAGGTCTTGCTGATCCCGGAGAGGCGGACATCGCCGCCGGCGTCGGTCGTCGTCTTCATCTCGTCACGCCCCAGTGAGCTTCGCGAACTGCGCTTCATAGGCCGTCTCTTCCTTCGCGCTCAGTGAGCGGAAGGCGTGGGACTTGGCCTGCATGGCCTTGTCGGGGATGATCAGCGGGTTGTTCGCCGCATCCTCGTCGATCTTCGCCAGCTCGTCCTTCACGCCGTCGACGGGACAGACGTAGTTGATGTAGGCGGCGAGTTCGGCGGCCGGCCGGGGCTCGTAGTAGTAGTCGATGAGCCGCTCGGCATTCGTCTTGTGACGGGCCTTGTTGGGGATCAGCATGTTGTCGCTGGACGTCAGGTAACCGCTGTCCGGGATCAGGAAGTCGATGTCCGGGCTGTCGGCCTTGAGCTGGACGACGTCACCGGCCCAGGCGATGCAGGCGGCGAAGTCGCCGCTGGTGATGTCCGACGTGTAGTCGTTGCCGGTGAAGCGGCGGATCTGCCCGCTGTCGACGCCCTTCTGGAGGCGGGCGATCGCCGCCGCGTAGTCGTCGTCGGTGAACTTCCCGGGGTCCTTGCCCATGTCCAGCAGTGTCATGCCGATGCTGTCGCGCATCTCGGTGAGGAAACCGACGCGGCCCTTGAGCTTGGGGTTGTCGAGCAGGTCGGAGACCGACTTCACCTCGACGCCGTCGAGCGCCTTCTTGTTGTAGGCGATGACCGTGGAGATGCCCTGCCAGGGGTAGGAGTACGCCCGCCCGGGGTCCCAGTCGGGGCTGCGGAACTGGCCCGACAGGTTGGCGTACGCGTGCGGCAGGTTGGACGGGTCCAGTTTCTGGACCCAGCCCAGGCGGATGAGGCGGGCGGCGAGCCAGTCGGTGAGGACGACGATGTCGCGGCCGGTGTCCTGGCCCGCGGCGAGCTGCGGCTTGATCTTGCCGAAGAACTCGTTGTTGTCGTTGATGTCCTCGGTGTACTTGACCTTGATGCCGGTCCGCTTCGTGAACGCGTCGAGCGTCGGGTGGTGCTTGCCCGCCTCGTCGACGTCCATGTACTCGGTCCAGTTGGAGAAGCTGACGGTCTTCTCCTTCGCCGAGTGGTCATCGGCGGACGTGCCGCCCTCGGTCTTGCCGGCCGCGGGGATCCCGCAGGCGCTCAGCGCCCCGAGGCCGCCCAGTGTCAGGGCGCCGCCCGCCGAGGCGCGCAGCAGCGACCTGCGGGTCATGGCTGCCCTGCCGTTGCGCAGACTGCGCCGCATGGCGGCCGCTTGGGGCGGGGTCAGGCGGTCTGGCTCGTACTGCTCCATGCGCGTGGTGCCCTTTCGGGAGGATTCGGCCTGGTCGGCGGCCGGATTCGTGACTAACGGTCCCCGAAGACGGTGCGGTGCCACTCCTTGCGGACCACCGCGGTGTTGTCGAACATGACGTGCTTGATCTGGGTGTACTCCTCGAACGAGTACGCGGACATGTCCTTGCCGAAGCCGGACGCCTTGTATCCGCCGTGCGGCATCTCGCTGATGATCGGGATGTGGTCGTTGACCCACACGCATCCGGCCTTGATCTCGCGTGTCGCCCGGTTCGCCCGGTAGACGTCCCGGCTCCACGCGGAGGCGGCCAGCCCGTACGGGGTGTCGTTGGCGAGCGCGATCCCTTCGTCGTCGCTGTCGAAGGGGAGGACCACGAGGACCGGCCCGAAGATCTCGGACTGGACGATCTCGCTGTCCTGCGCGGCGCCCGCGACCAGGGTGGGCAGGTAGTACGCGCCGTTCTCGAGATCCCCGTGAGGGGCCTCGCCGCCGGTCACCACGCGCGCGTAGGCACGCGCCCGGTCGACGAAGGCGGCGACCCGGTCGCGCTGGACGTGCGAGATCAGCGGCCCGAGGTCGGTGCCCGGGGCGAAGGGGTCCCCGAGCCGGACGGTCTCCATGAGGGCGGCCGTCCGCTCGACGAACGCCTCGTAGAGAGGCCGCTGCACGTAAGCGCGCGTGGCGGCCGTGCAGTCCTGCCCGGTGTTGATGAGCGAGCCGGCGACCGCGCCCTGCACGGCGGCGTCCAGGTCGGCATCGTCGAAGACGACGAAGGGCGCCTTGCCGCCCAGTTCCAGGTGCAGCCGCTTCACGGTGGCGGTGGCGATCTCCGCGACCCGCATGCCCACGGCGGTGGAGCCGGTGAAGGAGGTCATGACCACGTCGGGATGGCCGACGAGGTGCTCACCCGCTTCCCTCCCGGTCCCGTTGACGATGTTGATCACACCGTCGGGGATGCCCGCCTCGGTGGCCGCCTGGGCGAAGAGGAGCGAGGTGAGCGGGGTGAGTTCGGCGGGCTTGAGCACGATCGTGTTGCCTGCGGCGATCGCCGGGAGGATCTTCCAGGCGGCCATCTGGAGGGGGTAGTTCCAGGGGGCGATGGAGCCGACGACGCCGATGGGTTCGCGCCGTACGTACGAGGTGTGGTCGCCGGAGTACTCCCCGGCCGACTGGCCCTGGAGGTGCCGGGCGGCCCCCGCGAAGAAGGCGGTGTTGTCGATCGTGCCGGGCACGTCGAACTCGCGGGTCAGCTTCAGCGGCTTGCCGCACTGGAGGGACTCGGCCCGAGCGAGGTCCTCGGCGCGCTCGGCGAGGACGGCGGCGAAGCGGTGCAGGGCGTCGGAGCGCTCGCCGGGGGTGGCGGCCGCCCACGCCGGGAAGGCGGCCCGGGCGGCGGCGACGGCCGCGTCGACGTCGTCCGCCCCGGCGAGTTCGTAGGTGAGGACCTCTTCCCCGGTGGCCGGGTCGATCACGGCGTGCGTCCGCCCGGACGTGCCCTTGCGGAGGCGGCCCGCGATGTACTGGGCGCCGTCCGCGAAACGCGCCTGCGCGGGAAACCGGCCGACTCGGTCCGGGGTGGTGCTTCCCGGGTTCTGCATGTCGCTCTCCTCCGCCTTCGCCCCACTGTCCACGGGAGCGGGTGGCGTAGCTCCAGCCTGATTTGAGTGCCGATCCTGGCAGAGCAATGGGACTCCAACAAGTGATTCCGTTGTTGCCTTTTGGTTACGCGACGGAATCTGTCGACCAGGTGTCGAGTCGACCCGGAAAAGGACAGACGTACTGTCAGTGGTGCGTGCCACAGTGGAATGCATGGAGAAGATCGATTCCCGGGAAGCCCTGCTCAGGGAGGTCCGGTCGGGGGCGCGAATCAAGTATCTGCACTTCTGGGGCCACCGCCCGAGGCCCGACGGACAGGTCGGCCCGAGCTGCCTGAGTCAGTGGTGGCCGTCCCCGTTCACCGTGGACGGCGTGGAGTACGCGACGGCCGAGCACTGGATGATGGCCGGCAAGGCCCGTCTGTTCGGCGACGCGGAGGCGGAGCGGCGGGCGCTGGCCGCCGGTCACCCCTCCGAGGCGAAGAAGGCCGGGCGTCTGGTGCGCGGCTTCGACGAGGCGGCCTGGGAGCGGGAGCGGTTCCGGATCGTGGTCGAGGGCAGCGTCCACAAGTTCGCCGCGGACCCCGGGCTTCGCCGGTACCTGCTGGGCACGGGCGAGCGTGTACTGGTGGAGGCGAGCCCCGTGGACCGCGTCTGGGGCATCGGCCTCACCGCGGACGACGACGCGGCGACGGACCCGGAGCGCTGGAGAGGCCCCAACCTGCTGGGCTTCGCGCTCATGGAGGCGAGGCGGACACTGCGGGCCGCGTGAGGGAGCCGGGGGCGGGGCCCTACGGCGCCACCATGATCAGTACGGCCAGGCCCACGCCGAGGACGATCCCGACGGCCCCGCAGATGATGCCGGCCAGGGCCTGGCCCGGGTTGGCGGCCTCGCCCCGGTTGGCCTTGCTCCGGCCGATCAGTCCGAAGATGAGGGCGAGGATGCCGGTGATGATCGCGAGCGGCCACAGGCAGAAGCCCACGGCGGCCACGATGCCGAGGACCATGGCCGCCATCCCCATGCCGTTGCTCGGGCCGGGGTGCGGGGCGGCCCACCCGTAGTAGCCGGGGGCGCCGCCGTAGCTGGGGGTGCCGCCGTAGCCGGGGGTGCCGCCGTAACCGGGCCCGCCCGGGTAGCCGTGGCCGCCGGGGTAGCCGTACGGCATCTGTCCGGGTCCGTCGGGGGAGATCGGCGGCGGCGGGACCGCTCCGTCGGCGGGCGGGGCGAAGGGGTGGGGGCCCGCCGGCCCGGACGCCGTGGCGGGGTGGGGCGGCGGGAAGGACGCGAACGGGGCGTCGGCCCGCGGGGTGCCGACCGTGGGCGTCGGGGTCACGCCGGGCAGGGAGGTCACCGTCTGCTGGTCATGGACGGACGGCGGCGCATGGTCCTGCGCAGTGGGCACCTCGCCGGAGGTGATGGTGACTCCGGAGCCGTGGTCCGGGACGGGGGCGGGCGCGGGCCAGGGGTCGGCCGCGGGGGCGGAGTCACCGGCTGCCCGCGAGTCCCGCGCGGCGGGTCCGCCGGACGCATCCCTCTTCTCCAGAGGCACGTGGGCGTACTGCGGCCCTTCCGTTCCCTCGGGCGCGGAGCCGGGCGCGGCCCACGGGTGGCGGGCCGAATCGGTGGGTGCGTCGTCGGACATGCGCGGGACCCCCTCTGTCATGCGTCCCGCAATGCTAAGGCCCAGGCCCAGGCCCGGACGGCGGAGGGCCGCCCCGGACCGGTCGGGAACCCCACCCGCAAAACCCCTCGCCCCTCCCCTGCCCCGTCCGCCTACGATGAGCCCGTCTCATCGATCAGCCGATCACCCGCACCCCGTCGGCCCGCGCGGCCCGGGGTGCCGTCCCGGGGAGGACCCCTTGACCCTGAACGCCTTCATCGCCGGCCTGCCCAAGGCCGAACTGCACGTCCATCACGTCGGATCGGCCTCCCCGCGGATCGTCTCCGAACTCGCCGCCCGCCACCCCGACTCCAAGGTGCCCACCGACCCCGAGGCGCTGGCCGACTACTTCACGTTCACCGACTTCGCGCACTTCATCGACGTGTACCTGTCGGTCGTGGACCTCATCCGCACCGCGGAGGACGTCCGGCTGCTGACCTACGAGGTCGCCCGCGACCTGGCCCGCCAGCAGGTGCGGTACGCCGAGCTGACCATCACCCCCTTCTCCTCCACCCGGCGCGGCATCGACGAGCGCGCCTTCATGGACGCGATCGAGGACGCCCGCAAGGCGGCCGAGGCGGACTTCGGCACGGTCCTGCGGTGGTGCTTCGACATCCCCGGCGAGGCCGGCCTGGAATCCGCCGAGGAGACGACGAGACTCGCCACCGACGACCGGCTGCGCCCCGAGGGACTGGTCTCCTTCGGCCTCGGCGGGCCGGAGATCGGCGTACCGCGCCCGCAGTTCAAGCCGTACTTCGACCGGGCGATCGCCGCCGGGCTGCGGTCCGTGCCGCACGCCGGCGAGACCACCGGACCGGAGACGGTGTGGGACGCCCTGACCCATCTGCGTGCCGAGCGCATCGGCCACGGCACCAGTTCCGCGCGGGACGAGAAGCTCCTCGCCCACCTCGCCGAGCACCGCGTCGCGCTCGAGGTGTGCCCGACGTCCAACATCGCCACCCGCGCGGTCCGCACGCTGGACGAGCACCCGCTCCGGGAGTTCGTCGCGGCGGGCGTCCTGGTGACGATCAACTCCGACGACCCGCCCATGTTCGGCACCGACCTGAACAGCGAGTACGGCGTCGCCGCCCGCCTCCTCGACCTGGACGAGCGCGGCCTGGCCGACCTCGCGAAGAACGCCGTCGAGGCGTCCTTCCTCGACGCGCCCGGCAAGGCGCGGATCGCCGCCGAGATCGACACCTACACCACGGAGTGGCTCGCCCCCTGACGGCCGCCCCGCGCCCCGGTCACCAGCACAATGGGCCCATGCAGACCGTGACTGCCGTGGCCCACCGCGGCGACCCCTACCGCGTCCGTGAGAACACCCTCGACTCGCTGCGTTCCGCGCTCGACCAGGGCGCGGACGCCGTCGAGATCGACGTACGGCTCACCAGGGACGGTGTGCCGGTGCTGCTGCACGACGACACGTTGAAGCGGCTGTGGGAGCGGGACCGGCCGCTGCTGTCGCTGTCGGCGGCCGAGGTGCGCGGGCTGACGGAGGGCGGGGTGCCGACGCTGGCGGAGGCGCTGGCGGCGACGGAGGGCAGCCGGGTGATGCTGGACCTGCCGGGCACCCGGGAGGTGCGGACGGCGCGCCGGGTGGTGGACGCCGTCCGCGAGGCCGGGGCGGCGGAGCGCGTCTACTACTGCGCCGACGCCTCCGCGATGCTCGCCGTCCGCGCCGCCGACCCGTCCGCCGAGATCGCCATGACCTGGACGAGCCTGGCACCGCCGCGGCCCGTGCTGCTGGCGGCGGTCGAGCCCCGCTGGCTCAACTACCGCTTCTCCCTCGTCGACCGAGACCTGGCCGCCCGGATCCACCGGGACGGCCGGCTGCTGTCCGTGTGGACCCCGGACACCCGCCGCTCCATGCGCCGGCTCATCGACCTGGGCGTCGACTCGATCACCACCAACCGCATCGACGTCCTGTGCGCCCTGCGCTCCCTCCGCGACGGCGGTTAACCGGCCGCGTGGGCGAGCGGCGGGGCGATCGCCTGGGCGTCGGCGCCCTCGCCCACCCACAGGCCGATCAGCAGGGCCGCCGTCGCCTCGACCAGGCCGGCCCGGTCCAGTCCGCCGGCGTTCAGCGGCTCGCAGCCGAGGTCGCGCACGAGTTGTCGTACGACGTCCAGGGCTGCCGGGTCGTCGCCGCAGAGCGGGACCGCGAGGGGGCGGCCGTCGAAGACCGGCGGGGTGAGCCGCCAGACGTCGACGTGGCAGAGGTTGAAGGCCTTGACGACGTGGGCGCCCGGCGCGGCGGCGGCGATGCGTTCGGCGCCCGCCGGTCCGCCCGCCGTGAGCAGCCGGAAGCCGGGGCCGACCGGGTTGGTGCAGTCGATCAGCACTCGCCCGCGCAGCGTCTCCCCGAGCCCGCCGGCCACTTCGGCGACGGCCGCGTACGGCAGTGCCAGCAGCACCGCGTCGGTGCCGGACTCCGCCGCTTCCCGCAGGCCGCCGGAGCGTCCGCCGGCCCGCACCTCGTGTCCCGCGCGCCGCCACTGGGTGCCGAGCGCGTCCGCCATCTGTCCGGTTCCGAGAATTCCTATCCGCATACGCCTGACGGTAGGAGGCCGCTCGGGCACCATTCGGTACGTGACCACCGACTCGGACTTCCTCGCCGACTGCCGGGCCCGGCTCGCCTTCGACCTGCTCGCGAACACCTGGAACGCCGTGGTGCTGTGGGCGCTGCGGGGCGGTCCGGTCCGCCACGGGGAGCTGCGGGAGCGGATCGGCGGCATCAGTCAGAAGGTGCTGACCGAGACCCTGCGGCGGCTGGAGTTCAACGGCCTGGTGGCCCGCCGGGCGCACCCCGGTGCGCCGCCCCGCGTGGACTATGAACTGACCGAGCTGGGGCGGACGTTGCTCGCGCCGATCGACGCCTTCGGCGCGTGGGCGTTCGAGCACGGGGACGACGTGCTGGCCGCGCAGGACCGTTACACGCGGGAGCGCTGAGGCACGGTCGCGGGGTCGGCCGGGGTGGCCCGGGTGACGTACTGCGGGACGGGGGTGCCGTCGTCGCCGGTGTCGCGGACGAGGCCGTAGCGGATGGCGCCCTGGTCGGGGCCCCGGCGGACGTCCTCGTCGGCCGCCTGCCAGGTGGTGGGGAAGACGGTGACGCCGTAGTCGGCGCCGCGTTCGTTCTGGGTGAGGGTGACCGTGCCGTCGACGTAGAAGTACTCGTTCTGCCACATCTGCTGGGTGCCGGCCGGCAGGACCGTGTAGCCGGTGTCCGGGCCGCCCATGCCGGTGGTGGGGCCCTCGGAGCTGCCGTCGAGCGGGTCGTCCATGCGGCGGCCGCCGCCGGAGGCCACGTGGAACAGCCTGCCGTCGAGGCCGGTCCAGGACGGCATGACCAGCGCGCCGGGGCGGCTGTGCGGGGAGATCTGCCAGCGCACGAGGACATAGCCCTGCCCGCTGAGGGTGACGCTGTCGCCGCGGTGCTGCATGACGGCCTGGCGCCCGCCCGTACTGGTGATCCCCTCCTCGGGGCGGTGCGGCAGCTCGGTCGGGCGGGTGTTCCGGCCGGGCGCGCTGTCGACGGCGTCGACGACGCTGCCGTACCGGGCGGCGGCCTTCTGCTCGGTGGCCGACCGTGAGGGGGACGGCGTGGGTGTGGCGGTGGCCGAGGGTGCCGGGGAGGGCGGGCCGGGGGTGCGGGCCGCCGTGGGGGCGACGGCCGCGCGGGGCGGCGGGCCGTCGGGGGTCTGGACGACGACGTAGGCGCCGCCCGCCGCGATCGTCGCGCCCGCGGTGACCGCGACGGCCGGTTTGGTCAGCGCGGTGAGGAGCTTCGCGGACCAGCCGGCGGTGGTGGCGGCCGCGGCGGTCTTGCCGCCGAGGGCGAGGGACAGTGTGAAGCCGACGGGGACGGGCACCAGGGCGATCCCGACGAGGAGCCGCTCGGCCGGGACGACGGAGGTGCGGGTGTCGCCGCAGTAGCCGCAGCCCCGGATGTGCCGGGCCAGCCGCTTGCGCCACACGGAGTCGGGGCGGCCGTTCCAGCGGGCGGTGAGGTCGCGCAGGGCGGGGCAGGCGCCGTCGAGTGCGCGCACGATGCTCCGGGAGGTCTCCAGGCGTTCCTTCATCCGCTGGACGCGGACGGCGGCGTGCTGCCTGCTGATGCCGACGGCCGCGGCCAGTTCGCGGCGGCTGAGGTCACCGGCGACCTCCAGCCACCACAGGGACAGCAGTTGGCGGTCCTCGTCGTCGAGCCAGCGCACCGCCTCCGCGACCTCACGCCGCTCGCCCTCCAACTGGAGTTTCAGGACGGTGAGTTCGGCGAAGTCTGCGGCGCCGTCGGCCGGCAGGCTGTCGTCGAGGCGCTGGGTCGTGCGGCGGCGGGCCCGGTCGCGGATCTGCCGCATGGCGATCGCCACCAGCCAGGAGCGGAAGCTGTCGGGATCGCGCAGTGAGCCGAGGTGGTCGACGGCGCGCAGCATGGTCTCCTGGACGACGTCGTCGACGTCGGCGTGGCCGTTCAGGGCGCGGCCGACGACGTTGTAGACGAGCGGCAGCCAGCCCGCGACCAGGTCGTCCAGTGCCTGTCGGTCACCGGCCTGCGCGGCGGCGATCGTGGCATGCCATTGCCGCCCGTCTCCGTGGTCCGCGTTCGTGCTCATGCCCGCACCTTGTCAGCAGGGGGTGTGCGCTTGGCAATGTCGGAGATCACATCCTGGAGACGGGTGGCGGGCCCGCGCGATAACAGTTTTTCGGGTCACGGGAGAACCGGCCGGGAGCCCCTAGGGGCCGATCCCCGACAACACCCCTGACCGGTGCGGCACTTGCTCCGGGACAGACCGGGGTCGCACGCCCTCCCCGGTGACGATCCGGTCGCCGCCGGACGGCCGCAGGATGATCACGCATCCCGTCGCCGAACTCCCAGGAGTCCTCCCGTATGCGCGCTCGCCGCCGTACCCTCGCCCTCGCCGCCTCCCTGGTGCTCGCCCTCGGGGCGGGTCCGCTGGCCGTCCCCGCCTTCGCCTCGCCCACCACCCCGGCCGCCGCCGAGACGTGTCCCGACGGCTTGAACGCGCGGGCCCTGTGCGAGGCGGTCGCCGGACTCCCGGACGGGGACGCGACGGCGGCCCTGGTCCGGGTGGGCGGCACCGACGGCACCTGGCGGGGCAGCGCCGGCGTGCACGACCTGGCGAGCGGCCGTCCCGCCGACCCGGACGCCCGGTTCCGGGCCGGCTCGGTGACGAAGGTGGTGACCGCGGCGGCGGTGCTGAAGCTCGCGGCGCGCGGCGAGATCGACCTGGACCGGCCGGTCCAGCGCTATCTGCCGGGCCTGCTCGGCAAGGACTTCCGGCCGGTCACCGTACGGCAGTTGCTGAACCACACCAGCGGTATCCCGGCGGGCGACGGTCTCGGCGAAACCTTCGAGGAGGTGTACGCCCACCGCTACGACACGCTCACACCCCAGGCGGTCGTGGCGTCGGCGTCGGCGAAGGGGCCGGAGTTCCGCCCCGGCCGGAAGCAGCACTACCTCAACATCAACTACACGGTCCTCGGCCTGCTGATCGAGAAGGTGACCGGCCGGCCGTACGCCGCCGCGGCCACTGAGCTGGTGCTGGCGCCCGCCGGGATGCGCGACACGTACTTCCCCGGCACCGACCCGCGCATCCTCGGCCCGCACAACCACGGCTACCAGGCCGTGGAGAAGGCCGACGGGACGACGGAGTTGGTCGACGTCACCGAGTGGAACCAGGCCGACCGGTTCGCGGCCGGGGACATGATCTCCACCACCGCGGACCTGGAGCGACTGCTCGGCTCGCTGTTCGAGGGACGGATCGTGCCGCGGCCCCGACTGCGGGAGATGTTCACGGTCCCGGCGCACATCGAAGGGGCCACCTACAGCGCGGGGCTCCAGCGGTTCGAGTACGGCGGCCGGGTCTACTGGCTCAAGTCGGGCGGCCGGTACGGCTACAACGCGCTGATCGCCGGGACCCGGGATCTGAGCCGGACCCTGGTCTACTCGGTCAACGCGACGGACGCCAAGGGCGAGGGGATGAACCCGGTGGCCGAGCGCATCGCCCTCGCCGCACTCAAGTAGCGGCGACGGCCCAGGCGTTGGGGGCGGTAAGCGCCTCCAGCCGCTTGATCTTCCGTCGGACGACGTACAGCGGGATCACGCCGAACACACCGAAGGACATGTCGAGCACGCTCCACCAGAAGGGGATGCCGCGGACCGGCCCGCAGATCAGGGCGAGCGGGATGATCCCGGCGCAGGCGATCATCGCGAACTCGACGACCCAGATGTTGCGGACCGGGTCGCGGTAGGGGCCGTAGAAGGCGACCGCGATGACGAGGTGCGCGAAGGCCAGCCAGTCGGTGCCGTAGAGCATGAAGGGGTATTCGGCGTCGACGACGTCGAGCCCCTGCCGGACCCGCACGATCCAGTCCATGAGGGCGGGGAGGTGCTCCGGCACGGACAGGGCCCGCAACAGGTCCTCGGTCCAGCGCAGTTCGTGCACGAGCGGGAAGGCCGTGGCGCCGCTGAGCACCAGGCAGACGACGAAGAAGACAAGCCAGGCTCGGATGCCCTTGAGGAGGGCGGCTCTGTCGCTCATGGCGGCAGCGTACGCCAGCGAGTTGAACATGTTCAAAACCATTCCCGAACCCCGCCGCGCCGACGACCTGCCCTCCCCTTTCCTCTTTCCTTCATACCCCGAGGGGGTATAAGGTACTGCCATGGATACCCCCCACGGGTATCCATGGCGGCAGACGAAGAGAGAGAAGAGTCGGGAGCCCGGTATGAACCCCTTGCAGAAGATCGGCGCGTTCACGGCGGCGCTGGCCACGGCCTTCGGCACCGCCTACGGGGTCGGTACGGCGTTCGGCCCGATCGACCAGGAGACCACGGCCGCCGGACACACCGGGAGCCACAGCCCGGAGCCGGCGAAGAAGCCCCCGGCCGGGGATCTCCTCCCGGCCGGCCTCCAGGTCTCCCAGGACGGCTACTCCCTGGACCTGGAGACCACCGCCGTCCCGGCCGGGCACAGGAGCACCCTGCGCTTCGTCGTCCGGGACGCCGACGGCGACCCCGTGACCCGCTACCGGACCGCCCACGGCAAGCAGCTCCACCTGATCCTCGCCTCACGCGAGCTGACGACGTACCGCCATCTCCATCCCGTCCGGGCCGCCGACGGCACCTGGAGCACCTCGGTGGACCTGCCGGCCGCGGGTGGCTACCGCGTCTTCGCGGACTTCCTGCCGGCCGGTGAGAGCGAGGGCCTCACCCTCGGCTCCGACCTGACGGTCACCGGGCCGTACCGGGCGGCCGAACCGCCCGCGCCCGCGGCCACCACCACCGTCGACGGCTACACCGTCGCCCTCGAAGGCACCCTCACCGCGGGCGGCGAGAGCGACCTGGCCTTCACCGTCCGCCGGGACGGGCGGCCGGTCACCGGCCTGGAGCCCTACCTCGGCGCCTACGGCCACCTGGTCGCCCTGCGCTCCGGCGACCTGGCCTACCTGCACGTCCACCCGCACGAGGAAGCCGAGGGCGACAGGACGTCCGGGCCCGAGGTGTCCTTCGCCGCCACCGCGCCCAGCGCCGGCACCTACCGGCTGTTCCTGGACTTCAAGGTCGACGGGACGGTCCGCACGGCGGCGTTCACGGTGCGGACGGGCACGCAGGCGGCACCCGGGACCAGCCCCGGTACGCACGAGGAGACCTCGCACGGCCACTGAGGCGCCTCAGCGCAGTTCCCCGTCCAGCGGCACGTGCCGTACCCCCGGCAGGTGCCCGTCCAGCTCGCCCGGCTCGAACCGGCACATGCCGACCGCGTGCCAGAACTCGCCGGTGACATCGCCCTCGAACTTGTAGGCGCCGGACGGCGACAGCGCGGCCCAGCCGCCCGGCAGCCCGACCAGGGTGGCGCGCAGGGCGGCCGGCCCGTCCTCGGGCAGGTCCCACAGCCGTACGGTCCCGTCCTCGCCGCCACTGGCGAGCAGTGAGCCGTCGGGGTGGAAGGCGACCGCCAGCACGCGTCCGGTGTGCCCGGTCAGGACGGCGCTCTGTTCGCCGGTGCGCGGGTCCCAGAGCCGGATCGTGCGGTCGTCGCCCGCGGTGGCGAGGAGCGGCCTGCCGGGATGTGCGGCCGCGGTCCACAGCTTGCCGGTGTGCCCGGTCAGCCGGTGCGCGATCACCCCGTCCCGCCAGATCACCGCACGCCCGTCCCAGGAGGCGCTGGCCAGCCAAGACCCGTCGGGCGCGAACGCCACGGCGTAGACGCGGTCGGTGTGCCCGTCGAGGACGGCGGTGATCCGGCGGTCGTCGCGGTCCCAGACGCGCACCTTCCGGTCGTCGCAGCCGGTGGCCAGGGCCCGTCCGTCGGGCCGGAAGGCGATGGAGCGGACCCGGCCCGAGTGCTCCCCGATGGTGGTGACATGGGCGCCGGTGGCCCGGTACCAGAGCCGTACGGTGTCGTCGTCGTTGGCGGTGGCGAGGAGTCGGCCGTCGGGGCTGAACGCCTCGGCCCAGACGTGGTCGGTCTCCACGTCCATCTCTCGCTGGTACTCGCCCGTGCCGGCGTTCCACAGATACATGTCGCCGTCGCTGCCCGCGGTGGCCAGCAGCGGGCCGTCGGGGCCGAACACCGCCGAGACCAGCCGGTCGCTCCGCCCGGCCAGCTCGCGCAGCCGCCGCCCCGAACCGGCGTGCCACAGCCGGACGATCCCGTCGTTGCCGCCGGCCGCGAGCATCGAGCCGTCGGCGCTGAACGACAGCGTCCCGATCCGCCGCCCGTGACCGCGCAGGATCCGCCGCCCCTGTCCGGTGGCCGGGTCCCAGAGCCGTACGACACCGTCGTTCGCGCCGGTCACCAGGAGGGCGCCGGTCTCGGGGGCGGGCGAGTCTCCGTGCGGACGGAACTTGCACACCCAGACCGAGCCGCGGTGGTCGGTGGGCTGGCGGGTCAGCGGGACGGCCACCGCGTCGGCGTCGGGTGTGATCCGCCACAGCCGGACCACGCCCTGGCTGTCCCCGGCGGCGAGCAGCGTCCCGTCCGGATCGAACAGGACCTGGTACACCGCGCCGCGGCAGCCGCCGAGCAGCCCGGCTCCGGTCCCGGCGGCGAGGTCCCACAGGCGGACCTCGCCCTCGGTGTCGCCGCTGACCAGGAACCGTCCCCCGGGGTGGAAGTCGAGCGTGTAGACGCGCCCCGCGTGCCCGGTGAACGTGTGCAGCACCCGCCGTCCGGCGACGTCCCACACCCGGACCGTGCCGGCCCGGCCCTCGCCCATGTCTCCGGTGGCCAGCAGCGTCCCGTCGGGACTGAACCGGGCCCGGAACACCGCGCCCCGGTGCCCCGGCAACTCCCCGAGCGGCCGCCCGCCGGCCAGGTCCCACAGCCGTACGCCGGCGGCGGCGTCCCCGGTGACCAGGGTGGCGTTGCCCGGTCCGAAGGCGACGGTGTAGACGGGCGCGGAGTGACCGGCCAGCCGGTGCAGGGGCGCTCCGGTGGCCGTGTCCCACACGGTGACCACGCCGTCGGCGTCCCCGGTCGCCAGCAGTGAGCCGTCGGCGTCGAGGACGACGGGCCAGACGCCGCTGTCGTGGATCCGCAGCACATGGCGGCAGCTCCCGGACACCGGGTCCCACAACCGTACGGTCCCGTCCGCGCTGCCGGTGGCCAGCACCCGCTCCCGGAACTTGACGCCGTACACACGGTCGGTGTGGCCCTCCAGGGTGCGCAGGGCGGTCCCGGTGACGGCGTCGCAGACCAGCACCCCGCCGTCCTCGCTGCCCACGGCGAGGAGTTCGCCGTCCGGGCTGTAGGAGATCGGCTCGGGCAGTCGGCTGGTCCGCATGTCGTAGCCGTACGGCACGCCGACCGCGGAGGGCCGGAAGCCGGAGTCGACGGCCATGCCGGGGGCGAGTGCGGCGGCGGCGAGTTCCGGGGTGTCCGTCAGTCCGGGTCCGGCGGTCGCCGACACCAGGGCCGCCCGCCGCCATCTCCCGCCCTCGACACGGGCACCGGTCAGGTCGGTGCGGATCAGCCGGGCCCGCCGCAGATCCGCCCCGCGCAGGTCGGCGCCGGTGAGATCGGCGCCGTCGAGGCGGGCCCCGGTGAGGCGGGCGTCGCGCAGCACGGCCCCGGAGAGGTCGGCGCCGACGAGCCGGGCGTCGGTGAGGTCGGCGCGCGTGAGGTCGACGCCGGAGAAGTCACGGTAGGAGAGGTCCTCCCCGGCGAGGGCGGCGCCGCGCAGGTCGGTGTGGGCGGGCACCCGCAGCCGGGAGAGGATCTTCACGGCGTTGGCGCGGGCGGTCTCGCCGCCCCCGGCGCCGTCCCCCAGGGTGCGTTCGGCCCAGGCCTGGCAGGTGCGGTGGTCGGCGAGGTCGCAGAGGAACTCGACGGTGAGGCGGCTCAGGGCGAGCCGGTCGAGCAGCGAGGTGTTCCCGGCGGCCAGCCGCAGGGCGCACGCGCGGGCGACGAGCCACTCCACGACCGAGCCGTGGATGAACCGGAAGACGCCGTCGTCGTCGCGCACCAGCAGGGTGCCGGAGCCGACCGCGTGCGCGGCCTGCGGCACGGTCAGCCGGCTGTCGGCGAGCCCCGTGAGGGTCTCGGCGACGTCGGTCAGCTCGTCGAGCCGCAGGGCGTCGCGGCCGCTCTCGCACAGCCGCAGGGCGAGTGCGGTGACCGCGTTCCACAGCTGGTCCAGGCTGAGGCCCGGGGTGCGGCCGGGGCCGCCGCCGGCCCGCTGTTCCTCGAAGCGGAGCCAGGCGGTGAGCACCTCGCGGTAGAGCCCGGCGGGGCTGAGGGCGCGGCCCGCGCCGGCGACCGCGCGCAGCTGGTCGTCGTCGAGGTCGGCGACGAAGCCGAGCAGCCGGGGGTTGCGGCACAGGGCGAGCAGATCGGGGATGGCGTCGAGGAGGCGCAGCCGGCGGTCGGCGGCACGGTCGTCGCCGTGGTAGCGGTTGACCAGGTAGGCACGGATCTGGGCGGGGGTGAACTCCTGGACGGCCAGGACCCGGCGGTGCGGGAGCAGTCCGACGCGTTCGCCGAGGGCGGTCAGCACCTGTCCTTGCGAGCGGAAGTGCTGGGTGCGGCTGCTGACGACGATCTTGGCGTTGTCGACGGCGGAGTCCAGCAGCACCTGGAGGCGTTCGGCGGCGCGGTCGTAGGTGACCTGGCTGACGAGTTCGTCGAAGCCGTCGAAGAGCAGCACGATCCGGCCCTGCCGGAGCATGTACCGGAAGGCGCGCAGGTCGATGGTGTCGACGCCGTGCGCGGCGAGGTGGGCGGCGACCAGGCCCTCGAAGGAGTAGGCCCGGTCGAGTGCGTTCAGTTCCACGAACAGCGGGACGAGGTGCGGGAGTTCGGCCGGGATGCGGCGGGCCAGCTCGCGCAGCGCGAACGTCTTGCCGTGCCCGAAGTCGCCGAGCAGCAGCAGGAAGCGGCCCTGGTCGGCGTCGAGGAGGCGGAGCATGTCGTCGACCAGGCCGTCGCGGTCCTCGGCGCCGAGACGCTCCACCTCACGGTACCGCTGCGGCAGGTACATGCCCGGCGGATAGCGGGGGTCGGTGCGCAGCCGCTCGCTCTGCGCGGCGACGTACGCGCGCAGGTCGAGCAGGCCCTGGAACTCGGTGAAGCTGCGGACCCGGACGCCTCTGCGGCGGGCCTGGTCGCGCAGGTCGCGGGCGGGCGGCGGCCCGTCGTGGACGAGTTCGGCCTCGGTCTCGGCGTCCGCCGCGTGCACCAGCGCCACGACCCGTTCGACGTCCTCGGCGGTCGGGGTGCCGGTGTGCACGGCGACCCGCTGCTGGCGGATGAAGCCCGACTGGTTCCAGGTGACGAGCAGTTGCGGCACCGGACCGGCGACCGGCCGGATCTGGGCGCCCTCGTGCCGCGTCCGGCAGACCTCGGCGACCCGGGCGAGCAGCGCCTCGGCCGGGGACTGGACGGTGCGCGGTCCGGGCTCCGCCGGGTCGCCGGGGTCCGGGGTGGGCTCGTCGGCCTCGGGGTCGGCCGGGCCGGGTCCGAACGCGCGGTGGGCGCGCCGCCACTCCACCGGCCGCCGTTCCGGGTCGCCCGGCCCCTGCCAGGCGGTGAGCCCGTCGCCGCCGAGGTGCAGCAGCCGGTGCCCGCCGGGTCCGGCGGCGCCGAGCAGCGGCAGCTCTCCGGAGGCGGTGGTCAGGACGGGGTGGGCGCCCGGTCCGGCCGGGCCGTGCAGCAGCAGGTGCAGGCGGGGCGCGGTGAGCCTGCCGAGGACGTCGGTGTCGCGCAACGGTCCCGCCCCGTCCCGGCCGGCGCCCCCGCCCCGGCCGGGCGGATGCCGCAGCGCCCCGATCCGCAGCCACCCCTCCTCCTCGTACGGCCGCAGCGCCTGCGCGAACCAGGCGGCCTGCTCGGGTCCGACCAGACCGTACTGGTCGTCGAGCCGGTGGCTGTACGCCATGGAGGAGTTGAGGCCCGCGACGACCGTGCGCAGTTCGGGCACGGGAAACAGCGACCACGGCTGATCGCTGTCGAAGACGACGTCGAGGCCCTGGTACAGCTCCTGGAACAGCCGGGCGAAGTGCCGCCACTTGGGCCAGTACGGCGGCCGGGGCGGCATCTCGTCGGCCTCGCAGGTGCTGAAGTAGGCCCGGCAGGCGGCCTGGTTGACGTCCCCGCCGCCGGGGACGAGGGCGACCCGGTGCGGTTCGAGGCCGAGCAGGGCGCGCAGCCCGGTGAGGAAGGCGAGTGCCTGGTCGAACTCGCGGGGGCTGCCGGAGGCGGTCAGGTCACCGGTGACCACCAGCAGGTCGGGCGCCGGGACGCCGGCGTCGGTGAGTTCGACCAGGTCTCCCCAGATCGCCGCCTGCAGTTCGGCGGGGTCCTGGCCGCGTCCGAAGGCGGGCCCGGCCAGTTGGAGCACGGTGACCGTCTCGCGCCCCGGCGCGTCCCCGGCGACCCGCGGGTACGCCGGCGGCGCCGCGGGCCTGCGCCGGCCGGCCCAGCCGGGCCGCCCGAGGGATCGTCCGGGCGGGGGCGCGGCCGGCACCGGCGGGGCCGGCGGCGCCGGGTGGCCGTCGCCCGGGTAGTCGGGGCGCAGAGTGGGCCGGGCGCGGCCGTCGAGGGCCTGGCGGACCCGGGTGAGGAGCAGGTCGCGGGCGGCGGCGGGGTCGGCGACGGGGACCAGGTCGACGTAGGTGATGGTGGCGAGCAGTCCCTCCACCGGGATGTCCTCGACCCGGACCGTGATCAGCCGGCGGTCCGGGGCGTCCGGATCGGCGCGCAGGGCGGCCTGCCACTCCATACGGCCGTACCGGGAGCGTTCGTAGTTGCGCGACAGCACGGCGATGACCGCAGCGGACTCGCTCACCCCCCGGTCCATGAAGTCCACGAAGTTGGTGCCGGGCACGAAGTCCCAGGCCTGGAGGACGGTGCGGTACCCGGCCTCCTCCAGGATCCAGGCGATCCACGACGCCCAGCGCTCGTCGGCCGGCGAATAGCTGACGAAGAAGTCCAACGGGCCTGTGCCTGCGGTGAGCTGACGGTCCCCCATGTATTCATGATGCTATGAGCGAGCACCGAAATGCACCGGTTTCGCAGCCACTTTCCCGGCCCGGGGACCCCCGTCGCGAAACCGCCGCACGCAAGTACCCCCTGGTTACAGCGGGGCACAGATGTGCGATCCTGCCGGGCGTGGGTGGTTTGCGGCGTCTTCATGCACTGGACCAGGTGGCGATCGGTCTCCTCGTGACCGGACTCGTCTGCGTGGCCACCGGGCTGCTCCCCACCGGCTCGGCCTCGGACGCGATGACCCGCATCGCCCCGCTGCTGGCGTTCCTCGGCACGGTGATCGTGCTCGCCGACCTCACCAGCCGCGCCGAGGTCTTCGACGTGGTCGCGGCCCGGGTCGCCCGCGCCGGGCGGGGCCGGTACCCGCTCCTCTTCCTGCTCTGTGTCGCCTTCGCCTCCGTCACCACCATCGCCCTCAACCTGGACACCACGGCGGTCCTCCTCACCCCCGTGATGCTTGCCCTGGCCACCCGGGTCGGCATCGCGGCCGTCCCGCTGGCGATGACCACGGTCTGGCTCGCCAACACGGCGAGCCTGCTGCTGCCGGTCTCCAACCTGACGAACCTGCTGGCGGCGGACCGGGTCGCGCTGTCCCCGCTGGGCCTGGCGGGCCGGATGTGGGCCCCGCAGCTCGCGGCGATCGCGGTGACCATGGCCTGCCTGTGGGGGTTCTACTGGCGGCGCGGACGGCGGGGTTCGGCGGGTCCGGGCGGGACGGCTCCGGGCGCGGGGCCGGGCGCGGCGCGCGTGGAGGACGTACGGGTGGAGGCTCCTCCACCGGTACGGAACGGCGACCGTTATGTGCCGCCGGGACCGCACCGGCCCGCCGACCCGGTGCTGTTCCGCGTCTGCGGACTGGCCTGTGGCGGGTTCCTGCTGGCGACCCTGGTCGCGGACGTGGAGCTGTGGGTGGCCTCCGCGGTCGCCGCCGCGGTCGCCGTCGCCGCCTTCGCGGCACGCGACCGCGCGGCCCTGCGGCTGTCCCTGGTCCCCTGGCGGCTGCTGGTGATGGTCCCCGGCATGTTCCTGGTCGTGGAGACCGTCAACGCCAACGGCCTGCACGACCTGCTGGCCTCCGCGGTCGGCCACGACGGCGGCGTCGGGGGCATGTTCCGCGCGGCGGCGGTCGGCGCGGGCCTGTCCAACGCCCTCAACAACCTCCCCGTCTACCTCGCCGGCGAGGCGGCCGTCCCCCTCGCCAACCACGACCAGTTGCTCGCCCTGCTGGTCGGCACCAACGCCGGCCCGGTGATCACCCCCTGGGCCTCCCTGGCGACCCTCCTCTGGTACGAACGCTGCCACGCGTACGGCGTACGGGTCCCGCTGGCCCGCCTGATGGGAACCGGCGCGGTGCTCGCGGTCGCGGCGGTGACGGCGTCGGTGGGCGTGCTGGCGATCACGGGCTGAGGCGCGGCGCTACGACTGGGTCGGCTCCGGCAGACCCGCGTGCGCCTCCGTCACGGGCCCTGCCTCCGCCCGCGCCGCCAGCTCCAGCAACTGCGGCAGTACCCCCGGACGGCCCGCGACGAAGGAGCGTTCGGTGTCCGGGCCGGTGAAGCCGCCGCCGAACTCCCGGCCGTCCAGGTGCCGGACGGCCACCCCGGCCTCGCGGGCCAGCAGCGCTCCGGCGGGCAGGTCGATGGCCTCCGCGCGGTAGCCGACGAACCCGTCGATGTCGCCGCGGGCGAGCATCGCCCAGGCCAGCAGCGGCGCCCACAGCTGGAGCAGCCGCCGGGAGCCGAGTTCGACCGTGTGCCGCAGCGCGCGGGCGGCCGGGTCGTCGCGGCGCACGCCGTGCCCCTGGGTCCAGGCCAGCAGCGGCCCGGCGGGCGGGGCCGGACGGTCCCGGCCGGCGGGCGGGGTGAGCCGCCCGCCCGGACCGTACGCGCCGCAGCCGCGCCGCGCCGACCAGGTCCGTCCGCTCACCGGGTCGTGCACCACCCCCACCACCGGGGCGCCGTCGACGCACAGCGCGATGCCCACGACGTACACGGCCAGGCCGATCACCACGTTGTTGCTGCCGTCGAGGGGGTCCACCAGCCAGGTGCGCCCGCTGCCGTCGCCGCCCGACTCGCCCGATTCCTCGGCGAGGATCAGGTCGTGCGGGTGGCGCGCGTGGATCCGGTCCACCACGAGCCGCTCGGCCATCAGGTCGAGGTCGGTGACGACGTCGCCGAGTTCCCCTTTGGGCCGGGCGGTGAAGCCGTCGGGGAAACGGGACCGCAGCAGCGCCCCGGCCTCCTCGGCGGCGGCGACCGCCGTGGCGCACTCGGAGCTGAAACGGGCCGTGAGGTCAGGAAAGGGGTTCGGGCTCATGGATCCTCCTGAGGGCGGCCCGCGCGATCCGGACGGTCTGGGCCGCGTCGCACGTCCTGCGGACCACCCGGCGGCCCGGAGCCCGTACGGGGCCCAGGGAGAGGTCCGCCCGGCCGGGCAGGGTGCGCCCCAGCACCAGGGTGGCGGCCGGGCTGCCGTCCGGCACCACGGTGGTGTGGAACTCCCCGGCCGGCAGGGCGTAGGTCTGGCCGCGGGAGCTGGTCTGCTCGGCACCCGGCAGGCAGCGCACCAGCCGCCGGGTGGGCCGCAGTTCGTCCACGCCCGAGGGGTCGCTGTGCACCTCGAACACGCGGTGGGTGGGTGTCTCGGGTTCCTCGTGGACGCCCACCCGCCGGTTGCCGAGCCGCCCGTACAGCACGGTGCTGGTCAGGTCCCAGCTGTGCGAGTGGACCTGATGCCCGGTCAGACCGGGGTCGGTGGGACCGAAGACGTGCACGCACACCCCCCGCGGCCCGTCCCGCAGCACGGGCAGGCACACGAATCCCAGCGGATGCCGCACCGCCCGCAGTGCCCTCCGGCCGCTGACGACCTCCTCCAGCTCCGCCGCGGCCTGCCGCAGCACCTCGCCGACGGCCCCCCGCCGTGCCGCCCGCTCCAGGGCCGGGTAGTCCATCGTCGCCCCCCTTGAGACCTACCTCCGGTACGGATCCTCCGCGTGCAGCGCCCTGTCGATGATGTCGCCGACGTCCCGGTCCGTGAAGCCGGCCGGCAGCGGCAGGCCGAGCCGGTCCAGCAGGCGGCGCACCTCGTCGACGGTCGGTTCGTCGCTCAGCCCGGTCGCCTCCCGCAGGTCGAGCTTGACCGCCTGCTCGCGGCTCTGGTGCAGCTCGGTGACGTAGTAGTCGTAGAGCGGCCGGCCCCGCTCCACGTACAGGCTCACCCGGCGCGGATCGTCCTGGGTGATGATCAGGCAGGTGTCGGAGAGGTCGAAGCGCAGGGTCGGGGCCACCGACGACAGGTGCACGTCGATCTCCAGGGTGTCCAGCCGCTGCCGGTGCCAGGCGGCGGCGACCACCGTGGCGTACGACTCCTTGCGGGTGCGCTCGGTGGTCCACTCGGTGAACGCGCCGCTCTCCTGCCGGTGCCCGAAGGTGCGGCGGAAGCGCGCGTAGGCCTCGCACGCCCGGTCGTCCGCCGGGTTCACGATGTCGATCTTCATGCTGAGGGAGCGCCGCCGCCGCTGTGCCTCCAGGACGCACTCCGGGAGGGTGACGGCCCGCAGGTAGGTGCCGGTGCCGCCCTTGAACACCCAGCGGGCGGTGGCGCGCCGGGCCTGCTCGTGCGCCAGGCCGACCTCGGGACCGGCGAGCGTACGGACCATGGCCAGGTCCTCGATCGCCCGGCTGGTGCCCTCGGTCGCGCCCCGGATGTCGGCCAGCCGGCGCCGGCGTTCGGTCAGCGAGCCGTACACCAGCGCCGCCAGGACCAGCAGGATGGAGCCGGTGACGATGTTGTCGTCGAAGTCCTTGTCCAGGATGTCCATCAGGCCGACGACCAGGGCGACGCCGATGGCGACGACCCCGTCCGCGTTTCTGACCGCCCACGCGATCGAGTGCTCGAGTCTGCCCCCGGACGGCTGCTGCGGCGTACTGCGCGTCACGTTCCCACCCTCCCCCGACGGTGACCTCCAGAGTAGGAGCAAGGAGCCGTCCGCGGCTACGGTGCGTGAATCGTCCTCAACGGCGCGTACCGGTCTGGGAGGGCGCGATCGAGGGCGTACCCGACCCGGCGGACGGCGCGGACGTAGCCTCCGACGGCGACTCCGTAGGGGCCGGGCCGGGTGTGGGCATTTCGGTGTCGGTGCCGGGCTCCGGGGTCCGGCTGCCCTCGGTGGGGTCCGGGACGGAGGGGACGGGTGACGCCGACGGAGTCGGCACGGCCGACGGGCTGCTCGCGGGCGGCGGGGCCATCGGGACCGTGGGTGCGGCCGGTGCCTCCGATCCGCCCAGGCGCAGCGGCAGCACGGCCAGGGTGGCGACCGCGCAGGTCACGCCCACTCCGACGGTGGTCCGCAGCAGCCGACGGCGGACGGCGCCGCGACGGACGGCCTCGTAGTGGCCGGGTGGCGGGGCCAGGTGGCCGGACGGGGGCCGCAGGATGACGGTGAGCGGGTCGTCGGGCGTTCGGTCCGTGCCGTCGCCCGCGTCGTCAGCGTGCGTGATCAAGGCTTCTCCCCAGGTGTGCGCGGAGCAGTTCGCGGGCCGCGTGCAGATCGGCCTTGACGGTTCCTTCCTTGCGCCCGGTGAGCGCGGACACCTCCCGGATCGGCATGTCAGCGTAGTAGTGCAGCAGGATCGGCACCCGCAGCCGGTCGGGCAGGGACTGCACGAGCAGCCGGACCGACGGGTCGGCGGGCTGGGCGGGCGGGTTGACCGCGGCCTCGACGGTCGCCCGGCGCACGGCCCGGCGTTCGCGTTCGAGCTTGCGCCAGTGGTCGCGGACCAGGTTGGCGGCGGTGACGTAGAGGAAGCCCTGCGGCTCGGCGACCGCCGTCCAGCGGGCCCAGAGCCGGGTGAAGGCCTCCGAGGCGATCTCGTGGGCGGTCTCGTCGTCGTCGACAAGCCGGCGGCACCAGCCGGCCAGGCGCGGGTAGAGGGCGGCGAACAGTTCGGCCGCCGCCCTCTCGCGGGATCGTTTCACCGCTCTCCCGCAGGGGTCAGGACCGCGAACACGATCACGTTGTCGCGGTACTCGTCGCCGGTGAGCGGCCCGCCGCAGGTGATGAGACGCAGTTCGGGCCGGTCCACGTTCCCGTAGACGTCGGTGGTGGGGAAGTCCTTCTTGCCGACGGTCCGTACGGCGGTGACGGTGAACTCCGCGGTGGTCCCGTTCTCCAGGCGTGCCGTGATCGCGTCGCCCGGCCGCAGCCGGTCGAGCCGGCGGAAGACGCCGTCCCCGTACTTCCCGACCGTGACATGGCCGAGGAGCACCGACGGCCCGGTCTGGCCGGGCGTCGGCGAGTACCGGTACCAGCCGGCCCGGTCGTCGGCGGTGACGGCGGGCACCTCCACGCTGCCGTCGGCCTGCAGACCCAGCCGTACGACCGGGGTGTCGACCCCGATGGCCGGAATCCGCAGGGCGACGGGGGCCGAGCGCCCGAGCGGCCGCGCGGTCCCCGCCGGGGGATCCGCGGAGGGCGCCGGTGACGCGGGCGGGCTGCTCGCGGCCCGGTCGGCCGGGTGGCCGCCGGCGCAGCCCGCGAGCAGGCCGGCGCCGGCCACGGTGAGGAAGGCGCGCCTGGAGTACGGGCTCATGCGCCGGTCGTCCTCCGGCGACGCAGGACGTACACCCCGGCGCCGCCCGCGGCGAAGGCCGCCGCGAGACCGCCGCCGATCAGCGTGCCGTCGCCCGACGACGGCGCGGCCGTCGTGGCCTCACCGGTGTCGGCGGCCCCACGGGGGACGACAGGGACCTGGTCGTCGGAGCCCGGTGCCACGGTGGGCGCGGGCACCGGGGTCGCCTCGCTGGGGGCGGGAGCCGGCGTGGGTGCCGTCGCGGGGGTGGACGGGACGGCAGTCGGCGTCCCCCCGTCGGCGAACGCGGGCCCCGCCCCGATCAGCAGGGCGGTGCCCGCGACGGCCAGGGCGGTGAAGCCGGTTCGGCGGATGAATCGCATGAGTCGTTCTCCTTCGTCGGTCCGCACGGGCTGCGTGACGGATCGAGCGGAGAGACGAGACAGCGTGGCCACAGGTTGTAAAGAGATGGCAAAGCCGGATGGCGGTGAACTCCGCACAGCGCCGCCCCGGACGGAGAACTCCCGTCCGGGGCGGCGCGGTGGGGCGGGGCGGCAGAACCGCCGCAGGTCTACCCGTCGAGCGACGTCATCACGTGCTTGATGCGCGTGTAGTCCTCGAAGCCGTACCCCGACAGGTCCTTGCCGTAGCCGGACTTCTTGAAGCCGCCGTGGGGCATCTCGGCGACGAGCGGGATGTGGGTGTTGATCCACACGCAGCCGAAGTCGAGCTTCTTGGACATGCGCATCGCGCGGCCGTGGTCCTTGGTCCACACCGAGGAGGCGAGGGCGTACTCGACACCGTTGGCGTACTCGACGGCCTGGTCCTCGTCGGTGAAGGTCTGGACGGTGATGACCGGGCCGAAGACCTCGTTCTGGACGATCTCGTCGTCCTGCTTCAGACCGGAGACGACGGTCGGGGCGTAGAAGTAGCCCTTGTCGCCGACCCGGTGGCCGCCCGCCTCGACCTTGGCGTGGGCGGGGAGACGCTCGATGAAGCCGGTGACCTGCTGGAGCTGGTTGGGGTTGTTCAGCGGGCCGAAGAGCACGTCCTCGTCGTCCGGCTGCCCCGTCTTCGTCTCGGACGCGGCCTTCGCCAGCGCCGCCACGAACTCGTCGTGGATGGCCTCCTGGACGAGGACGCGGGTGGCGGCCGTACAGTCCTGGCCGGCGTTGAAGAAGCCCGCCACGGAGATGTCCTCGACGGCCTTGGCGATGTCGGTGTCCTCGAACACGACGACCGGCGCCTTGCCGCCCAGCTCCAGGTGGACGCGCTTGAGGTCCTTGGACGCGGACTCGGCGACGGACATGCCGGCGCGGACGGAGCCGGTGATGGACGCCATCGCCGGGACCGGGTGCTCGACCATCAGGCGGCCGGTGTCGCGGTCGCCGGTGACGACGTTGAAGACGCCCTTGGGCAGGATCGAGCCGACGATCTCGGCGATCAGGACGGTGGAGGCCGGCGTGGTGTCGGACGGCTTGAGCACCACCGTGTTGCCGGCCGCGATCGCCGGGGCGAACTTCCACACGGCCATCATCATCGGGTAGTTCCACGGCGCGACCTGCGCGCAGACGCCGACCGGCTCGCGGCGCACGATCGAGGTCAGGCCGTCCATGTACTCGCCCGCCGAGCGCCCCTCCAGCATCCGGGCCGCGCCCGCGAAGAAGCGGATCTGGTCGACCATGGGCGGGATCTCCTCGGACCGCGTGAGCCCGATCGGCTTGCCGGTGTTCTCCACCTCGGCGGCGATCAGCTCCTCGGCGCGCTCCTCGAACGCGTCCGCGATCTTCAGCAGGGCCTTCTGCCGCTCGGCCGGGGTGGTGTCGCGCCAGGCCGGGAAGGCGGCCGCGGCGGCCTTCATGGCGGCGTCCACGTCCGCCGGGCCGGACAACGGTGCGGTCGCATACGCCTCGCCGGTCACGGGGTTGACCACCTCGGTGGTCCGTCCGTCGGCGGCGTCCCGGAACTCACCGGCGATGTAATTCCGTAGGGTGCGCAGCCCACGCGGCTCGGTGCTCACTGCCGGCCTCCTGTGTCAGGGTCGAACTGTCCAATCACTGAGACACCCACCCTAATCGGCCGACCGACGTTTTCAACACCCCCGATCGCGCCACTCCTGCGAAATCCGCAAGTCTCAGCGACGTAAACAACGAATTTCATCGCCCACGCCTTGCGCAACTATCGAGACGTCGTGCAGAGTGACGTCGTGGCCAGTCGAAGCGCAGAGCACCGGGACTCCCGCGAGTCAAAGAACGGCACCCCTCACCTGGATGCCGTCAGCCTCGGCATCATCGAGCAGCTCCAGGAGGACGGCCGCCGGCCGTACGCCGCGATCGGCAAGGCCGTCGGCCTGTCGGAGGCGGCCGTGCGCCAGCGCGTCCAGAAGCTGCTCGACCAGGGCGTGATGCAGATCGTCGCCGTCACGGACCCTCTCACCGTGGGCTTCCGCAGGCAGGCGATGGTCGGGATCAACGTCGAGGGCGACACCGAGGCGATCGCCGACGCGCTCACCGACATGGCGGAGGTCGAGTACGTGGTGATGACCGCGGGCTCGTTCGACGTCCTCGCCGAGATCGTCTGCGAGGACGACGACCACCTGCTCGACGTCATCAACAAACGCATCCGTGCCCTGCCCGGCGTGCGCTCCACCGAGAGCTTCGTCTATCTGAAGCTCAAGAAACAGACATACATGTGGGGAACCCGATAACCGTGAGGACCCGATAACCGTGAGCACCAAGGACCTCAGCCGCACCGCGTACGACCACCTGTGGATGCACTTCACCCGCATGTCCTCGTACGAGAACGCGCCCGTCCCGACGATCGTCCGGGGCGAGGGCACCTACATCTACGACGACAAGGGCAAGCGCTACCTCGACGGTCTCGCGGGCCTGTTCGTGGTGCAGGCCGGTCACGGCCGCACGGAACTGGCCGAGACCGCCTTCAAGCAGGCGCAGGAGCTGGCGTTCTTCCCGGTGTGGTCCTACGCCCACCCCAAGGCCGTGGAGCTGGCGGAACGCCTCGCCCACCACGCGCCCGGTGACCTGAACAAGGTCTTCTTCACCACCGGCGGCGGCGAGGCGGTCGAGACCGCCTGGAAGCTCGCCAAGCAGTACTTCAAGCTGACCGGCAAGCCCACCAAGTACAAGGTCATCTCGCGTGCGGTCGCCTACCACGGCACCCCGCAGGGCGCCCTGTCCATCACCGGCCTGCCGGCCCTGAAGGCCCCTTTCGAGCCGCTCGTCCCGGGCGCGCACAAGGTCCCGAACACGAACATCTACCGCGCCTCGCTCTTCGGCGACGACCCGGAGGCCTTCGGCCGCTGGGCCGCCGACCAGATCGAGCAGCAGATCCTCATGGAGGGCCCCGAGACGGTCGCCGCCGTCTTCCTGGAGCCGGTCCAGAACGCGGGCGGCTGCTTCCCGCCCCCGCCCGGCTACTTCCGGCGGGTGCGCGAGATCTGCGACCAGTACGACGTCCTGCTCGTGTCGGACGAGGTCATCTGCGCCTTCGGCCGCCTGGGCACGATGTTCGCCTGCGACAAGTTCGACTACGTGCCGGACATGATCACCTGCGCCAAGGGCATGACCTCGGGCTACTCCCCGATCGGCGCCTGCATCATCTCCGACCGCCTGGCCGAGCCGTTCTACAAGGGCGACAACACCTTCCTGCACGGCTACACCTTCGGCGGCCACCCGGTCTCGGCGGCCGTCGGCATCGCCAACCTCGACCTGTTCGAGCGCGAGAACCTCAACCAGCACGTCCTCGACAACGAGGGCGCCTTCCGGGCCACCCTGGAGAAGCTGTACGACCTGCCGATCGTCGGCGACGTCCGCGGCAACGGCTTCTTCTACGGCATCGAGCTGGTCAAGGACAAGGTGACGAAGGAGTCGTTCACCGACGAGGAGACCGAGCGCGTCCTGTACGGCTTCCTGTCCAAGGCCCTCTTCGACAACGGCCTGTACTGCCGTGCCGACGACCGCGGCGACCCGGTCATCCAGCTCGCCCCGCCGCTGATCTCCAACCAGCAGACCTTCGACGAGATCGAGCAGATCCTGCGCGCCACACTGACGGAGGCGTGGACGAAGCTCTGATGAGGACGAAGCCCTGATGATGTTTGGGGATCTTCCTCTCAGGTGATCAACACCGGCCCCGGTGCCGTCCGTTCGAGTGAGAAACGGCGGCCCGGGGCCGTGTGCTGTCCGGATGCCCGAGCCGGGCTGCCTAGCGTGCCAGTGACCGATCGGCCCTGCCTTCGTTCCCCCGGACGGGGGAACGACACGGGAACTACGGATCTGAAACGAAGGTGTACGCCCATGGAGGCCCCGCCGGACAACGACGTGCTGTGGGCACGCTCCCTGCACTACACGCACCCCGACGGCTCCCCCGCGCTGGGCGGCGTGTCCCTCGGCGTGCGGGAGGGCGAGATCCTCGCCGTCACCGGGCCGCGCGGCAGCGGCAAGACGACCCTGCTGCACTGCCTGTCCGGGCTGGCCCGCGGCCAGCGTGGCGAGGTCTGGTTCAACAGCGTCCCCGTGCACACCATGGGACCGATGGCCCGCGAACGGCTCCGCCGCGACCGCTTCGGCTGGATCGACCCGGCCCCGGTGCTCGTCCCCGAGCTGAACGTCTGGGAGAACGCGGCCCTCCCCCTCATGCTGCGCGGCACCAGCCGCCGCCGCGCCAAGGTCGCCGCCCTGGAGTGGCTGGAACGCCTCGACATCGGCGACAAGTCCCGCCTGCGGCCCTACGAACTCACCCAGTCGGAACGCCAGCGCGTCTGCATCACCCGCGCCCTGGCCCCGGCCCCGTCGGTCCTGTTCGCGGACGAGCCGACGGCCCCCCTGCACCACGCGGACCGCGGCCACGTGCTGCGCACCCTGACCACGGCGGCCCGCTCGCACGGCATCACCGTCGTCCTGGCCACCCACGACACCGACACCGCTGCCCTCGCCGACCGCACGATCTCCCTCCTGGACGGACGCCGGGTGCGCACCGTCCATCTGCCGCCGGTCACCGAGTCGGAAGGCCGGGCGGCGTGCTCGCTCTCCGCCTGACCCGCAGCGCCCGTCCGGCCGTCCAACTGCGCCGTCTGCTCGTCGCGACGGCCTCGGCCGGAACCGGCTTCCTCCTGCTGTGCACCCTCGGCCACGCCCTGAGCCACCCCGGCACCCCGGCGGGCTCCACGCTCCGGCTGGCCTGGTGCACGGTCCCGCTGGCCGCCACCGTCCACTTCGCCCTGGCGGTCGCCCGCACCGACCCGGGCACCCGGCCCCGCCCCGGCCTGGCGGCGATCGGCCTGGGCCCCGCCCGCCTGATGGCGATCTCGGCGACCACGACGGCCCTGTCCACCGCCGTCGGCTCGATGCTGGCCCTGCTCCTCTTCCTCCACCTCCGCGGCGACCTCACGGGCATGCCCTTCGACGGAGCAGCGGCGTCGTTCCTGGCGGCGGACGTCCCCCTGCCCCTCCCCGCGGCCCTCACCCTGCTGGCCCTCACCCCGGCGGCAGCCTCGCTGGCGGTGGCCCTGACCCTGCGCCCGCGGGACACCCACCTGGCGGCGAACTCCCGAGGCACCGGCCTCGCCCTCCGCCGCTTCACCCCCACGGCGAAGCTCCAGGAAACATTCGGCGCCTACGGACGATTCGGCGCAAGACAGTCCCGCCACAGTGCCGCCGAGACATCCGGAGAAGGCGGCCCCCAGCCGTCCCCTCAGGCTGCGGGCATCCATGCCGCCGGGGTGGCACAGGTGGGTGCTGGGGGTCCCCCCTCCGGGGGAGGCACCCCGCCGGCGCCGAGCAGCGCGACCCACCCCCCGGCCCCAGCCGACGGCCCCCAGGAAACCCCGGCCCACAACCCCATCCCGCACGGCGCGCCCCCCAGCCCTCCCCGCCCCAACCCCACCACCCTCCCCTGGGGCGCGGCGCTCCTCGCCGCCGGCCTGGCCGTGGAGGCGTACGCGAGCCGCACCCCCGGCCAGCACCTCACCCTCCCCGGCGGCCCGACCGGTCCCGCCGCCGTCCTCCTCGGCTGGACCCTCACGGCGATCGGCCTGGCCGTGGCCGGCCCCAGCCTCACCCACCTCTGCGGACGACTCCTCCAGGCCGCCCGCCCCGGCGCCCTCCGCCTCCTCGCGGGCCGCGGCCTGATGGAGGAGGCGTCCCGCATCGGCGGCCCCCTGGGCATCCTGTGCGCGGTGGCCTCCGGCGCGTACACGATGGCCGTCCTGTACGACCCCGCCGACTCGTCCTTCGGCCCGCTGACCACCCTCGGCGCGACCCTGGTCGCCGGCTGCGCCCTCGCCACGCTCCTGACCGCCGCGGTCGAGGCCCGCCAGGCCCGCGCCGACACGACGGCCGCCCTCCTCCGCCTCGGCGCCCCGTCCACGGCGCTGCGCAGCGCGGCAGCGCTCCGGGCGGGCGCCCTCGCCGCGCTGTTCGTCCCGCTCACCCTGACCGTGGCCGCCCTCGCGGCTCTGCCGCTGACCCCCTGAGCCGGGTACGGGAGCCGCCGACCGCCGTACGAAAATCCGAGCGAGAAAAATCTTCGACCACCGATGACTTCCGCGCGGGCCCCGGGTCTACCCCACCGAAGAACACGCGCACCGCGCACCTGCCGTACGACCCGATGGGAGACACCCCGATGAGCACTCCGGCCTACCAGCAGATGGTCTTCGTCAACCTGCCCGTGAACGACCTGGACGCCTCCAAGAAGTTCTTCACGGAGCTGGGCTACTCGATCAACCCCCAGTTCAGCGACGAGAACGCGGCCTCCGTGGTGATCAGCGACAACATCATCGCGATGCTGCTCACCAAGCCGTTCTACGCGACCTTCACCAAGAAGGAGATCGCGGACGCCACGAAGACCAGCCAGGTCATGATCGCGCTGAGCGCCGAGAGCCGCGAGAAGGTCGACGAACTGGTCGACCGCGCCCTGGCGGCGGGCGGTTCGCCGGCCAACGAGACGCAGGACCACGGCTTCATGTACGGCCGCTCCTTCGACGACCTCGACGGCCACACCTGGGAGGTCGTCTGGATGGACCCGGCGGCGATCCAGGGCTGATCCGCCGGTGACACGGCACGCCTAGCATGGGCGGGTGCATCCGACACCCGCCCAGCCGTACGACGGCACCCACGACCGCGAGATCGAGTCCCTCGCCGAGTTCGACGAGGTCGTCTCCACCCGGGGCACCCTGGCCCACTTCCGCGTCCAGGCGGTCGACCTGACGGACCGTACGGACGTCCTGCTCGCCGTGGACACCGCGGGCGCCGTCTTCCTCGGCTGCCCGATGGACCCGGCCGCGGCGACCATGGCCCGCACCCGCGGTGCCCTGGTCTTCCCGCCGATACCCGGCCTCTCCTTCGACCCGTACCGCGCCTTCGTCTACACGCCGGACGAGTTGTTCGCCTCGCTCGACGAGGGCTACGAGTCGACCCCGGACGCCCGGACCTACCGCTGGTTCCAGCAGACGAAGGCGGACGGCGACATATTCGCCTCCATGCTGCGCGCGATCCACGACGACGCCGTCTCGGACGCGCTCGACGAACTCCTCGTCGGCTCCCGGGTGGTGGGGGTGATGGGCGGCCACGCCATGGCACGCGGGACGGACGCGTACGCCGGTGCCGCGCGCCTCGGCCGCGAACTCGCCCGCGCCGGACTGACGGTGGCGACCGGTGGCGGTCCGGGCGCGATGGAGGCGGCGAACCTCGGCGCCTACGCGGCCCCCTTCCCCGACGCCATGCTCCCCGAGGCGCTTCAGCTGCTCGCCAAGGCGCCGAAGTTCACGCCCTCGGTCACCGACTGGGCGTCGGCCGCCTTCGCGGTCCGCACCCGCTGGCCCGGAGGCGGCACCTCGGTCGGCGTCCCCACCTGGTTCTACGGCCACGAGCCGCCGAACCCCTTCGCCGCGCACCTCGCCAAGTACTTCTCCAACGCCACCCGCGAGGACGGCCTGCTGGCCCGCTGCACCGCCGGCGTCGTGTTCCTGCCGGGCGCCGCCGGGACCGTACAGGAGATCTTCGACAACGCGACACCCAACTACTACGAGTCACGGGGCGAGCCGACGCCGATGGTGCTCGTGGACCGGGCGCACTGGACGGAGTGGCTGCCGGCCTGGCCGCTGCTGCGGAAGCTCGCCGGGGAACGGTCGATGGGGGCCCGTATCGCCCTGGTCGACCGGATCGAGGAGGCTCCTGAGGCGCTGAAACGTCTCGGCGGTTAATGAGCGGGCAAAGCCGAGCGGCCGGAACCATCGACGCATTGACACTTCTTATGGAACGCTTATAGACCTGTGGGACCCCTGGGGAGGCTGTCGCCGCCGCATCGGGGGCGGCATCTCCCCCTCCGCCCCCCGCAGTTGCACATCACGTAAAGGACAAACGTGTCCCCATCCCGCCGTACCGCCGCTCGTTCGGTGCGCATGTTCGGTCTCGTCGGCGCCTCTGCCGCTCTTGTCCTCGGCACATCCGGCTCCGCGCTGGCCACCGACCCCCTCGGTATCGGGCAATTCTCCGCGGCAGCCTCCTGCGACGGCTCGAAGGGCGTCATCACCGTCACCGCCACCGACGCGACGGCCACCCCCGCGGTCGTCACGGTCTTCCTCCAGAACAACAACGCCGACCTGAGGCGGATCGGCGAGCCCACGCCGATCAAGGGCTCGGCCGAGGGCGTCGCCGTCACCTTCGCCGAGGACTGGGCACCGGGCGCGAAGTACCGGGTCCACATCAAGTCCGGCAGCAAGCTCGACGCCGACATACCGATCCTGGAGGCCCCCGCCAAGGCCTGTACCGGTGCCGACGACACCCCCACCACCCCGTCGACGCCCTCGGCCCCGTCCACGACCCCCTCCGACACCGCCTCGACCCCGGCCGGGTCGGGAACGCCGACCCGGTCGGCCTCCGAGAGCGACAGCACCGTGCCCGCGGCCTCCGCGAGCAACGCGCCGTCGCCCGCCGCCCAGGAGTCCAACCTCGCCGAGACCGGCGCCAGTTCGCGCACCGGCCTGATCGTCGGCATCGCGGCCGTCCTGGTCCTCGTCGGCGGCGGAGCGGTCTTCTTCGGCATGCGCCGCAAGGGCACCGGCAACCGCTGACCAGCCGAGTGGCCCGCCCCGAGAACGCGTCCAGGAAGGGTCGGGCCACTCTCCGGTTCAGCCGAAGCTCGTCTTCGCCAGCCAGAACTCCAGCAGCTCCCGCTCGCCGACGACCTCCAACTCCGGTGAGTCCAGCGGCAGTCGATGATAGAAGGCGAGCAGGACCGAGGTGAGCGGGCCGCGCAGCGCCACCGTCGCCTTCTCGTGTCCGCGATCCCAGGCGATCCCCTGCTCGGTCAGTTCCACCAGCCACTCGGCGTCCAGTCCGGCGGGCGCGTCGGTGGCGTGCAGATGGATGCTGCGGCCCCGGTGTTCCTCGGCGCGCAGCTCGTCGGACGCCCGGTGCGGCAGGTTCCGCTGCACCCACTCCACCAGGTACAGCCACTCGTCCAGCGCGTCGGCGGCGACCTCGGGCGCCACGTCGTAGGGCAGCCCGGCGGTGAGAGCGGCGTCGGCGCGGTGCACGGTGATCTCGTGGGTCATCCGGCGGGCCCAGAACCGGGCGTCACCGCCCCCGGCCCAGCCCCACACCCTCGTGTCGGGCCCGGCCTCCCGCAGCGCGGCCACGACCGCCTCACCGGTCTCCGCGAGCCAGGCGTCCAGCGCGGCCGGGTCGCCCTGGGCCTCCGGCCCGCCGTGCGACGGGACCTGTTCCTCCGCGACGTTCTCCTGCGCCCGCGTCCGCACCAGCAGCTCGACCCAGCGCAGGGCCCCGCCCGTGTGCCGGACGAGCTGCTCCAGAGACCAGTCGGGGCAGGTCGGAACGGTGGCCGACAGATCGGCTCCGGAGGTCACCACCGACCGCAACAGACCTACCTGGTGGGCGATTTCGTCGCAGTACCGCTCATGTGCGAGAAGGGTCATACGCGACACCGTACGGGCGGGACGATCAGTCGAGCACCACGATTTCGGCCGCGTCGAACTCCACCCCGACCGTGTCCCCGACCTCCGGCGCCAGCCGCAGCGCACACGCTGCCTCCAGGCGCGGCGCGTTCTCCGGCTGGAGGTGGAGGGCGACATGGGTGCCCTTGAAGGTGCGGGCGGCGACCGTGCAGGGCAGGCCCTGTTCCGCGTCCACCAGCCGTACCCCGGCCGGCCGCACCAGCAGCGTGCGGACGCCCTGCGGGGAGCCGGCCGGCACCGGCACCTTGCCCCACGGCGTGTCCGCGGCCTCCTCGGCGACGCCGGCCTCCACCACGTTGTCGAAGCCGAGGAAGCGGGCCACGAACGCGTCCGCCGGCCGCTGCCACACCTCCAGCGGCGTACCGGACTGGGCGATCCGCCCGTCCCGCATCACCACGACCCGGTCGGCCAGCGCGAACGCCTCGCCCTGGTCGTGCGTGACCGCGAGCACCGTGGTGCCCAACCGCCCGAACAGCTCCCGCAGTTCCACGACCAGCCGCTCCCGCAGCGACCGGTCGAGCTGCCCGAGCGGCTCGTCCAGCATCAGCAGCCGTGGGCTCGGCGCGAGCGCACGGGCCAGCGCCACCCGCTGCTGCTCACCGCCGGACAGCGCGGCGACGGACCGGCGGCCGGCATCCGGCAGCCCGACCAGATCGAGCAGCTCCCCCACCCGTTCCTGTCGTCGTCGCCGGTCGGTGCCGCGCATGCGCAGACCGAAGGCGACGTTGCCGCCCACGTCCCGCTGCGGGAACAGCTGATGGTCCTGGAACATCAGCCCCAGCCCCCGCCGGTGCGCGGGCACTCCCGCCTGGTCACGTCCGTCGAGCACCACCCGCCCGGCGTCCAGGGGTTGCAGCCCGGCCACCACCCGCAGCAGCGTCGACTTGCCGCTGCCGCTGGGCCCGAGCACACACACCACCTCGTGCTCGACGACGTCGAGATCGACGGCGTCCAGCACCGCCCGCCCTGCGAACCGCACGGTCGCGCCTTCGAGCCGCAGCATCAGAACTCCCCCGTACGGTCGGTGCGCAGCCGCTCCAGCACCAGCAGGGCGATCGCGCACACCAGCATCAGAATCGTCGAAAGGGCCATCGCCTGCCCGTAGTTCAGCTCCCCGGCACGCCCCAGCAGCCGCGCCACGGCGACCGGCAGGGTCGGGTTGTCGGGCCGTGCGATGAACACCGTCGCCCCGAACTCGCCCAGCGACACGGCGAAGGCGAACCCGGCGGCGACCAGCAGCGCCCGCCGCACCATCGGCAGGTCCACCTCCCGCCACACCCGCCACGGCGACGCCCCGAGCACGGCCGCCGCCTCCCGCAGCCGCTCGTCCACCGCGCGCAGCACCGGCAGCATGGTCCGTACGACGAAGGGCACGCCGACCAGCGCCTGCGCGAGCGGCACCAGGATCCAGGTGGCCCGCAGGTCCAGCGGAGGTTCGTCGAGCGCGATCAGGAAGCCGAAGCCGACGGTCACCGCGGAGACGCCCAGCGGCAGCATCAGCAGCGCGTCGAACCCGCGGACCAGCCGCCCGGCGTCCCGTCGGGTCAGGGCCGCCGCCGCCAGCCCGCCGACCGTCACCGCGATCACGGTGGCGACGAGGGCGTACTCCAGCGAGTTGCCGATGGCCTCGATCGGCGGGACCAGGAACACATTGCCGTCGTCGCTGGTCAGCGCCCGGTAGTAGGCGAAGTCGGGGGCGTCGAGGGAGCGTTGCACCAGCACCGCCAACGGCAGCACGAGCAGCAGCGCTACCGTGCCGAGCACTCCGGCGAGCAGCGCCCACTGCCCCGCCCCACGCGGCCGCCGTGCCGTCCCGGCCGCGTCCACCAGCCGCAGCGCGCTCTCCCGCCGCCGTACGGTCCAGGCGTGCACGGCGAGGATCGCGCCGACGGCGAGGAACTGGACGATCGTGAGGACGGCGGCCGTCGACAGGTCGAAGATCTCGGAGGTCTGCCGGTAGATCTCGACCTCCAGCGTGGAGAAGGTCGGGCCGCCGAGGATCTGCACCACGCCGAAGGAGGTGAAGGTGAAGAGGAACACCATGAGCGCGGCGGCGGCCACGGCCGGCGCGAGGGCCGGGAGGGTCACCTGCCGCCAGGCCCGGAAGGGCGAGGCGCCGAGCATCCGCGCGGCCTCCTCCTGCCGCGGGTCGAGCTGCGCCCACAGTCCGCCGACCGTCCGCACGACGACGGCGTAGTTGAAGAAGACGTGGGCGAGCAGGATCGCCCACACGGTGGTGTCCAGCCGTACGCCCCACAGCTCGTCGAGGAGACCACCGCGGCCGACCAGCGCGAGGAACGCCGTACCGACGACGACGGTCGGCAGCACGAACGGGACGGTCACGACGGCCCGCAGGACCTGCTTGCCGGGGAAGGAGAACCGGGCGAAGACGTAGGCGGCGGGCAGGGCGATCAGCAGGGTGAGCGCGGTGGAGGCGAGTGCCTGCCAGGTGGTGAACCACAGGACGTGCCGGATGTCGGACTGCCCGAGCACGTCGAACAGGCGCCCGAAGTGCCAGCCGCCGCCGGAGTACAGTCCGCGCGAGAGGATCGCGGCGACCGGGTAGGCGAAGAACATCCCGAAGAACGCGACGGGCAGGGCCATGAGCCCCAGCCGCGCCGCGCTCCCGGTACGCCCGCGGCGCGGGGCCGCCCGCCGGTCTACTTCAGTACGAGCGAGGTCCACGACTTGACCCACTGGTCGCGGTCCGCGGCGATCTTCGCCGGGTCCATCGTCTCGGGATCCTCGGCGGCCGGGCCGTACTCGGTGAACTCGGCGGGCACGGCCGCGCCCTTGGCCACCGGGTAGACGAACATGTTGAGCGGCATGTCCTCCTGGAACGTCTTCGAGATCAGGAAGTCGATCAGCGCCTTGCCGCCCTCGCTGTTCTCGGCGTTGCTCAGCAGTCCGGCGAACTCGACCTGCCGGAAGCAGGTGCCGGTCGCGACACCGGTCGGCGCGGTCGTCGGCTTCGGGTCGCCGTAGATCACCTCGGCGGGCGGCGAGGAGGCGTAGGAGACGACGAGCGGCCGGTCCCCGCCGGCCTTCCTGCCGCCGGCCGAGCCGGAGAACTCCTCGTTGTAGGCCTGCTCCCAGCCGTCGACGACCTTCACACCGTTGGCCTTGAGCTTCTTCCAGTAACCCTCCCAGCCTCCCCCGTCCCCGTACTTGGCGGCCGTGCCGAGCAGGAAGCCGAGGCCGGGCGAGGAGGTGGAGGCGTTCTCGGTGACGAGCAGGTTCTTGTACGCCGGCTTCGCCAGGTCGTCGAAGGTGGCCGGCGGGGCCAGCTTGTGATCGGTGAAGTACTTCTTGTCGTAGTTGACGCAGATGTCGCCGTAGTCGACGGGCGTGACCCGGTGCTTTCCGGCGTCCAGCTGGTACTGCCCGTCGACCTGGTCCAGCCCCTGCGCCTCGTACGGCTGGAAGACGCCGTTGTCGAGCGCGCGGGAGAGCAGGGTGTTGTCGACGCCGAAGAAGACGTCGCCCTGCGGGTTGTCCTTGGTGAGGATCGCCTTGTTGACGGCCTGCCCGGCGTCGCCGTCCTTGAGGACCTTCACCTGGTAGCCGGACTTCTTCTCGAAGTCGGCGAGCACGTTCTCGGAGACGGCCCACGAGTCATGGCTGACGAGGGTGACGGTCTTGCTCTCGCTCTGCGAGGAACCGCCGTCGTCCGACGATCCGCAGGCGGACAGCGTGACGAGACCGAGACCGAGGCCTACGGCCGCGGCCACGAACGTCCTGGTGTGCACTGGAATTCCTCCTGGAGGTGACCAGGAAGAGACGCGGCCCCGCCCGGAACCCGCGAGGGTGTCCGGGCAGGGCGCAACAGCTCGAGTGATGACCGAACTTCCTACCCAGAATGACCTGGGCGAGGTTCAGAGGGTCTGCGGCCCGGTGCCGCACTCTCAGCGCTGTGGCGCTCCCCTGTCGGAATATGAAGATGTCTGATTTACCGCACTGTCTGAAAACAGGACAGTACTTACGTCGGTCAGACTACCGCTCGGTGGCGGCGAGCTGACCACACGCCCCGTCGATCTCCTGACCACGCGTGTCCCGGACGGTGACGGGCACCCCGTGCGCCGCGATGGCCTCGACGAACGCCTTCTCGTCCTCGGGCCGGGAGGCGGTCCACTTGGAACCCGGCGTCGGGTTGAGCGGGATCAGGTTCACATGTACGGGCCGGCCCTTGAGCATGCGCCCGAGACGGTCACCACGCCAGGCCTGGTCGTTGATGTCGCGGATCAGCGCGTACTCGATGGACAGCCGGCGCCCGGACCTCTCGGCGTACTCGAATCCGGCGTCGAGCACCTCGCGCACCTTCCACCGCGTGTTCACGGGGACGAGGGTGTCGCGCAGCTCGTCGTCGGGGGCGTGCAGCGAGATGGCCAGCCGGCACTTGAAGCCTTCGTCGGAGAACCGGTTGATGGCCGGCACCAGCCCCACGGTCGACACGGTGATCCCGCGCTGCGAGAGCCCCAGCCCGTCGGGCGCGGGGTCGGTGAGCGCGCGGATGGAGCCGACGACCCGCTTGTAGTTGGCGAGCGGCTCACCCATGCCCATGAACACGATGTTGGACAGCCGGGCCGGTCCGCCGGGAACCTCTCCGTCGCGCAGCGCCCGCATCCCGTCCACGATCTGGTGGACGATCTCGGCGGTGGACAGGTTCCGGTCGAGCCCCGCCTGCCCGGTCGCGCAGAACGGGCAGTTCATCCCGCAGCCGGCCTGCGAACTGATGCACATGGTCACCCGGTCCGGGTACCGCATCAGCACCGACTCCACGAGCGTGCCGTCGAACAGCCGCCAGAGCGTCTTGCGGGTGGTCCCCTGGTCCGTCGACAGATGCCGTACGACCGTCATCAGATCGGGCAGCAGCGCCTCGCGCAGCTTCTCACGGGCACCGGCGGGGATGTCGGTCCACTCGGCCGGGTCGTGCGCGAACCGCGCGAAGTAGTGCTGCGACAGCTGTTTCGCACGGAACGGCTTCTCACCGATCTCCGCCACCACCTCCTTCCGCTCGGCGGGCGAGAGGTCGGCGAGGTGCCGCGGCGGCTTCTTGGCTCCGCGGGGGGCGACGAAAGTGAGTTCTCCGGGCTTAGGCATGGCTCTACCAGTGTCGCAGATCCATTCGGGTGCCCCGGTCGGCTCAGAACAGCCCGCCGGTCGCGGTGTGACGCACCGGGCGGCGTACGTCGTCGTCCGGTGCCATCCGCCGCAGTAGAGCTTCGGCCTGCGCCGTCCGTTCTGCGCGAGGAGCGCCTCGCACCATCGGCACGGCAGATCACCGTGGTACCGGCCGTCCTCGCCCCGTCTCGCCGTCCCCATGCGCGGGACCCTGTCGGAGCGGTTGATCACGGGACGAGCCCCCGTCCGCGGGGGACGGGGGCTCGTTTCGACCGGGCTGAGTACCGATCAGCCGGACCCCACGAACAGCACCAGCAACAGCCACACCACCGGCGCGGTGGGCAGGAGCGAGTCCAGGCGGTCCATGATGCCGCCGTGACCGGGGAGCAGGGTGCCCATGTCCTTGATGCCGAGGTCCCGCTTGATCATGGACTCGCCGAGGTCACCGAGGGTGGCGCTGGCCGCGACCGCCAGGCCGAGCAGCAGACCCTGCCACCAGGTGCCGTCCTCGATCACGAACTCCATGCACAGTGCACCGACGACCATCGCGAACGACACCGCGCCGAGCAGGCCCTCGCGGGTCTTGCCGGGGCTGATCCGCGGAGCGAGCTTGTGCTTGCCGAAGCGCCAGCCGACGGCGTACGCCCCGGTGTCGCTGACGACCGTCAGCAGCAGGAACGTCATGACGCGGAGCGCCCCGTCGTCCGCGGTGAGCATCATCGCGACGAACGTGGCCAGGAACGGGACGTAGAAGGCCGCGAAGACTCCGGCAGTGACGTCCTTGAGGTAACCTTCCGGCGGTTCCGTCATCCGCCAGACCAGGACCGCGAGCGCGGTCAGGGCCATGGCAACCCAGGCGCCCTCGGCACCCCGGACGTATCCGGCGACGACCATGGCCGCGCCGCCGACCGCGAGCGGCACCAGCGGAGCCTTGATGCCCTTGCGCTCCTGGAGCCGACTGGTCAGCTCCCACAGGCCGACGACGACGGCGACCGCGATCACGCCGACGAAGACGGCCTTGACGACGAACAGCGACGCGATGATCACCGCACCGAGTCCGACACCGACCCCTATGGCCGCAGTCAGGTCACGGCCCGCGCTCTTCTTCTGCGGGGCGGATGCCGGCTGTGGTGCGTCGGGCATGGGCTCCGGATTCTGCGGCACCGCCGCAGGGGGCTGTGCCGACGGGGTCTCGTCACGGAACGTCCCCGCGGGGGACGTCTCGTTTCGGAACGTCCCGCCGTGGGACGTCCCGTCGCGGAACGTCTCGTCTCGGAACAAGGGGCCGCCCAGCCGAGCGGCCCCCCGGTCGTCATCCTGGTTTCCGCCATGAGCGGGTACGTCGGGGACGATGGGCATGGGGCGAGTCTGCTGCGCCTCAGGCGCATCGTACGCGGGACCCGCCGGGGCAGCCCCCTGGACAGGTCCGTGCGGGACGGCCCCGTGATCGTTGGGCCCCCAGTACCCGGCCTGTGAACCGGCTCGTGGCGGAGCGCCCCAGGAAGAGTCGTTCATCAGACCTCGAGCAGCTCCGCTTCCTTGTGCTTGAGGAGCTCGTCCACCTGGGCGACGTACTTCGCGGTGGTGTCGTCGAGTTCCTTCTCGGCACGGCGGCCCTCGTCCTCGCCGACCTCGCCGTCCTTGATGAGCTTGTCGATCGCGTCCTTGGCCTTGCGGCGCACGGCGCGGATGGACACCTTGGCGTCCTCGCCCTTGCTCTTGGCGACCTTGATGTAGTCGCGGCGGCGCTCCTCCGTCAGCTCGGGGAACACCACCCGGATGATGTTGCCGTCGTTGCTCGGGTTGACGCCCAGGTCCGAGTCACGGATCGCCTGCTCGATGTTGCGCAGCGCGCTCTTGTCGAACGGGGTCACGACCGCCATGCGCGGCTCCGGCACGGAGAACGAAGCCAGCTGGTTGATCGGCGTCGGCGCGCCGTAGTAGTCGGCCACGATCTTGTTGAACATCGCCGGGTGCGCACGGCCGGTGCGGATCGCGGCGAAGTCCTCCTTGGCGACCAGGACGGCCTTCTCCATCTTCTCCTCGGCCTCGAGGAGGGTCTCTTCGATCACCACTTGCTCCTGCGTGTCTTGAGTAGGCCCGGCTCCGGTTCCTTGCGGAGGCGGCGGCCGGCTGCGTCGCGTCTTCTTCCTGCACGGTTCCCGACCGGCAGGACATTGTCCATCCCCCGACCAGGGTCCGTCGCCCGGTCAGGTGTTGTCGTGGGAACCGGGGTTCCCACGGACCGGACCGGGGAGTTCCGCCGGTCAGGCCCGGCTGCCCTGCTCACTCACCAGCGTGCCGATCTTCTCACCCTTGACGGCCCGAGCGATATTGCCCTCCACCAGAAGCTCGAAGACGAGGATCGGGAGCTTGTTGTCGCGGCACAGCGTGATGGCGGTGGCGTCGGCGACCTTCAGCTCGCGCGTGATGACCTCGCCGTAGCCGAGGGCGTCGAACTTGACGGCCTCCGGGTTGGTCTTCGGGTCGGAGTCGTAGACGCCGTCCACGC
The DNA here is from genome assembly GCF_042723915.1 of Streptomyces sp. NPDC058335. Classification (NCBI taxonomy): domain Bacteria; kingdom Bacillati; phylum Actinomycetota; class Actinomycetes; order Kitasatosporales; family Streptomycetaceae; genus Streptomyces; species Streptomyces sp. NPDC058335. The sequence goes on along the minus strand of NZ_JBHXHX010000003.1, from coordinate 352,242 downwards.
CGTTCTTGCCCATCAGGAGCGCCTCGGCGTCGATCTCCAGGGCGCGCTGGGCGGCGGTGGTGTCGGTGGAGAAGTACGGCATGCCCATACCGGCGCCGAAGATGACGACGCGGCCCTTCTCCAGGTGGCGCACGGCGCGCAGCGGGATGTACGGCTCGGCGACCTGGCCCATGGTGATGGCGGTCTGGACCCGGCTGTCGATGCCTTCCTTCTCCAGGAAGTCCTGGAGGGCGAGGCAGTTCATGACGGTGCCGAGCATGCCCATGTAGTCCGAGCGGGCCCGGTCCATGCCTCGTACCTGGAGTTCGGCGCCGCGGAAGAAGTTGCCGCCGCCGATGACCACCGCGATCTCCGCCCCGTCACGCACGACGGCCGCGATCTCCCGGGCGATCTTGTGCACCACGTCGGGATCGACACCCAGGCTGCCGCCACCGGCGAAAGCCTCTCCGGACAGCTTCAGCAGAAACCGGCCGCTCACTTTGCCGTCGTCGCTCTTCTGGGCCTTGGTGGTGGTCATGGGAGATCCCGCCTCTTTCACGTGGTGCACATACGAAGAAGGCCACTGCCGGTGGGGTGTTCGCAACCCGTGCGCGGCAATGGCCTCCTCGTCAGATCTGCTGTCGTCCGTCACACGCCAGGTGACGGCGTCCACGGACGACTGCTGCCGACCCTATCGGGGCCGGGCGTCCGTCGCGGTACGGACTCAGATGCCGACCTTGATGCGCGCGAAGCGCTTCAGGCTGACACCGGCCTCGTCCAGGACCTTCTGCACGGACTTCTTGTTGTCCAGGGCGTAGGGCTGACCGAGGACCGTGGCGTCCTTGAAGAAGCCGTTGAGACGACCCTCGACGATCTTGGCGATCGCGGCCTCGGGCTTGCCCTCGGCGCGGGTGGTCTCCTCGGCGATACGACGCTCCGACTCGACGACCTCGGCCGGCACGTCCTCCTTGGAGAGGTACTTCGGCGCGAAGGCGGCGATGTGCTGGGCGATGCCCTTGGCGACGTCGGCGTTGGGCTTGTCCAGCTCGACGAGGACACCGATCTGCGGGGGCAGGTCGGGCATCGTGCGGTGCATGTACGCGGAGACGTAGCCGTCCGCGAACTGCGCGAAGCGGTCCAGGACGATCTTCTCGCCCAGGTTGGCGTTGGCCTCGTCCACGTACGCCTGGACGGTCTTGCCGGGCTCGATCTCGGAGGCGAGGAGCGCCTCGAGGTCGGCCGGGGAGGTCTTGGCGACGTGCTCGACGATCGCGTTGGCGACGGCCTGGAACTTCTCGCCCTTGGCGACGAAGTCCGTCTCGCACTTCAGCTCGACGATGGTGCCGGCCGAGTTGTCGTCGGCGATGACCGAGACCACGGCGCCGTTCTCGGCGGAGCGGCCCTCGCGCTTGGCGACGCCCTTCTGGCCCTTGATACGGAGCGCCTCGACGGCCTTGTCGACGTTGCCCTCGGCCTCGTCCAGCGCCTTCTTGCAGTCCATCATGCCGGCGCCGGTGAGCTCGCGGAGCTTCTTGACGTCGGCGGCGGTGTAGTTCGCCATGAGTCTGTGAGTCTTTCTCGAAGTCTGGAAGATCGAAGATCTACGGGGTCTGCGGCCTACATGGAGCTGTAGGCCTGTGACCCACCGCTGACCTACGGGTGAACGGCGGGAGCGGACTCGATGTCACCGCTCCCGCCGTCGCACGTCCCGACGGGTCAGGCCTGCTCGGCCTCGGCGGCCGGAGCCTCGGCCTCGGCGGCCGGAGCCTCCGCAGCCGGGGCCTCCTCGGCAGCCGGCGCCTCGGCGGCGGCCTCGGCGGCGGGCGCCTCGGCAGCGGCCTCGGCCGGCTTCTCGGCGGCGTCGTCCGCGTTCTCGGCGTCCGCCTTCTTCTCGCCCTCGAGCAGGTCGCGCTCCCACGCGGCCAGCGGCTCGCCGGCGGCCTTGTCGCCCTTGCCCTCGGTGGCGACACCGGAGCGGGAGATGAGGCCCTCGGCCACGGCGTCGGCGATCACGCGGGTGAGCAGCGTGACGGAGCGGATCGCGTCGTCGTTGCCCGGGATCTTGTAGTCGACCTCGTCGGGGTCGCAGTTGGTGTCGAGGATGGCGACCACCGGAATGTTGAGCTTCCGGGCCTCACCGACCGCGATGTGCTCCTTCTTGGTGTCCACGATCCAGACGGCGCTGGGGACCTTGGACATCTCGCGGATACCACCGAGGGTCTTCTCGAGCTTGATCTTCTCGCGCGAGAGGACCAGGAGCTCCTTCTTCGTCAGACCCGACGCGGCGACGTCCTCGAAGTCGATCTGCTCGAGCTCCTTGAGGCGCTGCAGACGCTTGTAGACGGTCGAGAAGTTGGTGAGCATGCCGCCCAGCCAGCGCTGGTTGACGTAGGGCATGCCGACGCGGGTGGCCTGCTCGGCGATGGCCTCCTGCGCCTGCTTCTTCGTGCCGACGAACATGACCGTGCCGCCGTGGGCGACGGTCTCCTTGACGAACTCGTAGGCGCGGTCGATGTACGACAGCGACTGGAGCAGGTCGATGATGTAGATGCCGTTGCGCTCCGTGAAGATGAAGCGCTTCATCTTCGGGTTCCAACGACGGGTCTGGTGACCGAAGTGGACGCCGCTCTCCAGCAGCTCCCGCATCGTGACGACGGCCATGGCCGCTCTCCTTGATTTTCTCGGTTGTGCCGCGGGAACCGGACGGCTCCCGCTCCTGACGCCCGCTGTGCGCCGAGCCACGAAGGACCGAGGGGCGCAGATACCGGGGATCCGACCGAGGTCGGGGCCCTGATACCGGGGCGTGCGAAGTCGACCCGGTGACCCGGATCGCCAGAAGAAGTGTACGGGACCCGCGGGGTACCGGGTGACGCCGCTGTCCACAACCGGGGAGTAGTCCACAGGTCCGGGCGGCGCCGGGTCCGCGGGCGGGACGGTTCTCCCATGCACGTCAACCGATTCCTGGCCCTGCCGCTGGGCCTCCTGCTCACGGCGACGGCCTCGGCGTCCGGCGCGACGCCCTCGCCGTCCCCGCCCTCCGCCGCTGCCCCGTCCCCGGTTCCGTCCCCGTCCCCGGTTCCGTCCCCGTCCCTGGTTCCGTCCCCGGTTCCGTCCCTGGTTCCGCCCCCGGTTCCGGCGATCGCCCGGTCCTGGCCGGTGGGCACCCGCCCCGCGGTGGTGCGCGGCTGGGAACCCCCGGCCACCCCGTACGCCCGCGGCCACCGCGGTGTCGACCTGGCGGCGCCCGCCGGCACCCCGGTCCGGGCCGTCGCGGCGGGCCGGGTCCTGTTCGCGGGCCAGGTGGCGGGACGGGGCGTGGTCTCACTCGAACTGACCGGAACAGGCACCCCGTCCCTGCGCACGACCTACGAGCCGGTGGACCCCTCGGTCACCAAGGGCGACGAGATCACCCCGGCCCAGCCGATCGGCACCCTCTCCCCCACGGCCTCCCACTGCCCCACCACCTGCCTCCACTGGGGTCTGCGCAGAGACGAGACCTACCTGAACCCTTTGTCCCTGCTCCCCGCATGGCTCGGCAGAAGGGCCCCATCGCGGCTGCTACCGGTATTGGGGGTACCGCTGCCGTGATCACGTGACCGGCGGTGGCCGGAGCCGCACGCCGCGCCGCCAGGGCTGCGCCCTCCACCCGCCTATCCCCGAACCCCCCGCACGACCATCCCCACCGCCGCTTCCGTCACCACGGACGGCTCCTCCACCCCCAGCTCGATCCTCCGCACAGCCGCGTCCACCACCCCCTGCACCAGCATCGCCGCCAGCCGCGGCTCCGCGTGCCCCAACTCCCCCACCGCCTCGACGATCATCGCCACGAGCCCTCCGTGCGCGGCCCGGATCTTCTCCCGCGCCCCCGCGTCCAGCTCGCTCGCCGAGATCGCCACCACGGCCCGGTGCCGCCGGTCCCCGACCAGCGTCAGCTGCCGCCGCACATATGCCTCGACCTTGGCCTCCGGTCCCTCCGCCGCGGCCATCGCCGCCTCGACCTCCGCAGCCCAGACGGGGAAGTCGACCTCGCACAGCTCCTCGACCACGGCCGCCCGCGACCGGAAGTACTCGTACACGGAGGAGCGCGCGAGCCCCGTCCGCTCGGCGAGGGCGGGGAAGGTCAGCGCCTCCGTGCCGCCCTCGGACAGCAGCGAACGAGCCGCGTCCAGCAGGGCGGCTCGCTGCATCGACCGGTGCTCGGCCACGGAGGCCGCTCGAATCCTTGGCACGTCAACCACTCTACGGACGCCGCACCCGCATGGGGAGTGGCTCCGGCCTCACGACCGTCCTCCGACGGGCTCAACGGCCGAAGCTCGCCAGTTTCGCGCGCAATTGCAGCACGGATTTGGTGTGGATCTGACTGACCCGGCTCTCGGTGACCCCCAGCACGTTGCCGATCTCGGCGAGGGTCAGCCCCTCGTAGTAGTACAGCGTCACGACCGTCTTCTCGCGCTCGGGCAGCGTGTTGATGGCCCGCGCCAGGAACCGCCGCAGCTCCCGGTCCTCGGCCACCTCCACGGGGTTGTCCGCGGCGGTGTCCTCCAGCGTGTCCATGACGCTGAGGCCGCCCTCGCCGCCGACATGCAGCAGCTCCTCCAGGGCCACCACGTTGGCCAGCGACAACTGACTGAACACGGAGTGCAGGTCGTCCACCGCGATGCCCAGCTCGGCGGCCACCTCGACCTCCGAGGGAGTCCGCCTGAGCCGCGCCTCCAGCGTGGCGTAGGCCCGCTCGACGTTGCGTGCCTTCTGCCGTACGGACCGGGGGATCCAGTCCAGCGCCCGCAGCTCGTCGATCATCGCGCCGCGGATCCGGGTGATCGCGTACGTCTCGAACTTGATCTCCCGCTCGATGTCGAACTTCTCGATCGCGTCGATCAGCCCGAACACCCCCGAGGACACGAAGTCCGCCTGCTCCACATTGGGCGGGAGCCCCACGCTCACCCGTCCCGCCACGTATTTCACGAGCGGCGAGTAGTGCAGGATCAGCTGCTCCCGCAGCCGCTCGTCCCCCGTCGCCTTGTACGACCGCCACAGCTCGTCGAGCGTCGAGGGAGCGGGCGGCCGCACGCTGCCACCGTCCCGGGCGGCTGGGGGGATCGCCGCCCGGTCGGACCCGGAGGTGTGCTGGGGCATTCGTCGCCTTGTGTCGTTCTGCCGTGATGTGCGTGCGATGGGGGTGCCTGGAGTGAGCTGTCGGTCTGGTGTCGGGTGGTGCCGAGTGGCCGGTCTGTGCCGGAATCCACGTGAGCGTAGCGTGACTGGAGTGTCGCGGTGTGCGAACTCCTTGCCCGGAGCTGTACGCAGATACGTTCCGCTGGGCGCCCCGGCGGGGCACGCCGGTCGCCCTGGGTTACCGGCGGGGCGCGTCAACTGCGGGAATTCTCAAGGGGTTCGACGTTCCCCCGGACGGCCGAACCCCCTCGGTCAACACGGGCCTCGCCCGGCTCGGAGGGAGACCATCGCCTGGCGTGTCAACTTCCAGTCGTCGCCGTGTCGTTCGACGTAACCAAGTGCCCTGAGTTCGTACAGTCTCGCGATCGCGTCGTCCTTGGTGGTGCCGCCCTCGCGGGCGATCTCGTCGACCGTCGCCGCCCGACGGCCGGGAAGCGCGGCCAGGACGCGCCGGGCGTCCGGCTCCAGCAGATCGCGGGGCAGGACCGGGCCACGCCGCTCCGGGGCCAGCTCTCCGATGCCGCCGACGAGTTCGACGACCTCCGCGGCGTCGGTGACGAGCACGGCCTCCCCGCGCAGGAGTTCGTGCACCCCCGCCGAGAGTCCGCTGGTGGCGGGTCCGGGGACACCCATGGTGTGCCGGCCCAGCCGCTGCGCCGCCCGCGCGGTGACGAGGGAGCCGCTGCGGTAGGCCGCCTCGACGACCACGGTGCCGCCGGTGAGCGCGGCGATGACCCGGTTGCGCAGGATGAACCTGCTCGGCGTGGGATGGTCCCCCGGCGGTAGCTCCCCCACCACCAGGCCCTGGTCCGCGATTCTGTTGATCAACCCCGTGTGTCCGCGTGGGTAGGGCCGGTCGACCCCGCAGGCGAGCACGGCGACGGTGGCGCCGCCCGCGGCGAGCGCGCCCCGGTGAGCGGCGCCGTCGACGCCGTAGGCGCCGCCGGAGACCACCACCCAGCCGCGCTCGGCGAGGCCGGCGGCGAGGGTGGCCGCCATGTGCGCGCCGTACTCGGTGCAGGCGCGGGCACCGACCAGCGCGACCGACCTGAGCGCCCACATCCGCAGGCTGGGCCGGCCCCGGACCCACAGGCCCAGCGGCCGGGCGTCCCCGAGATCGTCCAGCGGACCCGGCCACTCGACGTCCCCCGGGCAGACGAACCGCACTCCGGCCTCCCGGGCGACGGCGAGGTCCCGCTCCGGCTCGGCCCGCGCTGCCCGTGCCAGGAGCCCGCCCCACCGCTGTTCGGTCGCCCCGGGCAGGGCTTCCCCGCCGCCGCGCAGCCGCCGGACCACCTCCTCGGCACCGCGCTCGCGCACCCAGACGCCGCCGACCTCGTCGCCGGGTTCGAGGACCCGGGTGAGGAAGGCCCGCGCGAGCCGCTCCCCGTCCGGCTCGACGGTGCCGGTCATGTCAGGGCTCCGAGCGCCATTGGCACACCGCGTGGGACCCCCGTACGCAGTTGCAGGGCCAGGGCGACGTCCCCCGCGTCGGGCCGGTCGTGTCCGACGAGGTCGGCGACGGTCCAGGCGACCCGCAGGACGCGGTCCAGCCCGCGGGCGGTGAGCACCCCGCGCTCCAAACTCCGCTCGGCCTCCTCCATCGCGCCGGTCACGGGATGCCAGCGACTGCGCAGCTCCCGTCCCGGTACCTCGCTGTTGGTCCGCCAGGGAGTGCCCGTCAGCCGGGCCCCGGCACGCTCCCTCGCGGCGCGGACCCGGTCGGCGACCGTGGCCGTGGAGTCGCCACCGGGACCGCGGTGGGTCAGCTCGGCCCGGCTGACCGGATCGATCTCGACCCGCAGGTCCACCCGGTCGAGCAGCGGCCCGGAGAGCCGGGCCTGGTAGCGGCGGATCGCCGAGGGCGGGCACTCGCACAGGGTGTCGCGCTGCGAGAACCTGCCGCACGGGCAGGGATTCGCCGCCAGCACCATGAGGAACCGCGCGGGAAACCGCACCACCCCGGCACTGCGCGCGATCACCACGTGCCCGGCCTCCAGGGGCTGCCGGAGAGCGTCGAGGGCATGGGTGCTGAACTCGGGGGTTTCGTCGAGAAAGAGGATTCCGCGGTGAGCCATCGAAACGGCCCCGGGCCGCGCGATGTGGGGCCCGCCGCCGACGAGCGCCTGCATCGTGGCCGAGTGGTGCGGGGCGCAGTACGGGGGAACGTCGATCAGCGGCCTGCCCGGCGGCAGCAGCCCCGCGACCGAGTGGACGGCCGTGACCTCCAGGGACTCCTCCCGGCTGAGCCGAGGCAGGACGGCCGGCATGCGCTCCGCGAGCATGGTCTTGCCGGCGCCCGGTGGGCCTTCCAGGAACAGGTGATGTCCGCCCGCCGCGGACACCTCGACCGCCGTACGTGCCGACCGCTGCCCCACGACGTCCGCCAGGTCGTGCCCCTGGTCGTGCGGGGCGGTGCCGAGACCGTGCACGCCGGTGGCGGCGCCGGTGCCGGGCATCCGCAGGCCGGCCATGAGCGGGTCGGGCCGGCCCGGCTCGTCCGGTTCCTCATGGGGCACCGGCTCGTCGGCGAGTACGGCGATCAGCTGCCGCAGGCTGCGCACCCCGAGCACGGAGATGCCCGGGACCAGCGAGGCCTCGGCCGCGGCGCACTCCGGCACGACGACCTGTTCGTAGCCGGCGTCCGCCGCGGCCAGCACCGCGGGGAGGATCCCGCGGACGGGGCGGACCCGTCCGTCGAGGCCCAGCTCCCCGATCATCACGATGTCGGCGAGCACTCGCGGGTCGATCCGCTCGGCCGCGCCGAGCACGGCGCTGGCGATGGCGAGGTCGAAGCCACTGCCGGCCTTGGGCACGGAGGCGGGGCTGAGGCCGACGGTGAGTTTCTTCTGCGGCCATTCACCGCCGGAGTTCACCACCGCGGCCCGCACCCGGTCCCGGCTCTCGCTCAGGCTCTTGTCGGGCAGCCCCACCAGCGTGAACGCCGCCACTCCGGGCTCCAGGTCGGCCTGGACCTCGACCACCACGCCTTCGACGCCGACCAGCGCCACCGAGCAGGTGCGTGCGAACCCCATCTCAGGCCACCCCCCGCACATGCTCGACGAGGGCGGCCCCGCGCCGGGGCAGGAGGACGCCGACCAGGTCGATGCGGACACCGCCCGGCGGTGCTCCCCCGTGGGCCTGGATCCACCGCTGGGCGAGGTCGCGCAGCCGCTCGGCCTTCTCGGGCCTCACGCCCGCCATCGGGTGCTGGAAGCCGCCGTCCCTGCGGGTCTTGACCTCGCAGACGACCAGCACGTCACCGTCCCGCGCGACGATGTCGATCTCTCCGGTCCTGCCGGAGCGCCAGTTGCGCTCCAGGACCGTCATCCCGGCGTCGGCCAGCCGCCGTGCGGCCAGCTCCTCGCCGTACCTGCCCAGTGCTCCTCGGGCCAGATCCGTGTTCATGTCGGCACCACCTCCGGCGCCAACGTTCACGCATCCGCCGCACCAAAAAGGATCTTGGTGCACAACTCAGCGGCTGTGGACAACTTCGTCACCCACAGGAAGGACGGTCATCCGCCCGGCAGCTCCAGGTCGCTCTTGTTCAGCTCCTCGATGTTCACGTCCTTAAACGTGAGCACCCGCACCTGCTTCACGAACCGGGCCGGCCGGTACATGTCCCACACCCAGGCATCCGCCATCGACACCTCGAAGAACACCTCACCCTGGACCGAGTGCACCTGCATCTCGTAGTCGTTGGTCAGGTAGAAACGCCGCTCGGTCTCGATCACGTATTTGAACAGACCGACGACGTCGCGGTACTCCCGGTAGAGCTTCAGCTCCATCTCGGTCTCGTACTTCTCGAGGTCCTCGGCGCTCATGGCATGTTCCCCTTCAGCCGTGCGATCCCCCCATTGTGCGCCAGTCCCGTGAGCCGCTAGACGATTTCCGTGTCAAGGGTTACGGGCCGGGCCGGAGGACCTTCGTCGAGCAGCCTGCGCAGCAGCCCGGCGAGTCTGGTCGGATACACCGTCTCATGTGCCTGGGTCAGTTCCCGACACGTCCACCAGCGCGCTCCGGAGACGCTGCGCCGCTCCAGCTCGGTCAGGGCCGTCGCCCGGGGATCCACCCCGGACGTATCGGCCGTCCGGGCCAGGTAGTACCACTCGTCCTGGTCCCAGCGGCGGCCGGCGAACGGGAAGGAGCACCTCCGCCGCCACAGCACCGGCCCCAGATCGACGTCGGTGATGCCGGTCTCCTCGGCGAGTTCCCGCCTCGCGGCCTGTTCACGGGTCTCGTCGCCCTCCACACCGCCGCCGGGCGTGAACCACCAGTCGTCGGCCGGGTCGTCCGGCTCATGGCCGTGCAGCAGCAGGATGCGGTCCTCGGGGTCGAGCAGTACCACCCGGGCGACCCTGCGCAACCCGCCCTCGTACGAGTCGACGCCCGCGTCCGTCGTCTCAGCGGGCACCGGATCGCTCCGGGCGGGTGCCGGCGCGGCCGCGGGCGGCGAATTTGGCGATGGGGCTGTACGCGCCGCCGCCGAGGACGAGCCCCGCACCGGCCACGATCAGCCAGCCGATCGTGCGCAGCGGACCCGGTTCGGAGAGCGTGCCCAGCGACTCGAAGCCGGTGGGGCGCTTGAGCATGCCGTTCATGGGCCATACGACGGCGTCGACACGGGCCTTGACCGAGCTGCGCGCGACCGTGCCGCTGGCGGCGTCGGTGAGGTGGGCGGTGGAGTCGAGGGAGCCCTCGCGTTCGTCGCCGAGCAGGAAGAGGCGGCCGTCGGGGACCTTCACGGTCGGGAAGTCCGTGATCTCGGCGAGGCTGCCCTCGGGCAGATACGGCTCCTCGATCTGCTTGCCGTTGACGGTCAGCTTCCCGTCGGTGCAGCAGGCGACGGTGTCGCCGCCGACCGCGACCACCCGCTTGACCACCGGCGCATTGCTCGCCCAGGTCTTGTCGGTGAAGACGACGACGTCCCCGCGGCGCACCTCGCCACCGTCCACGACCTGGGCGAGGACCCGGTCACCGGCGTCGATCGTCGGGGTCATCGAGCTGGTGGGCACGGTGTACGGCCGGTAGATGAGCGCCGCCCAGCCGAATCCGCCGAGAAACAGCGCGAGGCCCAGCGCGACGGCCACACCGGACAGAACGTGTCCGGTCCGGCTGCCCACCGGGCCACCACTGGTGCCACCGCCGCCGTGCGGGGCCGTACGTGTCGTGCTCTCGCCACCCATGGATCCGCACCCTACCCGGCGGTACCGAGCCGGGGCAGCCCCTCTTCCCCGGCCGGGCCCGCAAGCTTGAGCAAGCGTTTACCCAGCGGATCAGCGAGTCTCGGCCGCCTGCGCGCGCCGACGGCGCCACAGGACCACCGGGACGACACCGACGAGGGCGGCGCCCTGCGGTGCGACCGTGAGGGCGGCCGAAGCCGCCGACTGGGCCTTGAGACCGTCCTGGTCGAAGGTGTCCGGCACCGGCAGCGTGCCCCAGCGGTTGATCGGCCAGGCCTTGACGATGGCTCGGCCGACGACCTCGTCGACCGGGACCATGCCGTGGTTCTTGTCGGACTGGTTGTAGCGGGAGTCGCGCGAGTTCTGGCGGTGGTCGCCCATCACCCAGATGAAGCCCTTGGGCACCTTCACCGTGAACTGGCCACCCTGGTCGTCCATGCTGCACGGGGTGTTGCCCGGGTACACATACGGCTCGTTCAGCGCCTTGCCGTTGACCCTGAGCGGGCCGGTCTTGTTGCAGGAGACGGTGTCGCCGCCGACCCCGATCACCCGCTTGATCAGGTCTTTCTCCTCGACCGACGGCATCAGGCCGATCCAGCTGAGGAAGGTCTGGATCGCGTTCGGCTCGGCGGTGGGCTCGCCCGCGAGCCAGGCGTCCGGATCGTGGAAGACGACGACCTCGCCGCGCTCGGGCTCGGAGCCGAACCACGGGGTGAGCTTGTCCACCAGGACCCGGTCACCCTCCTGGAGGGTGTTCTGCATCGAGTCGGAGGGGATCGAGAACGCCTGCACCAGGAACGTCTTGATGAGCAGCGCGAGAACGAGCGCGATGCCGATCAGGATCGGCAGCTCCTTCCAGAAGGAGCGCGGCTTCTTGGCCTTGGGGGCCCCGTCACCGGAGCCCTGTCCCGTCACGGGGGGCTGCCCGTCGCCGGGCCCGTCGTCTCCTGCCGCCGGGGAATCATTCCCGGAGGTCACAGCGCTGTCCTGGGCCGGGCCGGCCTCGTCCACGGGGTGTCCGCGGTGCTCCTCGCCGTCGTGCCCGGACCGTGCGCCAACCGCCACATCCCCCACGCCAACTCCTTACTCTGTGCCGCTGCCTGCCCCACATACGGCGCAGGCCCACCACTCCCATAACGAGCGGGAGTTCCGCAGGGCTCGGGAGTCGGATCGTTCCGTTCGGATCGTCGGGGGCAACCCTATGCGACCCGTCGGATCGCGCGGTCGCCCCGGACACCGAGTCGGTCACTGAGGAAAAGGTTTGCGGTTCCTTGAGGGAGTTCCAGTGGCCCAGCGGCCACGCGATGACCATGGCGCGCCCCACCACCCCGTCCTCGGACACCGTGCCGCCGTAGTCCGTGTCCTGGTGGGCTCGGGAGTCCGCGGAGTTCTCCCGGTGGTCGCCCATCACCCACAGGCGCCCCTGGGGAACGGTGATGTCGAAGGGCGTGAGCGAGGGGGCGTTGGCGGGGTACAGATAGTCCGCCTCGTTCAGGGGAACGCCGTTGACGGTGACTCGCCCCTGCGTGTCACAGCACTGGACGTGGTCGCCGCCCACGCCGACGACCCGCTTGATGAGGTCCTTCTCGTTGTCGGACGGCAGCAGACCGATGAAGGTGAGCCCTTCCTTGATCTGCTTGACGACGATGGGGTCGTCCTTCTTCGTGGTGGGCTGCTCGTCCTGGAGCCAGCCGCCGGGGTCCTTGAAGACGACGACGTCCCCGCGTTGCGGCTTGGAGCCGAACCACGGGGTGAACTTGTCCACCAGGACCCGGTCGCCGATCTGGATCGTCTGCTCCATGGAGCCGGACGGGATCACGAAGGCCTGCACCAGGAAGGTCTTCAGGACGAGCGCTATCAGGACGGCGACCCCGACGAGGAGGGGGATCTCCCGGACGGCGCTGCGCCTGCGCTTGCGCTTGACCTTGCGCTGGAGTTTGCGTCGCTCCGCGCGCGTGCGGCCACCGGACGAGCCGGCGGCGCGCCGGACGCCGGTGGGCAGGAGGTTGTCCGCGGCGCTGTCGGACACGCCGCGGGGCTTTCCGCGATTACCCATGGGCGCCCGCCGGGTCCGAGGCGGTGCTCGCCTCCGGCACGCGCGCGTAGCCGCTCGGGCGGTGCAGGCGGGTGAGGTGGGCGAAGGGCCAGGCGATCCAGTCGGCGCGGCCGATCACGGTGTCGACGGGGATCATGCCGCCGCCCGGCGAGCCGAGGTGGTCGCGGGAGTCGCTGGAGTCGCTGCGGTGGTCGCCGAGGACGAACAGGGTGCCGTCGGGCACGGCCACGTCGAAGGGCACCGTGGACGGACTGTCGCCCGGATACAGGAACGTCGACTCGTCGACCGGCCGGCCGTTCACCTGGATCCTCCCGTCCTTGTCGCAGCAGACCACGTGGTCTCCCCCCACACCCACGACGCGCTTGATGTAGTCGGCGTTCCCGAAATACCCGGTGCCGTCGAACACGACGACATCGCCGCGCCGCGGCTCGGCACCGAAACGGTACGCCAACCTATTTACGAGAACGCGGTCGCCGATCCTCAATCCGTTCTCCATGGATCCGCTGGGAATCTGGAACGGTTTCACCACGAAGAGGTTGAGGAGCAGCGAAAAGAGCAGGCCGATCAACAGTGTGAGACTGATCCGGCCGCCCGGCAGCCACTGCGTGATCCGCGCCACCAACGCGAAACGCGACCGGTCCTCCGGTCCCTCCGGGTCCGGGATCGCTCCGGGATCGGAAGGGCTGGAGGAGCGGTCGCGCTCCGTCGGCTGAGCTTCGGTGTCCATCGGGGCCAGATGCTATCCGGCCCCGCCATGAACTCCTGAAGGGCGCTCAGTTGTCGCGCTTCTCCTTGATCTTCGCGGCCTTGCCGCGCAGCTCACGGAGGTAGTAGAGCTTGGCGCGACGCACGTCACCGCGGGTGACCAGCTCGATCTTCTCGACGATCGGGGTGTGCACCGGGAAGGTGCGCTCGACGCCGACGGAGAAGGAGACCTTGCGGACCGTGAAGGTCTCGCGGACACCGGCGCCCTGGCGGCGGATGACTACGCCCTTGAACTGCTGCACACGGGAGCGGTTGCCCTCGATGACGCGGACGTGGACGTTGACGGTGTCACCCGGGCGGAAGGCCGGGACGTCGGTGCGCAGCGACGCGGAGTCGACTGTGTCGAGCAGGTGAGACATTTCGTCTGCTTTCCTCGCTGATGCCACAGGTCATCAACGGAAACTAGGAGTTCTGAAGGAGAGTCGTGCTGTCGGGGCGGGCGTCGTGTCCCCCCGTGGCAGGGGCGCACGCCGGACGGCGCACAACAGCGGCCTATTGTTCCACGCCGTCGGTCCTGCGCCAAAATCGGCCGTACGGCTCACCCTCGGGATCCGGGGACCAGCCGAGGATGGAGAGCATCTCGCGGTCCTTCTTGTCGAAGGCCTTGGGGTCGCAGCGCTCGATCAGGTCGGGCCGGTTGGCCGTCGTACGGCGCAGGGCCTCGTCGCGGCGCCAGCGGGCGATCTTCCCGTGGTGGCCGCTGAGCAGCACCTCGGGGATCTCCCGGCCGCGCCAGGCGGGCGGCTTGGTGTAGACGGGGCCTTCGAGGAGGCTGGCCATGGCACCGGGCGCGAAGGAGTCGTCGCGGTGCGACTCCGCGTTGCCGAGCACGCCGGGAAGCAGGCGCGCCACGGCCTCCGTGACGACCAGGACGGCCGCCTCGCCGCCGGCCAGGACGTAGTCGCCGATGGAGACCTCGTAGACGGGGATCCGGGTGGCGTACTCGTCGATGACGCGCCGGTCGATGCCCTCGTAGCGGGCCGGGGTGAAGATCAGCCAGGGCCGCTCGGAGAGTTCGACGGCGAGTTCCTGGGTGAAGGGCCTGCCGCTGGGGGTGGGGACGACGAGCGCGGGGGCGTGCGCGCCGCTCTCGTAGCCGTCGGCGAGGACGGTGTCGAGGGCGTCGCCCCACGGGTCGGTCTTCATGACCATGCCGGGCCCGCCGCCGTACGGGGTGTCGTCGACGGTGTTGTGCCGGTCGTACGTCCACTGCCGCAGGTCGTGCACCTGGACGTTCAGCTGCCCACGCGCGCGTGCCTTGCCGACCAGGGAGACGTTCAGCGGGTCGAGGTACTCGGGGAAGATCGTGACGACGTCGAGGCGCATCAGGAGCCGTCCCCGGTCTCGTCGTCCGCCTTCTCGTCCGCCTGCTCCGCCGCCGCCTCGTCCCGTGCGGAGGCGATCTCGGCGCGGTCGTCGATCAGGCCGGGCGGCGGGTCGATGACCGCCCGCTGCTCCTCCAGGTCGATCTCCGTGACGATCGCCTCGACGAAGGGGATCATCACCTCGCTCCCGTCGGCCCGCTCGACGATGAAGAGGTCCTGCGAGGGCAGGTGCGAGATCTCCGTGATCCGGCCGACCTCGACGCCGTCCTTCGTCACCACGTCCAGGTCCATGAGCTGGTGGTCGTAGTACTCGTCCTCCTCCTCGGGGAGCTCCTCCGGGTCCACGTCGGCGATCAGGAGGATGTTGCGCAGGGCCTCGGCCCCCGTGCGGTCGGTGACCCCCTCGAAGCGCAGGAGGAGACGGCCACTGTGCACCCGGCCGGTCTCGATCGTGAGCGGACCCTTGGCGGCGGGGTCCGTGGCCAGTACGGCACCGGGGGCGAGCCGCAGTTCCGGCTCGTCGGTGCGGACCTCCACGGTGACCTCGCCCTTGATGCCGTGGGCGCGGCCGATCCGTGCGACTACGAGCTGCACTGTCGAAGATCTCCTGTCGTACCTGTCATGCCTGTCGTACGTGTTGCCGTAACGACTGCGGGCCGGGGACGGCCCAGTGGCCCTCCCCGGCCCGAGCCGGTGCTGCACATGCGTCAGCGGACGTGGTCCACGTCGACGAGGTCGACACGGACACCGCGGCCGCCGATGGCGCCCACGACGGTGCGCAGAGCGCGTGCGGTGCGGCCGTTGCGGCCGATCACCTTGCCGAGGTCGTCCGGGTGGACCCGGACCTCGAGCACGCGACCACGGCGCAGGTCGCGCGAGGCGACCTGTACGTCGTCAGGGTTGTCGACGATGCCCTTCACGAGGTGCTCAAGCGCCTCTTCGAGCATGCTGCTCAGGCCTCGGTCGACTCGGACTCAGCCGGGGCCTCGTCCTTCTTCTCAGCCTTCTTCTTCTGGGTGATGGCCTCACCCTTGCCCGCGTCGTCGCCACCGAGGGCCTCGAACAGCGGGCGCGCCTTCTTCGGCTCGGCGACGAGCAGCGGAGCCGGGGCGGGCTCGCCCTTGAACTTCTGCCAGTCGCCGGTCTTCTTCAGGATGGCGAGGACGGGCTCGGTCGGCTGCGCGCCGACACCCAGCCAGTAGGCCACGCGGTCGGCGTCGACCTCCATGACCGACGGGTTGTACGTCGGGTGGTACTTGCCGATCTCCTCGATCGCACGACCGTCACGACGGGTGCGGGAGTCGGCGACGACGATGCGGTAGTGAGGCGCACGGATCTTGCCCAGACGCTTCAGCTTGATCTTGACTGCCACTGGAGTGAGTTCTCCTGAATTGACGTGTTTGGGCACGGCGAGATTGCCGCGTGGGGTTGCGGTACCCGAGTGCCCGATGGACGCGTCAGCCGGAGGAGAGAGGGGTCCTATGCGGCTGTCGAGTACAGCTGACCATTCTGCCACACCCCGCGGGTCCCATTGAGCCGTGGGGTTTGCGGGGCATGCGGCAGCGGCACCCGGCACCACGATCGCCCCACGGCGGCCGTACGTCGGGTGCGCGCTCGCCGGGTCGCGGGGTGCCGTCGGTGACGGCTCCCCGCGCCGGCTGTCGAACCGGCAGCCACGAGATGCCGGTGCGTCCGCGTCCGCGGGTTACGCCGCGCCCATGACCTCCGGGATGCGGAACGGCTTGCCGCAGCCGCCGCACACGATCGGAGCCTGGGCCAGGACCGACGGAACGACCCGGACGTTGCGCCCGCAGTCGCAGACGGCCTTGACCCGGACGCCGCCACCGGAGGAGCCGTGCCGGGCGGCCGGGCCGCGGAAGGCACGGGTCGTCTCGGCGGTGGTGGCGGCCACATGGGCCTTGAGGGCCCGCTGGAGGCGCTCGATCGTCGGGCGGTAGCGGCGCTTGGCCTCGGGGTTGAGCGTGACCAGCGAGAAGCCGCTGCTGGGATGCGGCTCCTCGGGGTGGTCCAGACCCAGCTCCTCGGCGATCGCGAGGAATCTGCGGTTGTGGTAGCGGCCGGCGCGGGAGGTGTCGCGGACACCGCGGGCGGCGGCGATGCCGTGGACTGCCTCGTGGAGCAGTCGCTCGAAGGAGAGCTCGTGACCGCAGGCGGACGACGACTCCCCGATCAGTGACTCTGGCGCGGCAAGGTCCGGCAGCTCGGGGTGGTACCGCTGAATGTCGGCCCACGCCTGTGCCAGCTCTGCGGCGAGAACAGGTGGTGTCTGTGTCGTGCTCACGTAATGACAACGAGCGGGGGTACCGCTGTGTTCCTATTCCGGGGCATCCCAAATAATTTGCACGTACCCGTCAGTTGCCGCTGATGCGTCCTGACGAGGGCGGGTGCGCTGATCTGCGGAGAAGTCTCACAGCTCATACCAAGCCGGTGCGTAGCCCCACATACGTCCCGGCGCGTAGAGCATGTCCACGCGCCGGGGGGAGGAATGTTCCGCTGAGGCGCAAGGGGCGTTTCGGTCGCTCTGCGCGCGGAGGCCGTCGACTCAGTAGGCGCGCGCGACGACCGCGACGTTACCGGGCGCGTCCTCGTCCTCGGGCACCGCCCCGTCCTCGGCGACCAGACACCGTACGGTCGCCGCGTGCTCGGCGAGCGCGTTCTCGCCGTCCGGGCCGAGGGCGGCCCAGGGGATCCGGGCCCAGCCGCCGGCGGTGGCCACCTCGACGGCCTCGCCGAGCGTGGACACGTCCGCCGTCCGGGACTCGCGGCGCTCACGGGCCTGCCTGAGCAGCAGCGCCTGGTCCTCCTCGAGGATCGCGGGCAGCAGGGCGGCCAGCGCGTCCAGGGCGACCGGCTCCTTGCCCCCGGGGATGCGCCGGGCGAGCATCCCCGTGCCGTTCTCCAGATCGCGCGGGCCGATCTCGACGCGGACCGGGACGCCCTTCAGCTCCCAGTCGACCGCGCGCCGGCCGAACGGGGTGTCGGTCCGGTCGTCGACATGGACACGGATGCCGGCCTTCCTCAGCCGGTCGCCGACCTCGTGGACCTTGGCCAGAACCGCCTCGTCGCCCTTGATCGCGAGGACGACGGCCTGGATCTGCGCCAGCCGGGGCGGGACGCGCAGCCCGCTGTCGTCGCCGTGCATCATCACCAGGGCGCCGATCATGCGGGTCGTCGAGCCCCAGGAGGTCTGCCAGACCAGTTCCTGCGTGCCGTCCTTCGACAGGTACGAGGTGTTGAAGGCCCTCGCGAAGTTCTGGCCCAGTTCATGGCTGGTGGCCATCTGGAGGGCCTTGCCGTCGCCCATCATGCCTTCGAGCGTGAGGGTGTTGACGGCACCGGCGAACCGCTCCTTGACGGTCTTGCGGCCGGGCACGACGTCCATGGCGAGGACGTTCACCATGAAGTCCTCGTAGACCCGGCGGTGGATGCGCGCGGCGAAGTCGCGGGCGTCCTCGTAGGTGGCGTGCGCGGTGTGGCCCTCCTGCCACAGGAACTCCGTGGTGCGCAGGAACAGGCGGGGCCGCAGTTCCCAACGGACCACGTTGGCCCACTGGTTGATGAGCAGCGGCAGGTCGCGGTAGCTCTGCACCCACTTCGCGAAGTACTCGTTGACGATCATCTCGGAGGTGGGCCGGACGACCGCGGGCTCCTCCAGCTCCTTGCCGCCGCCGTGGGTCACCACGGCCAGCTCGGGCGCGAAGCCCTCCACGTGGTCCGCCTCGCGCGCGAGGTAGGACTGCGGGATCAGCAGCGGGAAGTACGCGTTCTGGGTGCCCGTCTCCTTGATGCGGGCGTCCATCTCCGCCTGCATCCGCTCCCACAGTCCGTACCCGTACGGTCGGATCACCATGGTGCCGCGCACCGGTCCGTTGTCGGCCAGTTCCGCCTTGGCGATCAGATCCTGGTACCAGCGGGGGAAGTCCTCCGACCGCGGGGTGAGCACGGGTGCCTTTGCCATGGCGCGATGGTACGGGTCCAGGTTGCCGGGATGTGAAATCTCGCCACACGCGCGGGCGGCGCGCAAGCAGGCCTCCGCAACCCCTGGACGCGGGGTCGAGTGGGGAGTTACCTGGCATACGGGAGGGAGTGCGGGCGCACTGACGGGGGCCACCTGAACGGGTACTGCGGCAAACTCTCGGCGGATTGGGGCGCTTATCCATGACACCTACGCTCGTGCGGGAGCACCTTCCTCATGCGGGGCCGGCGCTCCGCGTGGACCTCGGTGCACGCGCGCGTGACTGGTCCGAGATCCAGGAGCGGATGCTGGTCCCGCTCTACGAGGCCGTCTACGAGCGACTGGAAGTGGGGTCCGGCACCCGGCTCCTGGGCCTCGGCTGCGGCTCCGGGCTGGCCCTGCTGATGGCGGCCTCCAGAGGCGCGGCCCTCACCGGTGTCGAGGCACTGGCCCCGGAGCGGCTGGCCCTCGCCAGGCAGCGACTGGCCCCGGAGGCCTGGGGCACGCGCGCGCCGGGCGGCACGCGCCTCGTCGACGGCTCACCCAGGGACGCGGCCGACGCGGAGACGCCCGCGTACAACCTGGTGACGGCCTTCGAGCCGATCGGCTGCCTGGCCGGCGACTCGGACGGGCTCGGCGAACTGCTCGCGGCCGCCACGCCGCTGGCCGAGCGCGGGACGCCCGTGGTGCTCGTGGGCTGGGGCCCGCCGGAGCGCTGCGCGACCTCGTCCGTGCTGCGGGTCGCCACCAGGCTGGCCGATCCGCTGCGGTCCGCGGGCAGTTGGCGCCCCGCGCTGCGCGACGACCTGGAGGAAGTGGCCCAGCGAGCCGGGCTCAGGCCCGACGGCTCCGGGCGGGTGGCCTGCCCGTTCGGGTACGCGGGGGTGGACAGCGCCCTCAAGGGCCTGGTGTCCACGGGCCTGTTCGACGCGGCGATCTCCGCGACGGACCAGGCACAGGTGGACAAGGAGGTGACCGAGGCGCTCCACCCGTACCGGCGCGCGGACGGCACGGTGTGGATGCCGAACGTCTTCCGGTACCTGATCGCCAGGGTCCCCTGACACCTCGTGCCCCTGAGAGCACCTAGCTCTCGGCGTCCTTGGTCAGCCTGGTGACCCCCGCGATGCGGTACGCGTCCGCCTCGTCCAGTGTCTCGTTCTCCAGGAGTGCCTGGGCGAGGGCGTCCAACTGGCCGCGGTGGTCGCGGAGTTTGCGGCAGGCCTCCTCGTAGCACTCGTCGACGACGCGCCGCATCTCGTGGTCGATGGCGTCGAGGGTCTGCGGGGCGGCGGAGAGCCCGTAGGCCTGCTGGGCGTCGCCGGGCAGGGCCGACATGCGGCCCACGCGTTCGCTCATGCCCCAGCGGGCGACCATGCCGCGCACGATGGTGGTGACCTGCTCCAGGTCGTTCTCGGAGCCGGTCGTGATCATGTCGTAGACGACGTGCTCGGCCGCCATGCCGCCGAGCGCGCCGATGATCCGGCCGCGCAGGTACTCCTCCGTGTACGCGTACCGGTCCGCGTCCGGCGTCGACAGCGTCACGCCGAGTGCCCGGCCGCGCGGCACGATGGTGATCTTGCGGACCGGGTCGGCGCCCGGCTGGAGCATCCCCAGCAGCGCGTGCCCGCTCTCGTGGTACGCCGTCCTGCGCCGCTCCTCCTCGGGCATCACCAGGGAACGTTCCGCACCGAGCTGCACCTTCTCCAGGGCCTCGGACAGGTCGCCCCGGGTCACCTGCTCCTTGCCCCGCTTGACGGCGAGCAGGGCCGCCTCGTTGGCGAGGTTGGCCAGCTCGGCGCCGGTCATGCCCGGGGTCGTACGGGCCACCTGGGCGAGGTCGACGTCCGGGGCGAGCGGGATCTCGCGGGTGTGGATCGCGAGGATCGCCTCGCGGCCGCCGCGGTCCGGGGGCGAGACGCTGACGATCCGGTCGAAGCGGCCCGGCCGGGTCAGGGCCGGGTCCAGGATGTCCGCGCGGTTGGTGGCGGCGAGGACGATCACGCCCTCGGAGCCGGAGAAGCCGTCCATCTCGGTCAGGATCTGGTTGAGGGTCTGCTCGCGCTCGTCGTGACCGCCCATGGCCGAGCCGCCGCCGCGGGCCCGCCCGATGGTGTCGATCTCGTCGATGAAGATGATCGACGGGGCCACCTTGCGGGCCTCCGCGAACAGCTCCCGCACCCGGGAGGCGCCGACGCCCACGATCATCTCGATGAACTCGGACGCCGACGCGGAGAAGAACGGCACCCCCGCCTCCCCGGCCACCGCCCGCGCGAGCAGCGTCTTGCCGGTGCCGGGCGGGCCGGAGAGCAGCACTCCGCGGGGCATCTTGGCGCCCATCCTGCGGTAGGCGTCGGGGTTCTTCAGGAAGTCGACGACATCACTCAGCTCGCCCTCGACCTCGTCGATGCCGGCCACGTCCTCGAACGTCGTCCGCTCCTGCCCCGGCTCCAGCTCGACCGGCTTGGGCGGCGCCTTGCGGCCGAGCATGCCGCCCGCCCCGCCCAGACCCCCCGAGCGCATCCGCCGGGCGATGAACACCCACACGGCGACGAGCAGCACCATCGGTGCCAGGGAGATCAGCAGATTGGCGAGAAAGCTGCGCTGCCGGACGACCGGCTCGGCGGTGACGGTGACGTCGTGCTCGGTCAGTTCGTCCCAGAGCCGGTCGTCCGCGAAGGTCGGCCGCTCGGTGCGGAACTTGGTGTACGTCCCGTCCCCCTGGGGGTTGTCCCGCTCCTTCCTCAGCTGCCCCTGGATCGCGTCGCCCTTGGCGTAGATCTTGCTGACGTTGCCCTCGTCGACCTGCTTGCTGAACTCGGTGTACGAGATCGTCGGCTCGTCGCCCTCGTTGAAGAAGGACAGCACCAGCAGCGCGATCAGGAACACGACCAGCGAGGCGAGGATCAGGCTCCACCAGCCGCCACGCACCCGCCGCCCGCCCGGCGGCGGCTTGGGCGGCTCCTCCGGGGCACCCTCGGTGCGCCAGGGCTGGTCGGGCGACTTCCGTGGCGGCGCAGCATTGGTCATATCGGGACGTTACGACACACCGCAGCCGTGAGCACCTGCGGGAACGCAACGGGGGCACCCCTTTGAGGAGGGGCGCCCCCGACACCGTACGGCCGTGATCAGCCCATGAACTTCTTGAACTCGTCGGGAAGCTCGAAGTCCTGGCCGCTCTGCTGGCCCGGCAGGCCGAGGGCGCCGCCCTGGGCCCCGGCGGCCCTGCGCTCGGCCTCCTCCTGCTCCTGCTGCCTGCGCTTCATCGGGTTTCCGGAGCGCTGCTTGCCCTTGGCCTTCTTGGGCTGCTTCTTGGCGCGGCCGGGGCCGCCGCCCATGCCCGGCATCCCGGGCATGCCCGGCATGCCGCCGCCCTGGGCCATGCGGGACATCATCTTGCGGGCCTCGAAGAACCGCTCGACCAGGCCCTTCACCGCGCTGACCTCGACACCGGAACCCTTGGCGACACGGGCGCGGCGCGAGCCGTTGATGATCGTCGGGTCCTGGCGCTCGGCCGGGGTCATCGACTTGATGATCGCGGCCATGCGGTCGATGTCGCGCTCGTCGATGTTCTGGATCTGGTCCTTGATCTGGCCCATGCCCGGCAGCATGCCGAGCAGCTTGGAGATCGACCCCATCTTCCTGACCTGTTCCATCTGGGACAGGAAGTCGTCCAGGGTGAAGTCCTGGCCCTTCTTCGACGCCAGCTTGGAGGCCATTTTCTCGGCCTCTTCCTGGCTGAACGTCTTCTCCGCCTGCTCGATCAGGGTGAGCAGGTCACCCATGTCGAGGATGCGGGAGGCCATCCGGTCAGGGTGGAAGGCGTCGAAGTCGTCGAGCTTCTCGCCGTTCGACGCGAACATGATCGGCTTGCCGGTGATCTGCCGGATCGACAGTGCGGCACCACCGCGGGCGTCACCGTCGAGCTTGGAGAGCACCACGCCGTCGAAGCCGACGCCGTCCCGGAAGGACTCGGCGGTGTTGACGGCGTCCTGGCCGATCATCGCGTCGACGACGAAGAGGATCTCGTCGGGCGAGACGGCGTCGCGAATGTCCGCGGCCTGCTGCATCAGCTCGGCGTCGATGCCGAGCCGGCCGGCGGTGTCCACGATCACGATGTCGTGGACCTTGGACTTCGCGTAGTCGATGGAGTCCTTGGCGACCTGGACCGGGTCACCGACGCCGTTGCCCGGCTGCGGGGCGTAGACGGCCACGCCGGCCCGCTCGGCGACGACGCTGAGCTGGTTCACGGCGTTGGGGCGCTGAAGGTCGGCGGCGACGAGCAGCGGCGAGTGGCCCTGCTCCTTCAGCCAGCGGCCGAGCTTGCCCGCCAGGGTGGTCTTACCGGCGCCCTGGAGACCGGCCAGCATGATCACGGTGGGCGGGTTCTTGGCGAAGCGCAGGCGCCGGGTCTCGCCGCCCAGGATCGTGACGAGTTCGTCGTTGACGATCTTCAAGACCTGCTGGGCCGGGTTCAGGGCCTTGGAGACCTCGACGCCGAGGGCACGCTCCTTGACGTTCTTGATGAACGTCCGCACGACCGGCAGCGCCACGTCGGCCTCGAGGAGTGCGATGCGGATCTCGCGTGCGGTGGCGTCGATGTCCGCCTCGCTCAGACGCCCCTTGCCGCGCAGATTCTTGAAGGTCGCTGAGAGGCGATCGGAGAGAGTATCGAACACGGCGGCGTCGGTCCTCGGAGTCGGGGGCAGTGTGAGCGTCTTCCAGGGTATCCGGCCGCGCAAGACAGTCGTCCCCACCCGCTGCATTCAGCGGACGGGGACCACCCGACGCGCCTCGGGGGACGGCGTGGCGTCCATACCTGCCTCGCACATGCGTCCCGGACCACCCCCGCGTCGGCGGGGGCACCCTGTCCAGCGCCCGGGACGCCCAGGTCACCCCCGCAGCATCTCCTCCAGCTTCCGCGCCACCGCGGCCGCCTCGTCGCCCGGCAACGGGCTGCCCGAGCGCCCCGTGACATAGAACGCGTCCACCGCGTTCGCGCCCAGCGTGCTCACGTGCGCGCTGCGCATCCGCACGCCCGCGTCCTCCAGCGCCCGCCCGATCCGGAACAGCAGGCCCGGCGCGTCCTGCGCGCGTACCTCGATCACGGTGGCCAGGTGGGAGGCCGCCGAGGCGACGGTCACCCGCGGCGGGGGCGCGACCTGGCCCCGGCGCCGGGGGTAGGCCGCGTCGCGTTCCGCGAGCCGGCCCGCGATGTCCAGGGAACCGTCCAGGGCACGCACCAGGTCGGCGCGGAGCCGGGCGGCCTGGGGCAGCGAGCCGTACTCCGCGGCGACGCGCCAGTTCAGCAGCAGCACCGAGCCCTCGACGCCGGACGGCAGCTCCAGGGCCCGCAGCTCCGCCGTGCGCACGGTCAGCCGGTGCATGGCGAGCACGCCGGCCACGGCGGGCAGCACGCGCGGCTGGTCGGGTACGGCGATGAGCAGCTCCACGCCGAGCGGCTCCGGATCGCCGGCGGGCTGGTCCGCGGGGTCGGCCGGGGGTTCGGTCTGGGCGCGCAGCGACAGGACGGGGCTGCCGGTGGCGACGGCCTCGATGGCGAGCCGTTCCTGCTCGGCGGTGGCCGCGGCGGCCTCGGGCTCCTCCGGAACGTCCCCGGCGAGCACCGCCGAGACACGCTTGACCAGGTCCGCCACGAGCGAACCCCGCCAGGACGACCAGGCGGCCGGGCCGGTGGCCAGCGCGTCCGCCTCGGTCAGCGCGTGCAGCAGCTCCAGGGTGCCCTGGGAGCCGACCGCCTCGGCGACCGAGCGGACGGTGGCCGGGTCCTCCAGGTCACGCCGGGTGGCCGTCTCGATGAGCAGCAGGTGATGCCGTACGAGAGTGGAGAGGACGGCCACTTCGGTGCGGTCGAAGCCGATGCGGGTGGCCACGTCCTTGGCGATGATCTCGCCCGCCACGGAGTGGTCGCCCGGCCAGCCCTTGCCGATGTCGTGCAGCAGGGCGGCGACCAGCAGCAGGTCGGGGCGGCTGACGCGGCGGGTGAACTCGGAGGCGCGCACGGCGGTCTCGATGAGGTGCCGGTCGACGGTCCAGATGTGCACGGCGTTGCGCTGGGGCCGGCAGCGCACCCGCTCCCAGTCGGGCAGCAGCCGGGTGATCAGCCCCTCGGCCTCCAGCGCCTCCCAGACCTCGATGGTGGGCTGCCCCGAGCCGAGCAGCGTCACGAGCTGCTCGCGGGCCTCGGCGGGCCAGGGCGTGGGCAGGGGACGCACGGTGGCGGCGAGACGCCGTACGGCGTGCAGGGAGAGGGGGAGGCCGGCCTGGGCGGCGGCGGCCGCGGCCCGCAGGGGCAGCACGGGGTCGCGTTCGGGGCGCGCGGCGCGGGCGAGCACCACCTCGCCGTCCTGCTCCACGACGCCCTCGGCCAGCGGTGAGCGCTCGGCGACGGGCTTGCCGCCCCCGAGCATGGCGCGCAGCCGGGGCCGCACCGAGCGCGATCTGAGCACGCGCCCCACTTCACGCCAGGTGACGTCGCTGGCGTACGAGATGACGCGGGCCGCCTCGTACACCTGGCGCAGGAGTGTGTCGGCGTCGAGGAGGCCCAGTTCGGCGGCGACCTGGTCCTGCTCCTGGAGGGCCAGCCGGTCGGTGGCACGGCCGGTCGTCAGGTGCAGGGCGTCGCGGACGTCGAGGAGCCGGCGGCGGGCGTCGTCGAGGCCCTCGCGCGGGGCGTCGGCCAGCCAGGAGGCGGCGACGGCGCGCAGGGCGGTGGCGTCACGCAGTCCGCCGCGGGCCTCCTTGAGGTCGGGTTCCAGCAGGTACTGGAGTTCGCCCTGGCGTTCGGCGCGCTCGGCGCACAGCTCCTGGAGTTCGGGCAGCCGCTTGGGCGCCTGGTTGCGCCAGTCGGCCAGTACGGCCGTCCGCAGTCCCGCCGTCAGCCCCAGGTCGCCCGCGAGGTGGCGGGCGTCGAGCAGACCGAGCTGGACCTTCAGGTCCTCGCCGGCGGTCTTGCGGGCCTCCGCCGGTGTGCGGACGGAGTGGTCGAGGGCGAGGCCGAGGTCCCAGACCGGGTACCAGAGGCGGTCGGCGAGGGCGGCGACGGCCTGGGTGTCGCTGCCGTCGTGCAGCAGCAGGAGGTCGAGGTCGCTGCGCGGGGACAGCTCGCCGCGGCCGTATCCGCCGACGGCGACCAGGGAGACGCCCCTCAGTTCCTCGCTGCCCGCGGTGAACAGGCCCGCCAGCCAGTCGTCGGTCAGTTCGGAGAGGGCGGAACGGCGCGGCGGCCCGGACCGCGCCCCCTCGGTGAGGAGGCGCAGCCGGGCCGCCGCGTAGCCGCTGGGTCCCGAGTCCTCTGCATCCTTGCGCACGTCCGTACTCGTCACCCAGTGACTCCTGTTCTGTTCTTCTGTCAGAGCGCGTCCGGGCCGCGCTCGCCGGTGCGGACCCGTACGGCGGTCTCGACCGGGAGGGACCAGACCTTGCCGTCACCGATCTTGCCGGTGCGGGCCGCCTTGACGATGACGTCGATCAACTGCTCGGCGTCGTCGTCCTCGGCCAGCACCTCGATGCGGATCTTGGGGACCAGGTCGACGGTGTACTCGGCACCGCGGTAGACCTCGGTGTGTCCCCTCTGACGACCGTAACCGCTGGCCTCGGTGACCGTGAGGCCGTGGACCCCGAAGGCCTGGAGGGCTTCCTTGATCTCGTCGAGCCGGTGGGGCTTCACGACGGCGGTGATGAGCTTCATGCGTCCACCTTCTTGCTCGCAGTGTCGGCCACCGGGCCCGTGACGTTGGTCCGGGCGGCACCGCCACCCGCACCGCTGAAGTCGTATGCGGTCTCGGCGTGCTCGGCCTGGTCGATGCCGGCCACCTCGTCGTCCTCGGGGACGCGCATGCCGATCGTCTTGTCGAGCAGGAAGGCGAGGATCGCGGAGACCACCAGCGAGTAGCCGAGGACCGCGAAGACACCGGCGCACTGCTTCCAGAACTGGTCGAGGCCGCCGCCGTAGAAGAGGCCCTGGACGTCGGACTGGCCCTTGCCGCTGGCGAAGAAGCCGATCAGCAGGGAGCCGACGACTCCGCCGACCAGGTGAACGCCGACCACGTCGAGCGAGTCGTCGTAGCCGAACCTGTACTTCAGGCCGACGGCCATGGCGCACAGGACACCGGCGATGACGCCGACGGCGATCGCGCCGAGCGGGGAGACCGCACCGCCCGCGGGGGTGATGGCGACCAGACCGGCGACCGCGCCGGAGGCGGCGCCCAGCGTGGTGAACGCGCCGTGGCGGATCTTCTCGTAGATCAGCCAGGACAGCATGGCGGCGGCTGTGGCGACCTGCGTGTTGACGAACATCAGCGCGCCGACGCCGTCGTCGTTGCCGAGCCACGAGCCGGCGTTGAAGCCGAACCAGCCGAACCACAGCAGACCGGCGCCGAGCATGACCAGCGGGAGGCTGTGCGGGCGCATCGGGTCCTTCTTGAACCCGACGCGCTTGCCGATTACCAGGATCACGCCGAGGGCCGCGGCACCGGCGTTGATGTGCACCGCCGTACCACCGGCGAAGTCGATCACGCCGAGCTCGAAGGCCCAGCCGCCGGCGCCCCATACCCAGTGGGCGACGGGGAAGTACACGATCGTGGCCCACAGGGTGATGAACAGTGCCCAGGCGGAGAACTTCACGCGGTCCGCGAGCGCACCGCTGATCAGGGCGGGCGTGATGATGGCGAACATCAGCTGGAAGACCAGGAAGACGAAGACGGGGATCGTGTACCCGTCCCACAGCTCCGTCAGGCCGATGTTGCTGAGGCCGACCCAGTCGGAGTTCCAGCCGATGATCGAGCCGGAGTCGGTGCCGAAGGCGAGGGAGAAACCGTAGAGCACCCAGAGGATCGTGACGATCCCCAGGCTGATGAAGCTCATCATCAGCATGTTCAGGGTGCTCTTGACCCGGACCATGCCTCCGTAGAAGAAGGCCAGGCCCGGGGTCATGAGCATCACCAGGGCGGAACAGATGAGCATGAAGCCTGTGTTCGCGGACGACAGCGTGGGTGCGTCCGCCGCAAGCGTGATGGCTGGTGCCATCGGCGTCTCCTCGTCGTTGGTACGGCCCCGTGCGGGCGAAGCCAGAGCGGGTTTGAGGGGTGGGCCGGTTATGCGCCATGAGATTGGCGCAGCGCCGTTTCGGTCGACGCCCCTCGTTGTTTCGCCGCGGTGACGAAGGCACCTTGTGCGTTACGCCTCGATGAACTGGCTGATGTTCCGCGAGTGGATCGTTATCGTGGCGCAACCTTCGTCGGAGTAACGCAAACCGGCCGCGGTCGGCCTTCCGATGACCTGGCATGGGGGAGCCGAGTCGGGCAGTTCGGGAGGGCCGGCCGCGGCCGGGGTTCTGGGGTTTCGCCGGGTCTCAGACCGCCTCCGCGGTCTCCGGCAGCTCCACGGCGAGGCGGTCGGTGAGATCGACGACCTCGGCGAGGTCCCCGAAGTCGCGTACGGCCGTGTCGACGGTCTTTCGGATACGAGTGTTGACACGCTCCGAGCGGATCTTCTTCGCCGCCTTCATGGCCTGCGCGGCCAGCACGGCGCTCTGCTCGGGCTCCTGGCGCAGCAGGTGCACGGTGGCCATGCCGATGAGGTTCAGCGCGTAGGACCGCTGGTGCTCGGCGTCCTTCGCGAACAGGTCCACCGCCTTCTGCATGAGCGGCTCGGCCAGCGAGGCGTACGTGGGGCTGCGGCCGGCCACATAGGCCAGATCGCGGAAGGAGTGCGAGTTCTCGCCGTACAGCTCGGCCTCGGAGAAGAAGCGGATCCAGTCGGGGTCGGGCTCGTCCCAGTCGTCCGCGTCGGCGAAGATGTCCTCGGCCATCCTGACGGCCCGCTTGCACCGGCCGGGCTGGCCCATGTTGGCGTAGGCGCGGGCCTCCATCGCATACAGCATCGACTGGGTGCGCGGGCTCGCGCAGTCCCGGCTGCCGTACTGCGCGAGGTGGATCAGCTCCAGGGCGTCCTCTGGCCGTCCGAGGTGGATCATCTGACGGCTCATGCTGGACAGCACGTACGAGCCGAGCGGCCGGTCACCGGCCTCTTTGGCGGCGTGCAGCGCGAGGACGAAGTACTTCTGCGCGGTGGGCTGGAGCCCCACGTCGTACGACATCCAGCCCGCCAGTTCGGCCAGCTCGGCGGCGACCTTGAACAGCTTCCTGCCGGTGGCCTCGGGCTGGGGTTCCTGGAGGAGGTCCGTCACTTCGTGCAACTGGCCCACGACCGCCTTGCGGCGCAGTCCGCCGCCGCACTGGGCGTCCCACTGGCGGAACATGACGGTGGTGGCCTCCAGCAGCTCCAGTTCGGGCCTGGAGAGCCGGCCGCGGGCGCGGCTGGTCGGAAGGGCGTCCGTGTCCTCGTGCGGGGCGGGCGGGGAGGGCACGAGCCAGCGCTGCATGGGCTCGATGAGGGTGGGGCCCGCGGCCAGGGCCAGCGAGGTCCCGAGGAAGCCGCGCCGCGCCAGCATCAGGTCGCTGCGCGAGAACTCGCTGAGCAGGGCCACCGTCTGCGGGCCCGTCCAGGGCAGGTCCACGCCGGTCGCGGAGGGTACCTGGCGCGCGGTGCGCAGACCGAGGTCCTCGACGGAGACGACACAGCCGAACCGCTCGGAGAACAGGTCGGACAGGATGCGGGGGATCGGCTCGCGGGGGTTCTCGCCGTCGAGCCAGCGGCGCACACGTGAAGTATCCGTGGAGATGTGGTTGGCGCCCAACTGACGGGCCCTACGGTTGACTTGACGGGCGAGTTCGCCCTTCGACCAGCCGCTGCGCACGAACCAGGAGGTGAGCAGGTCGTTCGGGCGCTTGTCCGCGTGCGCGGCGCTCCCAGCGCCCGTCCCGCCTCCGCCGTTGCCGCTCACTGGAACGCCCCCATCCCTGAGACCACTTGTCGCTCTAATGCGCCAAGCCTTATCAGAATGCCGGTAAATACGGCCCGCCGTCCGGCGGTTCTCACCCTTCGAACGGAAAGCCGACTTGCCCCCGGCATACCCGGGGAGGCATGTGCCCCCGGGCCTCGCACACTCAGAGTAATCCTACGATCACCCGTCCAGCCATGGCGATCCTGGAAACGCCACCATTCGCCACCCCATCGAATGAACTCACGGTGGCGCACAGGCGATTCACTTGACATAGGACGGCCGGGATGGGCGGAACGGTGCACTCAGGGGCGCGCGCCATCCGCCACACGACCCGGGACGCTTCCGGGCGCCGTCTGGAACGGGCGGTGGCGGGAAGGGGTCAGAACACACAGTCACCATATGCGTCCGCTACGTAACCATCCGCGCGTCGGACCCGTTGGAGGGGGCATGGGCTTCACGATCGGCGGCATCCGCGAGATCCGCTCCGGCACGCGCAGGCGCGGTCGCTCGTCCGAGTGCACCGCGGTCGCCGAGTTCACCGGACTGTGGGGCTGGGACGCGGTGCCGGGCGCGCGCGCCGTGGCCGGCGCCTGCTCCTGCGGCCGCTCCGACTGCCGCAGGCCCGGCGCGCATCCCCTGGAGTTCGCGCCCCAGGTCCGGGCCGGCGCCACCCTCGACGACGTGACGAGAACCTGGGCGGACTTCCCCGGCGCCTCCGTGATGCTCCCGGTCGGCCGCGCCTTCGACGTGATCGAGGTGGCAGAACCGGCCGGGCGCCGCGCGCTGGTGCGCCTGGAGCGCATGGGCCTCCCGCTCGGCCCGGTGACCGCCACCCCCGACGGCCGCGCCCAGTTCCTGGTCGCCCCCGGCGCCGCCGCCGACCTCCCGGACCTGCTCTACCGCATGGGCTGGGACGACCCCGTCTCCCTCGACCTGTACGGCCTCGGCCCCGGTACGTACATCACCGCGCCGCCCTCCGACCGCGGCGGCCTCGGCCCGGTGCGCTGGCTGCGCCCGCCGGCCCTGGACTCGGCGACCAAGCCTCCGGCGGCCCGGCTGCTGCTGGGCACGCTGGCGTACGTGGCGCACCGGTCACGTGCATAGCCACGCCCCGCCGACCGGGCGGCACGGCTGACGTCGTACACGGCGAAGCGCCCGTCCCCCGACTGCACCTCGGGGGCGGGCGCTTCTTCGTCGCCGGCTACCGGATTCCGTACCCGGTCACTCTCCGATGAGGGCGTCGACGAAGGCCTCCGGCTCGAACGGCGCGAGATCGTCCGCGCCCTCACCGAGCCCGATGAGCTTGACCGGTACGCCCAGCTCGCGCTGGACGGCGACCACGATGCCGCCCTTGGCCGTGCCGTCGAGCTTGGTCAGCACGATGCCGGTGATGTCGACGACCTCGGCGAACACCCGGGCCTGCACGAGGCCGTTCTGCCCGGTGGTGGCGTCGAGGACCAGCAGCACCTCGTCGAGCGGGGCGTGCTTCTCCACGACCCGCTTGACCTTGCCCAGCTCGTCCATGAGCCCGGTCTTGGTGTGCAGCCGGCCGGCGGTGTCGATGAGGACCACGTCGACCCCCATCTCCTTGCCCTCCTTGACCGCGTCGAAGGCGACGGAGGCGGGATCACCGGCCTCGGGCCCGCGCACGGTGTGCGCGCCGACGCGCTCGCCCCAGGTCTGGAGCTGGTCGGCGGCGGCGGCCCGGAAGGTGTCGGCGGCGCCCAGGACGACCGTACGGCCGTCGGCCACGAGCACGCGCGCGAGCTTCCCGGTGGTGGTGGTCTTGCCGGTGCCGTTGACGCCGACGACCATCACGATGCCGGGCTTGCGGCCCTCGGGCTCGGTCTTCACGGCGCGGTCGACCTCGGTGCCGACCAGCTTGAGCAATTCCTCGCGCAGCAGGGAGCGCAGTTCGTCGGGCGTGCGGGTACCGAGCACCTTCACACGCTCGCGCAGGCGTTCGACAAGTTCCTGGGTGGGCATGACGCCGACGTCGGCGGTGAGGAGGGTGTCCTCGATCTCCTCCCAGGTGTCCTCGTCGAGGTGCTCGCGCGAGAGCAGGGTGAGCAGTCCCTGCCCGAGGGCGTTCTGGGAGCGGGAGAGGCGGGCGCGGAGGCGGATCAGCCGCCCCGCGGTGGGCTCCGGGATCTCGATCCCGGGAGCCTCGACAACGGGAGGCTCCTCGACGGCGGTGGGTGCGCCGCCGCCCGGAAGGTCCACCTCCTCGATCGTGCGGCGCGGTTCTTCGCGCGGCGTCTCGGCCTCGTCGCCGACGTGCGGCTCGGCGGGAGGCGCGGTGATGTCGGGCGCGGCCGGGGGCGGCGGCGGCAGCGGCTTCTTCCGCCGGCTGCCGACGACGAGCCCGCCGAGCACCGCGAGCACGACCACGGCGATGACTACAGCAAGGATGACGGTTTCCATAACACCGCCAGTATGCGTGACCCCCTCGGCCTGGGCGGGTGACGGCCCGCCCGTTCCTCAGCCGATCCGCCCGCTCTTGTGCAGCGCGGCTCACGGCCGCAAGCGCAGGCGCGGGCAGCGCTCGGCGACCTCGGCGGGCGCGTTCTCGGGACAGCAGCAGTGCTCGGCGAGCCGGCGCGGGTCGTCGGGGGCGAGCCAGAGGGCGATCCGCCCCGCTGCGGCCTCCGCCCGCGGTTCGGTGGGTACGACGGGTTCGGCCATGGTCCGAGCGTGGAGACGGGGACGCCGCACCCTAGCCATCTGACGGCCCGTCAGCTAGCGTCCGCCCTCCAGACCCGAAGGGGGGCCCACCGTGCCCGTCACCGTCGTCCGCTTCAACCTCGTCGCCCCCGGCGCCTCCCCCACGGCGCTCGGCGCCCGCTACCGGGCGGCCCTGGAGATGGCCGTGCACGCCGACGCGCACGGGATCACCACCGTGCAGACGGAGGAGCACCACGGCGCCGAGAACAACTGGCTGCCCTCGCCGTTCGCCTTCGCGGGCGCCGTCCTCGGGGCGACCCGGCGGCTCGCGGTCACGGTCTCGGCGGTCATCGGCCCGCTGCACGACCCGCTGCGGCTGGCGGAGGACATCGCGGTGCTGGACCTGCTGAGCGGCGGCCGTCTGGTGACCGTCGCCGGCATCGGGTACCGGCCGCAGGAGTACACCCGTGCGGGCGTGGACTGGAAGCGGCGCGGCCGGCTCCAGGACGAGCTGCTGGAGACCCTGCTGAAGGCCTGGACCGGCGAGGACTTCACCTACCGCGGCCGTACGGTACGGGTCACCCCGCGCCCGTGCACCGAGCCGCACCCCCTGCTGCTGGTCGGCGGCTCCTCCCCGGCCGCCGCCCGCCGGGCCGCGCGGCTGGGCCTGCCGTTCTTCCCCAGCGCCCACCTGCCGGAGCTGGAGGCCTACTACAAGGAACGGCTGGTGGAGTACGGCACCGAGGGCTGGGTGATGATGCCCGCCGCCGAGACCGCGCTGCTGCACCTCGCCGAGGACCCGGACCGCGCATGGGCGACGTACGGCGAACACTTCCTGCACGAGGCCCGCACCTACGCCTCCTGGCAGTCGGCGGAGATCCGCTCGGCGGTGCGCTCGGCGGCAACGGACGTACGGGAGCTGCGCGACGAGGGGGTCTACCGGATCCTGACGCCGGACGAGTGCGTGGCGCAGGGGCTGGACAGCCTCGTCCTGCATCCGCTGGCGGGCGGGATGCCGGTGGAGGAGGGGTGGCGCAGTCTGCGGTTGTTCTGCGAGAACGTGCTGCCCCGGCTCACCGTGTGAACCGGGGCGGCACGCCTCACGGGTATCGAGGAGAAGGGCAGCGGGGACTTGGCCCGTCTCCTCGAGTTCAGGGGCCTCGGCAGGAGGCTCAGCCCATCTCCTCCAGCGTCTTGCCCTTCGTCTCCTTGACGTACTTGAGGACGAACGGGACGGAGAGCGCGGCGAAGGCGGTGTAGATCACGTAGGTCACGGAGAGGTTCCAGTCGGCCAGCGACGGGAAGCTCGCGGTGATGGCCCAGTTGGCGATCCACTGTGCGGAGGCGGCCACGCCCAGGGCGGCGGCGCGGATCTTGTTCGGGAACATCTCGCCGAGGAAGACCCAGACGACCACACCCCAGGACAGGGCGAAGAAGAGGACGAAGATGTGGGCGGCGATCAGGGCGACCCAGCCCTGGGTGGCGGGCAGCTTGCCGTCGACCAGGTCGAAGGAGAACGCCCAGGCCTCCAGCGCCAGGCCGATCACCATGCCGACGGAGCCGATGAGGGCGAGCGGCTTGCGGCCGACGCGGTCCACGAAGATCATCGCGATCACGGTGCCGAGGATGTTGATGATCGACGTCGTGAACGAGTAGAAGAACGAGTCCGTCGGGTCGACGCCGACCGACTGCCACAGCGTCGAGGAGTAGTAGAACGCGACGTTGATGCCGACGAACTGCTGGAAGACCGACAGGCCGATGCCGATCCAGACGATCGGCTTGAAGAAGAAGGAGCCGCCGAGCAGGTCCTTGAAGCCGGACTTGTGCTCGC
Source organism: Streptomyces sp. NPDC058335 (assembly GCF_042723915.1). NCBI lineage: Bacteria > Bacillati > Actinomycetota > Actinomycetes > Kitasatosporales > Streptomycetaceae > Streptomyces > Streptomyces sp. NPDC058335. The sequence continues at coordinate 318,424 of NZ_JBHXHX010000003.1, read as the reverse complement.
TGTTCATGGCGTGCTCGATCTCGGCGATGCGGGCGTCGAAGTCGACATCCTTGCCCTCGACCTCCATGAGGATCTCGCGGGCGCGCTCGTGCTTGCCGACGGAGATCAGGAAGCGCGGCGACTCGGGGATCGCGAAGGAGAGCAGACCGTAGAGGACGGCCGGGACGACCATGACGCCGAGCATGACCTGCCAGGCCTCGACGCCCATGATCTCGCCGCGCTGGTCGCCGCCGGCGGCGTTGAGCAGACCCCAGTTGACCAGCTGCGACACGGCGATGCCGATGACGATGGCGGCCTGCTGGAAGGAACCGAGGCGGCCGCGGTAGGCGGGCGGGGCGACCTCCGCGATGTAGGCCGGGCCGATGACCGAGGCCATGCCGATGGCGAAGCCGCCGACGACCCGCCAGAAGGCGAGGTCCCACAGCGAGAAGGGCAGCGCCGAGCCGACGGCGCTGACTGTGAACAGCACGGCGGAGATCTGCATGCACCGGATGCGGCCGATGCGGTCGGCCATGCGGCCGGCGGTCGCGGCGCCGATGGCGCAGCCGATCAGGGCGATGGCGATGACCTGGGCCAGGGCCGCCGAGCCGACGTCGTAGCGGCCTCGGATGGCTTCGACGGCGCCGTTGATCACGGAACTGTCGTAGCCGAAGAGGAAGCCGCCCATCGCGGCCGCCGCCGCGATGAAGATGACGTGCCCGAGATGATCGGGATGAGCCGTCCTGGCTCCTGACTGAGGTGCCTGCGCTGTGCTGGTCACGTGTTCTCCTCGGGCCCCCCGGCAGCGCTGCCGGGGGTGGGGGGCGAGCCCTGTCAGGTGAGGGTTCAAGTGGCGCACTGATCAACGCCGCTCACACCTGAAGGTAAAAGCAACGTTGCAGAGACTATGCCTTCAAGTTACGAAGTCAATAGGTCGACAGCTGTGAGCTTTCTGCCCAGCAGTGAGGGGATCGTGTTCACTTCTTGAAGGATTGAAAAGATGCTGGTCACACTAGATGTAGAGCGCACGGGGATTCAGCGAAGACGCTGCGAGATGACCTTCGACACACCGTCGCCCTGCATCGAGACACCGTAGAGCGCGTCGGCGACCTCCATCGTGCGCTTCTGGTGCGTGATCACGATCAGCTGCGAGGACTCCTGAAGCTCCTCCATGATCCGGATCAGCCGCTGGAGGTTGGTGTCGTCGAGGGCGGCCTCGACCTCGTCCATGACGTAGAACGGACTCGGCCGGGCCTTGAAGATCGACACCAGCATCGCGACGGCGGTCAGTGAGCGCTCGCCGCCCGAGAGCAGGCTGAGCCGCTTGACCTTCTTGCCGGGCGGCCGGGCCTCGACGTCCACCCCCGTGGTGAGCATGTTGTCGGGATCGGTCAGGATCAGCCGCCCCTCGCCCCCCGGGAACAGCCGGCCGAACACGCCCTCGAACTCACGGGCGGTGTCGCGGAACGCCTCGGTGAAGACCTGTTCGACGCGCTCGTCGACCTCCTTCACCACCTGAAGCAGGTCGGCGCGCGTCTTCTTCAGGTCCTCCAGCTGCTCGCTGAGGAACTGGTGGCGCTCCTCCAGCGCGGAGAACTCCTCCAGGGCGAGCGGATTGACCTTGCCGAGCTGCTGGTACGCCCGCTCCGCCGCCCTCAGCCGCTTCTCCTGCTCCGCCCGCACGAACGGCCGGGGCTGGTTGCGCGGGTCCTCGGGATCCTCCGGCAGCTCCTCGCCCTCGGCGGCGGGCGACGGTGGCACCAACTGGCGCGGACCGTACTCGGACACCAGCCCCGCCGGTTCGACGCCCAGTTCCTCCAGCGCCTTCGTCTCCAGCTGCTCGATCCGCAGCCGCTTCTCGGCGCCGAGCACCTCTCCCCGGTGGACCGAGTCCGTCAGCTTGTCGAGTTCCGCCTTGAGGTCGCGCCCGGCGGTCCGGGCGGCGGCCAGCTCCTGCTCCCGCCGCGCCTTGGCGGCATCGGCGGCGACCCGCCCCCGCTCGGCCCGGCCGAGCGACACGTCGACGTGCGCGAGCAACTGCCGCGCACCGGCGGCGACGGCCTCCGCGACAGCGGCCTCGTGCCGCAGCCGCGCCCGGCGCTGCTCGGCACGCGCGCGTGCCTCACGTTCCGTCCGCGCGGCCCGGTCCAGCGCATCGGCCCGCCCGGCGAGCCCCCTGACCCGCTCCTCGTGCGTACGGACCTGGAGCCGCGCCTCCATCTCGGTCTGCCGTGCGTTCGCCCCGTCGGCGGACAGCCGGTCCCGCACGGAGGTGTCGGGCTCCTCCTCCAGCGGCATCTCCTCGACGACGGCCAACCGCTCGGCCAGCTCCTCGGCCTCCTCGACGGCCCTGTCGAGCGCCTCCTGCGCACGGGCGGCCGCGGCGGCGGACCGCTCGGCCTCCCCGGCGGCACCGCGCGCCTGCCCGGCGAGCCGCCCGAGCTGCTGGGCGACGGCCGACTTCTCCCGGTCGGCGGCCCGCCGCCGCTCCCCCAGCTCCTCGACCGACGCGGCACACTCCCGGCGCCGCTCCCCCGCCGCACGCTGCCCCTCGGTCAGCTCGGCGCACCGCACGGCCAGCTCGTCCAGCTCGGCGGCGGCCTGGTCGACGGAGGCCTGCACCTCCAGCAGACTGGGCGCCCCGGCGGATCCGCCCTGCGCGAAGTGCGCCCCGAGCAGGTCGCCTTCGGCGGTGACGGCGGTCAGCTCGGGCCGCGCGTAGACCAGATCCTCGGCGTCCTCCAGCGTCCCGACGACGACAACGCCCCGCAGCAGCCGCCGCACGGCGGGCATCAGCTCGGAAGGCGCACGGACCAGATCGGCGGCGAAGGTCGGCCCTACGGCTCCGGACGCGCCGTTTCCGGCATCGCCGCCCGTGGCTCCCGCCAGGGCCGGGGTGCTGTCGGACGCGGGCTCCTCCGGCGCTCCCGCCAGCAGGAGTGCCGCCCGGCCCGCGTCCTGTTTGCGCAGGAGGCGGATGGCTTCGGCGGCGGCGGACGGGGTGGTGACGGCGAGGGCGTCGGCGGCGGCCCCGAAGGCCGCGGCGAGCGGGACCTCGTGGCCGGGGGTGACGGTGAGGAGTTCCGCGGCCGGGCCGAGCAGGCCGGTGAGGCGGTCCTTCGCGTCGAGGAGCGCGCCCGTGCCGTCCTTGCGGCGTAGCCCCAGGGCGAGGGCCTCGTGGCGGGCCTGGGTGGCGGCGCGTGTGCGTTCGGCCGCGGTGACCGCCTCGCGGGCGGCGGTCAGGGTGGTCTCGGCCTCGGCGAGGCGCCGCTTGGCCTCGTCGTGCCGCTCGCCTAGCTCCTGATCGTGGGCGTCGAGCCCGTCGACCTCCGCCTTCAGTGCCTCGTACTCCTCCTGGGCCGTGACCGCCCGTTCCCGCGCCTCGTCGCGGGCGGCGGCCAGCCGGTCGATCTCGGCCTGGGCGGAGGCGGCGCGTGAGCGGGCCGCGTTGACCTGGCCGTGCAGCCGGGCGAGGCCCTCGCGCCGGTCGGCGATCGCGCGGGCGACGTCCTTCAGCCGCCGCTCCTCGACTGCCAGTTCCCGCTCCAGGTCGGCGCGGTGGGAGACGGTGTCGTCGAGGGCGTGCCGGGCCGCTTCGAGGGCGGCCTCCAGTTCTGCCTCCTGCTCACGGATGCGGGCGGCCTCGCGCTCCAGGTCCTCGGGGTCGCGGCCGCGCCGCTCCTCGGGAGGCGCGGAGGTTGCGCTCTTCACGCGGGCGTCGGCCAGCGAGACCGTGCCGCGGACGCGTTCGGCGAGCTGGGACAACTCGTACCAGGTCTGCTGGGCCCGTTGGAGCCGGGGCGCGAGCCTGCGGACCTCGTCCTCCAGGAGGGCCTCGCGCTGGAGTGCCTTGCGCAGCTCCTGCTCGGCGGCTTCCTTGCGTTCCTTGAGGGCGGCCTCGTCGGCGATCTCCGAGGTGAGCGCCTCGCGCAGCCGTACGAGGTCGTCGGCGAGGAGGCGCAGGCGGGCGTCGCGCAGGTCGGCCTGGATGACGGCGGCGCGGCGGGCGACGGCTGCCTGTCGGCCCAGCGGCTTCAGCTGTCTGCGCAGTTCGTCCGTCAGGTCCTGCACCCGCGCGAGGTTGGCCTGCATCGCGTCGAGTTTCCTGAGCGCCTTCTCCTTGCGCTTGCGGTGCTTGAGGACGCCCGCGGCCTCCTCGATGAACGCGCGGCGGCCCATGGGGTCGGCGTGCAGCACGGAGTCGAGCTGGCCCTGGCCGACGATGACGTGCATCTCGCGGCCGATGCCGGAGTCGGACAGCAGGTCCTGGATGTCGAGGAGCCGGCAGGTGTCGCCGTTGATCTGGTACTCGCTGCCGCCGTTGCGGAACATGATCCGCGTGATGGTGACCTCGGCGTACTCGATGGGCAGGGCCCCGTCGGAGTTGTCGATGGTGAGGGACACCTCGGCGCGGCCCAGCGGGGGGCGGCCGGTGGTGCCGGCGAAGATGACGTCCTCCATCTTGCCGCCGCGCAGCGACTTGGCGCCCTGCTCGCCCATGACCCAGCTGAGGGCGTCCACGACGTTGGACTTGCCCGAGCCGTTGGGTCCGACGACACACGTGATGCCCGGCTCGAACCGGAGTGTGGTCGCGGAAGCGAACGACTTGAACCCTCGGAGGGTCAGGGCCTTGAGGTGCACGCCGCTGGACTTTACCGCGCGTCGATGTCTCACTTCATGAACCCGCGGTTTCACCCCCGAACGCGCAGGGCAGACCAGACGTTAAAGGCAGTGAAAGGATGCACGGGGAAAGAAAGAAGGGACGCCGAAGCGTCCCTTGCAAACTCTGCAGACTTAGCGGTCCGACGCGGTTTCATGAGCCGCCCGACCACTGCGTGTGCTGTTGTGGAGCAGTGCAGCGATCAGGTGAGCGCAGGCTCCGCCTGGTGTGCGTCGATGCTCTCCATGAACCTGTCGTGAGAAGCGGCAGCCGTCAGAGCGTCGTTCTCGGCCTGGATTCGTCCGAGCTCGTTTTCCAGGTCCTGGACGCGCTGCTGGAGCCGTCGCATCTCGGAGAGGAGTCGCGGGTCGGAGCCGCCGACGTAACCGAGAAGCGCCTTTGCCATGATGGATGGTCCTCCACACTGAGTGACCGACCGAAGCGGTGTGGGTCGTGAGGGATTTCGCACCCGCGGTGTTGACTGGATCTTGTACTTCTTGCCGTTCATCCATGCCAAACAGCTAGGTGCGCGGGGTGCTTTTAGCGTCTCACCAAAAAGTTTGACGGTCAACACGATCACGCCCCGTATTGGCGGGCAACCCTGGTGCGCGCGGCCTCAAACGGCGGCGCTGCGACTCCTTCGGGACCCTCGGGGCGTGGCGATCATCCTTGCGTGCGGAGCCTGCCGACGCAAGCGATTCTCGGCAACCACCTGCCCCTTTTCTGCTGGAGACGGGTGCTGCCGGCACGACCTTGCGCTTCCGCGGGGCGGCTCCGCTCGCGATCGTCAGCGGATCGCGAAGCCGTCGTAGCCGCCGCGGGGTGTGTCCCATATCTCTGTGACTCCGTCCACGCGGCCGGGCGTGTCGTCACTCTCGAGCCACTCGAGCAGTCCCTCGCAGCCTTTTCGGGGGCCCTCGGCGACCACCTGGACCCGGCCGTCGGCCAGATTGAGAGCAAAGCCACTCAGCCCGCCGATCTCCAGCGCCTTCGCCCGCGTGAACCAGCGGAAACCCACGCCCTGCACGTGTCCGCGGACCCAGGCGACCAGCCGTACATCCTCGCTCATGGGTGCAACCTAACCAGGCAATGTCACTCGGGCCACTTCCTCCCCCAGCGGCATGCGGTACCGTCCCGACCCAGTGAATCTCATATGAAACTCACTCGATCGAGTGAGTCAGGTTGACCATGAGGAGTCATGCGCCGCAGCGGCGCCGGTCGACCACGGGGCCCCACACACATCAGTCGACGGGGACTCCGCCCGGACCAGTTGGACGAGGAAGGCCAGAACATGGGACGCCACCGACGCTCCGCCGCCGGCCGCGCCACGGCGGCCGGCCACACCGACGGCTCGTACCCGGAAGGCCGCGCCGTGCGGGACGGGTACGGCGGCGACCACCCCACCATGGGCATCGCGCCCTACCTGAACCCTGAGGCGTACGCCGACACGGTCGCCCGGAGCCAGGCGTACCTGTTCGCCCCGGACGACGAGCGCGCACGGACCGCCGAGGACAGCGCGGCCTTCGCCTCGGACGAGTTCGCGTCGAACGGCTTCGGGTCCGACGGCTTCACTCCGGCCGGGGGCCGGGGCGGCGCGGGCCGTCGCCGCAAGCGGAAGGCCGTGACGCCGGTCAAGACCGGTCTGCTCGGGATGTCCGCGGCGGTCGCCCTCGGCACGGTCGCGGTGGCCACGGGCGTGGTGCCCGGCCTCGACAACTACCGGCTGGGCGGGGGCGGCGGCGCGGGCGACCGGGTCCAGGCCGCCGACTCGCCCACCAACTCGGCCTCCGAGCAGGGCGGCACCTCCGGCTCGGCCGAGACCGACCGCGCCGGTACGCCGACCAGCCGCGACGCCGGCCGTTCCACCTCACCCTCGGCCTCCGCTCCGGCCTCGACCCCTGCCTCGCCCTCCCCGTCGGCCTCCACGGCGTCGCCGAGCGCGTCGGCGACCACCGAGAAGCCGAAGGCCACGCCGACGAAGGAGCCGAGGAAGACCCCGTCCAAGGCGCCGACGAAGGCCCCCGAGAAGGCCCCGGAGAAGGCCAGGACGCCGGTGACGGTCTCGGCCGAGGTCCAGGCCGCGGCCGAGGTGCTGAACCTCGTCAACGAGGAGCGCGCCAAGGTCGGGTGCAGTGCCGTCTCCGCGAACAGTTCGCTGGCCGACCTCGCGCAGGACTTCAGCGAGGACATGGCGGCAAGGGGCTTCTTCGACCACACCGACCCGGACGGCGCGACCCCGTGGGACCGCGCCGAGAAGGCCGGCATAACCGACCTCGGCGGCGAGAACATAGCCCGCGGCCAGGCCGACGCGGCAGCCGTCATGGAGGCCTGGATGAACAGCCCCGGCCACCGCGCCAACATCCTGAACTGCGACTTCAAGACCCTGGGCGTCGGCGTGCACCTCGGCTCCGGTGGCCCTTGGTGGACGCAGGACTTCGGCTACTAGGCAGCGCTCCCGGGCCGGATTCCGGCCCGCAGCCCCGAAGACGGCCCCTAGGCGGCCGGGGCCGTCCGGCCCGCGCCGAAGGCCTTCGCCGTCTCCGTGACCCGGCGGCCCAGGTGTTCCGCCGTGGCGAGGTCCGCCTTGTGGACGGCGTCGGGGCCCTCGTCGACGTTGGTCTGGGCGGCCGCTCCGAGGAAGACGCCGAGGCGGTTGAGGTCGGTGTCGGAGCCCGTGCTGCTGTTCCAGCCGGGGAGCAGGCCCAGGTTGACCCAGTGCATGCCGAGCTGTGCGGCGAGGATCTGGAAGTACTGGAGGGTGTGCAGCTTGTCGCCGCTCTTGGAACCGGAGTTGGTGAAGCCGGCGGCCAGCTTGTCCTTCCAGTCCTGGGTGGCCCAGCGGGCGGAGGTCGCCTCGGCGAACGCGTGGAAGGCGGCCGATGCCGTGCCCATGTAGGTGGGCGAGCCGAACACGATCGCGTCCGAGCGGTCGAGCACCGCCCACTGCTCCTCGGTGATCTCGTCGACCTTGATCAGGTGCGCCTCGGCACCGGCCTGGACGGCACCGGAGCGGACGGCCTCCGCGAGAACGGCGGTGTGGCCGTAGCCGGAGTGGTGGGCGATGGAGACAACGGGGGAGGTCACGTGCGTACTCCTCGGGGCAGGGAAAGGGAGTCGGCTGAGCGGGACAGCAGCTCACCACCAATGACGAAAGGAAAGCACTAACTTATAGTTAGTGCAACCCGCCGGTTAGCGCTGCGTTCGAGTACGCTTGTGGGATGACCGGCATTCAGGAGCGCACCCCGGCGCAGGACCTCCCGTACGACGTGTTCGCCAAGGCCTGCCCTTCGCGCGGCACGCTGGAACACGTCACGGGACGCTGGGGCGCTCTCACCCTGGGAGCCCTGCACGAGGGTTCGCTGCGCTTCAACGAGCTGCGCCGACGCGTCGACGGCGTCAGCGAGAAGATGCTGTCCCAGACGCTGCACGCGCTGGAGCGCGACGGCCTGGTGCACCGCGAGGCACAGTCGACCAACCCGCCCCGCGTGGACTACGAACTGACCCCCCTGGGCCACGAGGTCGCCGAGCGGCTCCTGAGCCTGATCCACCTGGTGGAGGGGCGGATGGACGAGGTCCTGGCGTCCCGCGGGCGTTACGACGAGACGCGCGGCGGCCTCTGACACTTCGGGCAGAAGTAACTGGACCGGTTCATCCAGGGCCGTCGGCGCATCGGCGTGCCGCAGCGCTTGCAGGGCAGTCCCTCGCGTCCGTAGGCGTCCAGCGACCGGTCGAAGTAGCCCGACTCCCCGTTGACGTTGACGTACAGGCTGTCGAAGCTGGTGCCGCCGACGGCGAGGGCCTCGCGCATCACGTCCCGGACATGGCCGAGCAGTTCGAGGGTGCGCGGGCGGGTGAAGCCGGCCGTGGGACGGTCGTAGTGGAGGCGGGAGCGCCACAACGCCTCGTCGGCGTAGATGTTGCCGACGCCGCTGATCAGCGACTGGTCGAGCAGGGCCCGCTTGATGGTGGTGCGCCTGCGGCGGAGTGCCTGGTGGAAGGCCTCGTCGTCGAACAGCGGGTCGAGGGGGTCGCGGGCGATGTGCGCGATGACGTCGGGCAGCCCGTCGGGGGTGGTGTCGTGCAGCGACAGACCGCCGAAGGTGCGCTGGTCGACGAAGCGCAGCTCGGTGGCCCCCGCTGCGGCAGCGGCTGATGTCAGCGCGTCGGCGAAGCGGACCCGGATGCGCAGGTGCTTCTCGTCCGGAGACCCCTGCGGCTGCACCAGGAGCTGACCGCTCATGCCGAGGTGCGCCAGAATCGCTTGCCCCGTGTCCTCCAGCGGCAGCCACAGATATTTGCCGCGTCGGCTCGGGACACCGACCCGGTGCCCCTTGAGGCGGTGCGTGAAGTCGTCGGCGCCGGCCACATGACGGCGTACGGCACGCGGGTGCAGGACCTCGGCCTCGGCGACCGTGCGATGGGCGACCCACCGCTCCAGACCGCGCCGGACGACCTCGACCTCAGGCAACTCGGGCATAGGAACCCGTCACTCCCTCATGTACGGACAGAGCGCCCGCCCCTGCTGCGGGGCGGGCGCTCGGTGCACGTCAGTGCTGTCGGAACCGGCGATGCCGCTGTCGGTACCGGCAGTGCTGTTGTCAGGCGGAGGCGGACTCCTGCTCCGCGGGGCCGTCAGCGGCCACTACGGCCTGAGCCGCCTTGGCACGCTCGTCCGCCTCGGCCCGGATGGACCTCCAGGCGGACTCGGCGGCCTGCTGCTCCGCCTCCTTCTTGCTGCGGCCGGTGCCGGTGCCGTACGAGACGCCTCCGACGCGGGCGGCAGCAGTGAAGGTCTTCTCGTGATCGGGACCGGTCTCCGTGACCAGGTACTCGGGCACGCCGAGTCCTTCGGTCGCGGTGAGTTCCTGGAGACTGGTCTTCCAGTCCAGGCCGGCACCGAGGTTCGAGGACTTCTCGATCAGCGGGTCGAACAGGCGGTGCACCAGTTCGGAGGCCGCTTCGAGGCCCTGGTCGAGATAGACCGCACCGATCACCGCTTCCAGGGTGTCGGCGAGGATGGATGCCTTGTCCCGGCCGCCCGTGCCCTCTTCGCCCCGGCCGAGCCGGATGAAGGAGCCCAGGTCGAGTCCACGACCGACCTCCGCCAGCGCACGCGAGTTGACCACCGCGGCCCGCAACTTGGCCAGTTGGCCTTCGGGCAGGTCGGGGTGGGTGCGATACAGCGTGTCCGTGACGACGAGGCCGAGCACGGAGTCCCCGAGGAACTCCAGCCGCTCGTTCGTCGGCAGACCGCCGTTCTCGTATGCGTAGGAACGGTGGGTCAGCGCACGCACCAGAAGGGCGGACTCGAGCTGATAGCCGAGCCGCCCTTCCAGAAGCGTGTGGGACGAGGCCGTGTTCTCCGCCTTTTTCTTGGCGACTGAATCCGCCTTGGCGTCAGACATGAAGCCTCTCACCAGCCGCTCAGACCTCGAGGACCTGGCGCTTGTTATAGGTGCCGCAAGACGGGCACGCAATGTGCTGCAGCTTGGGCTCGTGGCAGCGCTCGCACGCAACCAGGTTGGGGACCGCAGCCTTCCACTGCGACCGGCGGTGGCGCGTGTTGCTGCGCGACATCTTCCGCTTCGGAACAGCCACGGCTACTTCTCCTGCTTCTCGGCGGCGCGTGCTGATCGAGGCGCGTCGCCGCTCATCTCGTCCTTCTCGCCGTCTTCAGGTGAACCGGCGAGTCCCTGCAGTGCCGCCCAACGGATGTCGACGGCGTCATGGTGGTGGTCCGGGTCGTCCGCCAGCCGCGCTCCGCATTCGGAGCACAGACCGGGACAGTCGTCCTGGCACACCGGCTGCATCGGCAGTGCGAGCACCACCGCATCACGCAGCACAGGCTCGAGGTCGAACAAGCCGTCCTCGAGAAAGAGCCTGTCCTCGTCTTCCTCGGCGTCGTCGGCCGGTTCCGCCTTCACGCGGCCCCGGTCGTCGGCGTCAGGGTACGAAAACATCTCCTGGAAGTCCGCTTCGAGCTCCAGCTCGACCGGCTCCAGACACCTTACGCACTCCCCCTCGGCCTGTGCACGGGCGGTGCCTGTGACAAGCACTCCGTCCATGACCGACTCGAGTCGGAGTTCCAGCTTCACCGGGGCGCCTTCCGGCACTCCGATGACCCCTTGGATCCCGAGATCCGCGGGGGCTTCGATCTCACGGGACAGACGCTGGAGCGCGCCAGGACGCCGCCCCAGCTCGTGCGTGTCGAACACGAGAGGGTTGCGGTGGTCAAGGCGGGCGTTCAGAGCCATTCCTGCTTTCGATCTTCCGTGCTATGGGGGCCGCCGCCCTCAGGTGTTGCGGGCAGCGGCGATCGCGGACCTACACACGACCGAAGGGCCAGGATACTGGAGCATTCGCCCACAGCCCAATCCGGGTCCGGGACCCCGCCCCGGACCCCGTTCCGGACACCTCTGGGGGCCGGCTCCTACAGGCCTCGGCCCTGTTCGTACGCGCGCAGCTGCTCGGCGCTGATCATGCCGGTGTCGAACAGGCTGGTCTCGTCGAGGGCGTACCCCGGCTGCTCCTGCTGGGGCATCTGAGGTGCATGGGGCTGCTGCTGCCCGGCCTGCTGCGGGTCGTACGGCGGCTGCTGGGTGTCGTAGCCCTGGTACGCGTACGGGTCGGCCTGCTGGTAGCCGTAGGCGTCCTGCTGCTGGCCGTAGCCCTGCTGCTGGTAGCCGCCGCCGTAGGGGTCCGGCTGCTGCTGTTGCTGCTGGAAGGGGGCCCCTCCCGGTCGAGCGAAGTCGAGACTGGGGGAATACGCCTCCTGCGGCTGCTCGTACGACCGCGGGGCGGGCTGCTCGGCCGGGGTCTCCTGCTCCGTGAGGGTGGCGAGGTCGGCGAGGTAGTCGGCGTCGGAGGAGTGCTGGAACGTCGTGTGGTCGTCGGCGAGGGAGCTGAGGTCGTCGCTGGCGATCCGGCCGTGCAGCTTCTGCCGGCCGCGGCCGACGGCGTCCAGGGTCTTGGCCAGGACCGCCTCGAAGGCGCCGAGCTTGACGTCGACGTAGGCGTCGGCGTCGCGGCGCAGGGTCTCGGGGTCGTGGCTGCGCTCGGGGGCGTCCTCGTCCGCGTAGCCCTGCTCGTCGACGCCGGGACCGGTGCCGAGGAGCTTCTCGCGGCCGCGGCCGACGGAGCCGAGGGTCTTGGTGAGGACGACCTCGAAGTTGGCGAGCTTGGAGTCGACGTAGTCGTCGGCCTCGGCGCGGATGTCCTCGGCCTCCTTGCGGGCCTCGGCCAGGATGCGGTCGGCCTCGGCCTGGGAGCGGCGGGCGATCTCGGTGTCGGAGATCAGGGAGCCACGCTCGGCATGCGCGGTCGAGATGATCCGGTCGGCCTCCTGGCGGGCCTGCTCGACCATCTGCTCGCGGCCGCCGATCAGCTCCCGCGCCTGGGCGAGGGAGTCGGGCAGGGCCTCCCGCACCTCTTCGAGCAGGGCGAGCAGTTCGGCGCGGTTGACCACGCACGAAGCCGACATCGGCATCGACCGGGCACTGGAGACCGCCGTGACGATCTCGTCGAGCTTCTTCTGCACGTCCACCGGTTGCTCGCCACTCTCTACAGCTGTGTTGGAGACGGACGGAACGACTGTACGGCCATGAGGTGTCCGGCGGACACCGGATGACGGGCCGTCAGGCGGTCAGTCCTTGCGCAGCCGTTCGGCGAGTGCTTCGAGGACCAGCGGCGGGACGAGGTGGGACACGTCGCCGCCCCAGGTCGCGACCTCTTTGACCAGGGAGGACGACAGGAAGCTGTAGGTGGGGTTGGTGGGGACGAACAGCGTCTCGACACCGGAGAGGCCGTTGTTCATCTGGGCCATCTGCAGCTCGTAGTCGAAGTCGCTGACCGCGCGCAGGCCCTTGACGATGGCCGGGATGTCGCGCTGTTTGCAGAAGTCGACGAGGAGGCCGTGGAAGGCCTCGACGCGGACGTTTCCGTACTCGGCGGTCACCTCGCGGATCAGGTCGATCCGCTCCTCGATCTCGAACAGGCCCTTCTTGGACTTGTTGATCATCACCGCGACATAGACCTCGTCGTACAGACGGGAGGCGCGGGAAATGATGTCGAGATGTCCGTTGGTGATCGGGTCGAACGACCCGGGACAGACGGCGCGGCGCACTTGTGATCCCTCGCTCTCCGGTCCGGTCATCGTGCGTCTTCGCACGTAGAGGCGGCGCGACCGTACCAAAACGTTCCCTCGCCGTAACGACGGGACCGGATCGCTTCGAACCCGTCCGGCCAGTCGAAGATGCCGCCTCTGGTGCTGCGCTCCACGGTGACGAGGGCTTCCGCCGCGAGCCACCCCTGCGAGCGGAGTGTGAGCAGGATCTCGCGAAGATCGTCGTCGCTGACGGCGTACGGGGGATCGAGGAAGACGAGGTGGTACGGCTCCGCCGGCGGGGTCTGGATGATCTGCCGGGCCTTGCCGGCCCGGACCTCGGCGCCGGGCAGGCCGAGGCTCCTCACGTTCTCCCGGATCGTGCGGGCCGCCCGCGCGTCGGCCTCGACGAGCAGGGTGTGGCTCGCCCCCCGGGAGAGGGCCTCCAGCCCCACGGCGCCGGAGCCGGCGTACAGGTCCAGGACGCGTTCGCCGTCGAGGGGGGCGCCGCCCAGCAGGGACTGCCAGGTGGAGAAGAGGGCCTCGCGTGCGCGGTCGGAGGTGGGGCGGGTACCGGTCCCTGGCGGGACGGCCAGGCGACGTCCGCCGGCGCTGCCGGCGATCACGCGGGTCATCTTCGGTCCTTGGTCGTGGGCGTCTTTGGGTTCATTGTGGCTGGTCGCGCACACCCGGCGATAGCCGCATAAGGATTACCGCCCCGCGCTCCCGAGGCCGTCCGGCTCACCCCTTCTCCAGATACTGCTCCCTCTCCTCGTCCAGCAGGGCGTCCAGCGCCGTCCGGAGGCCGGGAAGTCCGGTCAGTTCCGGGTCCGAGGCGACGATCGCCGCCGCCTCTTCCCGCGCCTCCGCGATGATCTCCTCGTCCTCGATGACGGCGAGTACCCGCAGGCTGGAGCGGGCGCCGGACTGGGCCTGGCCCAGGACGTCGCCCTCGCGGCGCTGTTCGAGGTCGATGCGGGACAGCTCGAAGCCGTCGAGGGTGGCGGCGACCGCGTCGAGGCGCTGGCGGGCGGGGCTGGCCTCGGGCATCTCGGAGACGAGGAGGCAGAGTCCGGGGGCCGAGCCGCGGCCGACCCGGCCACGCAGCTGGTGCAGCTGGGAGACGCCGAAGCGGTCGGCGTCCATGATGACCATCGCGGTGGCGTTCGGCACGTTGACCCCGACCTCGATGACGGTCGTGGCGACCAGGACGTCGGTGTCCCCCGCGGCGAAGCGCCGCATCACGGCGTCCTTGTCGTCGGGGGGCATACGGCCGTGCAGCACCTCGACCCTGAGCCCCTGGAGCGGGCCCCGGGCGAGCTGGTCGGCCACCTCCAGGACCGCGAGCGGCGGGCGCTTCTCCGCCTCGTCCTCCGGCGCCTTCTTCTTGGCCTTCCTGGGGTCGTCCTCCTCGTCGCCGATGCGGGGGCAGACCACGTACGCCTGATGGCCGCCCTCGACCTCCTCGCGGACCCGCTCCCAGGCTCGGGCCAGGAAGTGCGGTTTGTCGGCGGCGGGGACGACATGGCTGGCGATGGGGGAACGTCCGGCCGGGAGCTGGTCCAGCACGGAGGTCTCCAGGTCGCCGAAGACCGTCATGGCGACCGTGCGCGGAATGGGCGTGGCGGTCATGACGAGGAGATGCGGAGGCTGCTTGCCCTTGCCGCGCAGGGCGTCCCGCTGCTCGACGCCGAACCGGTGCTGCTCGTCGACCACGACCAGCCCCAGGTCGTGGAACTGCACCTTGTCCTCGATCAGCGCGTGCGTGCCGATGACGATGCCGGCCTCGCCGGTGACGAGGTCCAGCAGCGCCTGCCGCCGCCCGGCGGCTCCCATCGACCCGGTGAGCAGCACGACCTTGGTGGCGTCCTCGACCCCGCCGAGCATCCCGCCCTCGGCCAGGTTCCCCATCATCTCCACGACGGAGCGGTGATGCTGCTGGGCGAGCACCTCGGTGGGCGCGAGCATGGCGGCCTGCCCGCCCGCGTCGACGACGGCGAGCATGGCGCGCAGGGCCACCATCGTGTTGTGCGTCACCGTGAAGTTGTCGGTGACGTAGGCCCGGCTCGGGTGGGCGACGCTGATGCACTGGACCGGCTTGCGTCCGACGTACTCGACAGCGCGGATTCCCCGTCGGAAGGTGTCGTACTTCGGGCGGGGGCCTACGCGGTTCGCCTTGCGGGTCAACCGGAACGGTGGGTACTGCTCGGGCAGGGACACATGGACGTTGAAGGCGGCTCGCTTCGGCAGGACCCTCGCTCGGCCGCCCAGTGAGCGCGCGATCCACGCGACGTCGTCCGCGAGCCTTCGTGACGCCGAGCGGAGCGAGACACTCATGCCGTCCGCGTGGACGGTGCCGTCAGTGTCCATGAGCCCTTGCAGCAGGGCGAGACGGTTCTTGACCGAGGTGTTCTTGAACTCGTCCGGGACGAACTTTCCGTGCGATGTCAGGCCCCACAGATTCAGCTCGCGCAAGGTCTGGATCACGGGATTCCGCACGCCTCCCGCTCGCGTCGTCAGTTGGATCGTGTAGTCGCAGCCAGAGCCGATCACGGGTACCAGTCGGCACTCGGGGGCCACGGCCGCCGTCACGGCATCGCGAATCTCGGAGTCGACTGTGGACAGCCGCAGGTTGTGCCGGAACGAGCCGTCCCCCAGAAGCAGGCCGAACAGGTAGGGATCCAGTGGCGGTCCCGAGTCGCCGCCGATATCGACCGGTGTCGCCGCCGGGATGTACCACTTGGACGATCCGTCGGCCTTGAGCGTGTCCAGCCGGATGTCGCGGGTCGTCATGACCTTGGGAGCCTGTCCGCGGTGCCAACCGCAGCTCGTGCCAACGATCCACAGATGTTCGTCGTCGCATTCGACGGAGCTGCCGTCGGACAGAACGAGGCGCCAGACATCGCGCTCCCCTTGTGGGAAGACGCCGTCGATCACCGCGATCTCGCCATCCGGCACGACGATCTCGTCGCCCACCTTCATATCCCCCATACGGCGAAAACCGGCAGGGGTGAGCACGAGGGAGTCGAGTGGCTGGGCCTTGCCCGAACCGACCTCGCCCTGGAGCAGCCGGTGCATCGGGTGGTTCGTCGCCAGGTCGTCGAAGATCTCCTTCGAGACCTTCTGCTGGCCCTCGGTGAGGGTGAAGGGGAGCCGGTCGTCGAAGGCGGAGAGCAGGCCGTCGGGGGCGGGTTCGCGGGGGACGGCCGGGAGTTGGGCGTCGGCGTGGCGGCGGCGGGCCAGGGCGACCTGGAGGACGAAGGCCTCGTCCCACTTCAGGCGGGCGCGGGCGTCCTCGATGTCGGCCTTGGTCTGCGGGCGGTGGATCTTGAGGAGGGCCTCGGGCAGCGGGAGCAGGCCGCGGCCCTCGCGCAGGGAGTCCGGAAGCGGGTCGACGGCTTCCTGGGCGCTGGGCAGGACCGTCTGGATCGCCTTGCCGATCTTCCAGGACTCGAGTTTGGCGGTCGCCGGGTAGATCGGGATGAGGGCGCCGGCCCAGGTCTCGACGGTCTCGTCGGTGTCGCTGCGCAGCAGCTCGTACGCCGGATGGGCCAGCTGGAGGCGGCGGTTGAAGAGGGACACCTTGCCGGAGAACATCGCGCGGGTGCCCGGCAGGAGTTCTTTGTGGGGCTTGTGCACGCCGTTGCCGAAGAAGACCAGCTGGAGGCGGCCGCTGCCGTCGGTGATGGTGACCTCCAGGCGCTGGCCCTTGCCGCGGGGGGCTTTGGACGAGGCGAAGGTGTGCAGGCGGGCGTCGGCGACCTGGGCGACCACGGTGACGTGCTCGTCCATCGGGAGGTCGGCGAGGTGCGTGAGCTGGCCACGCTCCTCGTATCTGCGCGGGTAGTGGTGCAGCAGGTCGCCGACGGTGTGCAGGCCGAGGTGCTCGGCCATCACCTTCGCGGTCGGTGGGCCAAGCACCTTTTTGAGCGGTTCTTCGAGCGCGGGCACGAGATCCATTGCACACCACCCCACTGACATTGCCGTATACATATCCCGAAACCCCTGGTCAGGCGGCTCGTTCCGGCTCTAGGATGGCGCGCTCCGGCCATCCCCCGCGGTCACCGCCCCACCGGGACCGCCCGACCCCGCGCCGTCGATCTCCCCAAGCCGCGGCGCAGCAGCGATGGACTCCCAGACCTCACCGTCATCCCAGGCATCACCGTCACCTCATACGTTCCAGGTCGACCTGCGTGGCCTGGTGGACCTCCTGTCCCATCACCTCTACTCCAGTCCCAGGGTCTATCTGCGCGAACTGCTCCAGAACGCCGTGGACGCCATCACCGCCCGGCGGGCGGAGGAGCCCGGCGCCCCGGCGCGGGTGCGGCTGTTCGCCTCGGACGGGGAGCTGCGGGTGGAGGATTCCGGCGTCGGGCTCACCGAGTCCGACGTGCACAGCCTGCTGGCCACCATCGGACGCAGTTCCAAGCGGGCGGACGGGCTTCAGGAGGCCCGCTCCGACTTCCTCGGGCAGTTCGGCATCGGGTTGCTGGCCTGCTTCGTGGTCGCCGAGCGCATCCGCGTGGTCAGCCGCAGTTCCCGTACGCCCGGCGCGCCGCCGGTGGAGTGGACGGCCCGCGACGACGGTTCGTACACCGTGCGGACGCTGCCCCACGACGAGCGCCCCGAGCCGGGCACGACCGTGCATCTGGTGGCGCGGGCCGGTGCCGCGGAGTGGCTCACCGGGCAGCGGGTCCTGCAACTGGCGCGCGACTTCGGCTCACTGCTTCCGTACGACGTCAAGGTCGGCGAGGAGGCGGTCACCGATCTGCCGGCGCCGTGGGACCGGCCGTACGCCTCTCCCGCGAACCGGCGGGTGGCGCTGGCCCGGCACTGTCATGAGCTGTTCGGGTTCACGCCGTTGGACTCGGTCGAGCTGAACGTTCCGCTGGCGGGGATCCGCGGGGTGGCGTACGTGCTGCCGGCCGCGGTCAGTCCCGCCCAGCGGGCGGGTCACCGGGTGCATCTGAAGGGCATGTTGCTGACCGACCGGGCCGAACAGCTGCTGCCCGACTGGGCGTTCTTCGTGCGCTGCGTCCTGGACACCGACAGCCTGCGGCCCACGGCCTCGCGCGAGTCGCTGTACGAGGACGAGACGCTGGCGGCCGTACGGGAGGCGCTGGGCGAGCGGATCCGGGCATGGCTGACGGGGCTGGCGGCCGGGGATCCGGAGCGGCTGGGGGCGTTCCTGGCCGTGCACCACCTGGGGGTGAAGTCCCTGGCGCGGCACGACAGGGAGATGCTGCGGACGATGCTGCCGTGGCTGCCGTTCGAGACGACCGACGGGCGGCTGTCGCTGGAGGAGTTCGCGCAGCGGCATCCGGTGGTGCACTTCACCCGGACCGTGGAGGAGTACCGGCAGGTCGCGCCGATCGCGTCCGCCCAGGGTGTCGGCGTGATCAACGGCGGTTACACGTACGACAGCGAGCTGGTCGAGGCGCTGCCGTCGGTGCGGCCGGGGACGGTGGTCACCGAGCTGGACGCGGACACCGTGACCGCGCACCTGGACGCCGTGGACGCGGCGGAGGAGCTGGCGCTGTCGGGTTTCCTGGCGGCCGCGCGGGCGAGGCTCGACCCGCTGGGCTGTGACGTCGTCCTGCGCGCCTTCCACCCGCTGTCGGTGCCCGCGCTGCACCTGGACGACCGGGCGGCCCGGCACGAGCAGGCGCGGGCCGACGCCGAGTCGCAGGCCGACGACCTGTGGGCGGGCATCCTGGGCTCGCTGCGCGGCAGCGCCCCGCGCGCGCGTCTGGTGCTCAACCATCTCAACCCACTGATCCGGCGGATCAGTTCCCTGCGGGACGCCGAGCTGATCGGCACCGCCACGGAGTCGCTGTACGGGCAGGCGCTGCTGATGGCGCAGCGGCCGCTGCGGCCGGCGGACTCCGCGCTCCTGAACCGGGCGTTCATCGGCCTGCTGGAGTGGGCCACGCACGGGGAAGCCACACCTGAGGAGGACGGCCGGCGATGACCGCGATCACGGACTTCGACTCCCTGCGCCGGGCGATGGCGGAGAACGGCGAGCAGCCGGAGGGCCCGGCCCGCAACGCGCGCGCGGAACTGCTGCTGGCGGAGGCCGAGAAGCTGAACATCCCGCTCGCCGTGATCGAGGCGCTCGGACACCAGCTGAAGGTCTACAACTACAGCTCCGAGAAGGACAGGATGTTCGTCCCGTTCGCGCGCCTGCTGCGCATGTGGGACGAACGGCCCGAGGACTTCGACGCGCACGAGACACACTCACTGCACTGGGTCTTCAAGTGGATGTCGGCCGGCATGCTCGACCAGCCGCACGTTCCGCTGGCGTCGGTGGAGAAGTGGCTCGGCGAGATGGAACACCGCTACCGGCTCGCCGGGCACTCCGAGCGGGCCGTGCGCAGCGCCGAGTTCAGTGTGGCCGCGCATGTCGGGGACGAGGAGCGGGCCGAGCGCGCGTTCGCGGCCTGGCTGGCCGCGGACCGCGACAGCATGGCCGACTGCCACGCGTGCGAGTTGCAGGGGCAGGGCTGGTGGCGGGCTGAGCAGGGCCGGGACGCCGAGGCCCTGGAGCTGTGGGCACCCGTGCTGGAGGGCGCGTACACGTGCGCGCACGAGCCGCACAACGCGCTCGCGTCGTCCCTGGTGCCACTGTTGCGGCTGGGCCGCCTGGAGGAGGCGCGCGCGCATCACCTGCGCGGCTTCCGGCTGGTGCGGGCGATGGAGAGCATGCGGGGCGCGTACGCCGACCATGTGGAGTTCTGCGCGCTGACCGGCAACGAGGCGCGGGGCCTGGAGCTGCTCGCGGAGCGCCCGGCGTACTTCACGGACGACGGGCAGCCGCGCAGCAGGCTGGACTTCCTGAGTGTGGTCGTGCTGCTCATGGAGCGGCTGTCCGCGCTGGGCCTGGGCGGACAGCAGGTCCCCGGGCCGGCCGGGCGGGTGTGGACGGCGGCCGATCTGGCCGTCCACGCGCGCGGGGAGGCGCTCGCGCTGGCCGCGCGGTTCGACGAGCGCAACGGCACGTCGCACATCAGTGAGCGGGCACGCGCGCGTATGGCGCAGGAGCCGCTGGTGGAGCGGCTGCCGCTGGGCGTGCGCGCGGTACGTCCGTCGGCTCCTGCGGTCGTTCCCCCGGCTCCGCCCGCGGCGGAGGATGCGGGTGCGCCGGATCTGCCCGCGCTGCTCGCCGAGGCGCGGCGGCTGTCGGACACGTTGCAGCCGCACGCCGTGGAGGCGTGGGCGGCGGTGGCGTTGGCCGCGGAGGGGGATCAGGGGGCCGAGCTGGACGCGCGTGACCGCGCGGAGATCGCCGACCATCAGGCGATGGAGCTGGGCCCGGAGGGCGCCGAAACGTTCGAGCAGGCCGCCGGGCTGTACGCGGAGGCGGGCGACCCCGGTGAGGCTCTGGCGGCACGCGCGCGCGGGGCCTACGTCCGCGCGCTCGCCGGAGAGATCGACGAGGCGCTCGCCGCGGTCGCCGGGCCGTACGACCGGGTGCTCGCCCTGTACGCCGAGGGCGGCACGGAGGTGCGGCAGGCGGCGGGGGTCCTCATGGGCCGGGCGCGGATCCTGATGCGGCGCGTCCACGAGGCCGAGGGCCCCGTCGCCGAGCGGGCCCTGACGGAGGCCGAGGCGGCCGTACGGGAGCTGCTCGCGCTCGTCGAGGGGCGGGCAGGGGACGACGTACGGCTCGTCGCGCGGGTCGCCGAGGGGCACGCGATGCTGGCCGAGCTGACCGCGCGCACGGGCGACGCGGAGGCGGGCGCCGAGCTGTTCGCGCGGGCCGCCGCGGAGTTCGTCGGGGCGGGGCTGCCCTGGTTCGCCGTGGAGTACGAGGCCAAGCTGGCGGGGCTCGCGCACCACCTGGGCGACATGGTGGAGACGGAGCGGGCGCTGCGGGCGGCCCTGGAGCACGGTGGCCGGTTCCTGGAGCCGGTCGGCCGGGCGCAGCTGCACCTCCAGCTCGCCGAGGTCGTCGGGGGCCGGGGGGCGGCGGACGAGGCCGCCGAGCACGCCCTGGAGGCGGCGCACTGGGCCGACGAGGCCGGCGAGGGCCCGACGTTCGGCGCGTGGGCGCGGCACCAGCTGGGCGGGTTCCTGGTGCGGCAGGGCCGGTGGGCCGAGGCCGCGGAGGTGCTGGAGTCGGCGCTGGCCGACCTGACCGCCGAGGCGCACGGCGACGGGGCGGTCGTGCAGACGCAGTGGTGGCTCGGCGACTGTCTGAGCGAGCTGGGCGAGCACCGGGCCGCCGCCGAACGCCGGTTGCAGGCCGCCGAGACCGCCCGGCACTGGCCCGAGCAGCACGACCACGCGACGCTGGCGCACCTCGCCGCCGAGTCACTCGGCCAGGCGGGGCTGCACGCCGAAGCGGACCGGGCGTACGCGCGCGCGGGCGACCTGTGGCGCTCCCTGGGCAACGTGCACGGGCTGGTGCGGTCCTTGCGGGCCCGCGCGTGGCTGGCGTTGCGCACGCAGGACGGCGCGGACCCGGCGCGCAAGCTGATGGCGGGCGCCGTCGGGGAGTGCGCGGACGCGCTGGAGGTGGCGGACGACGAGGAGACGCGCCAGCGGCTGGTCCTCGAACTCGGCCACACGCACCGACAGTTCGGCGATCTCCTGGCCCGCTCGGCCGCCGAGGACGCCGACGACGACTCGATCCGTGCCGCCATGGAGGGGGCGCTGTCCCAGATGTCGGAGGCGGTCGCGGTGTTCGTCTCCCTCGAGGACGCCGCCCTTCCGCCGCGCACCGGCGCGGAGCTGGCCGCGGGCTGGCTGGAGGCCGACCTGGGGCGTCCCTCGCAGGCAGCGGCACGCGCGCGTGCGGTGCTCAGGGCGTACGCGGAAGCGGAGACCGACCCCGACTTCGAGGGCGGGGACGAGGAGACCGTACGGGCGCGGCGGGCGGAGGCGGAGCAGCTGCTTCAGGCGGCGGATGAGGCGACGGCGGAACTGGGGTAGCGGGGCCGGGGTGGAGGTGCCGGGCGGCGATCACCGCGTCCGGGGTCGACCGTCACTCCACCCCGATGAGCAGCAGCGCGCCTTGCCGTCCCCCGTGGTAGACCACCGTGTCGACGGCGAGGTACGCCTCCCGCACCCGCGCCTCCAGGCGCTCGGCGACGCCTTCGGGAGCCTCGTCGCCGAGTACGAGGGTGACGAGTTCGCCGCCGGCCGCCAGCATGCGGTCCAGGACGGTCTCGGCGGTGGCGGTGACGTCGGCGCCGATGACGGCCACGTCGCCGTCGATGAGGCCGAGGACGTCGCCGGCCTGACAGATGCCGGCCATGGTCCAGGACTGCCGTTCGGCGACGGTGACCTCGGCGTAGCGGGTGGCGCCGGCCGCCGAGGTCATCGAGACGACGTCCTCGTCGAAGCGGCGGGCCGGTTCGTACACGGCGAGCGCGGCGATCCCCTGGACCGCGGAACGGGTCGGGATCAGGGCCACCCGGATGCCCTCCGCGCGGGCCTGCTCGGCCGCCGCGGCCGCGGTGTGACGCAGGTCGGCGTCGTTGGGCAGCAGTACGACCTCGCGCGCGTGGGCCCGCCGCACGGCCTGGACCAGCTCCCCGCTGGCGGGCGGCTCCCCGGGGCGCGCGAGCACGGTGGTCGCGCCGGCCTCGGTGTACAGACCGGCCAGTCCCTCGCCGGGTACGACGGCGACGACCGCCCGCTGGACGCGCTCGCGGGGCGGACGCTCGCCCCCGCGTGCGTGCACGTCGTCGGCTCCGAAGTGCGTGACGCGGATCCGGTACGGCCGGCCGGCCTCGACGCCCGCCTCCACGGCGGCGCCGGCGTCGTCCACGTGCACATGCACGTTCCACAGCCCGTCGCCGCCCACCACGACGAGGGAGTCCCCCAGCGCGTCGAGCCGCTGCCGCAGCCGGTCGACGGCCGCGTCCTCGGCCTCCAGCAGGTAGATCACCTCGAAGGCGGGCCCGCCGCTCCCGGGGCCGTCGTCGGCACACTCCTCCTCGCTCGCGGGGAGCCCGGCCGCGTGGACGTCCACGGAGGCGCCCACCGAGCCGCCCACGGAAGCACGGCCACCCTGCTCGGAGGCCGGCATCTCCCCCGTGAACGTCTCCACCAGCGCCGCGAGCACCGCCACCAGCCCCCGCCCGCCCGCGTCCACCACCCCGGCACGCGCCAGGACGGCCAGCTGGCCCGGCGTCGCGGCGAGTGCCGTGCAAGCGCCCCGGTAGGCGGCCTTCGCGACCGTCCCGCAGTCCCCCTCAGCCCCTCCCGCCGCGTCGGCGGCGGCCGAGGCGACCGACAGGACCGTGCCCTCGACCGGGTGGGCCACGGCCCGGCGGGCGGAGTCGGCGGCTTGCCGCAGCGCCAGGCGCAGCCCCTCCGCGTCGGTGCGAGGGCTCTCCCCCTCGGCGGCGAGCACCTGGGCCATGCCGCGCAGCAACTGCGCCAGGATCGTCCCGGAGTTCCCGCGCGCGCCTATGAGCGCTCCGTGCGCCATCGCGCGCGCGGCATCGGCGAGGGAAGGGGTGCCGTCGGGCCCGGAGCCTGCCGCGTGGCCGGCGAACACCGCCTCGACGGCGGTAGCGGCGGACTCCACGGTCAGGTAGAGGTTGGTTCCGGTGTCCCCGTCGGCGACCGGATACACGTTGATCGCGTCGATCTCCTCACGCGCGCGTCCCAGCGCCCGGAGCGCGAGACCACACCAGGTGCGCACCGCGAGAGCATCGAAGAATGTCTGCGGCACCTGCGGCACCTGCGCCTCCCTGAGCTGCTGGACTGGGACGCAGCGTAGACCGTGGGCGGGGTTCCACCGGTAGAGGGCCGGGGCCGGGCCCTGACCAGCCATGGTAGTTTCGTTGTACTGGCGCAGCCGTTGTATGCTGCTCCGGTTGCCCGATCCCATCGGGCCATCCCCCCGGCAGCGCCACTCAGATTTCGATCCCACGATCTTGATCCCGGCATGCCGGGATCAACCGTAAGTGCATCTGAAGTCTTTGGAGTGACCGGTGGCTGCCAACTGCGACGTCTGCGGCAAGGGGCCGGGCTTCGGCAATAGCATCTCGCACTCCCACCGTCGTACGCCCCGTCGCTGGAACCCGAACATCCAGCGCGTGCGTACCGTGGTCGGTGGGACGCCGAAGCGCGTGAACGCTTGCACCTCGTGCATCAAGGCCGGCAAGGTCTCGCGCTGACGCATATCCCCCACCTCTCGGCTTCGCTCGAGACGGGGGGACCTCCATCGCGCGCGGCCACTGCTGGTTGCTGCACAAAGCCGGTCCACCTGTGGTGGGCCGGCTTTCTGCCATGCCCGCAGAACGACCGCCCCGACCCGCCAGAACCCGGCCCATGCGCGTCGGCGTCCTGGGCTCCCTCGCTCTCCGCACGGACGACGGCACCCCCCTCGCCGCCGGGCACAGCGTCTCCGCCGACCGTCCGACCGAGGGCCGGCGGGTAGGCCGAACGTCCACAGGGCTCTTGGGGACGTGGACGACCGGTACTTCGACGCGGTCGCCCAGATCCACGTCGAACGCCTCACGAAGGGCCGGGTGGCCCTCCTCGGGGACACCGGGTACGGCGCGACGATGGGCGGCACGGCGAGAGGGGCGTGGGCGCGTACGTCCCTGGCCGGTGAGCCGGCGCCGGCGGGCGGCGACCGTACGGCGTTGGCCGAGTACGAGACGCGGATCCGGGACTTCGCCAGGACTGCCAGCAGATCTCGGGCAACGCGGACCCGTTCGACCCCGCCGGCCGAGCGGCGCGTCCGCACCCACGACCGGACGTACCGGCTGCTCAGCTCCCGCCTGCTGGCGGACTTCTGCAAGAAGCTCACGGAGCGGGCGGCGACGGACATCAGGCTCCGGGAGTACCCGGCGGCGTGAGGTCCCGCGCCCGCCCGAGCCTCCAGCCGTGGTCCACGGGCCCGATCCCACCGCCGAGTGCGAAGCCGGCGGCGATCGCCCCGGTGACGTACTCCTTGGCCGCCGCCACCGCCTCCGGCACCGTCTCCCCCTTCGCAAGCTGTGCCGCGATCGCCGACGCGAGGGTGCAGCCCGTGCCGTGCGTGTGCCGGTTGTCGTGCCGGGGCGCGCGCAGCCAGTACTCCTCGGAGCCGTCGGTGAGCAGATCGACGGCGTCGCCGGGCAGATGACCGCCCTTGATCAGCACCCAGCGCGGCCCGTACGCCAGGACGGCCGCCGCGGCCCGCCCCAGTTCGCGCTCCGACTCGACGCGTACGCCGGTCAGTTGGGCCACCTCGTCGAGGTTGGGCGTGGCGACGGTGGCGGCCGGCAGCAGCTTGGTGCGGACGGAGTCGAGGGCCGAGGCGGCCAGCAGCGGGTCGCCGTGCTTGGAGACGCCGACCGGGTCGACGACCACCGGCGCGTCCGTGTCGGCGATCAACTCGGCGACCGCTTCGACGAGTTCGGCGGAGGACAGCATCCCGGTCTTCACGGCCTGGACGCCGATGTCGTCGACGACGCTGCGGTACTGGGCGCGCACCGCCTCCACGGGCAGCTCCCAAGCGCCTTGTACGCCCACGGAGTTCTGCGCGGTGACGGCGGTGATCACGCTCATGCCGTGCGTGCCGAGCGCGAGCATCGTCTTGAGGTCGGCCTGGATACCCGCGCCGCCGCCGGAGTCGGAGCCGGCCACCGTCAGCACCCTCGGGGGTATCACGACTCCACGTCCCCGAAGTGGTCCCAGCCGCCCTTGCTGGTCCAGGGCGCCCCGTCGACCGTCACCTGGGGCAGGGCGGACGGGTTGAGGACCTCGCCGATCACCTTCCAGCGGGCCGGGAGCTTCACGTCCGGCGGGAAGGTCGCCACGATCGCGTGGTCCTCTCCGCCGGTCAGCACCCACTGGATGGGATCGACGCCGACGGCCTGCCCGATGTCGTACATCTGGGTGGGCACGTCGATCGCGCCGGAGCGGATGTCGATGCGGACCTTGCTGGCCTCGGCGATGTGCCCCAGGTCGGCGATCAGCCCGTCGCTCACGTCGCACATCGAGGTCGCGCCCAACGCGGCGGCCGCGGGACCGGCGTGGTACGGCGGCTCGGGGCGGCGGTGGGCCTCGACGAAGGCGCGGGGCGAGCGGAATCCGCGGGAGAGGACCGCGTACCCGGCGGCGGACCAGCCCAGCCAGCCGGTCACCGCGACGATGTCCCCCGGCTGGGCGCCGGAACGGGTGATCGGCTCCTGGTTGCGCAGATCACCGAGCGCGGTGATCGACACCATGATCGTGTCGCCGCGTACGACATCGCCGCCGACCACCGAGGCGCCGGCCACCTGGCACTCGTCGCGCAGGCCGTCCATCAGCTCGGTGGGCCAGGTGACCGGCAGCTCGCCGGGCACGACGAGGCCGAGGAGCAGTGCGGTCGGCACGGCGCCCATCGCGGCGATGTCGGCGAGGTTCTGGGCGGCGGCCTTGCGGCCGACGTCGTAGGCGGTGGACCAGTCCCGGCGGAAGTGCCGGCCCTCCAGCAGGATGTCGGTGCTCGCCACGACCCGGCGGTCGGGCGCGGCCACCACCGCGGCGTCGTCACCGGGTCCGACCCGGACCGCCGATGTGGTGGTGAGACGGGAGGTGAGCTCCCTGATGAGCCCGAACTCCCCGAGCTCACCAACAGTGCCCTTCATCGCCCCAGCTCCCCTTCTGTCCCTGTCCGTGCCCGGTCGCGCGTCACCAGTGTCCTCGATACGGTCGAGACAACCGTCAACTTCGGTCGTGCCTGCACCCCGGCGCGCGAGCCGCGGTCCCCGCAGGTCTCCCCGCGGCGAGCGGCGACGCGATACCGTGGCGTTCCTTTTCCCCACATGATCCTCGTGGCCGCCCTGGAGGTTCCGTGGTACAGGCGTACATCCTGATCCAGACGGAGGTCGGCAAAGCGTCGACCGTCGCCGAGACGATCAGCAAGATCCCTGGGATCGTCCAGGCCGAGGACGTCACAGGTCCCTACGACGTGATCGTGCGGGCCCAGGCCGACACGGTCGACGACCTCGGTCGCATGGTGGTCGCCAAGGTCCAGCAGGTGGACGGGATCACCCGCACCCTGACCTGCCCGGTGGTGCATCTGTAGCCCCCGTCTACCCTTGGCCGGTGAACTTCTTCCGTCACCGGTACCGCATCCTCGTCGGGCCGCCCGCGCTTGCCGTGCTGATCACGGTCGCGGGCTGCTCCTCAGCAGACGACAGTGCGTCGACGGCGGTTCCCGGTCCGAGTACGAAGGTCACGAAGCTGTGCCGGAACCTGGACAAGGCGCTGCCGACGAAACTGGACGGTCTGGACCGCGAGGATCCCGAGCCCGCGTCCGCACTGACGGCGGGCTGGGGAAGCCCGGCGATCATACTGCGCTGCGGTGTCGTACGGCCGCCCAGGATGATCGACCCCAAGGTGGCCGAAGGCGGCGACCCGGACGCGGTCGCCGGCGGTGTGAACGGCGTCGACTGGCTGATGGAGAAGCAGGACGACGGAGCGTACCGCTTCACCACCGCCAATCGCAGCGCGTACGTCGAGGTGACGGTGCCTGAGGGACAGGACAGCACCGGAGTGCTGGTCGACCTCGCCCCTGCCGTCAAGAAGGCGATCCCCGAAGGGATCGCCGACTAGGACTGTCCGGCTCAGCGCAGGCCCGTCGACCGCCGCAGCGCCGCCTGCACCAGCCTGTCCACCAGTTCCGGATAGCTGATCCCGCTCGCCTGCCACATCTGCGGGTACATCGAGATCGGCGTGAAGCCCGGCATTGTGTTGATCTCGTTGATGACGAACTCGCCGTCCTCCGTGAGGAAGAAGTCCGCCCGGACCAGCCCCTCGCAGGAGGCGGCATCGAAGGCGTCCACCGCGAGCCGCTGGACCTCCGCGGTCTCCTCCGGCGTCAGCGGGGCCGGCACGAGACCGGGGGTCGAGTCGATGTACTTGGCCTCGAAGTCGTAGTACGCGTGCGCGTCCGGCGGCGGGATCTCGGCCGGCGCGGAGGCACGCGGCCCGTCCTCGAACTCCAGGACGCCGCACTCGATCTCGCGGCCGCGCAGCGCCGCCTCGACGAGGATCTTCGGGTCGTGGCGCTGTGCCTCGGCGACGGCCTCGTCCAGCCCCGACAGATCGTCGACCTTGGTGATGCCGATCGAGGAACCCGCGCGCGCGGGCTTCACGAACAGGGGCCAGCCGTGCTCACCGGCGAAGTCGACGATCCTCTTGCGGGCGGCAGACTCGTCCCGCTCCCACTCGCGCGGCCGGATCACCACGTACGGGCCGACCTTCAGCCCGAAGGAGGTGAACACCCGCTTCATGTACTCCTTGTCCTGGCCGACGGCCGAGGCGAGCACACCCGAGCCCACGTACGGCACACCGGACAGCTCCAGCAGTCCCTGGAGGGTGCCGTCCTCGCCGTAGGGGCCGTGCAGGACCGGGAAGACGACGTCGACGTCACCGAGGGCCTTGGGCACCGATCCGGGCTCGCTGTAGACGACTTCGCGGTTCGCGGGGTCGACGGAGAGCACCACGGCGCCCTCCTGCGAGTCGGCGAGTTCCTCGACGCTCGGAGTACGGCGCTCGGTGATCGCCATCCGCTCCGGCTCGTCGGCGGTGAGCACCCACCGGCCTTCCCGGGTGATGCCGATCGGCAGGACCTCGTACTTGGTCCGGTCGATGGCCTTGAGGACTGCGCCGGCGGTGACCATGGAGATCCCGTGCTCGGAGCTGCGTCCGCCGAACACGACGGCCACACGCGGCTTACGAGACGGCTGCTCAGGGCTCTGGGGAAGGTTCTCGGTGCTCATATCGGCATGAGAGTACCCGGTGGTAGGGCGCGGATACAGCGTCGACTCAGGGGGGTCGCTCAGCGTCGTTCGGGCTTCGCGCTGCGCGACATCAGCTCCTTGAGGGCGACCATCGGCGGCTTCCCCTCGTGGACGATCCCGACGACGGTTTCCGTGATGGGCATGTCGACGCCGTGCCGGCGGGCCAGATCCAGCACGGACTCACAGGACTTGACGCCCTCGGCGGTCTGCTTGGTGACCGCGATGGTCTCCTGGAGGGTCATGCCCCTGCCGAGGTTGGTGCCGAATGTGTGGTTGCGGGAGAGCGGCGAGGAGCAGGTCGCCACCAGGTCGCCGAGGCCCGCGAGTCCGGAGAAGGTCAGCGGGTCGGCGCCCATCGCCAGGCCCAGCCGGGTGGTCTCGGCGAGTCCGCGCGTGATCAGCGAGCCCTTGGCGTTGTCGCCGAGGCCCATGCCGTCCGCGATGCCGACGGCGAGCCCGATGACGTTCTTCACCGCGCCGCCGAGTTCGCAGCCGACGACGTCGGTGTTGGTGTACGGGCGGAAGTACGGCGTGTGGCAGGCCGCCTGGAGCCGCTGGGCGACGCTCTCGTCGGTGCAGGCGACCACGGCCGCGGCCGGCCTGCGCGAGGCGATCTCCTTGGCGAGGTTGGGCCCGGTGACCACGGCGATCCGGTCCCGGCCCACCTCGGCGACGTCCTCGATCACCTCGCTCATCCGCATGGTCGTACCGAGTTCGACGCCCTTCATCAGCGAGACGAGGACGGTGCCCGGGGCGAGCAGCGGGCGCCAGGCGGCGAGGTTGTCGCGCAGGGTCTGCGAGGGGATGGCGAGGACGGTGAAGTCGGCGTCGCGGGCGGCCTCGGCGGGGTCCGCGGTGGCACGGAGGTTCTCCGGGAGTTCGACGCCGGGGAGGTAGTCCGGGTTGCTCCGCGTGGAGTTGACCGTGTCGGCGAGCCGGGCGCGGCGCGCCCACAGCGTCACCTCGCAGCCCGCGTCGGCGAGGACCGTGCCGAAGGCCGTACCCCAGGAACCGGTGCCGAAGACGGCGGCCTTGACGGGCTTGCTCACTTGCTGTTCTCCCCCTTGTGGCCGGTCCGCGCCTGGGACCTGCCGTGGCTGGTCTGCGCCTGGGTCCGGCGCCGCTGCTCGATCCGCTCACGGCGCGGGTCGTAGGGTCTGTCGGGCGCCTTCTCGCCGCGGATCTCCTCCAGCTGGCGGGTGACGGCGGCCATGATGACCTCCGTCGCCTCCTTCAGCAGTTCGGGAGTCATCTCCCGGTCGTAGAACCGGGAGAGATCCACGGGCGGGCCCGCCAGGACGTGGTGGGTCTTGCGCGGAAGCAGGTCGGGCTTCTTGGCGTAGGGCGGCAGCAGTTCGTTGACGCCCCACTGCGCGACCGGGATCACCGGGCACCTGGTCTGGAGGGCGACGCGCGCGGCCCCGGTCTTGGCGGTCATCGGCCAGCCGTCGGGGTCACGGGTCAGGGTGCCCTCGGGATAGAAGGCGACGCATTCGCCGCGCTCCACCGCGTCGATCGCGGCCCGGAAGGCGCTGAGCGCGTCCGTGGACTCGCGGTAGACGGGGATCTGTCCGGTGCCGCGCATCGCGGCGCCGACGAATCCCTTCCTGAAAAGCCCGCTCTTCGCCAGGAATCGCGGAACCCGTCCGCTGTTGTACTGGTAGTGCGCGTATGCGAAGGGGTCGAGGTGCGAATTGTGGTTGACCGCGGTGATAAACCCGCCCTCGGCCGGAATGTGCTCCGTGCCGCGCCAGTCCCGCTTGATCAGAATCACCAGCGGCGGTTTGCAGAGCACCGCTGCGAAGCGGTACCAGAAGCCGATTCTGCGGCGGGGCACGCGGACACCTTCCTCTAGGACTTCCCTGACTTCCTCCGAGCCTGGGGCCGGACAAGTGTCGCCCCGGGCCGCCGGTCTGTCGAGAACACCGTACGCCCCGGCCGAGGTCGCGCCGGAGGGACCGGGGGACAATGTCCGCGACGAGAGAGAGACGGTACGCCGGTGCAGTGGAGCTTGGTCATCCCCCTGAAGCCTTTGGCGCTGGCCAAGAGCAGGCTCGCGGACACCGCCGCCGACGCGCTGCGTCCGGGCCTCGCCCTGGCCTTCGCCGTGGACACCGTGACGGCCGCGCTGGCCTGTGCCGCGGTGCGCGATGTGGCCGTGGTCACGAACGACGAGCTGGCCGGGCGCGAACTCGCGGCGCTCGGCGCGCGCATCGTCCCCGACGAGCCGCGCGCTGGGCTGAACGCCGCCCTGGCACATGCGGCGACCGCGGTGCGCGCCACACTTCCCGACGGTGCGGTGGCCGCACTCAACGCCGATCTTCCCGCACTGCGTCCGCCGGAATTGGCCCGCGTCCTGGATGCCGCCGCGGAATTCCCCCGCTCTTTTCTCGCCGATGCGGCCGCAATCGGTACAACTCTTCTCGCGGTGGCCCCCGGCCGTGAATTGCTTCCCGCTTTCGGCACCGATTCCCGCGCCCGGCACCGCGCCTCCGGAGCCGTGGAACTCCGGCCGACGGCCGTGGATTCCGTACGCCAGGACGTGGACACCGGCGAGGATCTGCGGGCGGCCCTGGCGCTCGGGGTGGGTCCACGAACGGCCGCCGCGGCCGCGCGCCTGCTGATTCCGGGGCAGTAGGCTTCCGGTCATGCAGGCCACCGCATACACGTACGACGCCGGCACCCGCAGCGGGCAGGTGCTGTTGGACGACGGCACCCCGGTGCCCTTCGACGCCCCGGCGTTCGACGCGGGCGGGCTGAGGCTGCTGCGCCCCGGACAGCGGGTGCGGATCGAGACCGAGGGCGAGGGCGACTCCCGGCGCATCACGCTGGTCACCCTCCAGACGTTCTGACCTGGCAGGTGTCCGGAAAACGCCGCGGGCCGGACTCCGAGAGGGAGTCCGGCCCGGCGCGTGAGTGAACCTGAGCCCCTACTTCTTGCGGGCGGTGGTCTTCTTGGCGGTGGTCTTGCGCGCTGTCGACTTCGCGGCGGGGGCGGACTTGGACGTCGTCTTCTTCGCCGGGGCCTTCTGGGCCGTGGTCTTCTTCGCGGCGGCGCCCGTCGTCTTCTTGGCGGCGGACTTCGTGGCCGTGGACTTCGTGGCGGTGGACTTCGTGGCGGTGGACTTCGCGGCGGTCTTCTTCGCCGTCGCGGTGGTCTTCTTGGCCGCCGTCTTCCTCGCCGCCGCCGTCTTCGAAGCGGTCGCGGTCTTCTTGGCGGCGGCCTTCTTGCCGGCAGCCTTCGCGATGGTGGGGGGCGGGCCGGAGAGGCTGCCCTTGGGGGCCTTCTTGACGGCGACCTCGCCGCCGCGCGGGAGCTTCTTCGAGCCGCTCACCAGGTCCTTGAAGCCCTGGCCCGCGCGGAAGCGCGGCACGGACGTCTTCTTGACCCGAACCCGCTCGCCCGTCTGGGGGTTGCGGGCGTAGCGGGCCGGACGGTCGACCTTCTCGAACGATCCGAAGCCGGTGACCGAGACCCTGTCCCCGGCGACGGTCGCGCGGACGATGGCGTCCAGGACCGCGTCGACCGCGTCGGCGGCCTGCTGTCGGCCGCCCACCTTGTCGGCAATCGCTTCTACGAGCTGCGCCTTGTTCACGTCTTCCCCTTCGGAGACATTGCCAGAACGAAAGTGTTCAAGCGTTTTCGCACGTTAGGCAGATATATACCGCAAATCAAACACGAAACGGGCTAATCACCCTTGTGCCGCAACGAACTCGGCTGTTCCGGAGGCGATCAACGCCCCTCTTCGGGGATGCGTCCCGCGTCGAGGTCCGCCATGAACCGCTCCAGCCGCCTTGTCGCGTCGGCGAGATCGTGCTTGGCCGCGGCCGTAATGACCAGCAGCTTCCGGGTCAGCGCCATCCGTACGCCCTCCGGGACTTGCAGTGCGCGCACTCTTGCGTGCGCTTCCTTGAGTTGGTTCGCGACCGCCGTATAGAGCTCGAGTTGGCCGTCGTGTTCCATGCACAGATTGTGCCATCTGGGGCGAGTTGTCGCCCGCCCAGGGGGCAACTGGCGCCGTGAGCGGGGTCCCCGGGACCTCGGGAGGACGCCGCCTCGGTGGGCGCGTACCCCGGCAACCACCGTCGTAACGTGGGAAGTTGGGAGATACGGCGAAGATCGGCGGGGCCGAACGGGTGCAGACATGGCCGTACCCCCGATCGGGCCGATCGGGGGTACGGAGGGGATTCGCGGTGGCCGAAACTCGACCAGAGCCGGTCGTCTTCGGCCAGGCGTGAGGCCGGGTGTCAGACCAGGATCAGACCGGGATCAGGCCGGGGTCAGGCCGGGGTCAGGCCGGGAACGGCTGTGGATCAGTTCTGGAGCGTCCTCGGCTTGTACGACGGCCGCTTGGCCTCGTACGCGGCGATGTCGGGCTCGTTCTGGAGCGTGATGGAGATGTCGTCCAGCCCGTTCAGCAGCCGCCAGCGGGCGTTCTCGTCGAGTTCGAAGGCGGCGGTGATGCCCTCGGCGCGCACCTCGCGCCGCTCGAGGTCGACCGTGATCTCGGCGGTGGGATCCTGCTCGGTCAGCTCCCACAGCGTGTCCACGATCTTCTGCTCCAGAAGCACCGTGAGCAGGCCGTTCTTCAGCGAGTTGCCGCGGAAGATGTCGGCGAAACGGGACGAGATCACGGCCTTGAAGCCGAAGTTCTGGAGTGCCCAGACGGCGTGCTCGCGGGAGGACCCGGTGCCGAAGTCGGGGCCGGCCACCAGGACGGTCGCACCCTTGCGCTCGGGCTGGTTGAGGATGAACGAACCGTCCTTGCGCCAGGCCTCGAACAGCCCGTCCTCGAACCCGTCCCGCGTGACCTTCTTGAGCCAGTGAGCAGGGATGATCTGGTCGGTGTCGACGTTGGAGCGGCGCAGCGGGACGGCCCGGCCGGTGTGCGTGGTGAATGCTTCCATGACTGATCAGACTCCAGCGGGCGTACGGGTCTCGGCGTCGGACAGGTCGGCCGGGGAGGCCAGGTGGCCCAGGACGGCCGTGGCGGCCGCGACCTGCGGGGACACCAGGTGCGTACGACCGCCCTTGCCCTGCCGGCCCTCGAAGTTGCGGTTGGAGGTGGACGCGGAGCGCTCACCCGGCGCCAGCTGGTCGGGGTTCATGCCCAGACACATCGAGCAGCCCGCGTGCCGCCACTCGGCGCCGGCCTCCTTGAAGACGACGTCCAGACCCTCGGAGACGGCCTGGAGACCTACCCGCGCGGAGCCGGGGACGACCAGCATCCGTACGCCGTCGGCGACTTTGCGGCCCTTCACCAGCTCGGCGGCGGCGCGCAGGTCCTCGATCCGCCCGTTGGTGCAGGAACCTACGAAGACGGTGTCCACCTTGATGGAGCGCAGCGGCTGTCCGGCCTCCAACCCCATGTATTCCAGGGCCTTTTCGGCGGCGTTGCGCTCCGAAGCGTCTTCGTACGAAGCGGGGTCGGGGACGGTTGCCGAAAGCGGTGCGCCCTGGCCCGGGTTGGTGCCCCAGGTGACGAACGGCGACAGTTCACCGGCCTTGATGACGACCTCGGCGTCGAACTCGGCGTCCGCGTCCGTCTTCAGCGTCTTCCAGTACGCGACCGCGGCGTCCCAGTCCTCGCCCTTGGGCGCGTGCGGGCGGCCCTTGAGGTACTCGAAGGTGGTCTCGTCGGGGGCGATCATGCCCGCGCGGGCGCCGGCCTCGATCGACATGTTGCAGATGGTCATCCGGGCCTCCATCGAGAGCTTCTCGATGGCGGAGCCGCGGTACTCCAGGACGTAGCCCTGGCCGCCGCCGGTGCCGATCCTCGCGATGATCGCCAGGATCAGGTCCTTGGCGGTGACGCCGTCGGGCAGTTCGCCGTCGACGGTGATCGCCATGGTCTTCGGGCGGGCCATCGGCAGCGTCTGGGTGGCCAGCACATGCTCGACCTGCGAGGTGCCGATGCCGAAGGCCAGGCCGCCGAAGGCGCCGTGCGTGGAGGTGTGGGAGTCGCCGCAGACGACGGTCATGCCGGGCTGGGTCAGTCCGAGCTGCGGGCCGACGACGTGCACGACGCCCTGCTCGACGTCGCCCAGCGGGTGCAGCCGTACGCCGAACTCGGCGCAGTTCTTGCGCAGCGTCTCCAGCTGGATGCGCGAGACCGGGTCGGCGATCGGCTTGTCGATGTCGATGGTCGGGGTGTTGTGGTCCTCGGTCGCGATGGTGAGGTCGAGGCGGCGCACCTGTCGGCCGCCCTTGCGGAGGCCGTCGAAGGCCTGCGGGCTGGTCACCTCGTGCAGCAGGTGCAGATCGATGAAGAGGAGATCGGGCTCGCCCTCGGCGCGCCGGACGACGTGGTCGTCCCAGACCTTCTCCGCGAGTGTCCTACCCATCGCTTTCCCTCCGACCGGCAAGCTGCGCCGGCCCAACTAGAGATCTTGTGGAGGCGGCAACGCGCCCCTCCGGCTCACCGGCCGCCCCTGCTTCCCGGGCACCCGCCGCCAGGCCCGTTGGTCCTCGGGCCGCTGTGCATCCAAGGGTTGCGCGTCTCACGGAAAATTGAACTTGCGTTTCACAGAGTGAGACGGGAATATCGTTTCATGGACAACAGTAGCGGCGTAGGCGTTCTGGACAAGGCAGCCCTTGTCCTGAGCGCCCTGGAGTCCGGTCCGGCCACCCTCGCAGGCTTGGTCGCTGCCACCGGACTCGCACGACCCACGGCCCACCGTCTGGCCGTGGCTCTGGAACACCACCGTATGGTGGCGCGGGACATGCAGGGCCGTTTCATTCTCGGCCCGCGCCTGGCCGAACTGGCCGCGGCGGCCGGCGAGGACCGCCTCCTCGCGACCGCCGGCCCGGTGCTCACCCACCTCCGTGACATCACGGGCGAGAGCGCCCAGCTCTACCGCCGCCAGGGCGACATGCGCATCTGCGTCGCCGCGGCGGAGCGCCTGTCGGGTCTGCGGGACACGGTCCCGGTCGGCTCGACGCTCACGATGAAGGCGGGCTCCTCGGCGCAGATCCTGATGGCCTGGGAGGAGCCCGAGCGCCTCCACCGCGGCCTCCAGGGCGCCCGTTTCACGGCGACGGCCCTGTCGGGCGTACGGCGCCGGGGCTGGGCCCAGTCGATCGGCGAGCGGGAGCCGGGCGTCGCGTCCGTCTCCGCACCGGTGCGCGGCCCGTCGAACCGGGTGGTGGCCGCCGTCTCGGTCTCCGGCCCCATCGAGCGCCTCACCCGCCACCCCGGCCGCATGCACGCCCAGGCGGTCATCGACGCCGCGGGCCGCCTGTCGGAGGCCTTGCGCCGCACCGGCTGACGTCTGCAGGAGACGGGAACCAGGGAACAGGGCGGGCCTCAACGCCGCGGCACGCTCTGCCCCCCCCCCCCGGATCCGGTCCCTACGACGCCGGGGCGCGCCAGGCCAGCCGGTCCTTCGCGGACCGCCCCCGCTCTCCCAACGGCACCTGACCGTGCGCCGCCGCGAGTCCGAACGCCGGCATGTCGCCGTAGATCGCCTCGTAGCGCCCCTCCGGCACGACGTACGCCTCGTGCCAGATGCCCACATGCCCCCGCACCTTGCCGCCCCGCTCCATGCGGTTCACCCGTGCCCACACGGCGTGGTGGAAGGCGTCCGGCGCGCTCGCGTACGCGTACAGCTTGTCCGCGGACTCCCAGTACTGGACGACGTAGTACGTCCGCGGCGAGGCCGTCAGCAGCACGCGGGAGAGCAGCCCACGGCTCGGGTCCTTCTTCAGCTCGGCCAGCATGCGGAGCATCGCGAGCATGACCGGCATCCACTGGTGCACGGCCCAGAAGTGGTTGACGCGCATCCCGATGAGCAGGACGACCACGTCACCGTGGGCGTCGGCGGTGGTGCGGCTGGCGGCGGGCTTGCCGGACATGTTCTCCCCCTCGTCGGTCTCCGGTCGGTCAGCGGCGCTCTCCAAGTCGCTCATGCTTGGATAGTCCCGCTGACCAAGGAGGGCCGCAAGGGATGCGACTGGCCGAACTGAGCAAACGCAGCGGGGTGTCCACCGCGACGATCAAGTACTACCTGCGCGAGGGACTCCTGCGGCCCGGTCGCCAGGTCAACGCGACGACCGCCGAGTACGACGAGGAGCATCTGCGCCGGCTGCGGCTGGTACGGGCGATGATCCAGGTGGGCAGGGTGCCGGTGGCCACGGTCCGGGAGGTCCTCGGGCACGTCGACGACGACTCCCTGGGCCGCACGGTCCGCCTCGGCGCGGCCCTCTGGGCCCTGCCGCACGTTCCCGAGCCGGACACGGACGACGAGTACCTCCGGGCCGCCCAGCGCGAGGCGAGCGAACTCCTGCGGACCCTGGGCTGGCGGAACGCCGAACTGCTCACCAGCATCTCGCCCGCCTACCGCTCGCTGGTGGTGGCGGTGGCCGCGATGCGCCGGCTCGACTACGACTGGGACGCCGAACTCCTCGTTTCCTACGCCCGGTTGATGCACCGCGCGGCCGTCCTCGACCTGGACTTCGTGGAGACGCGGGAGACGGAGGCGGAGCGGGTCGAGACGGCGGTGCTGGGCACGATCCTGGTCGAGCCGATGCTCCAGGCACTGCACCGGCTGGCCCAGGAGGAGGAGTCGGCACGGCGGTACGGCTTCGAGTGAGCCGTATGCGCGTCGGCGTCGGGAAACGGCGAAGGCCCTCCACCGAAGTGGAGGGCCTTCCCTGATGCGTACCCCCGACCGGATTCGAACCGGCGCTACCGCCTTGAGAGGGCGGCGTGCTAGGCCGCTACACAACGGGGGCCTGGACTCTGCGTTTCCGCAGGTCAGAGCTGGTCTACCTGGACTCGAACCAAGAATGACGGTACCAGAAACCGTAGTGTTGCCAATTACACCATAGACCAATATGGTTTAGACCAATTCGTACCCCCGACCGGATTCGAACCGGCGCTACCGCCTTGAGAGGGCGGCGTGCTAGGCCGCTACACAACGGGGGCCCTAGCGATCCTGCATCGACAACAACGGGTGCGACCCGGACTGTTCCCGCGGGAAGGATCTGTACCCCCGACCGGATTCGAACCGGCGCTACTGCCTTGAGAGGGCAGCGTGCTAGGCCGCTACACAACGGGGGCTTTGCGGATGACATCCGCGGCGCAGATACTGTGCTGGATCTCAAAGCATCTGCGAGCTGGCCTACCTGGACTCGAACCAAGACTAACTGAACCAGAATCAGTCGTGCTGCCAATTACACCATAGGCCACTGGAACGCAAGCCCCTGAGGGGATCTTGTTCTAGTTCGCTCCCCCGGGGCCCGGCCTTTCGGCCCGCTCCCCGGCGGCGCAGGAAGAACATTACCCGAAGGTGGACTGCGCTCCAAAACGGGTATCGGCGCCGAGGAGCGCGGGCAGTTCGGCCAGGGTGACGATCCGGTGCCGTCCGGACGGGAGATCGACGGTGGCCGTGCCGCCGTGGCGGTCGATCCACACCGAGAGCAGTCCGGCCTCCGCCGCGCCCCGGCCGTCGATCTCCGGATGGTCGCCGACGTACGCCACCTCGTGCGGGGGCAGGCCGAGGGCCTCGCAGGCCGCGAGGAAGGCCCCGGCCTCGGGCTTGGAGACGCCCAGCTCGGCCGCGCACAGGATGGACTCGAAGCGGTCGTGGACGCCGAGGACGCGGAGCTTGTGGTCCTGGACGTGGATGCTGGAGTTGGAGAGCACCGAGTGCCGATGGCTGGCGGCGAGGGCGTCCAGGACGGGCAGCACGTCGGGGAAGAGGGCCCAGGCGGTCTCGTAGTGCACGAGGTAGCGCTGGAACCAGGCCTCTGCCTCGGCGTCGGTCATCTCCCGCTCCAGGAAGGCCCGGACCCGGTCGCGGCGCTGCTCCTCGAAGGTCAGACCGCCGGCGGAGAAGCGCGCCCACTGCTGTTCGGTGGCCTCCCGCCAGCGCTCCAACGCCCGCTCGGCGGTGCCGTACCGGTCGAGGAGGCCTTCCGCCATGAGATAGCTGCGCATGCCCTCGCGATCGGCGGTCGTGTAGTCGAAGAGGGTGTCGTCCACGTCCCAGACGACGGCTGTGATCGGCATGCAGCCGACGGTACCCGGACCGGCTGGGGGTTCGGGGGTCATCCCCCGATGTACGCAGCGT
>NZ_JBHXHX010000003.1:233832-279775 GCF_042723915.1 Streptomyces sp. NPDC058335 | reverse complement strand
CGTCCCAGACGACGGCTGTGATCGGCATGCAGCCGACGGTACCCGGACCGGCTGGGGGTTCGGGGGTCATCCCCCGATGTACGCAGCGTCGAAGACGGTGCCGTCCACGTCCCAGACGACGGCTGTGATCGGCATGCAGCCGACGGTACCCGGACCGGCTGGGGGTTCGGGGGTCATCCCCCGATGTACGCAGCGTCGAAGACGGTGCCGTCCACGTCCCGGACGACGGCTGTGATCGGCATGCAGCCGGCGTAACGCGCGTTCGGTGGAACGGCGAGGTGCGGCCCCCGGACGGGGTGCCGCACCTCACAGCCGTACGACGGTTTACGCGGTGAGTTTGGCCAGGGCCGCGTCGATGCGGGTCAGGGCCTTCTCCTTGCCCAGGACCTCCAGGGACTCGAAGAGGGGCAGGCCGACCGTGCGGCCGGTGACGGCGACGCGGACCGGGGCCTGGGCCTTGCCGAGCTTGAGGCCGTGGGCCTCGCCGGCGGCCAGGACGGCCTCCTTGAGCGCCTCCGGGCTGGTCCAGTCGGCCGCTTCCAGCTTCTCGCGGGCCGTGGCGAGCAGGGCGTCCGAGCCCTCCTTCATCGCCTTCGTCCAGCTCGCCTCGTCGACGGCCGGCTCGGCGAGGAAGAGGAAGTCGACGTTGTCGGTGATCTCGGAGAGGACCTTGAGGCGGGTCTGGGCGTGCGGGGCGATCGCCTGCCACTTCGTCTCGTCGAAGTCCTCCGGCGCCCAGGGGGCGAACGGGGCCCGCAGCCACGGGCGGCAGCGCTCGGTGAACTCCTTCACGTCGAGCAGGCGGATGTGGTCGGCGTTGATCGCCTCGCACTTCTTGAGGTCGAAGCGCGCCGGATTCGGGTTCACGTCCGCGATGTCGAAGGCCGCGACCATCTCGTCCATCGTGAAGATGTCCTGGTCGGCCGAGAGGGACCAGCCGAGCAGCGAGAGGTAGTTGAGCAGGCCCTCGGGCAGGAAGCCGCGCTCGCGGTAGAGGTTGAGCGACGACTCGGGGTCGCGCTTGGAGAGCTTCTTGTTGCCCTCGCCCATCACGTACGGCAGGTGGCCGAAGGAGGGGATCTCCTGGGCGATGCCCAGCTCGATCAGCGCCTTGTACAGGGCGATCTGGCGGGGGGTGGAGGAGAGCAGGTCCTCGCCGCGCAGGACGTGGGTGATCTCCATCAGGGCGTCGTCGACCGGGTTGACCAGCGTGTACAGCGGGGCGCCGTTGGCGCGGACGATTCCGTAGTCCGGGACGTTCTCCGGGGTGAAGGTCAGCTCACCGCGGACCAGGTCCGTGAAGGTGATCGTCTCGTCGGGCATCCGGAAACGGACGATCGGGGTGCGGCCCTGGGCCTGGTACTCCTCGACCCGCGCGGCGCTCAGGTCGCGGCAGTGACCGTCGTAGCCGGACGGCCTGCCGGCGGCGCGGGCGGCCTCGCGGCGGGTGTCCAGCTCCTCCTGGGAGCAGTAGCAGCGGTAGGCGTGGCCGGCGGCGAGAAGCTTCTCGGCGACGTCCTTGTAGAGGTCCATCCGCTGTGACTGGCGGTACGGCGCGTGCGGACCGCCGATCTCGGGGCCCTCGTCCCAGTCGAAGCCCAGCCAGCGCATCGCGTCGAGGAGCTGCCCGTAGGACTCCTCGGAGTCGCGGGCCGCGTCGGTGTCCTCGATGCGGAAGACCAGGGTGCCCTGGTGGTGCCGCGCGAACGCCCAGTTGAACAGGGCGGTGCGGACCAGCCCCACGTGGGGGTTACCGGTGGGCGACGGACAGAAACGGACGCGTACGGGGGAGCCGGGTGCGCTAGCCACGCTTGACAACCTTGTTGGTGAGAGTGCCGATGCCTTCGATGCTGACGGAGACCTCGTCGCCGACAGCGAGCGGGCCGACCCCTGCCGGGGTGCCCGTGAGGATCACGTCGCCGGGGAGCAGCGTCATGGCCTCGGTGATGTTGACGATCAGATCCTCGATGGAGTGGATCATCTCGCTGGTGCGGCCGAGCTGCCGCTGCTGCCCGTTGACCGTGAGCTGGACGGTGAGGTCGCCGGGGTCGAGGTCGGTCTCCACCCAGGGGCCGAGCGGGCAGGCGGAGTCGAAGCCCTTGGCCCTGGCCCACTGCTTCTCGCGCTTCTGGACGTCCCGCGCGGTGATGTCGTTGGCGCAGGTGTAGCCGAAGATCACGTCCTTGACGCGTTCGCGCGGGACCTCGCGGCACATCCGGCCGATGACCACGGCCAGTTCGGCCTCGTGGTGGAGGTCCTCGGAGAAGGGCGGGTACTGGATGTCGTCCCCGGGTCCCACCACGGAGGTGGACGGCTTGAAGAAGGCGAACGGGGCGTCGGGCACCTCGTTGCCGAGTTCGCGTGCGTGCTCGGCGTAATTGCGGCCGAAGGCCACGACCTTGCTGGGGAGCACGGGCGGCAGGAGCCGGACCTTGCTCAGCGGCACCTTCGTGCCGGAGAGCTCGTGTTCCGTGAACGGGATGCCCTTGATGATGTCGAGGACGAGCTCGTCCGGCTTGTCGCCCTCGACCGCGCCGAAGGCGACGTTCCCGTCGATGGAGAACCTGGCGATGCGCACGGGTTGGTTGGCCCCTTGACTGAGCTTGCTGGAGTCTGACGCTCCAGGCTAACGCGGAAGGGCGTCCCCGGCCGGG
Source organism: Streptomyces sp. NPDC058335 (assembly GCF_042723915.1). Taxonomy (NCBI): domain Bacteria; kingdom Bacillati; phylum Actinomycetota; class Actinomycetes; order Kitasatosporales; family Streptomycetaceae; genus Streptomyces; species Streptomyces sp. NPDC058335. The sequence goes on along the minus strand of NZ_JBHXHX010000003.1, from coordinate 277,121 downwards.
GACGCCCTTGACATCCGTGGCCGGCCGCTCCGAGCATGCGGGCGGCCGGTGCGCGTATCTACTCGGCGGAGGAGGTCACCGGGATCTCCATGAGGATGGTGCGCCTGGGGTTGGCGGTCTGGGCCGGGAGGTCGACGGAGTGCTCCTGCTGCTCCGGGAGCCCCAGTTCGTCGGCGTCCTTGAGGTGCGCCAGCGTCGTGCGCCGCGGGTTGGCGATCTTGTGGAACATCGTCGTCGTCTTCACTGTTGTAGCGAGCCCTGTCCTGTCCGGGCGCCGGGCGGGCCGGGGAGGCCGCCCGTAAGCGCGTCTTGTCGGATTTGCCATCTCTGTAAAGCGTCAGGCTAAACACGCGATTCCCAGAGAAGGCGTGCGAGTCTCATGATCGACGTGTGAGTTTGCTCACGAATCCGCGCCCAAACCGGTCAATCCAGGCTCCCGATCGACCGCTACGAAACGGACATTGCCCACCTGAAGCTGCCATTCCGCTCCTGATCATGGCGACTGGGACACCCCCCACCACCGGCCCCTTCGCCCCCTTGCGTCCGGATTGCCCAGGATCACTTTCTACGTCCGGTAATCCACTACTCACCCGCTGTCACGGATGTCACAGCCCGGCCAACAAGCCTTGTTGGAGATCCGGCACTGTGCTGGAATTCCACGGACCGCCGCGGGATCGAGCCGGCGCGCAGGGCGCACAGCAGCGCCGAGCGGCGGCGAGAAGGGGGAAGCGCCGGTACTCACGACCATCGGGGGGCGTAATTCAGGACGCCCCTCAAGACGCCGACACCGTCCTTCCGTTCACGCGGAGGGGCGCCTGGTCCAGAGGTTGCGACGCTAGTGCAGGGACGTTTCAAGAGGGATGGCAGCGCTTCGGCCGAGCCGGAGCCGCACGGCGGGACTGGCCCTATGGCCGGCAGCTCCTCGCCCCAGCACGCCCAGAACCCGGGCCCGGCCGGCGACGGCGGTGAGCGCCCTGGGCGCCCCGGCGCGTCCGCGTCGTCGAGCCCCCTTCAACCGACTCCGACGGTCAAGCCCCCGACCACTACCCCCGGCACGGGATCGCGCGTGGCCCTGCGCAACTGGCGCATCTCCACGCGTCTGGTCGCGCTGCTGACGCTGCCCGTGGTCGCGGCCACGACGCTGGGCACCCTGCGCATCAACCAGTCCATGGACGACATCCAGCAGCTCGACAACATGAAGCTGCTGACGGACATGACCAAGCAGGCGACCGAGCTGGCCATCCGGCTCCAGGACGAGCGCGACAAGTCCGCCGGTCCGCTGGCCCACGGCAAGTCCGCGGCCGACTTCACGGTCAAGGGCGCCCGCGACAAGACCGACGCGACGCTGGAGTCCTTCAAGGACGCCTCCGAGGAGATCGACGCCTCCAGCACGGACGGCAACCTCCAGGGTGTCCGCGACAGCCTCGTGGGTCTCCTCAGCGACCTCGGCAACCTCGCGAAGGTGCGGAAGACGGCCTACGCGGAGCAGAAGAACTCCACCCAGACGGTGGAGGCCTATCACCGCCTCATCACCCACCTGCTCGACCTCTCGCAGGACATGGCGCAGGCCACGAGCAACCCGGAGATGATCCAGCGCACCCGCGCGCTGGCCGCCTTCTCCGCCGCCAAGGAGTACGCCTCCGTCCAGCGTGCCGTCCTCGCGGCCGCGCTGCCGGTCAACGACGCCGTCTACGGCGAGATATCGGAGAACGACCGGCAGTACGCCGAGGCCGCCCTGGAGAACCAGGACTCCGAACTCGCGAGCTTCCGCAGCATCTTCGGCGACGAGGGTGCGGAGGAGCTGCTCACGCCCATCGAGCAGGGCAGCCCCACCATCGAGGACGCCGACACGTACGCCACGCGTGCGCTCAGCTCCCCCAACGGTCTGAAGTCGCTGGACAAGCGGTCGTACCAGGACTGGTTCGACGCCAGCACGACCAAGATCCGCCAGATGAACAACATCGAGACCACGCTGCTCGAAGACATGGAGCAGAAGGCCCGTGAGCTGCGCGCCGAGTCCGAGCGCGAGGCGATCATCTCCGGTGCGCTGATCCTGCTCGTGCTCGGTGTGTCGCTGGTCGGCGCGTTCGTCGTCGCCCGGTCCATGATCCGCTCGCTGCGCCGGCTCCAGGAGACGGCCACCAAGGTCGCCCAGGACCGGCTGCCCGAGCTGGTCAAGCAGCTGTCCGAGTCCGACCCGCAGGACGTCGACACGTCCGTGGAGTCGGTCGGTGTGCACTCCCGGGACGAGATCGGCCAGGTGGCCGCGGCCTTCGACGACGTGCACCGCGAGGCCGTCCGCCTCGCCGCCGAGCAGGCCCTTCTGCGGGGCAACGTCAACGCGATGTTCACCAACCTCTCGCGCCGCTCCCAGGGCCTCATCCAGCGTCAGCTGTCACTCATCTCCGAACTGGAGTCCCGCGAGGCCGACCCTGACCAGCTGTCCTCGCTGTTCAAGCTCGACCACCTCGCGACCCGTATGCGCCGTAACGGCGAGAACCTCCTCGTCCTCGCGGGTGAGGAGCCCGGCCGCCGCTGGACCCGTCCGGTCCCGCTGGTCGACGTGCTCCGCGCCGCCGCCTCCGAGGTGGAGCAGTACGAGCGCATCGAGCTGTCCTCGGTGCCGACCACCGAAGTGGCCGGCCGGGTCGTCAACGACCTCGTGCACCTGCTCGCCGAGCTGCTCGAGAACGCGACCTCCTTCTCCTCTCCGCAGACCAAGGTCAAGGTCACCGGTCACGCGCTGCCCGACGGCCGGGTCCTGATCGAGATCCACGACACCGGCATCGGCCTCTCCCCCGAGGACCTCGCCGCGATCAACGAGCGGCTCGCGTCGCCGCCCACCGTGGACGTGTCGGTCTCCCGCCGCATGGGCCTCTTCGTGGTCGGCCGGCTGTCGCAGCGGCACGGCATCCGCATCCAGCTGCGCCCGTCCGACTCCGGTGGTACGACCGCACTGGTCATGCTCCCCGTGGATGTCGCCCAGGGCGGCAAGAAGCCCCAGCCCAAGCCCGGTCAGGGCAGCGTGTCCGGCGGTCCGGCCGCCGCGCAGGCCGCCGCCGGTGTCGCCGCTGCCCGCCGTCAGGGCGGGCAGGGCGGCCAGGGCGGTGCTCTGGGCGCCGGTGCGCCGGGCGGCGGTGCCCTCGGCGCCGGCTCCGGCACGGGTGGCCTGCTCGGCGCCGGCCAGGGTCCCCGGGCCGCGCTGCCCGGCCGTGACGGCGGTGGCCGTCCCGGTACGCCGCGCGGGCCGCAGGGTCCGGCCTCGCCCCCGCAGGGCCGCCCGGCTCCGGCGGGCGCCGGCTTCGGCGGCCAGGCCCCGGGTGCCTCGCAGGGTCTGCAGTCGGCCGGCACCGGTACGCCGGGCCAGGGCCAGGACATGTTCGGCGCCGGGCGTCCGCCCGCGCCGCGCCAGAACGACAACCGTGGCGAGCAGGGCGGTCGCGGCCGTGGCCGTCAGCCGCAGCTGCCGCCGCGCGGCGGCCCGCGTGCCGAGCTGCCGGGCGGCAACCCGCAGTCCCGCGGCACCAGCTGGGCCGACGAGAACGCCCAGCCGCCGGTTCCGCGCACTCCGCTGGACGCCCCGCGCGGCCACGACGAGCCGGATGCCGGGCAGACCTCGCGGATGCCGCGCGTCGACAACCGTCAGGGTCCCGGCTCCACCGCCGAGATACCGAGGATCGACGAGCGCCACGGCCCGGCCGGTCCCGCGGACTTCGCGCGCCCCGGCTCGGGCGGCCCGCAGCACACCGGTCAGTTCCAGGACATGGGTCAGTTCTCCGGCCTGAACGGCGCCCAGGACACGGGCCAGTTCCCGGCTCCGGGTACGAACGGACGGCAGGACGGCTACGTCCGCAACGACGTCTTCGGCACCCCGGGCGGCCAGAACCCCCCGGCGGCCCCCAACCGGTACGCCGCTCCGCAGGGCTACGACAACGGCTCCACCGGTCAGTTCGCCGGCCCCGGCCACGACGGTTCCAGCACCGGCCAGCACGCGCTGCCCGGCCGCCAGGACCCCTCGTCCACGGGCCAGTTCGACCGCCCCCAGAACGCCAACGGCGGCAACGGCTACGGCTCACCGCAGCAGCAGCCCGTACCGCCGCGCCCCGCCGCCCGCCCCGAGCCGGAGGCCCTGCCGCCGGCCGGTCCGGGTGACGGCCGTACCCCGCTGTTCGACACCCTGGAGACCAACTGGTTCCACGGGCAGCAGGCCGACGGAAACGGCAACGGCTCGGCCCCCACGCCGCAGCCACAGCAGCCGCAGGCTCCGGCCGCTCCCCAACGTCCCGCGGCGGCCAGCGCCTCCTGGCGCACCTCGCCGAACGACGAACTCGTCCGTCAGGCCGAGCGCGTCCGGCAGCCCGCCGCGGGCGGCGTCACCACTTCCGGCCTGCCGCGCCGGGTGCCCAGGGCGAACCTCGTCCCGGGCACGGCTCAGCAGCAACAGCACCAAACCGGTCCGCAGGTCTCGCGTGCGCCTGACGACGTACGCGGACGGCTGACCAATCTCCGTCGGGGCATCGCGCAGGGTCGTCAGGCCGGCAACGGCTCGACCGGCAATTTCCCGAGCCCCACTCACCAGCAGGAGCGTTAGTTGAGCCAGATGAGCCAGGCGGCACAGAATCTGAACTGGTTGATCACCAACTTCGTGGACAACACCCCCGGGGTGTCCCACACCGTTGTCGTGTCCGCCGACGGGCTCCTGCTCGCCATGTCCGAGGGCTTCCCGCGCGACCGTGCCGACCAGCTCGCGGCCGTCGCGTCGGGTCTCACCTCGCTGACGGCCGGGGCATCCCGGATCTTCGAGGGCGGCAGCGTGGCACAGACGGTCGTCGAGATGGAGCGAGGGTTCCTCTTCCTCATGTCCGTCTCGGACGGCTCGTCCCTCGCCGTTCTCGCCCACCCCGATTGTGACATCGGCCTTGTCGGCTACGAGATGGCACTCCTGGTCGACCGCGCGGGCGCGGTGCTCACGCCCGACCTGCGCGCCGAACTACAGGGCAGTCTGCTCCACTGACCCGCCCAGGTACTACCCGCCTCACGAAATCACCGTCCGGCCGACACAATCCCCCCACCGGCTCGACGGACGGCACGACTGACCGAGACTTGCTGTCCCGCCCGGAGGATTCATGACCCCGCCCACCGCCTCTCATGATCCGTACGCGGAGCCGTACGAGGACGAGGGCGACCAGCCGCTGGTGCGTCCGTACGCGATGACCGGCGGCCGGACCCGGCCGCGCTACCAGCTCGCCATCGAGGCGCTGATCAGCACCACGGCCGACCCGGCAGCGCTCATGGGGCTGCTCCCCGAGCACCAGCGCATCTGCCACCTCTGCCGTGAGGTGAAGTCGGTCGCGGAGGTCTCGGCGCTCCTCGCCATGCCCCTGGGTGTGGCGAGGATCCTCGTGGCGGACCTCGCCGAAGCCGGACTGGTGGCCATTCACCAGCCGGGCGGCGACGAGAACAACGGTGGCGCACCTGACGTGACGCTGCTCGAAAGGGTGCTCAGTGGACTTCGCAAGCTCTGACGGGGGGCGGGCCACCACCTCCGCGAAGATCGTGGTGGCGGGGGGCTTCGGCGTGGGCAAGACCACGTTCGTGGGCGCCGTCTCCGAGATCAACCCGCTGCGCACGGAGGCCGTGATGACGTCCGCGAGCGCGGGCATCGACGACCTCACCCACACCGGGGACAAGACCACCACCACGGTGGCCATGGACTTCGGCCGTATCACGCTCGACCAGGACCTGATCCTCTACCTGTTCGGTACGCCGGGTCAGGACCGCTTCTGGTTCATGTGGGACGACCTGGTGCGCGGTGCCATCGGCGCCGTGGTGCTGGTGGACACCCGCCGGCTGGCGGACTGCTTCCCGGCGGTGGACTACTTCGAGAACTCGGGTCTGCCGTTCGTCGTCGCCCTCAACGGCTTCGACGGCCAGCAGCCGTACCAGCCGGAGGAGGTCCGCGAGGCCCTCCAGATCGGCCCGGACACCCCGATCATCACGACGGACGCCCGGCACCGTTCGGACGCCAAGAGTGCGCTGATCACGCTGGTGGAGCACGCGCTCATGGCCCGTCTGCGGTAGGCAGGACCCAAATCTGTACTGCCGTACGTCAGTTGTCGTAGACCTTCCGGAGCCGGCTGTGGGCTTTGACACGGCCGGCCCCGGTGTTCATAACGTTTCGGCAGAGGAATCGGGTGGTACCGCCACGCGTCGCGGTCGCTTGGTGTCGCTGCGCGCACGAAGGCCCCGTCATTTGACGGGGCTCGTTCTGTTTGACCGTTTTATCTGGGGCTTACATCACTTCGAACCGGCACTTCTCCATGTTTGGAACTGCGCTGGTCGTCGTGCTGGAATGCCTGAACTGCCCAATAGTCAATGACGTACTGATGGTCGATGGCTGACCGGGCTCTGAGACACTGCGGCACGACGAAGGTGCCGACCGCCGAGAGGTTGTTGGTCGAGTGAGGCGAAGCAAGAAAAGTCCCGAGCCGGCGGCCCGGGGCAACTTCACCCCGCCGCCGCGCGGAGCGGCGCCCGCCCCTGTGCCCGGTTCGGAGCCGACGGCCGCGCCCGCGAAGAGTGGCGGCCGTCTCTCCCCGCGCAACTGGCGGGTGCCGACCAGGCTGAACGCGATCCTGCTCATACCCGTGCTGGTCGGCCTCGTCATGGGCGGCTTCCAGGTGAAGGGCTCGATCGACACCTGGCAGGAGGCCCGCGACGCCGAGAAGGTGGCGAAGATCGTGGCCGCCGCCGGCGAGTACGCCGAGGCCCTGCTGAACGAGCGTGACGTCTCCGCCGAACCCCTGCTGCAGAACAAGAAGGACAGCGAGGTCGTCAAGGACGCCCGCGCCGTGACCGACCAGAAGGCCGCCGCCTTCCACAGCGAGACGGTCGGCATGCCGGACAAGAAAGGCCTCAAGCGCCGCCTCGGCCTGGTGACCGATGCGGAGCCGGCCCTCACGAAGCTCCGCGCGGCCGCCTACACCAAGGCGCTGGACCCGGTGAAGACCGAAGAGGGCTACGTCGAGGTCGAGCACCTGCTGATGGAGTTCTCCAACGAACTCGGCCTCGGCACCGGCAACATCACGGCGTACGGCCGCACGGTCTACGCGATCGCGCTCGCCAAGGGCGCCGAGTCCCTCCAGCGCTCGATCGGCATGCACCTCCTCGTCCGGCCCAGCCCCGACGAGACGGTCAAGCGCCAGCAGGTCACCGCCTTCACCTCGTACGCCTACCTCGAGCGCGTGGCCCTCCAGGAGTACGTCTCCGGTGGCACCACGCAGGACGCGGCGCGCCTCACCGAGGTCATGAACGCGAAGACCGCGGAAGGCAAGAAGCAGGCCGCCGAGGCCCAGGAGAAGGCCGAGGCCGCGGACCAGGACTTCGTCGCCCCGCCCGCCATGGACCAGATGATCCAGGCGATCGCCAGCGGGCGGGACCCCGCCGAGCTGGCCGAGCAGGGCGTCACCGCCCAGGCCTGGATGACGGCCGCGACCCTGAAGTTCGAGGGCTACAGCCAGGTCGAGAGCGAACTCATCGGCGCGGCGGTGACCGAGGCCGGGCAGATCGCCTCCGACGCCCAGCGGGACGCCATCATCAACGGCGCGATCGTCATCATCGCCCTGCTGACCGCGTTCATCATCGCCAGTCTCATGGCCCGCCAGATGAGCCAGTCCATGCGCCAGCTGCGCAACGCCGCCTTCGGCATCGCCGAGCAGCGGCTGCCGATGCTGGTCGACCAGCTCTCGCGGACCGACCCCGGCCGGGTCGACACCCGGGTCACGCCGATCCCGATCAACACCACGGACGAGATCGGCGAGGTCGCCCGCGCCTTCGACCAGGTCCACCGTGAGGCCGTCCGGCTCGCCGCCGAGCAGGCCCTGCTGCGGGGCAACATCAACGCGATCTTCACCAACCTGTCGCGCCGCAACCAGTCCCTGATCGAGGGCCAGCTGACGCTGATCACCGAGCTGGAGAACAACGAGGCCGACCCGGACCAGCTGGAGAGCCTCTTCCGCCTGGACCACCTCGCGACCCGTATGCGCCGCAACGGCGAGAACCTGCTGGTCCTCGCCGGCGAGGAGCCGGGCCGCCGCTGGGACCAGCCGGTCCCGCTGGTCGACGTGCTGCGCGCCGCCTCCTCCGAGGTGGAGCAGTACGAGCGCATCGAGCTGTCGGGCGTACCGGAGGCCGAGATCCACGGCCGTGCCGTGACCGACCTCGTGCACCTGCTGGCCGAGCTGCTGGAGAACGCCACCACGTTCTCCTCCCCGCAGACCAAGGTCCGGGTCACCGCGACCCGTCTCCCCGACGGCCGCGTGATGATCGAGATCCACGACAAGGGCATCGGCCTCACCGCCGAGGACTTCGCGGACATCAACCACAAGCTGGCCAACCCGCCGACCGTGGACGCCGCGATCTCGCAGCGCATGGGCCTGTTCGTGGTCGGCCGGCTGTCCGACCGGCACGGCATCCGGGTCCAGCTGCGCCCCTCGGGCGAGCAGGCCGGCACGACGTCGCTGGTCATGCTGCCCGACGCGATCACCCATGGTGGCGGTGGCGAGCACCAGCCCGAGCGCGACGACTTCACCGTCTCGCAGATCATCCCGGAGCAGCGCTTCCAGGGTGAGGACTTCAACCACCAGCCGCTGCGCACGGCGGCCGAGCTGGGCTTCGACGACAGCCAGTACTCGGAGGTCCCCGACGACCTGCGCGACCTGGACCCGGTCGGCCGCTCCCTGATGCGGGACGAGCGCCGGGCGGCCCTGGAGTCCCCCGCGCCCGGTCAGCCGGGCCAGCCCGGTCAGCAGCAGCCCGGCGCGACGCCCGCGTACGGCGACGGCTTCGACCAGACGCGGCAGCAGCCCACGTTCGACGCCTCCCCCAACGGCTTCGCCCCGCCGCAGAACGGCTACGACGCCGGTGCGACCGGATACGCCGAGCAGCCGGCGGCGTACGACCAGCAGACGTCGTACGAGGAGCAGCAGCGCACGGCGTACGAGGACCCGTACCGCGCGTCCAACGGCGGTGCGCCGCGCGGCGATGCCTTCCCGGCGAACGGCTCGGGGCCGCAGAACGGTGCCTTCGGGCAGAGCGGCGGCTACCCCGACCCCGCGTATGCGGAGGCTCCCCAGGAGGAGCGGGCGCCGGAGCGGCAGGCCGCGCCGGAGGGCTTCCCGCCGTACGAGGAGCAGCCCTACCAGGACGACTGGCCGCAGCAGAACAGCTACCAGAACGGCTACCCGGACCAGTACGCTCCGCAAGCGGAATCCGCGCAGGCCGCTGACTCCGGTGAGCGGGACAGCGTAGGCTTCGACCGTCCGGGACCGGCCGCCTCGGCCGCCCACGCGCTCACCGATGCCGGACTGCCCCGCCGCGGATCCCATGCGGCGAGCGGTTCGAACGGCGCGCGGCCCGCGGACCAGGAGGCGCCGGCTCCCGCCGCCGCGGACGGCCCGACGGACTGGCGGTCGGCGAACGACGACCGCTGGCAGCAGGCCTCCCAGCTGAAGAAGCCGAAGGCCGGCGGGGTCACCTCCTCCGGTCTGCCGCGACGGGTGCCCAAGGCCAATCTGGTCGAGGGCGCCGCCGAGAGCACCCCCCAGGGAGGCCCCCAGGTCTCCCGCGCCCCGGAGGACGTCCGAGGCAGGTTGAGCAACCTGCGTCAAGGCGTTCAGCGTGGACGCAACGCAGGAAGTGAACCGAACGGTCAGGCCAGGAATCAGCACAGTGGTCCTGACAGCACCTACAACCAGGAGCGTTAGTGTGAGCCCGATGAGCCAGGCGGCACAGAACCTGAACTGGTTGATCACCAACTTCGTGGACAACACCCCGGGGGTGTCCCACACGGTGGTGGTCTCCGCCGACGGACTCCTTCTGGCGATGTCCGAAGGCTTCCCCCGCGACCGTGCCGACCAGCTCGCGGCCGTCGCCTCCGGTCTGACGTCGCTGACGGCAGGCGCCTCCCGGATCTTCGAGGGAGGCAGCGTGAACCAGACGGTTGTGGAGATGGAGCGGGGATTCCTGTTCATCATGTCCGTTTCCGACGGTTCCTCGCTCGCGGTCCTCGCTCACCCCGAGGCGGACATCGGTCTCATTGGGTACGAGATGGCCCTTCTGGTGGACCGTGCGGGTACGGTCCTGACGCCCGACCTTCGTGCGGAGCTCCAAGGGAGCCTTCTCAACTAACAGACGGACGGTGCGTTTTGGCCTCCCGAGGCCGTAGTGTTTCGGGACGCGGCTTCCACGTGACGGATGCCAGGCACAGTCGGAGGAGGAGAGAAAGTGGCAACACCCCCAGGCGGTTCGAATTCGGGTAACTGGTCGTACGGCCCTGCCCAGGGCCAGGGCGACGGTTCTCAGAACCCGAACCGTTACAACTTCCCCTCCGCTCCGAGCCAGCGTCAGCCGTACGCGCCCCAGGGGCCGCAGGGTCCTGGGCCGTCGCCGTACGACCAGCCGCACGCGCCTCGCATCCAGCCCGTGCAGCCGCATCGCCGCACCCCCGAGCCGGCGCCCGCCGGGGCGTCGAACAACCCCTTGGTGCGTCCGTACGCCATGACCGGCGGCCGGACCCGCCCGCGGTACCAGCTCGCCATCGAGGCGCTGGTGCACACCACCGCGGCTCCGCACCAGATGCAGGGGCAACTGCCCGAGCATCAGCGGATCTGCAACCTCTGCCGGGAGATCAAGTCGGTGGCCGAGATCTCGGCCCTTCTGACGATCCCTCTCGGCGTGGCCAGGATCCTCGTCGCCGACTTGGCGGAGGCGGGACTGGTCGCGATCCATCAGCCCGGCGGCGACGAGAACGCCGGCGGCCAGCCAGCCGTGACACTGCTCGAAAGGGTGCTCAGTGGACTTCGCAAGCTCTAGCGGCGGTCCTTCCCGCTCCACCACCTCAGCGAAGATCGTGGTGGCGGGTGGCTTCGGCGTGGGCAAGACCACGTTCGTCGGGGCCGTCTCGGAGATCAACCCGCTGCGTACCGAGGCCGTCATGACGTCTGCTTCGGCGGGCATCGACGACCTCACCCACACCGGAGACAAGACGACCACGACGGTCGCCATGGACTTCGGCCGTATCACGCTGGACCAGGACCTGATCCTGTACCTCTTCGGTACGCCCGGCCAGGACCGCTTCTGGTTCATGTGGGACGACCTGGTGCGCGGCGCCATCGGCGCGATCGTTCTGGTGGACACCCGCCGACTCGCCGACTGCTTCCCCGCGGTCGATTACTTCGAGAACTCGGGTCTCCCCTTCGTGATCGCCCTCAACGGCTTCGACGGCAGCCAGCCGTACCAGCCGGACGAGGTGCGCGAGGCCCTCCAGATCGGCCCCGACACCCCGATCATCACGACGGACGCCCGCCACCGCGCGGACGCCAAGTCGGCGCTGATCACGCTCGTGGAGCACGCGCTCATGGCGCGCCTGCGGTAGAACCTCCGGACTTCCGACTGCCGTGAAACGGCCCCTGTGCCCCTCCTCGGGGAGGCACAGGGGCCGTTTCACGTCACCAGGGCCCGGCGGGGCGGCGGCCGTGCGCGGGATCCGGCGGCATTGGCCGGATGTCGGTCCCCGCCTCGCGGGCCTCCTCGCACAGGTGGTGCACGGTGACCGACGCGTCGCGGGTGTCCGCCGCATGGTCTCGCGCGGACAGGTGCGGCAGGCGCAGCCGGAGGCCCCTAGGGTGTCCGCTCGTCCAGCGGTGCGGTGACCCGGCGGCGGAGGGGCAGCGCGCCGACAGAGTTTGTACGGCGGCCAGGTCCCGGTCGTCGCCGTGCGCGTAGCGGCCGAGCGGCGCGCCCAGAGCCGCGGTGGCCTCCTGGCGAATGCCCGCCTCGTACGCCCACCGCACGGGCGAAGGCCCCGGCCGCCCAGGGGGCGTCGGGGCCTTCGTGGCGCAAGTGGTGCGTCGTGGTGCAGTCAGCGCCAGCTGTGCGGGGCGCGGAAGCCGCCCTCGCGCTCCAGGCGGCGCCAGCCGGCCTTGAGGCGGCCGCGGTGGGCCGGGGCGGGCTCGGAGGAACGGGCGGCGGCGCGGGCCAGCAGGATCGCCGTGATGGCGGCGACTTCCTCGGGCCCGGCGTGGCCCTTCTCGACGCGGATGTCAGGCGTATTCATGGATTCAGTCTCCGTGAGAGAGGTTTCCGCAGGGGTGGCGGGAAAAGTCCGCTGGGTTACTGCGGGGGGTTGCCGTGCTTGCGCGAGGGCAGGTCGGCGTGCTTGGTGTGCAGCATCGCCAGGGACCTGATGAGGATCTCGCGGGTCTCGGCGGGGTCGATGACGTCGTCGACGAGGCCGCGCTCGGCCGCGTAGTACGGGTGCATCAGTTCGGACTTGTACTCCTTGACCATGCGGGCCCGCATGGCCTCGGAGTCCTCGGCCTCGGCGATCTGGCGGCGGAAGATGACGTTGGCGGCACCTTCGGCACCCATCACGGCGATCTCGTTGGTCGGCCAGGCGAACGTGAGGTCCGCACCGATGGACTGGCTGTCCATGACGATGTAGGCACCTCCGTACGCCTTGCGCAGGATGAGGGAGATCCGGGGCACGGTCGCGTTGCAGTAGGCGTAGAGGAGCTTGGCGCCGTGGCGGATGATCCCACCGTGCTCCTGATCCACGCCGGGGAGGAAGCCGGGTACGTCCAGAAGAGTGATGATCGGGATGTTGAAGGCGTCGCACATCTGCACGAAGCGGGCGGCCTTCTCGCTGGCCTCGATGTCGAGGACGCCGGCGAGGGTCTGCGGCTGGTTGGCGACGATGCCGACGACCTGGCCGTCGAGCCGGGCCAGCGCGCAGATGATGTTGCGCGCCCAGCGCTCGTGGACCTCCAGGTACTCGCCGTCGTCGACGAGCTCCTCGATGACCTTGGTCATGTCGTACGGCCGGTTGCCGTCCGCCGGTACCAGGTCGAGCAGGACGTCGCCGCGGCGGTCGGCCGGGTCGGTGCACTCGACGCGCGGCGGGTTCTCCCGGTTGTTCTGCGGGAGGAGCGAGACGAGGTAGCGGACTTCGGCGATGCAGGTCTCTTCGTCGTCGTAGGCGAAGTGGCAGACGCCGGAGGTCTCGGCGTGCACGTCGGCGCCGCCGAGGCCGTTCTGGGTGATCTCCTCACCGGTGACGGCCTTGACCACGTCGGGTCCGGTGATGAACATCTGCGAGGTCTCGCGGACCATGAACACGAAGTCGGTGAGGGCGGGGCTGTAGGCCGCGCCGCCCGCGCACGGGCCGAGCATCACGCTGATCTGGGGGATGACGCCGGAGGCCTTGGTGTTGCGCTGGAAGATGCCGCCGTAACCGGCGAGCGCGGAGACGCCCTCCTGGATACGGGCGCCGGCTCCGTCGTTCAGCGACACCAGCGGGGCGCCGGCCGCGATGGCCATGTCCATGATCTTGTGGATCTTCGTGGCGTGGGCCTCGCCCAGCGCGCCGCCGAAGATGCGGAAGTCATGGGCGTAGACGAAGACCGTACGGCCCTCCACCGTGCCCCAGCCGGTGATGACACCGTCGGTGTACGGCTTCTTGGCCTCCAGGCCGAACCCGGTCGCCCGGTGCCGGCGCAGTTGTTCGACCTCCTGGAAGGAACCCGGGTCGAGGAGCAGCTCGATGCGCTCGCGGGCGGTCAGCTTGCCCTTGGCGTGCTGCGCCTGGGTCGCCCTCTCGCTCGGCCCGGCCAGCGCCTGCGCACGGATCTCGTGCAGCTCGGCGACGCGCCCGCGCGCGTCCGTGGGCTCGGCGGTCGGCTCACCCGTCGTCTCTTCCAAAACGGTCATGTAGTGACCTTACGAAGCCGACCTAGGAAAGCGAGACGTCGACTCCGTACAGTCTCCGGCACGTTTTCCTGGTACCACTGAACAGAACCATGCCGGAATGCAGGCGTTCCGACTGCTCAGAGCCCGTGCCCATTGTCGGGGTCGAACAAAGCCGGGTGGTGAGATCAACTTCACACGACCCACCGACGCATGGCGCCCAGTGGAGTGATGGAGCGGGCCCGGCCCGTTCGGGAGGCGGGTCGGCATGACGCGGAGCAGCGTCGTGAACGCGGCCGCAGGGGACGTTGAAAGTTGAACGGAATAGGTCTACGGTCTGCCTTGTTGAACCGCTCGTTGAACATTCAACATCACCGCTTCGTTTCCTCGATGCGTTCATCGATTCCGTCCCCAAGGAGCACGTCATGGGCATCTTCGGCCGCAAGAACACCACCGAGACCACCGCGACCACGGTCGGCACCGTGAACCCGGAACTCGCCGCCCTGACCGGCGACTACACGATCGACCCGTCGCACTCGACCATCGGGTTCGTCGCCCGGCACGCCATGGTCACCAACGTCAAGGGCCACTTCAACGACTTCACCGGCTCGCTGCACCTCGACGGCGCCGACCCGGCCAGGTCCACCGCCACCATCGACGTCACGATGGACAGCATCGACACCGGCTCCGCCGACCGTGACGGCCACCTCAAGGGCTCGGACTTCTTCAAGATCGAAGAGTTCCCGACCATGACCTTCCGCTCCACCGGCGCGGAGGCCCTGGGCGGCGACGACTACCGCATCACCGGCGACCTCAGCATCCTCGGCGTCACCAAGTCGCTCACCATCGACCTGGAGTTCAACGGCGCCGCGAAGGACCCGTTCGGCAACGAGCGCGTCGGCTTCGAGGGCAAGGCGGAGATCCTGCGCTCCGAGTGGGGCCTCACCTGGAACGCGGCGCTCGAGACCGGCGGCGTCCTGGTCTCCGACAAGATCAAGCTGAACTTCGACATCTCGGCCATCAAGAACGCGTGACGCGTCACCGACGCCAACGCCCCTGAGCGCGCCCGTCCTCCACTCCCCCGTGGGAGGGCGGGCGCTCGGCATGTCCCGGGTGGGCACGGGTCGCGCTCAAGGGTCGGGGCGCGCGGACGTCCCCGGGCGGGACGCGGGCAGGGATCGGCCCGACGGGGCGGATCGCGGGGCCGGTTCGTGGGTGGGCGCGGAACGCGCTCAAGGGTCGGGGCGCGCGGACGTCCCCGGGCGGGACGCGGGCAGGGATCGGCCCGACGGGGCGGGGCGTCGGTGCGGTCCGGACACAGGTGCGGGGGGCGTCGGGTGCGCGACGGGCTCGGGGTGTCGGTCGTTCTTCAGGGCGCCCCTGCCGATGTGGCCGGGACCTCGACCGAGGAGGCGCCATGACCAGGACCGGACCGCAGCACTACCCCGGCGCACACCGCGACCACTGGTACCAGGACGACTTCGGCGGCGACCGGATGGAGGTCAACGTCGTCGTCCTGCACACCACCGAGGGCCGCTCGCTGCCCGGCTACCAGGGCGGCGCCTCCGCGCCCAACCTCACGGCGGTGCCGGACGTCGCGGCCAGGAAACTGACCTGGTACCAGCACTTCGACATCGACATCTCCTCCCGAGCCCTGCACAACAGGCCCGGCGGCGTGCAGACCAACACGCTGAACGTCTGCCAGGTGGAGCTGGTCGGCACCTGCGATCCCGACCTGCACAGCAGGTGGCAGACGAGCGGCAAGGCCCACGTCTACTGGCCGAAGGCGCCTGCGTGGGCGCTCCTCGGTGTCGCCCGCTTCCTGGCCTGGGCGCACGAGCAGCACGACGTACCGCTGCGTGGCCCGGCGCTGTGGCCGGCGTACCCGAAGTCGTACGGGAACGGGGCCGGGCAGCGGATGAGCGGGGCGCGGTGGAACGACTTCAAGGGTGTGTGCGGGCACATGCACGTGCCGGAGAACGACCACGGCGATCCGGGGGCCATCGACTTCGACGAGCTGATCCGACTGGCGAAGGCGGCGGTGAAGGGCTGATCCGCTGTATCGAACGGCCGCGGCGCGTCACCCGCCGTCGGCCGAGCCCGCCGAGCCCGCCGAGCCCGCCGAGTCCTCCAGCTTCGCGACCGCCGCGGCCACTTGAGCCGAACGCTGCTCCGGGGACCGGGCGCGGAGTACGCCGAGCATCGCGAGGTAGCGGTCGGTGCGGCCCAGGCGGTCGAAGGCCGCAAGGGCCCGCGGGCTGCGCTCCAGGGCGGCCGCCAGCTCCGCGGGGACGGTGGCGTCCTGCTGCGAGGCGTACGCCGCCGCCCACCGTCCGTCGGCCTGTGCCGCCGCCACCTCGGCGAGACCGGCGGGCCGCATGCGCCCGGCCTCGGTCAGCTCCTCCACCCGGCGCACGTTGACGGCCGACCAGAGGCTGCCGGGCCTGCGCGGTGTGATCCGCTGGAGGAACGACGCCTCGTCGAGGCCCTTGCGCTGCCCGGTGATCCAGCCGTGGCACAGGGCCACGTCGTTGACCTCGGCGGCGGTGACGGACTCCACCCCGGAACCCTTCCTGGCGACCCGGACCCAGAGGCCGGGGTGGGGCGCCGGGTGCTCGGTCAGCCAGGCGTCCAGGGAGGAGGCGTCGGAGAACGCGAGGGGCGTGGCGGGCTCGGTCATGGAGGCAGCCTAGGAGCCGTCCAGGCCAGTTCGCGTCCTGGAGGCCACAGAGTCCGTCCGGATCTCCGACGCCGGGCGTGGCCGAATCACACCCCTTGTGCGAAGGCTTGCGGCGTTCTCATAATCCAGCAACAGATTTGACCTGCCCATGCCAGCAAATGGGCACTTCTTTGTTGCCGTCGTTGTCATGCGCGCGTCAATTCGGTGTTTCGGGCACCACCAGCTCCCCCCGACACCGGGTCAACCCCCCACGGAAGGCATCACGTTGAAGAAGCTCCTCACCGCGCTCAAGAGACTCGCGGCCGTCGGCGCCGCCGCCCTCGCGATCGCCAGCCTTCAGCCCGTCTCGTCCGCCCAGGCCGCTCCCTCGCCCGTCGTGGGCGGAACCCGCGCCGCGCAGGGCGAGTTCCCGTTCATGGTCCGGCTCTCCATGGGCTGCGGCGGCGCGCTCTACACCCAGCAGATCGTCCTCACCGCCGCGCACTGCGTGGGCTCGACCGGCGCCAACACCAGCATCACCGCCACCGCCGGCGTCGTGGACCTCCAGTCCACCACGGGCCGCGTCCAGGTTCGCTCCACGTACGTCTACCGGGCTCCCGGATACAACGGCAACGGGAAGGACTGGGCGCTCATCAAGCTCGCGCAGCCCATCAACCTGCCGACGCTGAAGATCGCCACCACCACGCAGTACAACACCGGCACCTTCACCGTGGCCGGCTGGGGTTCGGCCACCGAGGGCGGCTCCCAGCAGCGGTACCTGCTGAAGGCGACCGTGCCGTTCGTCAGTGACGCCACCTGTCGTTCCTACAGCGGTTACAGCGGCCTGATCGCGAGCGACGAGATCTGCGCCGGGTACGCGGCCGGTGGCGTCGACACCTGCCAGGGCGACTCGGGCGGCCCGATGTTCCGCCGGGACGCGGCCAACGCCTGGATCCAGGTCGGCATCGTCAGCTGGGGCATCGGCTGCGCCCGGCCCAACGCGCCCGGCGTCTACAGCGAGGTCTCCACGTTCGCCCCGGCCATCGCCTCGGCGGCGGCCTCTCTCTGACCCGCTCCGCACCATCCCTTCGTACGACCTCCACGGGCCCGGCGCGTCCAGCGCCGGGCCCGTGCGCGTGGCCGTACATGTGCCCGTGGTCAGAAGCCTCCGCCGAAGTCCCCGCCGCCTCCGCCGCCCCCGAAGTCCCCTCCCCCGCCGCCGAAGTCGCCGAAGCTGCCGGTGTCGAAGTCCGCCCCGGACACGTCACCGCCTTCATAACCGCCGCCGAAGTCGCCGTAGCCGCTGCCGTAGTCGGAGGCGTAGGTGGGGGTGGCCATCAGGCTGCCGAGCATGGTGCCGACCAGCAGGCCGGGCAGCAGGCCCCCGCCGAAGTAGCCGCCCGCCCAGGGGCCGTAGGCCGGGCCCGCCTCCCAGTAGGGGCGGCGGCCGTAGTCGGTGTCGACCTGGCGGACCACCGGATCGCGGCCGTCCGCGAGGCGGGTGCGGTCCGCCGCGCAGACCGGGACCTCGCGGACGGCGCCGCCGGGCGGGGTCCAGGTGGCGTCGGCGACGGAGGGACCGTGGCGCGGGTCGAAGAAGCAGGGCGGGCGACGCTCGGGCAGCGGTTCGCCGGCCCGGCGGGCGGCGAGCCGGGCCAGGGCGAACCGGCCGTCCTCCAGGGTCTCGGTGACGGGGCGCACGTCCTCCGGTCTCGCCGCCTCCGCCATGGACGACTTGGCCTTCTCGTAGGCGTCGAGGGCGTGCTCGTAGTCGCCGCGCATCGCGTCGTCGGCGCCGGGTTCGGACGGGTGGAAGTCGAGCCGGTCGAGTTCCTCGCCGAAGGCGGTGATGTCCTCGTCGACGACGACCCGGAGCCGTTCGAGGGCGGCCCGCTGCTCGTCCGCGTGCCGCCTGCGGTTGCGTCGTACGAGCGTGTACGCGCCGGCGCCGCCTGCTGCGACGAGTGCGCCCGCGGCGATCAGGCCTGTCGTCGACACTCCGCCGCCACTGCCCGAGGAGTCCCAGCTCGCGGGGGCCGAGCCGCCCATGTTGGCGACGGCCCGGTCGGTGAAGGCGTCGAGCTGGGCCGTGGCGTCGCTCTGGCCCTGGACGCTGGTGACGAGGTTGCGCACGGCCGCCGTCGGCAGGACGGAGGAGTCGGCGCGGGCGTCGAAGCGGTCGCCGAGGCGGATCGCGTAGAGGCCCGTCACGCCGGTGGCGGTGCGCAGGTCGGTGAAGAGGTTCTCGGTCGGGTAGCCGGCCGGGAGGACCGCGACGAAGACGGGCTTGTCGGCGTCCTCGATCTTCTTCTGGAGGGCGTGGGCGTCCGCCTGGGAGAACTCGGTGGACGCCGCCGGGTCGACGTAGACGGGGCTCTCGCGCAGAGCCGCGGCGATCGTCGACACACTGGTGTCGGCCGCGGCGCGTGGGGCACCCGCCGTCACCAGAGTCAGGGCGGCGAGCGCCAGCGCGAGGAGCAGCCCGGCGAAGCCTCGGGTCGAAAGTGCGACCTTCATACTTCGAAGCTACCCCGTACGGTGACAAAGTAGGGCAGCCTGAGCAGGACTATGCCTTGCGGTACGCCTCCGCCAGCCTGCGCACCACCTCTCCGTGGCGACCGGTGAGCAGTACGTGGTCGGCGTCCGGCGAGGGCAGCGGCGACGACCGCGACTGGCCATCATGACGAAGGCACGCACTGTGAGCGCCCCGCGAGGGGGCCTCGGGCGGCAGGGTGACGAGCAGGGCGGTTCTTGGCATGGACCTTCCCTCGGCTCTCTGGTTCACTCTGAACTCCCGCAGTTCACTCACGACTTAGATCACGCCGTGAGTTAACCAGCGCCCGCACACCCGTCAAGACGTCCCGTCAGGGAAGGGCGAGGCATCATGAGGAGTTCCCCCCACTGGGCCCGGCTGCTGCTGGCCGGGCTGCTCACCGCGGCCGGCCTCGGCGCCGCCGTACCCCCCGCGCAGGCGGCCGGCGAACAGGTCACCGCCTGGCTGACCACCACCGACGACACCGGCGGACGCCATGTCGTGCGCGGGCTCCAGCCGCAGACCCCGTTCGCCTTCCAGCCCGGCGCCGGCGGCACGGGCGACAACATCACCGTCGACGAGAACACCCGCTACCAGACCTTCACCGGCGGCGGCGCCTCCTTCACCGACACCGCGGCCTGGCTGATGAACAGCAGCGGCGCCCTCACCCCGGCGACGCGGGACGCGACCATGCGCAAGCTGTTCTCGCCGACGGAGGGCATCGGGCTGTCGTTCCTGCGCAATCCGATGGGCGGCTCGGACCTGGCCCGGTTCGGATACACCTACGACGACCTGCCCGCCGGGCAGACCGACCCGGAGCTGGCGCGGTTCTCCCTCGCGCACGACCTGGCGGACGTACTGCCGCTGACCAGACAGGCCCGTCAGCTGAACCCGGACCTGACCGTGATGGCCTCGCCGTGGACCGCGCCCGCCTGGATGAAGGACAGCGGGCAGCTCAACGGCGGCTGGCTGAAGGCCGAGCACTACGGCGCCTACGCGTCGTACTTCGTGAAGTACCTCCAGGCCTACCGGGACCAGGGTGTACCCGTCGCGTACGTCACCGCGCAGAACGAGCCGACGTGCTGCTCGGGCTATCCGTCGATGAGCTGGAACGCGTCCGGGCTCGCGTACTTCACCAGGAGCGAGCTGCTGCCGAAGCTCGCCGCGGCCGGGCTGCCGACGAAGGTGCTGGCGCACGACTGGAACTGGGACACCTACGACGCCTACGCGGCGCAGACGGTGGACGACGCGGCGGTCCGCGCTCACCCCAACTTCGGCGGGATCGCCTGGCACGGCTATGGCGGCGACGTCGCCAAGCAGACGGCCGTCCACCATCAGTACCCGCAACTGGACGCCTTCGGCACCGAGCACTCGGGGGGCACCTGGATCGCCGACCAGCAGCGCGAGGACATGCTGAACATCATCGACTACACCCGCAACTGGGCGAGGTCGGTGACGAAGTGGTCGCTGGCCGTGGACCAGAACCGGGGACCGCACAACGGCGGCTGCGGCACCTGCGACGGCCTGGTCACCGTCCACAACGGGGACTCCCGGCACGGGCAGGTCGACTACACCGTCGAGTACTACACGATGGGCCACCTGACCAAGTTCGTCCGGCCGGGCGCGCAGCGGATCGCGTCGACGGCGTCGACGGCCGTGCCGAACGTGGCCTGGCGCAACCCGGACGGTTCGAAGGCCCTGATCGCCTACAACGGCTCCACCTCGGCCCGCACGGTCACCGTCAACTGGGGCTCGCAGCACGCCACTTACTCATTGCCGGGCCGGACGTCGGCGACGTTCACCTGGTCGGGCACCCAGTCGAGCGACGGCGCCGCCGCCGGCTCCTTCGTCGGCCTCGCGGGCAAGTGCCTGGACGTGGCGGGCGGTGCCGACGCCAACGGCACCGCCGTGCAGCTCTACGACTGCAACGGTACGGCGGCCCAGCGGTGGACGGTCCAGCCGGACGGCTCCGTCCAGTCCCTCGGCAAGTGCCTGGACGTGACGTCGGGGTCCACGGCCGACGGCGCCAAGGTGCAGCTCTACGACTGCAACGGCTCGGGTGCGCAGCGGTGGACGTACAACGCGTCCACCGGGGACGTGGTGAACACCGCCGCGGGCAAGTGCCTCGACGTGACGGACAACTCGTCCGTCAACGGCGCCCGAGCCCAGACCTGGAGCTGCACGGGCGCCGCCAACCAGAAGTGGACCTTGCGGTGATTCAGCTGATTCCGGTGACTCCGGCCTGTTCGGCCGGGGTCACCCCCGCCCGCAGCAGTCCGTAGGTGTAGGCGTCCTCCAGGGCCTGCCAGGACGCGGCGATCACGTTCTCGGCGACGCCCACCGTGGACCACTCGCCGCTGCCGTCGGTGGTGGAGATGAGGACGCGGGTCGTGGACTGGGTGCCGTGGACGCCCTCCAGGATGCGGACCTTGTAGTCCACCAGGTCGAGCTTGGCGAGCTGGGGGTAGATCTTCTCCAGGGCCACGCGCAGGGACCGGTCGAGGGCGTTGACCGGGCCGTTGCCCTCGGCGGTGGCGACGATGCGCTCGCCCTTGGCCCACAGTTTGACGGTGGCCTCGTTGGCGTGGCTGCCGTCGGGACGGTCCTCGACGATGGCCCGCCAGGACTCGACCTCGAAGTACTTCAGGGGCCGGCCCTCGACCTCGGCGCGCAGCAGCAGCTCGAAGCTGGCGTCGGCCGCCTCGTAGGTGTAGCCCTTCAGTTCGCGTTCCTTGACCCGGTCGACGACCCGGCCGACCAGCTCGCGGTCGCCGCCGAGGTCGATGCCGAGTTCCTTGCCCTTCAGCTCGATCGAGGCGCGGCCCGCCATGTCGGAGACCAGCATCCGCATGGTGTTGCCGACCAGCTCGGGATCGATGTGCTGGTACAGGTCCGGGTCGACCTTGATCGCGGAGGCGTGCAGGCCCGCCTTGTGGGCGAAGGCGGATACACCGACGTACGGCTGGTGCGTGGAGGGCGTGAGGTTGACGACCTCCGCGATGGCGTGCGAGATGCGGGTCATCTCGCGCAGCCGTCCCTCCGGCAGCACCTTCTTGCCGTACTTCAGCTCCAGGGCGGCGACGACCGGGAACAGGTTGGCGTTGCCGACGCGCTCGCCGTAGCCGTTGGCGGTGCACTGCACGTGGGTGGCGCCCGCGTCGACGGCGGCGAGGGTGTTGGCGACCGCGCAACCGGTGTCGTCCTGGGTGTGGATGCCGAGGCGGGCGCCGGTGTCGGCGAGGACGGTGGAGACGACGGCCTGGATCTGCGCGGGGAGCATGCCGCCGTTGGTGTCGCAGAGGACGACCACGTCGGCGCCGGCCTCAGCGGCGGCACGGACGACGGCCTTGGCGTACTCGGGGTTCGCGCGGTAGCCGTCGAAGAAGTGCTCGCAGTCGACGAAGACGCGGCGTCCCTGGGCCTTCAGGAAGGACACCGTGTCGCTGACCATCGCCAGGTTCTCGTCGAGCGTGGTGCGCAGGGCCAGCTCCACGTGCCGGTCGTGCGACTTGGCCACCAGCGTGATCACGTCGGTGCCCGCGTCGAGAAGGGCCTTGACCTGCGGGTCCTCCGAGGCCTTGGCGCCGGCCCGGCGGGTGGCGCCGAAGGCGACGAGCTTGGCGTGCTGGAAGTCGATCTCCTGCCGCGCGCGGGCGAAGAACTCGGTGTCGCGCGGGTTGGCGCCGGGCCAGCCGCCCTCGATGAAGCCGACGCCGAACTCGTCCAGGTGCCGTGCGATCGCGAGCTTGTCGGCGACCGTGAGGTTGATGCCCTCGCGCTGGGCGCCGTCGCGCAGGGTGGTGTCGAAGACGTGGAACGAGTCGTCGAGCTCGCTGGTTTCCGTCATGGTCTCAAGGCTCCTGTTTTGGATCTCGGTCTACCGGAATGACCGGCTCCACCGTCCCCCCATGGTCCCTCGCGCTTGTCTCCCGGCTGAAGGTGGGCCAGGAAAACGAAAAACCCCTCGCGGGTAGCGAGAGGTCTGCGCGCGGGTCGAGGACACGATGGCCGCCCGTACCTGGTCGTACGTGGCGGTCACTGCGGACCGGCGCGCCTGCTGCCAATAATCGTGGCGAACGAGAGCACGACGGGAGTCTGACACAGGGCGGCCCGGTGGTCACCGACTGTCTCAGGATGCGAGCAGGGCGTCCGTCACGAACTCCGTCACATGCCCGATGACCTGCTCGCGGTCGGTGCCGCGCAGCCCGATCGCCACATGGATGGAGAAGCCGTCGAGCAGCGCCCGCAGCCGGGCGGCGAAGCGGTCGGGGTCGACCGGGCGGAACTCGCCGCGCGAGACGCCCTCGGCGAGCAGCGCCACGAGGTCGCGGTGCCAGGCGCCCTCGATGGCCGCCTGCCGGTCGCGGGCGTCCGCGTCGGCGGCAGCGCTCTGCGAGCGGTTCCAGACCTCCAGCCACAGGGTCCAGTGCGGGTCGCGGTGGCCGTCGGGGACGTACAGGTCGACGTAGGCGTCCAGCCGGTCGCGGGCGGTGGCCGGGCCGGTCAGCAGCCGGCCGCGCTCGGCGCCGAGGCGGCCCTCGCTCCACTCCAGGGCCTGGAGGAGGAGTTCGTCCTTCGAGCGGAAGTAGTAGAGGAGGTGCCCGCTGCTCATCCCGACCTCGCGCCCGAGCGCGGCCATGGTGAGCTTCTCCAGGCCGCGCTCGGCGATCATCGCCATGGCGGCGGCGAGGACGTCCGCGCGGGGCGGGGCGTGTCTGCGCTCACGTGCCGCACCGGCCATCGGGGCTCCTCCATGTCTTCTAGACCTTCGGCTGCTGTTGGGTGATGCAGTGGATGCCACCGCCACCGGCAAAGATCGTACGGGCGTCGACCAGCGTCACCGTGCGGTCCGGGAACAGCCGGCGGAAGATGCCCGCGGCGATCTCGTCGCGCGGGTCGTCGAAGCCGCACAGGACGACCCCGCCGTTGCAGAGGTAGTGGTTGATGTAGGAGTAGTCGGCCCAGTGGCCGTCCGCCTCCAGGACGGTGGGCGCCGGCACCTCGACGACCTCCACGCGGCGGCCCCGCGCGTCGGTCTGCGACTTCAGCAGGCCGATGACCTCCTTCGTCACCTCGTGGTCCGGGTGCGCCGGGTCCGGCTGGTGGTGGGCCACGACCACACCGGGCCGGGCGAACGCGGCGACGATGTCCACATGACCCAGGGTGCCGAAGCCGTGTGGCGGGTAGTCGCCGGTGAGGCCACGCGGCAGCCAGATCGCCTTGCGGGTGCCGAGCTGGGCATGGATCTCCGCCTCGACCTCCTCCTTCGACCAGTGCGGGTTGCGCTCCGGGCCGAGTTGCACGGTCTCCGTCAGCAGCACCGTCCCCTCGCCGTCGACGTGGATCGCCCCGCCCTCGTTGACCAGCTTCGAGGCGTACGTCCTGGCCTCCGCGAGGTCCGAGACGTACGCGGCGATCTTCGCGTCGTGTTCCCAGCGGGCCCAGTGCTGGGCGCCCCAGCCGTTGAAGGTCCAGTCCACGGCGGCCAGTTCACGGCCGTTCGTGAGGAAGGTGGGGCCGATGTCGCGCATCCACGCGTCGTCGAGTTCCCGCTCGACGGTGTCGATGCCCGGACCCAGCAGCTCCCGTGCGTCCGCCGACCGCCCCGGTCCGCACACCACCGTCACCGGCTCGAAGCGGCGGACCGTACGGGCGACGGCGGCCCAGGCGGTGCGGGAGGCGGCGAGGTCCTCGGGGTCGTCGAACGTGGGGTTGGGGCCGGGCCACGCCATCCAGGTGCGCTCGTGCGGGGTCCATTCGGCGGGCATCCGGAAGCCGTCGGCGGCAGCCTTGCTCATCGGGCAGGTCCTTACAGGAAGTAGAGGCGGTTGAGGGAGACGGAATCGGCCGGCTCCGAGCGGACCGGCTCTCCGTCGAGGGTGACCAGGCCGGTGCGCTGGTCGACGTCCACCGCTCCGGTACGGGAGTTGAGCCGCAGGTCGGCGGGGCCGATGCCGCGGGTGCCGCGGACGGCGACCCTGCGGCGCCGGGTCGGCATCGTGTCGTTGCCCTGGTCCAGCGCGGCCCGCGCGACGAAGGCCACCGAGAGGTCGGCGGGCGTGGCGCCGTACGCGCCGAACTGCGGTCCCAGGACGAGCGGTTCGCAGGTGTCGGTGGCCGCGTTGGGGTCACCGACGACGCCGTACGCCGGGAAGCCCGACTTGAGGACGAGCTGCGGCTTGGCCCCGAAGTACTCGGGACGCCACAGCACGATGTCGGCGAGTTTGCCGGTCTCGATGGAGCCGACCTCGTGCGACAGCCCGTGCGCGATGGCCGGGTTGATCGTCAGCTTGGCGATGTAGCGCAGGACGCGTTCGTTGTCGTGCTCGTCCGGGGCGCCGAACTCGGCTTTCATCTTCCCGGCCATGGCGAAC
This sequence comes from Streptomyces sp. NPDC058335, assembly GCF_042723915.1. Lineage (NCBI taxonomy): Bacteria > Bacillati > Actinomycetota > Actinomycetes > Kitasatosporales > Streptomycetaceae > Streptomyces > Streptomyces sp. NPDC058335. The sequence goes on along the minus strand of NZ_JBHXHX010000003.1, from coordinate 251,812 downwards.
GTACGGCGGACGGTCTCGCCCGCGCGGCCCATGCCCTGCGCGTCGGAGGAGGTGATGCCGATCGCGCCCAGGTCGTGCAGGACGTCCTCGGCGCCCATGGTTCCGGCACGGATGCGGTCGCGGGCCATGGCGGCGTCGCCGGGCAGGTCGGTCTTCAGGTCGTGGACGGAGACGATCATGCCGTAGTGCTCGGCGACCGCGTCCCGGCCGAAGGGCAGGGTGGGGTTGGTGGAGGAGCCGATGACGTTCGCGACGCCCGCCATCTTCAGCACGTTCGGCACGTGTCCGCCGCCGCAGCCCTCGATGTGGAAGGCGTGGATCGTGCGGCCCTCCAGCACGCGCAGGGTGTCCTCGACGGACAGGCACTCGTTCAGACCGTCACTGTGCAGGGCGACTTGGACGTCGTGCTCCTCGGCGACCCGCAACGCCGTGTCCAGCGCGCGGGTGTGGGCGCCCATGTCCTCGTGGACCTTGAAGCCGGACGCGCCGCCCTCGGCGAGCGCCTCGACGAGGGGTGCCGCGGAGGAGGACGAACCCCGGCCGAGGAAACCGATGTTGACCGGCCAGGCGTCGAAGGCGTTGAACGCGTGTCGCAGCGCCCAGGGCGAGTTGACGCCCACGCCCCACACCGGTCCGAACTCCTGCCCGATGACCGTGGTCACTCCGGAGGCCAGCGAGGCCTCCATGATCCGCGGCGACAGCAGGTGGACATGCGTGTCGACGGCACCGGCGGTGGCGATCAGCCCTTCGCCGGACACGATGGAGGTCCCCGTGCCGACGACCACGTCGACCCCGTCGAGGGTGTCGGGGTTCCCGGCCCGCCCGATCGAGCAGATCCGCCCCTCGCGGATGCCGATGGACACCTTCCGGATGCCCTGCACGGCGTCGATCACGACGACATTGCTGATCACGACATCACAGGTGTCGCGCACCGCGGCGGCCTTGAGATGCAGTCCGTCGCGGGCGGTCTTGCCGAACCCGGCGAGGAACTCGTCGCCGGGGCGCTGGGAGTCGGACTCGACGCGGATCACCAGCCCGGAGTCGCCGAGCCGGACGCGGTCGCCTGCGCGCGGGCCGTGCGTGGCGGCGTACTCGAACGGATTCACGACGTGGCTCCCTCGGTCTCGGCACCCTCGGTCCAGGGCGCCTGGGTCTCGGCTGCCTCGATCCCGGCTGCCTCGGTCCCGACACCCGGCGCCACGGCGCCCTCGGTCCCGACACCCGGCGCCGCGGCGCCCAGGTATCCGCAGGCGGCGGCCCTGCGCAGGGCTTCCTCCCGTGCGCCCGGCGCGTCCAGCGGCCCGTCGACCAGTCCGGCGAAGCCGATCGCGATCCGGTCGCCCCCGATGGGGACCAGCCCGACCTCGCCGCGCTCGCCCGGACCGAAGCGGACGGAGGACCCGGCGGGGACGGCGAGTCGCATGCCGTAGGCGGCCGAGCGGTCGAAGTCGAGGCGGGGGTTGGCCTCGAAGAAGTGGAAGTGCGAGGTGACGGAGACGGGCACGGCGGCGGTGTTGGTGACCGTCAGCCGGACCGCCGCCGCGGGCTCGGCGTGCTCGGGCCCCGGCAGCAGCGCGCCGGGGGCCCCGGCGCCGAGGCCGCCCCCGATCGGATCGGAGACCACGGCGAGCCGGGACCCGTCCTCGAAGACGGCCTCGACGTGTACCTCCGTGACGATGTCGGCGACGCCCGGCAGCACGTCGTCGGGGCCGAGGGCCGTACGGGCGCGCTCGATCGCCTCGGCGAGCCTGGCACCGTCGCGGGCGGCCTCGCAGACGGTGTCCGCGATCAGCGCGGTCGCCTCGGGCACGTTCAGCCGGAGGCCGCGGGCGCGGCGGGCGCGGGCCAGCTCGGCGGCACCGAACAGCAGCAGCCGGTCACGTTCCGTCGGGGTCAGTCGCACGCCGGACACCTCCTCGCATTCCTCAGTTTAGAGCGTCGTTCTAAGTCAGTTTAGCCATGAGACGGAGAGGTGGGGAAGCGGTGCCGGGCGGTCTGGGGACATCTCACATCGAGTGCCGCTCTAAGCGTGACGCCGGCACGTGAAAGGGCCGCCCCGGACAAGAAGTCCGGGACGGCCCTTTCGTGTACCGGGTGGGACCTAGCCGATCTCGTGCATCCAGCCGTGCCGGTCCTCGGCCTTTCCGCGCTGGATGTCGAGGAGCGCCTCGCGCAGCTGCACGGTGACCGGGCCGGGCTCGCCGCCGGAGTGCTGCCACTCGCCGCCGGCGCGCTTCACGGTGCCGACGGGGGTGATGACCGCGGCCGTACCGCAGGCGAAGACCTCCGTGAGGGTGCCGTCGGCGGCGTCGGCCTGCCACTGCTCGAGGGAGACGCGGCTCTCCTCGGACCGGAGGCCGAGGTCGCGGGCGACCTGGAGGAGGGAGTCCCGGGTGACGCCCTCCAGGATGGAGCCGGTGAGGGTGGGTGTGACGATCTTGTCGCCGTACACGAAGTACAGGTTCATGCCGCCGAGTTCCTCGATCCAGCGGTGCTCGACCGCGTCGAGGTAGCAGACCTGGTCGCAGCCCTTGGCGGCGGCCTCGGCCTGGGCGAGCAGGGAGGCCGCGTAGTTGCCGCCCGTCTTGGCGTCGCCCATGCCGCCGGGGACGGCGCGGACCCGGTCCTCGGAGACCCAGATGGAGACCGGCTTCACGCCGCCGGCGAAGTAGGCGCCGGCCGGGGAGGCGATGACGAGGAAGAGGTACTCGTTGGCCGGCTTCACGCCCAGGCCGACCTCGGTCGCGATCATGAAGGGGCGCAGGTAGAGGGACTCCTCGCCGCCGTGCGCGGGCACCCAGTCCTGGTCCTGGCGGATCAGCGCGTCGCAGGCCTCGACGAACGTCTCGACCGGCAGCTCGGGCATGGCGAGGCGGCGGGCGGAGCGCTGGAAGCGCTTGGCGTTCTGGTCCGGTCGGAAGGTGGCCACGGAGCCGTCGGGGCGGCGGTAGGCCTTGAGGCCCTCGAAGATCTCCTGGGCGTAGTGCAGGACGTTGGTCGCCGGGTCGAGCGGGATCGGCGCGTACGGAACGAGCTGGCCGTCGTGCCAGCCGCGGCCCTCGGTCCACTTGATCGTCACCATGTGGTCGGTGAAGTGGCGGCCGAACCCGGGGTTCGCCAGGATCGCCGTGCGCTCGGCGTCGGAGAGCGGGCTGGCGGAGGGCTTGAGCTCGATCGTGGGCGTCGTCATGAGTGGTTGTCCTTCACCGGTGTTGTAGTGACGGGCCGCTTTCGTTCCTGTACGCCCAGTGCTGGGACGTCCGAGCATTCCCTCATTCCGCGGCTCCGCGTTCGATTATCGCGCGGGATCGGCGGTGGAAGAAACAGGGTGGAAGGCGGCCCAGGGTCGATGGTGGCACCGGGCGGGGGACATGCGAAAGCCGCCGGGTACGGATGCGACCCGGCGGCTTCGAATGGTTTCGAGGTGGCGCGGGCGTCAGCCGGCTACTCGTACGGCGAGCGCGTCGCCGATCTCGGTGGTGGAGCGGGTCGGCTTGCCCGTGCGCTCCGCGAGGTCGGCGGAGACCGCGTCCTCGATGCGGGCGGCCTCGGACTCGTAGCCGAGGTGACGCAGCAGGAGGCCGACGGACAGGACCGTGGCGGTGGGGTCGGCCTTGCCCTGGCCCGCGATGTCCGGGGCCGAGCCGTGCACGGGCTCGAACATGGACGGGAAGTCGCCGGAGGGGTTGATGTTGCCGCTCGCGGCGACGCCGATGCCGCCGGAGACGGCCGCGGCGAGGTCGGTGATGATGTCGCCGAAGAGGTTGTCGGTGACGATCACGTCGAAGCGCTCGGGCTGGGTGACCAGGTAGATGGTCGCCGCGTCCACGTGCATGTACTCGGTGGTGACCTCGGGGAACTCCTCGGCCACCTTGTTGAAGACGTTGGTCCACAGGTGACCCGCGAAGGTCAGCACGTTGTTCTTGTGGATCAGCGCGAGCTTCTTGCGGGGGCGGGCCTGGGCACGGGCGAAGGCGTCCCGCACGACGCGCTCGACACCGAAGGCCGTGTTCACGGAGACCTCGGTGGCGACCTCGTGCTCGGTGCCCTTGCGGATGGTGCCGCCGTTGCCGGTGTAGGGGCCCTCGGTGCCTTCGCGGACGACCACGAAGTCGATCGCGGGCTCGCCCTTGAGGGGAGTCTCCACACCCGGCAGCAGCTTGCTGGGCCGCAGGTTGACGTGGTGGTCGAAGGCGAAGCGGAGCTTGAGCAGGAAGCCGCGCTCCAGGACGCCGGAAGGCACCGACGGGTCGCCGATGGCGCCGAGCAGGATCGCGTCGTGCTTCTTCAGCGCGTCGAGGTCGGCGTCGGTGAGGGTCTCACCGGTGGCGTGGTAGCGCCGGGCGCCGAAGTCGAACTCCTTGGTCTCCAGCTTCACGTCCTGCGGAAGGACGGCGGAGAGGACCTTGAGACCCTCGGCCACGACCTCCTGGCCGATGCCGTCACCGGGGATCACTGCGAGATTGATGCTGCGAGACATGTGAGCACCCTACTCGGCGTCCCATGGGATGACATGGGCCGTCCGCGATACGGACACGACAGGTGGCCTGACAGGTGAACGGTCCGGGGTGGGGGGGGGGGGCCCCCGGAGCCCGAGGGGCCCCCCCCCCCCCCCCCGCCGGGGGGGGGGGGCCGGAACGGGGGTGGGGGCCCCCGACAACAACCCCTCAACACCCTCCCCCCACACCACACCCCGACAATCAAAAACCCCCCCCGGCGGGCCGCGGGCCGCCCCCGCCCCGCGCGCCGCCCCCCCCCCCCCACCCCGTGCGGGAGTGGCTCCCGGAACAGGGGATGAGCGACCCGGACTGCCGGTCGGTCAGTGGACTGCCGGTCGGTCAGTGGCCGGTCTCGCCGCCGTTGTCACGGCGGTCGAGGGCGCGCTGGAGGGCCGCGGCGGCGTTCTTGCGGTCGGACTCGCTCGTGCGGGAGATGTGGCGGACTCGGCGGCGGACAGTCGTCTCGGCCATGGGAAATCGACTCCATTCGAGAACCAGGGAGTGCGGCGGGGATTGCGAGACTCCCCCACTGCGTCAAGAGCGTGGGAGGTGCCCCCGGATGGGCCGGGGAGCGGTGCCCGCAGGGGTTGCCTGCGCGGGGCCCGGCTCACGACCGCCATTCGCTTGGTCGAGCGAGACGTTCGGCTCCTACAAAACTAAGGGAGGAGCCCGCGCCTGTCTCTACAATTACTCGGACTTCCTACTATCTGAGACGGCGCACCGCGTCACCCCGGGCTGACCTGCACTTCCGTAGGGGATCGCAGGTGGTCGGTGTGGACCCCTACCACCGCGAAACGATGGACGGTGACTTCGCGTCGAACGCGCCCCTGGAGGGGCGGACGCTCGGCCGGATCGTCGCCACCCACGACCCGGCCACGCTCCCGGAGGGCGGGGCGACGTCGTGTTCCACCGCCAGGGCTGGCGTACCCACTCGGTGGCCCGCCCGGAGGAGGTCGGACGGCTCCCCCACCACCCGGGGGTGCCGCTCTCGCCGTACCTGAGCGTCCTCGGTGGCACGGGCTCACGGCGTACGTCGGGCCGGCCCGGATCGCCCGGCTCCGCGAGGGCGACGACCTTGTCCTCTCCGCGGCGGCCGACGGCGTCGGCCCGGCCACGGGACGTTTCACCCGACTGCGATCCTGGTGCGCGCGGCCGGCTGAGCCGGTCGGTGGATCAGTGGATCGCCGTGGCGACCGTCTCCCGGAAGCCCTTCGGGTCCTCCGCCCACGGCAGGTGACCGGCGGTCGGCAGCGTCACCCGGCGCACCGCCGGAAGGGCCCGCTCCAGGGAGTCCACGGCCGAGCGCGGGCGGATGTCCCGCGCCCCGTCCACGATCACGACGGGTACGTCGAGGGACGCGCAGGCGGTGTACAGCGCGGGCGTTCCCCAGAGGCGCTTGCGTTCCTCGTTGAGGACCTTGCTGCACTCGGCGGCCACCCCGAACCAGGGGTCGGCCATCCGCCCGGCGTGTTCCAGGGCCCGCTCGCGGTCCTCGAACTCGACGGACCACTGGAGCACGGCACGCTCCCGCGCCTCCTCGTCGGTGAAGAGGCGGCGGCCGGTCAACTCCCGCCAGCGTGCGAGCCGTTCCGGATGCTCACCGAGCCGGGCGAGGAAGTTCTCCCGGTAGGCGGGGTGCCAGTCGGCGTCGGGCCCGATGCCGGTTCCGCTGACGTAGACCAGGGTGCTCACCCGCTCCGGGTGCGCGAGCGCGTAGCTCAACGCGAGCTGGGCGCCCCAGGAATGGCCGAGCAGCGCCGTCTTCGTCAGGCCGAAGCGGTCGCGTACGGCGTCCAGGTCGGCCACGAACCGTTCGGTCGTCCACGGACCGTCGCTGCGCTGCGAGCGCCCGCAGCCGCGCTGGTCCCAGCGGAACACGGCGGCCCGGTCGGTGAGTTCACCGCCGACGCCGTCGAACATGTCCCACAGGCCGGGCCCGCCGTGGCACAGCACCAGCGGCTCGCCCTCGCCCGCCCGTGCCGTCCAGAGCCGTGCCCCGTCGTCGGCCGTCACCTTCTCCTCGGTCCACGTCATACGGCCAGTCTGCCCGCCCGGACACGCCGACGGGCCAGGTCGGCGAAGACCTGGCCCGTCCGGGGTGCGGGGGCCGTCAGCCCATGTGCGGGTAGGTGTAGTCGGTCGGCGGGACCAACGTCTCCTTGATGGCGCGGGTCAGGGTCCAGCGCATCAGGTTCTGCGGGGCGCCCGCCTTGTCGTCGGTGCCGGAGGCCCGGCCACCGCCGAAGGGCTGCTGTCCGACCACGGCACCCGTCGACTTGTCGTTGATGTAGAAGTTGCCGGCCGCGTAGCGCAGCTTCTCCATCGTGTAGGCCGCCGCCGCACGGTCGCCCGCGATGACCGACCCGGTGAGGGCGTAGTCGGACACCGACTCCATCTGCGTCAGCATCTCGTCGTAGCGGTCGTCCTCGTAGACGTGCACGGCGAGGAACGGGCCGAAGTACTCGGTCGTGAAGACCTCGTTCTCCGGGTCGGTGCACTCGACGACGGTCGGGCGCACGAAGTAGCCCACCGAGTCGTCGTAGCTGCCGCCCGCGACGATCGTGCAGGCCGGGTCCGCCTTCGCGCGGTCGATCGCGGCCTTGTTCTTGGCGAAGGCCCGCTCGTCGATGACCGCGCCGAGGAAGTTCGACAGGTCGGTCACGTCGCCCATGGTGAGGTAGTCGACCTCGGCGGCGAACTCCTCCTTGAAACCGGAGTTCCAGATGGACGCCGGGATGTACGCGCGCGAGGTCGCCGAGCACTTCTGGCCCTGGTACTCGAAGGCGCCGCGGGTGAGGGCGGTCTTCAGCACGGCCGGGTCGGCGCTCGGGTGGGCGACGACGAAGTCCTTGCCGCCGGTCTCGCCGACCAGACGCGGGTAGGCGCGGTACTTCTCGATGTTGGTGCCGACGGTCTTCCACAGGTACTGGAAGGTCTTCGTCGAGCCGGTGAAGTGGATGCCGGCCAGGTCGCGGTGGACCAGGGCGACCTCGGAGACCTCGATGCCGTCGCCGGTGACGAGGTTGATGACGCCCTTGGGCAGCCCGGCCTCCTCCAGGAGCCGCATCAGCAGCACGGCGGCGTGGGTCTGGGTCGGGGACGGCTTCCAGACCACCACGTTGCCCATCAGCGCGGGCGCGGTGGGCAGGTTGCCCGCGATGGCCGTGAAGTTGAACGGCGTGATCGCGTAGACGAAGCCCTCCAGCGGACGGTGGTCCAGCCGGTTCCACACGCCCGGGGAGTTCGCCGGGGGCTGCTCGGCGAGGATCTGGCGGGCGTAGGCGACGTTGAAGCGCCAGAAGTCGACCAGTTCGCAGGGGGTGTCGATCTCGGCCTGCTGGGCGGTCTTCGACTGGCCCAGCATGGTGGAGGCCGCGAGGGTCTCGCGCCAGGGGCCGGCCAGCAGTTCGGCGGCGCGCAGGATGATCGCGGCACGGTCGTCGAAGGCCATCGCACGCCAGGCGGGCGCGGCGGCGAGGGCCGCGTCGATGGCGTCCTGCGCGTCCTGCCGGGTGGCGTTGGCGTAGGTGCCGAGGCGCGCCTTGTGGTTGTGCGGCTGCACGACGTCGAAGCGCTCGCCGCCGCCCATCCGCTTCTCGCCGCCGATGGTCATCGGCAGGTCGATCGGATTGTCGGCCAGCTCCTTGAGCCTGGCCTCCAGCCGGGCACGCTCGGGCGAACCGGGGGCGTAGCCGTGCACCGGCTCATTGACGGGGGTGGGGACCTGGGTCACAGCGTCCATGGTTTCCGTAACTCCTTCGTGAGCGGTGGTGGTTCAGCCCTTGGTGAGCATGCTTCGTACGAAGAACCGCGGGTTCGCCGGCTTCTCCGCCAGCCGGCGCATGCCGCGCCCTCCCGGGGGACAACCCCCGGACCCCCGGCCGAAACCGCGGCACAGCCTCGTCGCGTCAGCCATGGCTGATCACGCTCCGCAGGAAGAACCGCAGGTTCGCCGGCTTCTCCGCCAGGCGTCGCATGAAGTAGCCGTACCAGTCGGTGCCGTAGGCCGTGTAGACGCGCATGCGGTGGCCCTCCGCGGCCAGCCGCAGGTGTTCCTCGCCGCGGATGCCGTACAGCATCTGGAACTCGTACTCGTCGGGCTTGCGGCCGGCCTTGCGGGCCAGTTCCTGGGCGATGGAGATCAGGCGCGGGTCGTGGGAGCCGATCATCGGGTATCCCTCGCCCTCCATCAGCGTGCGCAGAACGCGGACGTACGCCTTGTCGATCTCGTGTTTCTGCTGGTAGGCGACCTCGGCGGGCTCCTTGTAGGCGCCCTTCACGAGGCGCACGCGGCTGCCGTCCCCGGCGAGGCGGCGGGCGTCGGCCTCGGTGCGGAAGAGGTAGGCCTGGATGACGCAGCCGGTCTGGGGGTGGTCCTTCCGCAGTTCCTCGTGGATGGCGAACATCGAGTCGAGGGTGGTGTGGTCCTCGGCGTCCAGGGTGACGGTCGTGCCGATGGCGGCGGCGGCCTCGACGACCGGGCGGACGTTGGCGAGGGCCAGCTCGTGGCCGCCCTCCAGCGCTTGGCCGAACATGGACAGCTTGACGGACATCTCGACGCGTTCGCCGAGCTGGAGCTCCGTGAGGCGGTCCACCAGCTCCAGGTAGGCGTTGCGGGCGGCGGCGGCCTGCTCGGGGGTGGTGATGTCCTCGCCGACGACGTCCATCGTCAGCTCCAGGCCCCGCCCGGTCAGCTCCTCGATGATCGGGACGATGTCGTCCACCGTCTCGCCGGGGATGAAGCGGTCCACGACCTGCTTCGTCACCGGGGCCGCCGAGATCAGGCGTCGCATCCGGTCGCTGCGCGACGCGGCGAGAATCACGGGACCCAGCACGGGGCACCTCCACATACCAACCCATACGAGGCCGCTTCCCGACGTTTCGGGAACGGCACGGAGAACCACCGTGAAACCTAAGGATCCCTCCGATCGTCGGCCATCGACAGCTGTCACGCATCCGTGCCGCAGATCTCAGACAGATGTATGAAGAGGCCGCGGGGATGCGGGAGAATGACCGGGTGACGGCGGATTTCAAGGGTGAGTACCAGGAACTGGTCGACGAGATCTCGGAGCTGCTCGGCGCCCCGGCGACCCTGGAGAACCGCGACTTCGAACTGATCGCCTTCGGCGCCTACGACAGTGAGGACGAGCTGGACGCCGCCGCGCTGGACCCGGTGCGCACCCGCTCGATCCTCGCCCGGCGTTCCACTCCGGCGGTCCGCACCTGGTTCGAGGGCTTCGGCATCACGCGGGCCACGGGTCCGGTCCGCATCCCGCCGGCCCCGGAGGCCGGCGTCCACCGGGGCCGCATCTGCCTCCCCGTGCGCCACCGCGGGGTCGTCCTCGGCTACGTCTGGCTGCTGGACGGCGGCCAGGGACCCTCGGACGCCCAGCTGGCGGGCGCGATGGAGGTGACGGGCCGGATCGGCGCGCTGCTCGCCGACGAGGCCCAGCACGGCGCCGACCTCACCCGCGAGCTGCGGGCGGTCCTGGCCGCCGACCGGGGCTGGCAGCGGGACATGGCGGTGGCGGAGCTGCGCACCGCGCTCGGCACCCGCGCGGACGGCCCTCATACGGTGGTGTGCGTGGCGCCCTGGCCGTCGGCCGACCCGGACGAGGCGCCGTCCCTGCGCACCCTGCCCGGCGCGGAGGCTCTGTGCACGGTGCCGTGGGGGGTGAGCGGCCAGTGCCTCGCCGTGCTGGTCCGGCTGCGCTCGACGGACACCCTGACCCCGGCGACCTCGGCGGCGGCGCGGTTGCTGGAGCGGACCGGCGGGGCGGGCGCGGCCGGGATCGCGGCGGGGCGGCCCGGCCTCGCGGAGCTGGGGCCCGCCTGGCAGGAGGCGTCGGCGGCGGCGCGGGCGGCACTGGCGGAGCCGCGCCTGGGCCCGACCGCCGAGTGGGCGTCGATCGGCCCCTACCGTCTGCTGACCTCGCTGCCGCCCGGCTCCGCCCAGGACCCCGCCGTACAGGCCCTGTCGACCCCCGCCCATCGTGAACTGGCCCGCACCGCCGAGGTGTACCTGGACTGTGCGGGTCAGGCGGGCCGTACGGCGGCGGAGTTGGGCATCCACCGGCAGACGCTGTACTACCGGCTGTCGCGGGTGGAGCAGCTGACGGGCCTGGACCTGGACGACGGCGAGGACCGGCTGCTGCTGCACATGGCGCTCAAGGCGCAGCGGCTCTGAGACCCGTGCCACCCACCGGCACGGCCCTTCGCTCACCGGCGCGACCCCGTCTACTGAAAACGATTGTCATCGTGTTACGGTCGGCGCACCCCTTGAACGTTTGACGACCCCTCTCCGGAGTGTTCCGTGCGCCTGCCCGCCCGCCGCCTGCTCCCCGTACCGGCCCTCGCGGCCGCCTCCGCGCTGCTCAGCGGCTGCTTCTCCGGTGACGGGACCACTGCCGGGTCCGGCGGCGCGGACGGAAAGCGGGTGCGGCTCGCGATGATGCAGCCGCCGCGCTCGGGCCTGTCCCCGCTGTCCGACGACGCCTTCAAGCTCTCGCGCTGGTCCACCGCCGAGACCCTGGTCAAGCTGGACGCGGCCGGTGACGCCCAGCCCGCGCTCGCCACCGGCTGGCAGCGCGACGGCCGGACCTGGAGGTTCGAGATACGCGACGGCGTCACCTTCCACGACGGCACGAAGCTCGACGCCGAGGCCGTCGTACGCTCCCTCACCCGGGCCGCCGGCGCCTCCCCCAAGCCCCGCATCCTGGACGGCGTCGAGCTGACCGCGAAGGCCGCCGACGCCGACACCGTCACCGTGACGACCGCCGCCGATGACCCGCTGGTCCCGCAGCGGCTCAGCTCGCCGCAGCTGGCGGTCCTCGCCGCGAAGGCGTACACGGGCAAGACCGTGAACCCGGTCGGCGCCGGCACCGGCCCCTTCGAACTGACGAAGGTCAACGGCACCTCGTCCGCCACCCTCGACCGCTACGACGCCTACTGGGGCGGCAAGGCGAAGGCCCCCGGCATCGACGTGCGGTTCGTGCCCGACGGCACCGCCCGTGCCGCCGCCCTGCGCAGCGGCGAGGCCGACATCGTCGAGGCGGTCCCCGTCTCCCAGGCCGCGCTGCTCGACGAGGACCTCGTCACCGAGGTGCCCATGCCGCGCACCAACACCCTGTACCTCAACACCGGGAAGGGCGCCTTCAAGGACGCCTCGCTGCGCGCCGCCGCCCGTGAGGCGATCGACGCCGAGTCGATCGTGAACGGCGTCTACGAGGGCCGCGCCGACGTCGCCGAGGGCCTGCTCGGCCCGGCGCTGCCGTGGGCGGCCGGGCTGCGCACACCGGTCACCCGGACGAAGGCGGGCGACCCGGCGGGGCGGACCGTCACCATCGGCACGTTCACCGACCGCGCCGAACTCCCCGAGGTCGCCGCCGCGCTGCAACAGCAGCTCCAGAAGGCGGGGTTCACGGTGAAGCTGGACGTGCGCGAGTACGCCAACATCGAATCCGACGCGCTGGCGGGCGAGTTCGACGCGTTCATCCTGTCCCGCGCGACCGTCCTCGACTCCGGTGACCCGGCCGCCTACCTCCACAGCGACTTCGCCTCCGACGGCTCCTTCAACATCGCCCAGCTCAAAGACCCCTCGGTGGACGCCCAGTTGAGGAAGGCAGGCGCGACGCCCGCCGGTGACGCCCGCCGCAAGGCCGTCATCGCCGCCGAGGCCGCCGTCCTCGCGACCGACGCCGCCGTGCCGATGCTGCACGAGCGGGTCATCCAGGGCGACGCGGCCGGGGTCGTCGGCGCCGCCCACGACCCGCGCGAGCGGGAACTCGTCACGGCCGCCACCCACGTCAAGTGAAACCCGCCGCCCGTCGGCTGTGGCCCGGCGCCGCCGGGTCGACCCGGTCCCTGTCCCTCCTCGCGGTCGTCGCCGCCGTCGGTCTGCTGCCCTGGCTGTCGGGCCGCGACCCCGCCCTGTCCGTCCTGCGGGCCCGCTCCGCCGAGCAGGAACCCACACGGGAGGCCCTGGACGCCGTACGCCGTGACCTCGGCCTGGACGCCGGTCCGCTGTCCCTGCTGGGCGGCTGGGCGGCCGGCCTGGTCCGCGGCGACCTCGGGCTCTCCTGGGTGTCCGGCACCGACGTGGGGCCCTCCGTACTGGCCGGGCTCCAGGTGTCGCTGGCCCTGATGGGCGCGGCGTTCGGCGTGGCGGTGCTGCTCGGCGTCGCGCTCGTCGCACCGGTGCTGGCGCGCGGGCGGGCGTCGGCCGGCGCCGGCGCCGCGATGCTGGCGGCCGTGCCGGAGTTCCTGCTGGCCACGGTCGGGCTGCTGGTGTGCGGGGTGTGGCTGGGCTGGCTGCCGACGTCCGGCTGGAACGGCCCCTCGTCCATGGTGCTGCCCGCCGTCGCGCTCGGCGTCCCGGCGGGCGGTCTGCTCGGCCGCCTCGTCGCGGACGCGCTGCCGGCCGTCCTGGAGGAGCGGTGGGTCGAGCTGTGGCGGGGCGCCGGAGTGAGCCGCGCCCGCGTCTCGGCCGCCGCGCTGCGCCGCGTACTCCCGCCCCTGGTCCCGCAGTTCGGTATGGCCGCGGTCGGTCTGACCGGTGGCGCGGTCGCCGTGGAGACGGTGTTCGCGGTCCCCGGCATCGGCCGTACGGCGCTGGGGGCGGCCAAGTCGCAGGACCTGCCGCTGCTCCAGGGCGCGGTCCTGGCCCTGCTGCTCCTCGGCCTGGCCACCGGCGCGCTGTCGGCTCTCGTACGGCGGCGGCTCCTGGGCCCCGCCCTGCGGGACGCCTCGCTGGCGCTGCCGCCCCCGCTGCCGGTCCGCGCCCATCCCGCGATCCCGCTGACCCTGGCCACGCTGCTCGCCACGGCGATCGGCTGGGGCCTGCTGCGCGACCCGTACGCGGTGGACACGGCGGCCCGACTGGCCCCGCCTTCCTGGGCGCATCCGCTCGGCAGCGACGGACTCGGCCGGGACGTCCTGGCCCGCCTCGGACACGGCGCCGCGTCGACGGTCGGCACGGCGGCGGCCGTCTGTCTGCTCAGCCTGGTGCTCTCCCTCGCGCTGGGCTTCCTGCCCGGGGTCGCGGCCGGGGCGGCGGACATCGCCAATGCGCTGCCCCCGGTGATCGTCGGCATCCTGGTCGCGGCCGTCTCGGGCCCCGGCACCGGTGGAGCGGCCCTCGCGGTCGCGCTGATCTCCTGGCCGCCACTGGCCGCACACGCGGCGGCGCTGGTGCAGGAGGTGCGGGCGTCGGGGTTCCTCACCGCCCAACGGGCCATCGGCGCGCCCCCGTCGTGGATCCTCACCCGGCACGTCCTGCCCACGGTGGCCGCGCCCGTCGCCCGGCACGCCCTCCTCCGCCTGCCCGGCATCGCCCTCGCCCTGGCCTCCCTGGGCTTCCTCGGCCTCGGTGCCCAGCCTCCGGCCCCCGAGTGGGGGCTCCTCCTGGACGAGTCCCGCGCCTATGTGGAACGCGCCCCGTGGGCCGCCCTGTCCCCGGCGATCGCCCTGGCCCTGCTGGCGGGGCTGGCGGTGTCCGGGGCGGCGTACGCGCAGGGCGTCGCACCGAACTCCCGGAAAGGGGGCTCCCGGTGGAGTCTGAGGTGACGGAGGCGCCGCCGGTACGGCACACCGGCCTGCTCTCGGTCCGCGACCTCCGTGTCTCCTTCGGCGGCACCGAGGCCGTACGCGGTCTCTCCTTCGACGTCCGCCCCCGTGAAGTCCTCGCGCTGGTCGGGGAGTCGGGGGCGGGCAAGTCCCTCACCGCGCGGGCCCTGCTCGGGATGCTCCCGCGGGGCGCGACCATGAGCGGGCAGATCCGGCTGGACGGTTCCGCGGACCTCGCCGCCGCCCGCGGCCGCCGTGTCTCGCTCGTGCCGCAGGACGCCCTGTCCGCCCTCTCCCCCGTGCACCCCGTCGGCGACCAGCTCGCCGCCGCCGTACGGTCGCTGCACCGCGTCTCCCGCGCCGAAGCCCGTGCGCGTGCCGTCGCCGCGCTGGACCGGGTGGGCATCCCGGACGCCGCCCGGCGGGCGCGGGCGTATCCGCACGAGTACTCCGGCGGGATGCGCCAGCGGGCGGTGATCGCGATGGCGATGCTGGGCGAACCGGACCTGGTGGTCGCCGACGAGCCGACCACCGCGCTGGACGCCGAGCGCCGCGAGCAGGTGCTGCGGGTGCTCGCCGAACAGCGTGAGGCGGTCGGCGCCGCCCTGCTCCTCGTCACCCACGACCTGGACGTCGTACGCGACCACGCGGACCGCGTGCTGGTGATGTACGCGGGACGGATGAGCGAACTCGGCGCTGCGGCAGAGGTGTTGGACCGTCCGCGCGCCCCCTACACCGCCGGGCTCCTCGCCTCCCTCCCCCAGGACGGCGCCCGGCGCCGCAGGCTGCCCACCCTCCCCGGCACGCCCCCGGCGCCGGGCGCCCTGCCGCCCGGCTGCGCCTTCGCGCCCCGCTGCCCGCTGGCGGCGGACGTGTGCCGTATCGAGGAACCGGAGCCCCGGACGGTGGACGGGCGGCTCGTCGCCTGCCACCGGGCGGACGAAGTCCCCGCCGACACCGTCACGTTGTTCGGGGAAGGACGACCGGCATGACCGCACCACTGCTCGACGTGCGCGATCTCGTGGTCCGCTACGGGACCGTCACCGCCGTGGACGGCGTCTCCTTCGCCCTGGCGGCGGGCGAGACCCTCGCCCTCGACGGCCCGTCCGGCTGCGGCAAGTCGACAACGGCCCTGGCCGTTCTCCAGCTGCGCCGCCCCGACGCGGGCGAAGTCCGCTTCGAGGGCCGGGAGTTGACGACCCTCACCGAACGCGAGCTGCGTCCCCTGCGTCCCCGTATGCAGCCGGTCTTCCAGGACCCCTACGGCTCCCTCAACCCCCGCCACCGCATCCGCGACGCGGTGGCGGAACCCCTCAAGGTCCAGGGCCGCTGGACCGACGCCGACGGCCCCGCGCGCGTGGCCGGACTCCTCGACCGCGTCGGCCTCGACCCGTCGTACGGCGACCGCCGCCCCCACGAACTCTCCGGCGGGCAGTGCCAGCGCGCCGGCATCGCCCGCGCACTCGCCTCCGAGCCGCGCCTGCTGGTCCTCGACGAACCGGTGTCGGCCCTGGACCCGTCGGTCCGCGCGGGGGTCCTGAATTTGCTGGCCGACCTCCAGGACGACCTGGGCCTCGGCTATCTGTTCATCTGCCACGACCGGGCAGTGGTGCGGCACTTCGCGGACCGGGTGGTGCGGATGCGCGACGGGCGGGTCAGTCCTTCGTCGCCGCCGCGATGACCTGGCGCAGCCCCTCCGCGAGCTGGTCCGCCTCGGGGGCGGTCTTCGGATCGAAGGACCACTGCGCGATGAGGCCGGTCATCAGGGTCACGTAGAACAGGCCGACGGTGTCCGCGGTCTCGTCGGACACGTCCTCCTCGCGGCCGCCCATGAGCAGCGGGATCAGACCGCGTCCGGCCTCCCGCTGGGCCCGCGAGAGATGGTCGCGGACCTCGGGCAGCTTGTCGCCCATGACGAGGATCTCCATGCTGAGCCGCCACAGCGAGCCGGGCTCCCGCATGGTGCCGATGATGTTCGCCCAGACCGAGCGGAAACGTTCGAGCGAGCCGGGCTCCCCGGCGGGTCCCGCGCCGCCGTCCCCCTCGAAGGCGTCGCCCATCCCCTCGACCAGTGACACGTAGGCCTGCGCCAGGAGCGCGTCCTTCGAGCCGTAGTGGTAGCCGATCGAGGCCAGGTTGGTCCCCGACTCCTTGACGACGTCCCGCGCGGTGGTGCGCGCGAAGCCCTTCTCCAGCAGGCAGCGCTTGGCGCCCTCGAGCAGATCCTCACGGTGTCCCATGCGGTCAGCGTACCCCCGATCCATACAGCCGTCCTAGACGCATGACTTATACGTTCGTTCTAGACAGACGTATAAGACGCTCGTACAGTCACCGTCATGACGAACTCGACGAGCACCTCACCGGGCCTTCGCGCCGGGCGCCGCGAATGGACCGCCCTCGGCGTGCTGATGCTTCCGCTGCTCCTGGTCTCGATGGACGTCTCCGTCCTCTACTTCGCCGTGCCGGCGATCAGCGCCGATCTGGAGCCGACCGGCACCCAGCAGCTGTGGATCTTCGACATCTACGGCTTCGTCCTGGCGGGCCTGCTCATGACCATGGGCTCGCTGGGCGACCGCATCGGCCGCCGCCGACTGCTGCTGATCGGCGCGGCCGCGTTCGGCGCCGCCTCCCTCGCCGCGGCCTACGCCGACAGCGCCGAGACCCTGATCCTGGCCCGCGCGGTCCTCGGCATCGGCGGCGCGACCCTGATGCCGTCCACGATGGCGCTGATCCGCACGATGTTCACCGACGCCGGCCAGCGGGCCAAGGCGATCGCGCTGTGGTCCGGCGTGATGACGGCGGGCGTCGCTCTCGGCTCGGTGCTGAGCGGCGTGCTGGTCGAGTACTTCTGGTGGGGCTCGGTCTTCCTGGTCAACCTGCCCGCGATGGTCCTGCTGCTGGTCCTCGGCCCGACCCTGCTCCCCGAGTCACGCGACCCGGACCCCGGCCGCTTCGACTGGCCGAGCGTCCCCCTCTCGATGGCCGCCGTCCTCCCCGTGGTCTACGGCCTCAAGGAGATCCCCTCCGAGGGCTGGAACGTGCGCTACGTCCTCTCCGTCACCGTCGGCCTGCTGTTCGCGGCGCTGTTCGTCCACCGCCAGCGCACCTCGGCCTCCCCGATGATCTCCCCGGCCCTGTTCCGCGGCCGTGGCTTCGGCCCTGCCGTGGCCCTGAACCTGGTCTCCGCGTTCGGGATGATGGGCTCGGCCTACTTCACCACCCAGTACATCCAGTCGGTGCTCGACAAGAGCGCGCTGGAGGCGGCCCTGTGGGCCCTGCTCCCCTCGGTGCCGATCGGCGCCGCGGCCCCACTGGCGACCCAGCTCGTACAGAAGGGCGTGCACCGCGCCCACGTGGTCACGGCCGGCTTCGCGATCGCCGCGAGCGGCTACGGCATGCTGGCCCTGGCCGGCTCGGACGCGATGTGGCTGGTGCTGGCCGCGTGCGGGGTCCTCGCGTCCGGCATCGTGATGGTGATGTCCCAGATCATGGACCTCGCGCTGGGCACCGCCCCCGTGGAACGGGCGGGCACCGCGTCCTCCCTGATGGAGACCGGCACGGAGTTCGGCGGCGCCCTGGGCATGGCCGTCCTCGGCTCCATCGGCACGGCGGTCTACCGCCACGAGATGCCGTCGTCGGCCCCGGATGTCGCGAGGGAGACGCTGGGCGGGGCGCTGGCACTCGCCGATCAGGTGCCGGGACTGGCGACGGTGGCCCGGGAGGCGTTCACGAGCGGGATGAACGGGGCGGCGATCGCCGGGGCGGTGCTGCTGTTGGGGGCGGCGGTGCTGGCGGCGATCAGCCTGCGGCGGTTGCAGGTGCCAAAGTGCAAGAAAACGCCGGACGAGCATCTCAGCCCGTCCGGCGTTTGAGGACGAGGCCCGTTCGGGGCCGAAGCGGGGGTCTGGGGGCGGCAG
>NZ_JBHXHX010000003.1:195863-233822 GCF_042723915.1 Streptomyces sp. NPDC058335 | reverse complement strand
CCCCCAGACCCCCGCCCACGTCACACCAGGTTCACCGCACGCGCGGACGTCGCGCCGATCTCCACGGCGACCTCCGCCAGGACACCCGCGGGGACCGAGTCGTCCACGGTGAGGACCGCAAGGGCCTCCCCGCCGACCGCCGCGCGGGCGACCTGCATGCCGGCGATGTTGATCCCGGCTTCGCCGAAGATGCGCCCGACGGTGCCGACGACACCCGGACGGTCCTCGTACCGCAGCACGACCATGTGGTCGGCGAGCGCGAGGTCCACGTCGTACTCACCGACGGCGACGATCTTCTGAAGGTGCTTGGGACCGGCCAGTGTGCCGGACACCGAGACCTCCTCGCCGCTGCTGAGCGTGCCGCGCACGGTGACGACGTTGCGGTGGTCGGCCGACTCCGAGCTGGTCGTCAGCCGCACCTCGACGCCACGCTCCTGGGCGAACAGCGGGGCGTTGACGTACGACACGGTCTCGTCGACGACGTCCTCGAAGACACCCTTGAGGGCGGACAGCTCCAGCACCTTCACGTCGTGCTGGGTGATCTCGCCGTAGACCTCGACGTCGAGGCGGACGGCGACCTCACCGGCGAGCGCGGTGAAGATGCGGCCGAGGCGCTCCGCGAGGGGCAGGCCCGGCTTGACGTCCTCGGCGATGACGCCGCCCTGGACGTTCACCGCGTCCGGGACCAGCTCACCGGCGAGGGCGAGGCGCACCGAGCGGGCGACGGCGATACCGGCCTTCTCCTGCGCCTCGTCGGTGGAGGCACCGAGGTGCGGGGTGGCGACGACCTGGTCGAACTCGAACAGCGGGGAGTCCGTGCAGGGCTCCTTGGCGTACACGTCGAGGCCGGCGCCGGCGACCCGGCCCTCCTTCAGCGCCGAGTACAGCGCCTCCTCGTCGACGATGCCGCCACGGGCCGCGTTGACGATGCGCACGCTCGGCTTGACCTTGCGCAGCGCCTCGTCGCCGATCAGGCCGACCGTCTCGGGGGTCTTGGGCAGGTGGACGGTGATGAAGTCGGAGACCTCGAGCAGCTCGTCCAGCGACAGCACCTTGACGCCCATCTGCGCGGCGCGCGCGGGCTGCACGTAGGGGTCGTAGGCGACGACCTTCATGCCGAAGCCGGACATGCGCTGGGCGACGAGCGCGCCGATGCGGCCGAGGCCCACGACGCCGAGGGTCTTCTCGGCCAGCTCCACACCGGTGTACTTGCTCCGCTTCCACTCGCCGTTCTTCAGCGCGGCGTTGGCCTGCGGGATGTGGCGGGCGGTGGCGAGCAGGAGACCGCACGCAAGCTCGGCGGCGGTCACGATGTTGGATGTGGGGGCGTTGACGACCATCACGCCGGCCTTGGTGGCGGCGGAGACGTCGACGTTGTCCAGGCCGACGCCGGCTCGTGCGACGACCTTCAGCTTCTTCGCGGCGGCGATCGCCTCGGCGTCCACCTTGGTGGCGGAGCGGATCAGGATCGCGTCGACAGCGGCGATGGCCGGGAGCAGTTCGGCTCGATCCGCTCCGTTGCAGTGCCGGATCTCGAAGTCCGGGCCGAGTGCGTCCACGGTCGCGGGCGACAGCTCTTCAGCGATGAGTACGACAGGTTTCGAGCTCACGTGAGTCCTCACAAGTCCAAAGCGTGCGGACGGCCGTCCCGACGGCCGCAGGCGGAGGAAGGCTAGCCGCGTGGAAGACGCACGACGCTGTGGGCCTGACGCGTATTAGTGCAGCAGTGTAGTGGCGCGGCGAGGAGCGTCTTGCGCCTCTGCGGAAGGATCACCCGTCCGTGGCTGGACGGGTTGGACAACACCATGACACACGGCGTTACCCCGGGTTAACCCGAGAGGGCCGGAGCGATTCGCTCCGGCCCCCGGTGTGAGGCTTACGCCTCCTCGTCGACCCAGCTCATCAGCTTGCGCAGCTGCTTGCCGGTGGTCTCCAGCAGGTGCTCGGAGTCGGCCGTCTTGTACTCGTTGTACTTCTTCAGACCGCCGTGGTACTCGTCCATCCAGTTCTGGGCGAAGGTGCCGTCCTGGATCTCGGCGAGGACCTGCTTCATCTCGGCCTTGGTGGCGTCCGTGATGATGCGCGGACCGGTGATGTAGTCGCCCCACTCGGCGGTCTCGGAGACCGACCAGCGCATCTTCTCCAGGCCGCCCTCGTACATGAGGTCCACGATCAGCTTCAGCTCGTGGAGGCACTCGAAGTAGGCGATCTCCGGCTGGTAGCCGGCCTCGACCAGGGTCTCGAAGCCCGCCTTGACCAGCGCCGAGGTGCCACCGCACAGCACGGCCTGCTCACCGAACAGGTCGGTCTCGGTCTCCTCGGTGAAGGTGGTCTTGATGACACCGGCGCGGGTGCCGCCGATGGCCTTGGCGTACGACAGGGCCAGCGCGAAGGCGTTGCCGGTGGCGTCCTGCTCGACGGCCGCGATGGCGGGGACGCCGCGGCCCTCCTCGTACTGGCGGCGGACCAGGTGGCCCGGACCCTTCGGGGCGACCAGGGCGACGTCCACGCCGGCCGGGGCCTTGATGAAGCCGAAGCGGACGTTGAAGCCGTGGGCGAAGAACAGCGCGTCGCCGTCCTTCAGGTTCGGGGCGATGGACTCCTCGTAGACCTGGGCCTGGATCGGGTCCGGGATCAGGATCATGATGAGGTCGGCCTCGGCGGAGGCCTCCGCCGGGCTCACCACGCGCAGGCCCTGCTCCTCGGCCTTGGCCTTGGACTTGGAGCCCTCGTGCAGACCGACCCGCACGTCGACACCGGAGTCGCGCAGCGACAGCGCGTGGGCGTGGCCCTGGCTGCCGTAGCCGATGACCGCGACCTTGCGGCCCTGGATGATGGACAGGTCGGCGTCAGCGTCGTAGAACAGCTCGGCCACTTTGGGTTCTCTCCTTGGTGTGCAGGTGTTGCGTCCCACCGTATGACGGCGGGCGGAAGGGAAGTTTCGGGGTCTCGGTATACGGGCGGCCGGTGCCGGCCGGCCGCCCGGTTCCGTCGTTACGCCGACCGGTCGAGTGCGCGCAGCGACCGGTCCGTGATCGAACGGGAGCCGCGGCCGATCGCGATCGTGCCGGACTGGACCAGCTCCTTGATGCCGTACGGTTCCAGCATCTTGAGCATGGCGGTGAGCTTGTCGCTGCCGCCGGTGGCCTCGATGGTGACGGCCTCCGGGGAGACGTCCACGGTCTTGGCGCGGAACAGCTGGACGATCTCGACGATCTGGGAGCGCGTCTCGTTGTCGGCACGCACCTTCACCAGAACGAGTTCGCGCTGAACGGCCGATCCGGGCTCCAGCTCGACGATCTTCAGCACGTTGACGAGCTTGTTGAGCTGCTTGGTGACCTGCTCGAGCGGCAGTTCCTCGATCACGTTCACCACGATGGTGATGCGCGAGATCTCGGGGTGCTCGGTGACGCCGACCGCGAGCGAGTCGATGTTGAAGCCGCGGCGGGAGAACAGGGCGGCGATCCGGGCGAGGATGCCGGGCGTGTTCTCCACCAGGACGGAGAGCGTGTGCTTGGACATGTCTCTTGGGTCTTCCTCGCTCAGTCGTCTTCGTTGTCGCCGAAGTCGGGGCGGACGTCCCGTGCGGCCATGATCTCGTCGTTGGAGGTGCCGGCGGCGACCATCGGCCACACCATCGCGTCCTCGTGGACGATGAAGTCCACGACGACGGGGCGGTCGTTGATGGAGTTCGCCTCTTCGATGACCTTGTCCAGGTCGGCCGGGTCCTCGCAGCGGATCGCGTAGCAGCCCATGGCCTCCGACAGCTTCACGAAGTCGGGGACGCGGGTGCCGGCGCTCGGCTGCTTGCCGTCCGCCTCCGGGCCGCTGTGCAGCACGGTGTTGGAGTAGCGCTGGTTGTAGAAGAGGGTCTGCCACTGGCGGACCATCCCGAGAGCGCCGTTGTTGATGATGGCGACCTTGATCGGGATGTTGTTCAGGGCGCAGGTGGTCAGTTCCTGATTGGTCATCTGGAAGCAGCCGTCGCCGTCGATCGCCCAGACGGTCTTCGAGGGGACGCCCGCCTTGGCGCCCATCGCGGCCGGGACCGCGTAGCCCATCGTGCCGGCGCCGCCGGAGTTCAGCCAGGTGGCGGGCTTCTCGTACTGGATGAAGT
Organism: Streptomyces sp. NPDC058335; assembly: GCF_042723915.1. Taxonomy (NCBI): domain Bacteria; kingdom Bacillati; phylum Actinomycetota; class Actinomycetes; order Kitasatosporales; family Streptomycetaceae; genus Streptomyces; species Streptomyces sp. NPDC058335. The sequence continues at coordinate 229,705 of NZ_JBHXHX010000003.1, read as the reverse complement.
GCGCGGCCCACATCTGGTGCTGGCCGACGCCCGCCGCGAACACCGTGCCCTCGGGCGCGAGCTGCCCGATGCGCTCGATGACCTGCTGCGGGGAGAGCGAGCCGTCCGCGGGCTGGTCGTAGCCCAGCGGGTAGGTCTCCCGCCAGCGGCTGAGGTCCTTCCACCAGGCGGTGTAGTCGCCCGGTCCGCTCTCGGTGTGCTCCTTCTGCACGGCCTGGATCAGGTCGGCGAGGACCTCGCGGGCGTCGCCCACGATCGGCACGTCGGCGGCACGGTTCTTGCCGATCTCGGCCGGGTCGACGTCCGCGTGGACGATCTTGGCGTACGGCGCGAAGCTGTCGAGCTTCCCGGTGACGCGGTCGTCGAAGCGGGCGCCGAGGGCGACGATCAGGTCGGCCTTCTGGAGTCCGGTGACGGCGGCCACCGAGCCGTGCATGCCGGGCATGCCCAGGTGCAGCGGGTGGGTGTCGGGGAACGCGCCCAGCGCCATCAGGGTGGTGGTGACGGGTGCGCCGGTCAGCTCGGCGAGGACCTTCAGCTCGGCGGTCGCCTGGGCCTTGAGGACGCCGCCGCCGACGTAGAGGATCGGCCGCTTGGCGGCGGTGATCAGCTTGGCGGCCTCGCGGATCTGCTTGGCGTGCGGCTTGGTCACCGGACGGTAGCCGGGCAGGTCCATGGTGGGCGGCCAGGAGAAGGTCGTCCGCGCCTGGAGGGCGTCCTTGGCGATGTCGACCAGGACCGGGCCGGGGCGGCCGGTGGAGGCGATGTGGAAGGCCTGCGCGATGACGCGCGGGATGTCCTCGGCCTTGGTGACCAGGAAGTTGTGCTTGGTGATCGGCATGGTGATGCCGACGATGTCCGCCTCCTGGAAGGCGTCCGTGCCGATCGCCTTGGAGGCGACCTGTCCGGTGATCGCGACCAGCGGCACCGAGTCCATGTGGGCGTCGGCGATCGGGGTGACCAGGTTGGTGGCGCCGGGGCCGGAGGTGGCCATGCAGACGCCGACCTTGCCGGTGGCCTGCGCGTAGCCGGTGGCGGCGTGGCCCGCGCCCTGCTCGTGGCGGACCAGGATGTGACGGACCCTCGTGGAGTCCATCAGCGGGTCGTAGGCGGGAAGGATCGCACCGCCGGGAATGCCGAATACCGTGTCGGCGCCGACCTCCTCGAGAGAACGGATGAGGGACTGCGCACCCGTCACGTGCTCGACGGACGCGGAGTGCTGTCCTCCGGATCGGGGCCGCGGCTGCGGGTGATGGGCCCCGGTGGCCTGCTCGGTCATCGGCATTCTCTTCTCGATGCTGAGGGTTTTTTGCGAGGTTTGTGCGGTGTTCGACTACTGGACTACAGGTACTGGTGCAACAAAAAACCCCTCGTGCCAAAAGGCAAGCGAGGGGAGCGCGCCGGTGTGGTCGCTGGGGATTCCGGATCGTCCTCCGGTGCGTCCCAGCTCAGCCGACGCGCTGTCCAAGTACGAGAATTCGGGTGCGCATGGCATTGACCCTCCCCCCGGCACGCACCGACTGTCAAGTGGGTGGGACGGGGGTCTCATTATGTGAGCGGAGAGCCGTTCCACCACCGAGGTTTCCGCCTCCCAGGACGGCCGGGACACCCGCGGTGTACACCCCCGCGCCGCCCCCGGCGAACGCGGGCTCGGCGGGCCCGTGCGGCACCGGGCAGCTGCCGCGGCCGAGCGCCCGGCGGAGCCGGTACTCGTCGAGCGGGCCGGCGAACGCCATGCCCTGCCCGTGCGTGCAGCCCATCGCGCGCAGGGCGACGACCTGCTCGGGAAGGTCCACACCCTCGGCCACGGACTGGAGCCCGAGATCCCCGGCGATCCGCAGCAGCCCACTGGTGATCTTGTGCAGCCGGGCGGACTCCACGACCCCCTCGACCAGCCCGCGGTCGAGTTTCAGTACGTCGACGGGGAGCCTGCGCAGAGCCGTTATGGCCACGCCGCCGCCGAATCCGTCCAGCGCGATCCGGACACCCAGGCGCCTCAGTGCGGCGAGCCGGCGCTCCAGGTCGTCCAGGGACACCCCGGCATCGATGTCGGACAGCTCTATCACCAGTGACCCGGACGGCAGGCCGTGGCGGGTCAGCAGGGCCTCCACGGAGCCCAGCGGCAGCGACCGGTCCAGCAGGCGCCGGGCGCCCAGCTGGACCACCACAGGCACGTTCAGCCCGCTCGCGGCCCGGTCGGCGGCCTGCTCGGCGGCCTGCTCCAGCACCCAGCGGCCCAGCTCCGCGGTCCGGTCGCCCTCGTCCGCCACCCGGAGGAACTCGGCGGGGGTGAACAGCACGCCCTGGGAGGACCGCCACCGGGGTTGCGCGGCGACCGACGAGATCCGGCCGTCGTCCAGCCGCACCACGGGCTGGTGCAGCAGCGCGAACTCCCCGTCGTGCAGGGCGGCCCGCAACCGCGTCGCCAGTTCGGCCTTGCGTACGACGTCCTGCTGCATCTGCGGCCTGTACAGCTCGACCCGGCCCTTGCCGCCCGCCTTGGCCCGGTACATCGCGAGGTCGGCGTTGCGCAGCAGCTCTCCGGCGCCGAGCCCCGCCTCGGCGAAGGCCACGCCGATGGAGGCGGCGACCCGCACCTCGTTGCCGTCGATCAGATAGGGCTGGGAGAGCGTGAGCCGCAGCCGGTCGGCCAGCTCCAGTATGTGACCCTCGCGGGCGCCGCGGTCGCGGGTGCCGTCGCCGACGATCAGGGCGGCGAACTCGTCACCGCCGAGCCGGGCGGCGGTGTCCCCCTGCCGGACGGCGTCCTGAAGCCTGCGGGCGGCCTGGATGAGGAGCTCGTCACCGGCCTGGTGGCCGATGGTGTCGTTGACCGCCTTGAAGCCGTCGAGGTCGATGAAGAGGACCGCGGTGTTGCGCAGGGCGGCGCCCCGGTCGGAGCTGCGGCGGCCGGAGAGCGCCTGCTGCACGCGCCGGGTGAACAGGGCGCGGTTGGGCAGGTCGGTGAGCGGATCGTGCTCGGCGTTGTGCTGGAGCTGCGCCTGGAGGCGGACCCGCTCGGTCACGTCGCGGCTGTTGAAGATCAGGCCGCCGTGGTGCCGGTTGACGGTGGACTCGACGTTGAGCCAGCCCCCGTCGCCGGAGCGGAAGCGGCACTCGATGCGCGTGGTGGGCTCCTCCTGGGGGACGGCCGCGAGGAAGCGGCGCACCTCGTGCACCACGCACCCCAGGTCCTCCGGGTGGATCAGGTCGGCCAGTTCGGTGCCCACCAGCTCCTCGGCGGTCCGTCCGTAGACACCGGCGGCGGCCGGGGAGACGTAGCGCAGGACGCCGCTGGGGGCGGCGATCATGATGACGTCGCTGGAGCCCTGCACCAGGGACCGGAAGTGGTTCTCCTTCTGGGCCAGTTCCTGGGTCAGGGTGATGTTGTCGAGCAGCATGATGCCCTGGCGCACCACGAGGGCCAGCACGACGGCGCCGCCGGTGAGGAGGACGACGCGGTCGACACTGCGGCCGTTGAGGACGTTGTAGAGGATCCCCAGGGTGCACACCGCGGCGGCGAGATAGGGCGTGAGGGCGGCGAGGGAGCCGGTGATGGGTCGGGTGGCCGGATAGCGGGTCGGGTCGGCTCCCGGCACGGGCGTCCGCGCGGGCTGCCGGGGCGGCCGGCTGCGGATGCGCCGTCCGGGCAGATGCTCGTGCACCACGCGCGTGTGCCCCTCGCCGCCCGCCCTGCTGCGGTGCCGGCCTGCGGCCCAGGGGGCGTAGGCGAGGAGCAGGGAGCCCGCGAACCAGCCGGCGTCGAGGAGCTGGCCGGAGCGGTAGCTGTTGTGCAGCAGCGGTGAGGTGAACAGGGCGTCGCACATCACGGTCAGCGCCAGGGCGCTGACGGCGGTGTTGACCGCCGTGCGGTTGACGGGCGAGCGCCGGAAGTGCAGTACCAGCACCATGCTGACCAGGGCGATGTCCAGCAGCGGATAGGCAAGCGTGAGCGCCGCGGTCGCCACGCTCGGCCCGTCGAGTTCCGCGGCCTGGGCGAGCGCCAGGCTCCAGGCGAGGGTGAGCAGCGAGCCGGCGATCAGCCAGGCGTCGAGCGCGAGGCAGATCCAGCCGGCCTTGGTCACGGGCCGGGCGGCGAGCACCAGCAGCCCCACGATCGCGGGTGGCGCGAAGCAGAGGAAGAAGAGGTCGGCGAGGCTGGGGCTGGGCACGGGCCGCTCCAGGACGACCTCGTACCACCCCCAGATCATGTTGCCGAGGGCCGCCATCGCCGACGAGAAGGAGAACAGCAGCCAGGCGGGGCGCAGGCGGACGCGGCGGGTGCGCGCGTAGAGGAAGCAGGACACGGAGGCGGCGCCCGCGGCCGCGGAGAGCCCGAAGTCCCCCATGATGAGGGCGACATGGTCGGAACCCCAGCCGAGCGCGGAACCGACGGCGTATCCCGCGCACACCAGGGCCAGGAGGAGTTGGTGGACCGTGTTCGATCCGGGGCCGCCGAAGAACGGCGACTTGGTCGGCGGCGGGCCCGCCGGGGCCGGGGCCTGTGCCCGCAGCGCTCCGTCGAGGAGGGTCGTGGAGGTCGGCGGCGAACTCACCGGATCCTCCAGATCCGTGCCGCTCCGGCGTCCCGCACGCCCCGGTGCGCCGGGTGCGCGTGACTGCGGCGGCCGCCGTGCCTGCGGTGGTCACGGCCGGTCTGCCGGCTTCCGTGACCGGCGGGGCCATCGCTTCCGCGCCTGGCCGTGCAACAGGGCCGTCGGCGGCGGCTCCGCCGCGTCGGGTCGTTCGTCCATAGGCCGTGCATCGCCCGTCGCCCCCCTCACAGTCTGAGATGTCCATCCCCGGCGCCGAACGGTGCACGGCGCAGCCCCTGTCGGGACGATACACCAGTCTCGTCACTCAGGGACATAGCTTCTCTACGCTCAGTGACGACCAGCGACTATGCCCGTACGGCCCGCGTCCGGAGGACTGCGGAGGGTACCCGAACCGGATCACACGCGTGCCGTGGCCGTCATGCCTCGTCGGTGGTGCCCGTCGTAAGGATCACGTTGCGCAGGGGCTCCCGGTTCACGAATCGTCCCAACTGATCTGTCAGCAGGCGCTTGGCGCGTGGCAGGAAGGCGGACGTGGGCCCGCCGACGTGCGGGCTGATCAGCACGCCCGGCGCCTGCCACAACGGGTGTTCCCGCGGCAGGGGTTCGGGATCGGTGACGTCCAGGGCGGCGGTGAGCCGGCCGCTCTCCAGCTCCGCGAGCAGGGCCTTGGTGTCGACGACCCCGCCGCGTGCGACGTTGACCAGCAGTGCGCCGTCCTTCATCCGGGCGAGGAAGCCGGCGTTCACCAGTCCCCGGGTGGTCTCGTTCAGGGGCGTGGAGAGGATGACGACGTCGGCCTCGGGCAGCAGCGCGGGCAGTTCGGTGAGTGGGTGCACGGGACCGCGCGCCGTAGTGCGTGCGGAGCGCGCGACGCGCGCCACCCGCGCGAGCTCGAACGGCACGAGCCGGTCCTCGATCGCCGAGCCGATCGCGCCGTACCCGACGATGAGGACGTTCTTGTCGGCGAGCGCGGGGTGGAACTCGCTCTGCCAGTGGCCCTGTTGCTGGGCGCGGACGAACTTCGGGATGCCGCGCAGGGAGGCCAGTGTGAGGGTGAGCGCCAGCTCGGCGGTGCTCGCCTCGTGCACCCCGCGCGCGTTGCACAACCGCACGCCCGGCGGGAGGTCGGCCAGGCGCGCGGTGACGTCGTCGACGCCCGCGGTGAGGGTCTGGACGACGCGGACGTTGCGCATCTCCGCCAGCGGGCGCACCTTCACGGGCTGCCGCTTCATGTAGGGGACGACGTAGAAGACGCAGTCGGCGGGATCACCCGGAAACTCCTGTTCTCCGGTGGGGCCGCCGTCCCAGAACAGGGGGTTGAGCCCCTCGGGGAGCCCTTCGATCTCGTCCGGCGGGATGGGAAGCCACAGGTCAGCAGTCATGGTCAGGAGGCTATGTCAGGCACGCGCGCGTGCAGAGGTTAGGTTGGTGGACCGGGCGAGGGAGGGTCACGAGCAGGTGGAGCGCAGGACGATCGGCGCGGCGGCGCTCGCGGTGGGGGCCGTCGGACTCGGGTGCATGCCGATGAGTTGGGGGTACAGCGGGTCGCGGCAGCGGGGCGACGAGTCGCTGAGGGCCCTGCACCGGGCGCTGGATCTGGGGGTCTCCCTGCTGGACACCGCCGACATGTACGGCCCGTTCACCAACGAGCTGTTGCTGGGGCGGGTGTTGAAGGAGCGGCGCGGGGACGCGTTCGTGTCGACGAAGGTCGGGCTGCTGGTCGGCGAGCAGCACATCGTGGCCAACGGCCGCCCCGGCTATGTGAGAAGGGCCTGTGACGCTTCCCTCCGGCGGCTCCAGACGGACGTCATCGACCTCTACCAGCTGCACCGCGCGGACCCCGAGGTCCCGGTGGAGGAGACGTGGGGCGCGATGGCCGAGCTGGTGCGGGCGGGCAAGGTGCGGGCGTTGGGTCTGTGCGCGGTGGGGGCGCGGGGCGGGCGCCGTGCGGGCGGGCGGCTGTACGACGCGACGATCCGGCAGCTGCGCCGGGTGCAGCAGGTGTTCCCGGTGAGCGCGGTGGAGGCGGAGCTGTCGGTGTGGTCTCCGGAGGCGCTGGACGCGCTGCTGCCGTGGTGCGAGGCCCGCGGTATCGGATTTCTGGCGGCCATGCCTTTGGGGAATGGTTTCCTCACCGGCACGCTGACCCCGGGCGAGGGCTTCGAACCCGATGACATGCGGGCCCGGCACCCCCGTTTCACCGCCGAGATGATGGCCGCGAACCAGCCGATCGTCGCCGGTCTGCGCCGGGTGGCCGCCCGGCACGGCGAGGGCGTGACGGCCGCGCAGGTGGCGCTGGCCTGGGTGCTGGCACAGGGGCGGCACGTGGTGCCGGTGCCGGGGGCCAAACAGGAGCGGTGGGTGGCGCAGAACGCGGGGTCGGCCGGGCTTCGGCTGACCGGGCGGGACCTGACCGAGGTGGCGGAGCTGCCGTCGGCCCAGGGGTCGTGGGACTGAGGCCACCGGGCGGACCGGGAAGCCGGGACCTCGGCGGAATCGGGTTCCGGAGATCGGGAACTCGGGAGGCGCGAGCGGTGTATGACAAGGAGAACGTGCCGCTGGACCGCCGCGTCGAAGGGACCAAGATCGTGCAACGTCGCGCAGTGACGGCCGTACTGGCCGCGAGTGTGCTCCTGCTGACGGCAGGCTGCTCCTCGGACGACGGAGGGTCCCCGGGCGCCGCCCCGAGCCCGTCCCCCAGCCCCACGGCGGCGGGCTCGTCCGCGTCGCCGGCCGAGGAGACCCCGCCCGCGAAGGGCACGGTCAAGGTCGTGCGCACCGTCGCCGAGGGTCTCAACACCCCATGGGGCCTCGTGCCGCTTCCGGAGGGCGGCCTGCTCGTCGCCTCGCGCGACGAGGGGACGATCACCCTGGTCGACGAGGAGAGCGGCAAGAAGACCGAGCTGGGCGAGGTGCCGGGTGTCTCGGCGGCCGGCGAGGGCGGCCTGCTCGGCATCGCCCTCTCCCCTGACTACGCCTCGGACCACATGGTCTACGCCTACTTCACCTCGGCGTCCGACAACCGCGTCGTCCGCATGCTGTACGACGCCGGGCGGCCCCTCGGCGAACAGCTGGGCGCGCCGGACACCGTGTTCCGGGGCATCCCCAAGGGCATGATCCACAACGGTGGGCGGATCGCCTTCGGCCCCGACGGATTGCTGTACGTGGGCACCGGCGAGAGCGGGCAGGAGGGTCTGTCCCAGGACAAGGAGTCCCTCGGCGGCAAGATCCTGCGGCTGACCCCGGAGGGCGAGCCGGCCCCGGGCAACCCGTTCCCCGACTCCCCGGTGTACTCGTACGGCCACCGCAATGTGCAGGGCCTCGCCTGGGACGCGAAGCAGCGCCTGTTCGCCGCCGAGTTCGGCCAGAACACCTGGGACGAGCTGAACGCGATCGTGCCCGGCGGCAACTACGGCTGGCCGGAGGCCGAGGGTGCGTCCGACGACGCGAAGTACCGCGATCCGCTGGCCCAGTGGGGCACCGACGAGGCCTCGCCCAGCGGTATCGCCTACGCCGAGGGCTCGATATGGATGGCGGGGCTGCGGGGGCAGCGCCTGTGGCGCGTCCCGCTGAAGGGCACGGCGGCGTCGGCCGACTCGCAGGCGTTCCTGGAGGGCGACCACGGCCGGCTGCGCACCGTGGTCGCGGCGGGCGGCGGCAAGCTGTGGGTGACGACCAGCAACACGGACGGCCGGGGTGCGCCGAAGGAGGGCGACGACCGGATCCTGGAGCTGGAGGTGAGCTGAGGGCCTCCCGCGAGCGGGGCCCGGCTGTCAGCCGCGGGGCTCCTCGGGCGGGGCCGGATCGGGTGGACGGACGACGACGACCGTGCCGGACGCGAGGTCTATCGGCCCGTGGCCGGGGTCGGCGTCGCCGACGTCCTCCCTCGTCAGCTCCAGGCGGTTCTGCTCGTCGCGGGTGTGCTTGCGGCCGGGTGCGAACAGTTCGTCGAACATGTTGAACACGGCGCCTCCCCTGCCGGTTCCTGCCAGCGTACGCCTCACCCCGCGGGCGGCACCTGGAGAGCTTCGGCCGGGAACAGCCTCAGCCGGTGGGCCACCGCCGCCGCCTCGCCCCGTCCGGAGACACCGAGCTTGGCCAGGATGTTGGAGACGTGGACGCTCGCCGTCTTCGGCGAGATGAAGAGGGCCTCGGCTATCTGGCGGTTGGTGCGGCCGGCCGAGACCAGACGCAGGACGTCGCGCTCCCGGCCGGTGAGGCCGAGCGCCTCGACGGGGTCGGTGGCGGCCGGGGCCCGGCGGGGACCGGGCGTCAGAGACAGCCGGGCCCGCTGGGCGAGCCGGGCGACCGCGTCACCGAGGGGTCGGGCCCCGAGGTGGGCGGCGACGGCGTGGGCGAGACGGAGCAGCACTGCGGCGCGGTCGCGTTCGTCGTCGCCGCCCTCCGCGAGCAGGGCCTCGGCCAGCCGGTACCGGGTGCGGGCGAGGTCGTAGGGGCGCTCCGTCGTCTCGAGGGCGGTGACCGCCTCGGCCCAGTCCTCGGGTCCGCCGCGGCCCTCGGCGCGCAGCAGCTCGGCGCGCAGCCAGAGGTCGTGGGCCTGCCAGACGGGGACGACGGCGACGATCTTCTTGGCGGCTTCCCGGATGCGTTCGAGGAGTTCGGCGCGGCCCGGGTCGGCGGCGGCCAGGGCGCGGGCGTCGCCCTCGACGGCGGCCCCGGTGAGGAGCAGCGGCCAGGCGTAGCGCTGGGCGCCGGGCGGGAAGCCCCGGTCGAGGGCGCGTGCGAGGTGGGCGCGGGCGTCCGGGAGGCGGCCCTCGCCGGCGGCGAGGGCGACGGCGAGCCGGGTGAGGGGCAGGTCGTGCTGGGGCGCGCGGTCCTGGGAGCCGAAATATCCGCGCGCCGCGGCCAGTTGGCGGCCGCACTCGGCGAGGTCGCCGCGGGCCAGGGCGAGTTCGCCGCACAGGGCGGCGTGGCCGCCCCGGATGCCCACGCCCTGGCCGATGCGTCCGGCGGCGGCGCAGGCCCGGTCGGCCTCGTCCCAGCGGCCCAGCGACAGCAGGGATTCGGCGAGGTTGCCCCAGACCCAGGCCTCCGTCTCGGACAGTCCGTGCCGTCGCGCGTAGGCGATGCCCTCCTCCATGATCGGCAGGGCCTCGCGGGAGCGGCCGACCGCTTCGAGTTCGGAGGGCAGGTTGACGTAGGCGTTCAGCGCGACGGACGGGATGTTCTCCGTGAGGGCCTGGTCCTTGACCTCGTACAACTCGGTGAGGCCTGGCTCGACATGGCCGGCGTCGACCATGAGGACGCCGAGGATCTGGCGGGCGTCGAGTTCGATCTCGCGGACGCCGACCATGCGGGCGTACTCCACGGCGTGCTCGGCGGCGGCGTAGGCGTCGGGTCCGGGGGCGTGCAGCATGGACCAGTTGGCGACGTGGGTGAGCACTTCGGCGTGCACCTCGCTGGGCGGCAGGCCGCGCACCAGGTCCTGCGCGGTGGTCAGCTCCTCCCGGCCGCTGCCGCGGCCCAGCGAGCGCACCAGCCGGGAGCGCTGCACCCAGAACCAGGCCCTGCGCAGTGGGTCGTCCTCGTCCTCCAGAAGGCGCAGCGCCCGCTTGGTGATCTTCAGGGCACGTTCGCGTTCGCCGCACAGACGGCCTGCCACGGCGGCCTCGGCCATGAGGTCGAGGTAGCGCAGCGGCGTCGTGTCGGGGTCGCAGCCGCAGGCGGGGTAGGCCTCGGCGTAGTCGAGGGGACGCAGCCGGTTCCGTACGTCCTCGGGGGCGGCGTCCCAGAGTTCCATCGCGCGTTCCAGGAGCCGTAGTTGCTCGCTGTAGGCGTGCCGGGAGCGGGCGGTGACGGAGGCGTCGAGGACGGCGGGGAGGGCCTTGGCCGGGTCGTGGGCGTGGTACCAGTAGCTGGCCAGGCGGGTGACGCGCTCGTCGGCGGGGACGAGTGTCGGGTCGGCCTCCAGGGCCTCGGCGTAGCGGCGGTTGAGGCGGGAGCGTTCGCCGGGCAGCAGGTCGTCGCCGACGGCCTCGCGGACCAGGGAGTGGCGGAAGCGGTAGCCGTCGCCGGCGGGGGTGGCGAGCAGGATGTTGGCGCCCACGGCGGCGCGCAGGGCCTCGATGAGGTCGTCCTCGGCGAGCCGGGCCACGGCCGCGAGCAGCCGGTACTCGACGGTGGAGCCGCCCTCGGCGACGATCCGGGCGACCTTCTGGGCGCTCTCCGGCAGTGCCTCGACCCGGACGAGCAGCAGATCGCGCAGGGTGTCCGTGAGGCCGGTGCAGCAGCCCTCGTGGGCGGCGACGGCCAGTTCCTCGACGAAGAAGGCGTTGCCGTCGGAGCGTTCGAAGATGTCGTCGACCTGGGCGGGGTCGGGTTCGGCGGCGAGGATGCCGGCGATCTGGCGGCCGACCTCGTCGCGGGTGAGGCGGGCGAGTTCGAGGCGGCGGACGGTGCGCAGCCGGTCGAGTTCGGCGAGCAGGGGGCGCAGCGGGTGGCGGCGGTGGATGTCGTCGGCGCGGTAGGTGGCGAGGACGACGAGGCGGCCGGTGCGCAGGGTACGCAGCAGGTAGGAGAGGAGGTGCCGGGTGGAGGCGTCGGACCAGTGCAGGTCCTCCAGGGCCACCACGACGGTGCGGTCGGCGGCGACGCGTTCCAGGAGGCGGGCGGTGAGTTCGAAGAGGCGGGCCATGCTCTCCTCGTCGTGCCGCCCTCCGCTCGTCTCCCCCAGCTCGGGCAGCAGCCGGGCGAGTTCCTCCTCCTGGCCGGCCGCGGCGGCGGCCAGGTCGTCCGGCAGAGCCCGGCGCAGGGCGCGCAGCGCGGTGGAGAACGGGGCGAAGGGCAGCCCGTCGGCCCCGATCTCGACACAGCCGCCGAGCGCGACGACGGCTCCCCGGCGGTCGGCCGCGGTGGCGAACTCCTCGACGAGCCGCGTCTTGCCGACGCCGGCCTCCCCGCCGATCAGCAACGCCTGCGGCTCGCCCGCGGCGGCGCGGGCGAGCGCGTCGTTCAGAGTGGCCAACTCGTCGGCGCGGCCGACGAAGACGGGGCTGACGGACCTGTTCTCCACGGGGGCGAGCATGGCACGGAGGTGCGACGGCAGCCCAGTTGTTATCGGTGGCCCGGCGGCTGTCGCCGGCAGGCGGGTTGTCATCGGTGGCGTGGCCGGCGTCGGTGCCCCGGCGGCTGTCGCCGGTGCGGGCGTGGCAGGGCGGCCGACCCCCGTGCGGCCGCCCTGCCGTGCCCCGGCGTTCACGCGGTCCGGGCGGACCGCAGCCGGCGGGGGCGGTGGGTATGCGGTTCACTCTCGGGGGTCTCGGCGCGGGCTGCCCGCTCGGCCTCCCGGCGGGCGGCACGGCGGCCGCGGAGGGCCTCGCGGGCCAGCCGCTCGTCCGCGGCGCGGCGGAGGAGTTCGGCGGAGCGGGCCTGGTGGATCTCGTACTCGTACATGGTGGACGTCCCCTGAAGGTCGGTGGATCCGGCGCCGCTCGGTGCGACGCTCTCGATGCCTCAACCTTCGTCTCCCAGGGGGGTCGGCCACATCGGGAGAGTTCCGCATCTTCGGGGCCGGGTGGGGCCTTAGACGCGTGAGAGGGGCCTCAGGACGGCCGTAAGGTGCTTACGGCCGTCCTAAGACCCCTCGTGAACCGCGGCGGCTCAACCGGCGGACGGCAGTCCGAGCAGGGCGTCGGTGTACTTGAGGACGGCCAGGAGCAGGCCGATCACGCCGAGCGTGACCCCCGCCCAGGCGACGGACTTGATCCAGGGCGCCTGCACCCTGCCGGGGGCGCCGAAGGCGGGCCGGGCCAGCACCACGACGCCGGTGACGAGCGCGGCCAGCGCGAACAGGCCGGCCCACAGGGCGGTGGCCTGCCAGGCGTCGCCGTAGACGGCCTGGATCTGGTTGGCGACGCTCGCGGTCGACGAGGTCTCCAGCTGGCCGACCAGGGTCTCGCGCGCGGAGGCGACGGTCCCGACCCAGCCGCCGCTGAGCGACACCAGGCCGAGCGCGGCGGAGACGACGGCTCCGGCGCCCAGGCCGACACCGGCCGGGCGGCGCTCCTCGACGACGTCGATGCCGTCGACGATCTCACCGTCCCCGTCGAGGTCACTGTCCTCCACGCCGTCGGTGTCCTCGGAGGCCGGCGTCACCTCGTCCTTCGCGTCCTTCTTGGTGACGTCCAGCGTCTCCTCGTCGCGCTTCGCCTCGGCGGCCTCTGCGCCCGTTTCGGCGCCGGCCTCGTCAACAGTCTTGGTTCCCATGTCTCGCACCGTACGGACGCTCTCTGAGAGGTTTCTTAATGATCGCTGTGAGCGACACGCGCGCGTGCGGCTCGCCACTCGGGGGCCAGCACGGACCACACTTCCAGGTCGTGCCGCACCCCACGATAGGGGTAGGCCTCGCGCCGTACGCCGTCGCGGGTGAACCCGAGCCGCCGGGCGACATTGAGGCTGGGCACGTTGCCCGCGGAGGCGACCCACTCGACGCGGTGGATCCCGCGCCGCTCGACGGCGTGGTCGATGAGCACCCGCATCGCGCGCGTGACGAGGCCGCGCCCGGTTCCTGCGGGCTCCAGCCAGCAGCCGACCTCACAGTTGGCCTGCTCGGCGTCGAAGTTCAGGAAGAGCACACCGCCGACCAGTTCGCCGTCCAGCCAGATGCCGTGCAGCGAGCCGGTGTCGGCGGCCCGCATGTCGGCGTACCGCTGGAGCACCTCGCGGGCGCCGGGCACGTCGGTGGCCTTGGCGGCGAACGGGATGTACTGGTTGATGAACTCCCGGCCGCGCTCCAGGTGCGTCAGGAACTCCTCGGCGTGCCAGGGCTCCAGGGGGCGCAGTTCCGCTCCGTCACCCAGCGATATCGCGTACATCCGGCTGCCGCTCCTTCTCCAGTTCCGCCACGACCTCGGTGAGCCTCTCATGGGCGGCCCGGCACTCGGGAGGCTCGATGCTGATCCTCGGCAGACGCCGGTCGAGCCAGCGGGGCAGCCACCAGTTGGCGCCGCCGAGCAGGTGCATCAGCGCGGGCACGAGGAGGGTGCGCAGGACGAACGCGTCGAGGGCGACGGCCGCGGCCAGCGCGATGCCGAACATGGCGATCACGCGGTCGCCGCTGAGGACGAAGGCGAGGAAGACGGAGATCATGATGATCGCCGCGGAGTTGATCACCCGGCTGGTCTCGGCGAGCCCGACGCGCACGGCCCGCCGGTTGTCGCCGGTCTCCAGCCACTCCTCGTACATCCGGCTGACCAGGAAGACCTGGTAGTCCATGGAGAGCCCGAAGAGGACCGAGACCATGATCACGGGGAGGAAGGGTTCGATCGGCCCGGCCCTGCCCAGGCCCAGCGGTTCGCTTCCCCAGCCCCACTGGAAGACCGCGACGACGACCCCGAACGCGGCGGCGACGGCGGCCACGTTCATCACGGCGGCCTTGATCGGTATGCCGACGGACCGGAAGGCGAGCAGGAGCAGCAGACAGCCGAGGCCGACGACGACGCCGACGAACAGGGGCAGCTTGCCGACGATGACCTCGGCGAAGTCGTCGTGACCGGCCGTCACCCCGCCCACCTGTACGTCGAGCGAGGTGCCGGCCTCGGCCCGCGGCAGCACCTCGGTGCGCAGCAGGTCGACGAGGTCGCTGGTCCGCCGCGACTGCGGCGAGGACTCCGGTACGACGGTGAGGTGCGCGGTGTCCCCGCCCGCGCCGTAGGTCACCGGGGTCACGGCGGCCACACCCTCGGTGGCGCGCAAGGTGGCGTCGAGACTGTCCAGGGCGAGCCGGTCCTGGGCGCCGTCGACGCGGGTGACCAGGGTCAGCGGGCCGTTGACGCCGGGGCCGAAGCCTGCGGCGAGGAGGTCGTAGGCCTGGCGGGTGGTGGCCGTCTCGGGGCGGTTGCCCTGGTCGGAGGTGCCGAGGCGGAGGGAGAGCGTGGGCACGGCGAGGCCGGCGATCACGACGAGGGCGAGCGCGCCGAGCAGCTTGGGATGGCGCTCGACGAACACCGACCAGCGGGCGGCGAAGCCGGTCGGCAGCTCAGGCTCGGGCCCGTGCTCGGCGAGGCGGCGCCGTTCGCGGCGGCTGAGGGCGCGCGGGCCGATGAAGGACAGCAGGGCGGGCAGCAGCGTGACGGAGGCGGCGACCGTCAGCACGACGGTCAGGGAGGCGGCGATCGCCACGCCGTTGAGGAAGTCCAGCCGCAGGATCAGCATGCCGAGCAGCGCGATGCACACGGTGGCGCCCGCGAAGACGACCGCCCGGCCGGTGGTGGCGACGGCGTTCTCGGCGGCCTCGGCGACCGGCAGGCCGCGTTTCAGGCCGCGCCGGTGCCGGGTGACGATGAACAGCGCGTAGTCGATGCCGACGCCGAGCCCGACGAGCATGCCCAGCATGGGCGCGAAGTCGGCGACGGTCATCGCGTGCCCGAGCAGCACGATCCCGGCGTAGGCGGTGCCGACGCCGACCAGGGCGGTGGCGATGGGCAGCAGTGACGCGGCGAGCGAGCCGAAGGCGAGGAACAGCACGACGGCGGCTACGGCCACGCCGACGACCTCGGCGAGGTGCCCGCCGGAGGACTCGGTGAGCGCGATGGCGCTGCCGCCCAGTTCCACCCGGAGCCCGTCGGTCCGCACCGCCCCGGCGGTGTCGACGACGGCCTTCGCCTCGCCCCGGTCGATGTTCTCGGCGCTGTCCTCGAAGGTGACGGTGGCGTACGCCGTGTGCCCGTCGGCGCTGATCTGCGCGGCGCCCTGGTCGTCGTAGGGGCCGGCCACGGAGGCGACGCCCGGGAGGTCGGCGATCCTCGCCAGGGTGCGGGTCATGGTCTGCTCGACGGCGGCGGCGCGGACGGTGCCCGGGTCGGTGTGCCAGACCACGGTGTCGCTGTCGCCGCCGAGGCCGGGGAAGCCCTCCGCGAGCAGCCGGGTGGCCCGGCCGGACTCGGTGCCGGGGACGTCGTAGTCATTGGAGTACGAGGAGCCCGCGATCACCGCGGCGGTGCCCGTCCCGCCGAGGGCGAGGAGCCAGAGCAGGACCGCGACGAGGCGGTGCCGGACACACCACTGTGCAAGGGCTGCCACGAAACGTGCTCCCGAAGACGGTGAAGACCATGTGGGGATCTTTGATCGGGAACAGCCGTACATGAACTGAACAGCCCGCAAAGAACGCATGAGTAACGCGAGGCCACTCTTGCAGGCATAGGTGATCGTTTGACGGGTTCGTGGGCTTCTTCACAGGAGTGGGAGACAGATCACAGGACAAGGTCGATGCCTCTGTCAGGAGTTCGCCGTCCGGTGCGGCCGGTCTCCGGCTTCCGTCAGTCCGACTGGTCGCCGACCGCCATCACCATCACCCCGGCGATCAGCAGCCACAGCGCGCGCCGGGTACGGCCGCGGGAGCCCAGCAGCGCGGCGAGCGCGCACACGGCGGCGCCCAGGGCATAGGCCGCGGGCACGAGGGCGGGGGCGGGGCCGGCCAGGCGCAGGAGGGCCGCGGCGAGCCCGGCGAGGGTGAGCAGGGCGCCGGTCCCGGCCGCGGTCCAGCGGGCCCGCCGGGCGTCCTCACCGGCGTACTCGTCGTCTGCGTCTTCGGAGTCGGGGCGGGGTATGACGTCCGTGACCTCCGTGACGTCCGTGACGTGCGCCTCGATCGCGTCGGTCCGTATGCCGTCCTGGGTGTCGGAGTCGGTACGTCCACTCATGGCGGGCGAGCGTAGCGCCTCGGCCCCGGAGACCGAGAAGGGGGATGCACCGAGGCCGGTGCATCCCCCAGGGGTCGGGCGCGGGCTCAGCCCTCGCTGACGCCCAGCTTCTCCAGGATCAGTTCCTTGACGCGGGCCGCGTCCGCCTGACCGCGGGTGGCCTTCATGACCGCCCCGACCAGGGCACCGGCCGCGGCGACCTTGCCGCCGCGGATCTTGTCGGCGATGCCCGGGTTGCCGGCGATGGCCTCGTCGACCGCCGTGCCGAGCGCCGAGTCGTCGGAGACGACCTTCAGCCCGCGCTTGTCGACGACCTCGTCGGGGGTGCCCTCGCCCGCGAGGACGCCCTCGATGACCTGACGGGCCAGCTTGTCGTTCAGGTCGCCCTTGCTCACCAGCTCGGCGACGCGGGCGACCTGCTCGGGCGTGATGGCCAGCTCGTCCAGCGTCCTGCCGGACTCGTTGGCGCTGCGCGCCAGTTCGCCCATCCACCACTTGCGGGCGGAGGCGGCGTCGGCACCGGCGTCGATCGTGCTGACGATCAGCTCCAGCGCACCGGCGTTGAGGATCGCCTGCATGTCGGTGGCCGAGATGCCCCAGTCCGCCACCAGGCGGTTGCGGCGGGCCAGCGGCAGTTCGGGCAGCGAGACGCGGATCTCCTCGACCCACTGACGGGTGGGGGCCACCGGCACCAGGTCCGGCTCCGGGAAGTACCGGTAGTCCTCGGCCTCCTCCTTCACGCGGCCCGAGGTCGTCGACCCGGTGTCCTCGTGGAAGTGGCGGGTCTCCTGGATGATCGTCCCGCCGCTGTTCAGTACGGCGGCGTGCCGCTGGATCTCGAAGCGGGCCGCGCGCTCCACGGACCGCAGGGAGTTGACGTTCTTCGTCTCCGAACGGGTGCCGAACTTCTCACGGCCGTGCGGGCGCAGCGACAGGTTCACGTCGCAGCGCATCTGGCCCATCTCCATGCGGGCCTCGGAGACGCCGAGCGCCTTGATGACCTCGCGCAGCTCACGGACGTACGCCTTCGCGACCTCGGGGGCACGCTCCCCCGCTCCCTCGATCGGCTTGGTGACGATCTCGATGAGCGGGATGCCGGCGCGGTTGTAGTCCAGCAGGGAGTGGGACGCGCCGTGGATACGGCCGGTCGCGCCGCCCACGTGGGTCGACTTGCCGGTGTCCTCCTCCATGTGGGCGCGCTCGATCTCCACGCGGAAGGTCTCGCCGTCCTCCAGCTGTACGTCGAGGTAGCCGTTGAAGGCGATCGGCTCGTCGTACTGGGAGGTCTGGAAGTTCTTCGGCATGTCCGGATAGAAGTAGTTCTTCCGGGCGAACCGGCACCACTCGGCGATCTCGCAGTTCAGCGCGAGGCCGATCTTGATGGCGGACTCGACGCCGGTCGCGTTGACGACCGGGAGCGCGCCGGGCAGGCCGAGGCAGACCGGGCAGGTCTGCGAGTTGGGCTCGGCACCCAGCTCGGTCGAGCAGCCGCAGAACATCTTGGTCTTGGTGCCGAGTTCGACATGGACCTCCAGGCCCATGACGGGGTCGTACGACGCCAGGGCGTCCTCGTACGACACCAGGTCGATCGTGGTGGTCACGGTGAAACTTCCCTCTCAGCCCAGCAGGACGTCGTCGTCGCCCAGCCGCTTCAGCTCGCGGTAGAGGATGGCGAGGCCGGTGGCGATGGCGGCGGCGGACACGGCGGCGTCGATCAGGCGGAGCGTGTCGCTCTCGGTGCGGGCCAGTTTGGCCTGCTTGGCGACACTGACCGCGCCGAACGCGGTGGTGGCCATGGACAGGTACAGGCCGGACTTGGACTTCTTGAAGCCCTTGGCCTTGGACAGTGCCTTACTCACAGCGACGGAGCCTCCTCGAGCAGCGGGTGCCCCCACCTTTCCACGAAGGCGGCCTCGACGGCGGCCCCGACCTTGTACAGCCTGTCGTCCTTCAGCGCCGGGGCGATGATCTGGAGGCCCACCGGGAGGTTGTCCTCCGGGGCGAGACCGCAGGGCAGCGACATGGCCGCGTTGCCCGCCAGGTTGGTCGGGATGGTGCACAGGTCGGCCAGGTACATCGCCATCGGGTCGTCGGCGCGCTCGCCGATCGGGAAGGCGGTGGTGGGCGTGGTCGGCGAGACGATCACGTCGACCTGCTCGAAGGCCTTCTCGAAGTCGCGCGTGATGAGCGTGCGGACCTTCTGGGCGCTGCCGTAGTAGGCGTCGTAGTAGCCGCTCGACAGGGCGTACGTGCCGAGCATGATGCGGCGCTTGACCTCGGGGCCGAAGCCCGCCTCACGGGTGAGGGAGGTGACCTCCTCGGCCGAGTGCGTGCCGTCGTCACCGGTACGGACGCCGTAGCGCAGGCCGTCGAAGCGGGCGAGGTTGGAGGAACACTCGGAGGGCGCGATCAGGTAGTACGCCGACAGCGCCAGGTCGAAGGACGGGCAGTCCAGCTCGACGATCTCGGCGCCCAGTTCCTTCAGCAGCGTGACGGACTCGTCGAACCGCTGGATGACACCGGCCTGGTAGCCCTCGCCGCGGAACTGCTTGACGACACCGACGCGCATGCCGGCGACGCTGCCGTTGCGGGCGGCCTCGACGACCGGCGGGACCGGGGCGTCGATGGACGTCGAGTCGAGCGGGTCGTGCCCGGCGATCACCTCGTGCAGCAGGGCCGCGTCCAGGACCGTACGGGCACAGGGCCCGCCCTGGTCGAGGGAGGAGGAGAAGGCGACCATGCCGTACCGCGACACCGCGCCGTACGTCGGCTTCACGCCGACGGTGCCGGTGACGGCGGCCGGCTGGCGGATGGATCCGCCGGTGTCGGTGCCGATGGCGAGGGGGGCCTGGTAGGAGGCGAGGGCGGCGGAGGAACCGCCGCCGGAGCCGCCGGGGATGCGGGTGAGGTCCCAGGGGTTGCCGGTGGGGCCGTAGGCGCTGTTCTCCGTCGAGGACCCCATGGCGAACTCGTCCATGTTGGTCTTGCCGAGGATCACCACGTCGGCGGCCTTCAGCCGCTTGGTGAGCGTCGCGTCGTACGGCGGGATCCAGCCCTCGAGGATCTTCGAGCCGACGGTCGTCGGGATGCCCTCGGTGGTGAAGATGTCCTTCAGCGCGAGGGGGACGCCGGCCAGCGGGCCGAGCTTCTCGCCGCGGGCCCGCTTCTCGTCGACGGCGCGGGCCTGGGCCAGCGCGCCGGCACGGTCGACGTGCAGGAAGGCGTGCACCTTCTCGTCGACGGCCTCGATACGGGCCAGGTGGGCCTCGGTGACCTCGACGGCCGTGAGGTCACCGGAGGCGATCCTCGCGGCGATCTCGGCCGCGGTGAGCTTGATGCAGTATTCGTTCTTGTTGGCCGTCATTGCGGTTAGTCCTCCCCCAGGATCTGCGGCACCTTGAAACGCTGCTGCTCCTGGGCCGGGGCTCCGGAGAGCGCCTGCACGGGGGTGAGCGACGGACGGACCTCGTCCGCCCGCATGACGTTCGTCAGCGGGAGCGGGTGCGAGGTCGGCGGTACGTCTTGGTCGGCGACTTCGCTGACGCGGGCGACCGCGCCGATGATGTCGTCCAGCTGTCCCGCGAAGTGGTCGAGCTCTTCGGGCTTCAGCTCCAGACGCGCCAGCCGGGCGAGGTGGGCGACCTCCTCGCGCGTAATGCCAGGCATGCAGCGTTCCTCTGGGGTGAGTGTGTGTGGTTCGGGGTCCAATCCTATGGGGCTGGGGCGCGTACCGGTTAAACGGTTCGCTGTGATGCCCTCGTCGTGCCACGCCCCGGACCTTCAGGAGAGTCTGCGGGCTCCCGATGACGGCGTCTGACGGCGACATCGGTCCGGCACCCGGGAGAGCGTCGAAAGATTACCTAGCGGCGCTAGACTCGCTGCTAGACTCAGGGCCATGTCGATCCAGACGCGCCGGGAGCGCGAACGAGCGGAGCGCGAACAGCTGATCGTCAAGGCCGCGCGGGAGCTGGCGGAGGCGGAGGGCTGGGACGCGGTCACCACCCGTCGGCTGGCGGCCGAGATCGAGTACAGCCAGCCGGTCCTCTACAGCCACTTCAAGGGCAAGACCGCGATCATGGCGGCCGTCGCGGTGGAGGGCTGCGCCGAGCTGGCCCGCGAACTGCGGGAGGCCCGGGCGGGAGCGACCGGCACCCGGGAGTCCCTGGCGGCGATCGGCACGGCATACACCGCCTTCGCGCGCCGCCGCCCCGCGCTCTACGACGCCATGTTCACCCACGCGGTCGGGCTCCCCTTCGCCACCCCTGAGGCCCCGCCGGCCCTGCAGGAGGCCTTCGGCGAACTCCTGTCGGCCGTGCACCCGGTGACGGCCCCCGGCGAGGACCCCGGACTCCTGACGGAGACCTACTGGGCCTGCCTCCACGGCCTCACCACCCTGATGCGAAGCGGCCGCCTCCCGGAGCAGGCCCACGACCAGAGACTCCAGCTGCTGATCGACCACTTCGCGGCGGGTGCGGAGGCCGGCTAGGCGAGGACGCCCCGGGCGGTCCGCCCGTCGGAGAGGGCCACGCCTCGATGGGCCGAACGAGCGCGCGGGGGACCCGGGCTCGGCGAGGCCGAGCAACGACGCGAGGACGCCGACGGCCTCCGAGTAGGCCACCGCCGACGGCGGTCAACCCCACGGGCGCGGGTCACCCCTCGATCGGCCGAACGGGTGGGCCGGTGGGCGGGTGCGGTCACTCGTCGGCAGCAGCCGCGGGCAACGCCGCCGCAGGCCGCTGCCAGCCCCGCGACCCGCGCGCCCGCAGCCACGCCGTGGTCTCCTCGGGAGGCATCGCCGCCGCGACCAGCCATCCCTGTACGGCATCGCAGCCGAGGTCGCGGAGCCGCTCCCACGTCTCGTCGTCCTCGACACCCTCCGCGACCACGAGGAGCCGGAGGGAGTGCGCGAGGTCGACCGTGCAGCGCACGATCTCCGCGTCCTCGGTGTCCACCGCGAGCCTGGCCACGAACGACCGGTCGATCTTCAGCTCGCTCACCGGCAGGCGCCGTAGGTGGACGAGCGAGGAGTAGCCGGTGCCGAAGTCGTCGAGGGACATCTTCACGCCGTGCCCGGTCAGCGCGTTGAGGGTGTCGGCGGCACGCTGCGGGTCCTCCAGGAGGACGTGTTCCGTGATCTCGAGCTGGAGCGCCGCCGCGGGCACCCCGTGCCGTGCCAGCCGGGCGGCGACGGAGCCGGCGAAGCCGGGCGTGTGCACGTCGCGCGGGGAGACGTTGACCGCGACGGGCACGTACAGACCCTGGGCGCGCCACCGGGCGACCTGCGCGAGGGCCGTGTCCAGGACGTACTCGGTGAGGTGCGGCATCAGCCCGGAGGACTCGGCGATCGCTATGAACTCGTCCGGCGGCACCTTCCCCCGCTCGGGGTGCACCCACCGCACCAGCGCCTCGAGCCCGGCGACCTGTCCGTCGAAGCGGACCTTGGGCTGGTAGTGCAGCTGGACCTCGTGCGCGTCGAGCGCGCGCCGCAGGTCGCCCAGCAGACCGAGCCGGTCGGGAGTGTTGGAGTCGCGCTTGGACTCGTAGACCTCGACGCCCGTACGGTCCCGTTTGGCCTGGTACATCGCCACGTCCGCCCGCCGCAGCAGCCCCTCCGCGTCGAGCGCGTGGTCGGGGAAGACGGCGACCCCGGCGCTGGCCTCCAGGACAAGGGTGAGCCCGTCCAGGTCGAGGGAGGAGCTGAGGTGGGCGACCAGTCCCCGGGCGACGCGGGTCGCGGAGGTGATGGAGTCGGCGACGGGCAGTAAGACGGCGAACTCGTCACCGCCGAGCCGCGCGACCTCGGCCCCGCGTGGCAGGGCCAGCCGGAGCCGGTCGGCTATCTGGAGGAGCAACCGGTCCCCGGCGAGGTGCCCGAGCGTGTCGTTGACCGACCGGAACCTGTCGAGGTCGATCAGCATCAGCGCGGCGCGGGCGCCGATCCGCTCGGCGTCGTCGAGGGCGGTCCAGATCCGCTCGCCGAGCCACTGGCGGT
Source organism: Streptomyces sp. NPDC058335 (assembly GCF_042723915.1). Lineage (NCBI taxonomy): Bacteria > Bacillati > Actinomycetota > Actinomycetes > Kitasatosporales > Streptomycetaceae > Streptomyces > Streptomyces sp. NPDC058335. The sequence goes on along the minus strand of NZ_JBHXHX010000003.1, from coordinate 207,497 downwards.
TGGGCAGTCCGGTGAGCGGATCGCGCAACTGTTCCTCGGCGCGGGCCCGCGCCATCCACAGCGTGGAGTCGAGGGCGATGAGCGGGATGGCGAACAGCGGCAGCAGGATCGGCTTGGCGACGGCGACGACGCACAGCAGCGGGGCTATGCCCAGCAGGGCGACGGCGACCAGGCCCTGTCTGAGCAGGGCCGTACGGGCGACGGTGGGCAGACTGCCGGCCCGCGGCGTGTGCAGGTACCAGAGCAGAATGCGGGTGACGGCGAGGTAGGCGACGGCGACCAGCACCACCTGGGGTGCGGTGTAGACCGTCCAGGTGTCGGGGGTCCACGGCCGCTCGACGGACGGCACCCGCCCGCACGCGGCCAGCAGCAGCGCGCCCGCGCCGATGCCGAGGATGTCCACCGCGCCGTGCAGGACGCCCTGCCGCCAGCGGTGGCTGCGGGCTATGCCGACCAGGACGACGACGGTGAGGCTGACCAGGCCGGCGGGCAGCCAGCCGTAGAGCAGCAGGACGGCGAGGGTGAGGGCGGCACCGGAGCCGGTGCCGCCCCACCAGCGGGCCCGGCCGAGCATGACGAGGTGGCCCACGATGACGCCGGTCAGCACGGCCAGCGACCAGCCGACGGTGCCGGACGGGAACAGCGCGTGGCTGGAGGTGAAGGCCCGGTAGAAGGCGGCGCCGAGGGCGAACCCGGCCCCCGCGACGACGGCCGCGGGGAGCGCGGGCCAGGACAGGTGCCGTTCCGCGTCGCCGTCGTACGGTCCGGAGGGGTCGGAGCCGGCCGGGAACGGGGCGGCGGCGCGGGGCGCCGTCCGGGTGAGCGGGTCACCGGTGCGGGCCGGTTGGCCCGGGGGCCGCTCTGACCACGCCACCCACCGGCTGCCCCACCAGGCGTCGGTGACCCGGCGCCGGGGCAGCCCAGTGTCCGGGGCGGCGCTCTCGGTCGGTTCCATTCCCGTCCCTCTCAAGCCGGCGGTGCCCACGCCACGCGGTCCGCTGCCCGACAGCCTTTCGCCGGCGCCGCGTTGGAAGACCCTTCCCCCTGCTCGTCAGGAGCGGGGGGATGCCCCGACCGCAGCGGGGCACGGCGGGCGCACCTCTCAACAGTAGGCCGCGGAGGGCTTCCACGGGCAGCGGTCGTCGACGGTTGCCCGATTGCATCCCTGCCACCCGTAAGCATCCGGTATGCGCCGATCGGGTGGCCTTCGGCCGCCGGTCCTCACGACTCGGGGACCGGCAGGGCGACTTCGGCGGCCGCCTCCGCTCCTTGTTCGAGGAGGACCGTGAAGCCGTCCTCGTCCAGCACCGGAACCTTCAGCTGCATGGCCTTGTCGTACTTCGATCCGGGGCTGTCACCCACAACGACGAACGACGTCTTCTTCGACACCGATCCGGTCACCTTCGCCCCGCGGCTCTGCAGGGCGTCCTTGGCGCCGTCCCGGGTGAAGTTCTCCAGGGTGCCGGTGACCACGACGGTGAGGCCTTCCAGCGGGCGCGGGCCCTCCTCCTCGCCGGAGCCCTCCTCCTCCATGCGGACACCGGCGGCCTTCCACTTGCGGATGATCTCGCGGTGCCAGTCCTCGGCGAACCACTCCTTGAGGGAGGCCGCGATGATCGGGCCGACGCCGTCGGTGCCGGCCAGCTCCTCCTCGCTGGCCCGCTCGATGCGGTCGATGGAGCGGAACTCGCGGGCCAGCGCCTCGGCCGCGACGGGCCCCACGTGCCGGATGGACAGGCCGGTGAGGATGCGGGCCAGCGGGCGCTCCTTGGCGGCCGCGATGGTGTCCAGCATGGCGAGCGCGTTCTTCTTCGGCTCGCCCTGCTGGTTGGCGAAGACGGTGGCGATCTTCTCCTCGCCCGTCTTCGGGTCCCGCTTGGGCAGGCCGCTGTCCTGGTCGAGGACGTACGCCTTGATGGGCAGCAACTGCTCGATGGTGAGGTCGAACAGGTCGCCCTCGTCGGCCAGCGGCGGCTGCTCGGGCTCCAACGGCTTGGTGAGGGCCGCGGCGGCGACGTACCCGAAGTGGTCGATGTCCAGGGCCTTGCGGCCGGCGAGGTAGAAGAGACGCTCGCGCAACTGGGCGGGGCAGGTGCGGGCGTTGGGGCAGCGCAGGTCGACGTCGCCCTCCTTCATCGGCCGCAGCGGCGTGCCGCACTCGGGGCACTCGGACGGCATCACGAACTCGCGCTCGCTGCCGTCCCGCAGGTCGGCGACCGGTCCGAGGATCTCGGGGATGACGTCGCCCGCCTTGCGCAGCACCACGGTGTCGCCGATGAGAACGCCCTTGGCCTTGACGACGTCCTGGTTGTGCAGGGTCGCGAACTCGACCTCGGAACCGGCCACGGTCACCGGCTCGACCTGGGCGTACGGCGTGACGCGGCCGGTACGGCCGACGCCCACGCGGATGTTGAGGAGTTTGGTGTTCACCTCCTCCGGCGCGTACTTGTACGCGATCGCCCAGCGTGGGGCACGGGCCGTGGAGCCGAGCCGCCCCTGGAGCCGGATCTCGTCGAGCTTGACGACGACACCGTCGATCTCGTGCTCCACGGAGTGCCGGTTCTCGCCGTAGTACGCGATGAACGCCCGTACGCCGTCGAGGTCGTCGACCACCTTGTTGTGCCGGGAGGTGGGCAGGCCCCAGGACTTGAGGAGGTCGTAGGCCTCGGAGAGGCGGGCCAGGCCCTCGTACCCCTCGAGGGCGCCGATGCCGTGGACCACCATGTGCAGGGGGCGGTTGGCGGTGACGCGCGGGTCCTTCTGGCGCAGCGAACCGGCCGCCGCGTTGCGCGGGTTGGCGAAGGGCTTGTCGCCGGCCTCGACCAGACGGGCGTTCAGCTCCTCGAACTTCTCCATCGGGAAGTAGACCTCGCCGCGGATCTCGACGAGGGACGGGACCCCGTCGCCGGTCAGCCGGTCCGGGATCTCCGCGATGGTCCGCACGTTCGGAGTGATGTCCTCGCCGGTCCGGCCGTCGCCGCGGGTGGCCGCGCGGGTCAGCCGACCGTTCTCGTACGTCAGGTTGACGGCGAGTCCGTCGACCTTCAGCTCGCACAGGAAGTGGTACGCGGAGGCTCCGACGTCCTTGTGGACGCGCTCGGCCCAGGCGGCCAGCTCCAGATCGTCGAAGGCGTTGTCCAGCGACAGCATGCGCTCCCGGTGCTGGACGGCGGTGAACTCCGTCTCGTACGCCCCCGCGACCTTCTGGGTCGGCGAGTCGGGGGTGCGCAGCGCGGGGTACTGCTCCTCCACCGCCTCCAGGGAGCGCAGGAGGCGGTCGAACTCCGCGTCGCTGACGACGGGGGCGTCCTTCACGTAGTACCGGAAGCGGTGCTCCTCGATCTGCTCAGCGAGCTGCGCGTGCTTCTCCCGTGCCTCCGAGGGCACCGTCGTCTCCGCTTGCCTGTCGCCGGCCACCGTGTTGTCCTCCCGTTACTCTGGGTTGTCCGCGAGGGATCTCGCCGCCCGGACGCAGTGGGCGAGCGCCTCCCGCGCGTACGCGGGCGAAGCACCCGCGAGGCCGCACGCCGGGGTGACCGTCACCGCCTCCGCGAGAAGGTCCGGTCGCAGCCCCAGCCTGCGCCACAGCGTCCTGACACCCATGACGCTACCGGCAGGGTCCGACAATGCCGCGTCCGTCCCCGGTACGACACCTGCGAACAGCCGGGTCCCCGCTTCGACCGCCTCACCGATCGCGTCGTCGTCACGCTCGGTGAGGAGCGAGAAGTCGAACGACACGGCTGCCGCCCCGGCCCGGCGCAGGAGGGCGAACGGGACGTCCGGCGCACACGAGTGCACCACGACGGGGCCGCCGTCGTGCACCCCCGCGACCTCGCGGAGCGTCGCCTCGACGACCTGCCGGTCCACGGCGCGGTACGTGCGGTAGCCGCTGGCGGACCTGACGTGGCCGCGCAGTACGGGGGTGAGGGAGGGTTCGTCGAGTTGCAGGACGACCTGGGCGCCGGGGATGCGGCGCTGTACCTCGGCGAGATGCAGACGCAACCCCTCCGCGAGGGAGGCGGCGAGGTCGCGGCAGGCGCCGGGGTCGGAGAGGGCGGCCTCGCCGTTCCTCAGTTCCAGGGCGGCGGCGAGGGTCCACGGGCCGACGACCTGCACCTTCACCTGGCCCTCGTACCCCTGGGTGGACTCCTCCAGCGCGTCGAGATCCTCCCGAAGCCACGACCTGGCCCGCCGGGTGTCCCTTCCGGGGTGGTCACCGAGGCGCCAGCCGCTGGGCTCCACGCGCGCGTACAGCTCGACGAGCATGCCGGCGGTGCGGCCGATCATGTCGGCGCCGGGGCCCCTGGCGGGCAGTTCGGCAAGAAACGGAAACTCTTCGAAAGACCCGGCGACCGTCCTGGCGGCCTCCCTGGCATCACCGCCGGGCATGGACCCGATCCCCGTGGCGGACCCGAACCTGAAATATGCGTTCACGAACCGAAGCCTACGTATCCCCCGGCCCGTGGTGATCCAGCCCGTCCGGGGGTGCCTCCGCTACCGACCCGGCCGTACCGTCAGGTCGTTGACCTCCGCGTCCCGCGGCAGATCGACCGCCATGAGAATCGTCGTCGCCACCGACTCGGGATCGATCCACTCCGCGGGGTCGTAGGCCTTCCCCTCCTGCTGATGGACCTTGGCCTGCATGGGGCTGGCCGTACGCCCGGGATACACGGAGGTCACCCGCACCCCGTTCCCGTGCTCCTCCGCCCGCAACGCGTCCGCCAACGCCTTGAGCCCGTGCTTGGAAGCCGCGTAGGCCGACCAGTCCGCACTGGCCCGCAGTCCCGCCCCGGAGTTGACGAACACCACCTGCCCACGAGCCGCCCGCAGCTGCGGCAGGAAGTGCCGCGTCAGCTCGGCGGGAGCGACCAGATTGACGTTGAGCTGGTGCCGCCACGACTTGGGCGTCAGCTCACCGACGGGCCCGAGATCGACCACCCCGGCGATGTGCAGCAGCGAGTCCACCCGCTCCGGCAACGACTGGTGCGAGAAGGCCCAGCTGAGCTTGTCGGGGTCCGCGAGGTCGCCGACGAGCGTGCGCGCCCCGGGAAATTCAGCCGCCAACTCCTTCGCACGCCCCGCGTCCCGCGCGTGCAGCACGATTTCGTCCCCGCGCGCGTGGAGCCGGCGGGCGACGGCCGCACCGATGCCGGAGCCCGCTCCGGTGATCACATGAGTAGCCATACCCGCCATGCTCGCATCACCGCCGGCTCAGGCGATGCCCTGGCTCTCCTCCAGGTAGGCGAGCGCCCCGACGGGCTCCTCGGCGAAGAACACCAGGTCGGTGAGTGGCCGGGGCAGGAATCCCTCGGTGTCCATGCGCCGGAACTGCTCCTTGAGGCCGTCGTAGAAGCCGGCGGTGTTGAGCAGGACGACGGGCTTGTCGGTGTGGCCGTGCTTCTTCAGTTCCAGGATCTCGGTGGCCTCGTCCAGGGTGCCCGTGCCGCCCACCATGACGACCACCGCGTCGGCCTTCTCCAGGAGCAGCCGCTTACGTTCGGCGAGGTCGCGCGCGATGACCATCTCGTCGGCGCCGGGCCGCGCCTTGGCCGCGAGGAAGCCCACGGAGACCCCGCACAGCCGGCCGCCGGCCTCCTGCACGCCGTCGGCGACCACCTTCATCAGCCCGACGTCGGAACCGCCCCACACGAGGGTGTGCCCGCCCTTGCCGAGCAGTTCGGCGAACTCACGGGCGGGCCGGGTGTAGCGGTCGTCGAGGTCGGCGGCGGAGAGGAAGACACAGATGCGCATGCGGCCACGGTACGCGGGAAGAACCGGCGGCCCCCGAGCGCTGTCCGGGTATGGCCGACGGACACACGATCACGATCGAGCAGGGCACCCAGCACGTGCGGGTCGTCCACGGGGACCAGGTGCTGGCCGAGACGGACCGGCCCCTGATCCTCAGGGAGACCGGCTGCCCGGTGCGCTACTACCTCCCCGCCGACGACGTACGCCTGGACCTCCTCACCCCCTCCGAGACCCACACCCACTGCCCGTTCAAGGGCAGGGCGTCCTACTGGTCGCTGCCGGACGCTCCCGACCTCGTCTGGGCGTATCCCGACCCGAAACCGGACGTCGAACGGATCAAGGACCACCTGTGCTTCTACGAAGTAGAAGTGTCGTAGGGCGATAAGTCCCGTGTCCTGGGGCAGTCTGCACAGGCATGGACAAGAAGACCCTTTCCCGCGACGGCACCTCCCTGGCGTACGCACGTGCCGGGCAGGGCCCCGCGGTCATCCTGGTGAGCGGGGCGATGTCGACGGGCGGCACGGTGGCGCCCCTGGCCGGGCTCCTCGCCCCGCACTGCACCGCCTTCTGGTACGACCGCCGGGGCCGCGGCGAGAGCGGCGACACGGCGCCGTACGCGGTGGAGCGCGAGGTCGAGGACCTGGCGGCGCTGATCGAGGCGGCGGGCGGCGAGGCGGGGCTGTACGGCGTCTCCTCGGGCGGCGCGCTGGCCCTGGAGGCGGCGGCCGCCGGGCTGCCGGTGAGCCGGGTGGCGGTGTACGAGACGCCGTTCGCCGATTTCTCCGAGGGCGGCGCCGAGGAGCGCGCCGCGTACACCGGTCAGCTGACGGAGGCCCTCGCGCAGGACCGCCGCGGGGACGCCGTCGAACTGTTCCTGCGCCTGACGGGCCTGGCCGAGGAGATGATCCGGGGCGCCCGGCAGTCCCCGATGTGGCCCGCCATGGAGAAGATCGCGCCCACCCTGGCCTACGACGACGCCGTCATGGGCGACGGCCTGGTACCCCGGAAACGGCTGGCCTCACTGGACGTACCGGTGCTGTCGCTGGCCGGCTCGGCCAGCCCGGACTGGATGCGCCGGGCCGCCCGAGCGGTCGCGGAGGCCGTCCCCGAGGGCACCTACCGGTCCCTGGAGGACCAGACCCACATGGTCGACCCGAACGTCCTGGCGCCGGTCCTAGCGGAGTTCTTCACGGCCTAGGGCGGATGGTCACACCGCGGCGGTCCTCGCGCGCGTGGTGGAGGCGATCGTCGCCGACCCCACCACGCGCGTGCCGTCGTACAGGACGATCGCCTGGCCGGGGGCGACGCCGCGGACCGGCTCGGTGAACGTGACCTCCAGGGTGCCGTCGACGAGTTCGGCCCTGACCTCGGTCTCGCCGCCGTGGGCGCGGAGCTGGGCGGTGTAGGCGCCGGGGCCGGTCGGGGCCGCGCCGCACCAGCGGGGCTTGATGGCGGCGAGCGCGGTCACGTCCAGGGCGTCGGCCGGACCGACCGTCACCGTGTTGTTCACCGGTGAGATGTCGAGGACGTAACGCGGCTTGCCGTCGGCGGCCGGGGTGCCGATGCGCAGGCCCTTGCGCTGGCCGATGGTGAAGCCGTACGCGCCCTCGTGGCTGCCGATCCTGGCGCCGGTCTCGTCGACGATGTCGCCCTCCGCCTTGCCCAGCCGCTTCGCGAGGAAGCCCTGGGTGTCGCCGTCGGCGATGAAGCAGATGTCGTGCGAGTCGGGCTTCTTGGCGACCGCGAGGCCGCGGCGCTCGGCCTCCGCGCGGATCTCGTCCTTCGTCGTCACCGTGTCGCCGAGCGGGAACAGGGCGTGGGCGAGCTGCTTCTCGTCCAGCACGCCGAGGACGTACGACTGGTCCTTGGCCATGTCGGAGGCGCGGTGCAGCTCGCGGCTGCCGTCCTCGCGGACGATCACCTGCGCGTAGTGGCCGGTGCACACGGCGTCGAAGCCGAGGGCGAGGGCCTTGTCCAGGAGCGCCGCGAACTTGATCTTCTCGTTGCAGCGCAGGCAGGGGTTGGGGGTGCGGCCGGCCTCGTACTCGGCGACGAAGTCGTCGACGACGTCCTCGCGGAAGCGGTCGGCGAGGTCCCAGACGTAGAACGGGATGCCGATGACGTCGGCGGCGCGGCGGGCGTCGCGGGAGTCCTCGATGGTGCAACAGCCCCGCGCGCCGGTGCGGAAGGATTGGGGGTTCGCGGAGAGCGCGAGGTGGACACCGGTGACGTCGTGGCCGGCTTCCGCGGCACGGGCGGCGGCGACGGCGGAGTCCACCCCGCCGGACATGGCGGCGAGGACGCGGAGGGGGCGCTGCGAGGTCTCAGTCATAACGCTTCCAGGGTACGGGGCGCCGGGAACCGCGGCCCGCGAGTATCCGTTGTGGATCTCGAGGGGCGAGGAAGGACGGGGCGGAGATGGGTGCGGAGATGGGTGCAGGGGTGGGGTCCGGCGTGCCGAAGAAGGACGCGGACCGGCGGATCGGGCGGCGTGCGCTGCTGGTCGGCGGGCTGGCCGCCGCGGTGGGCACGGGCGTGCTGGCGCGGGACGAGCTGGCGAAGCTGTGGTGGCGGATGCCGGGGGTGGAGAAGGCGCGGGTGCAGGGTGCGGTCGACTTCCGCGGCGCGCGGTGGCTGGCCGCCTCGACGGGCAACTTCCGCTGGGCGGACCGCCCCGACGACTACGGGGTGGACATGGTGGTCGTCCATGTCACCCAGGGCAGTCTGGCGAGCGCGGTGCACGTCTTCCAGGACCCGGCCCATCGGGCGGCGGCCCACTACATCGTCGGCAAGGACGGCGGGATCACGCAGATGATCCGCGAGCTGGACGTGGCGTACCACGCGGGCAACCGCGGATACAACGAGCGGAGTGTCGGCATAGAGCACGAGGGCTTCGTGGACCGCCCGCAGGACTTCACCGCCGCGATGTACGCCGCCTCCGCGCGGCTGACGGCCGGGATCTGCCGGCGGTACGGCATACCCGTCGACCGCGAGCACATCATCGGGCATGTGGAGGTGCCGGGGACGGACCACACCGACCCCGGTGAGCACTGGGACTGGGACCGCTACATGCGGCTGGTGCGGGAGGCGCACGCGGCCGGCTGACTCCCGCTCCGTTCAGGTGAGTCCGGCCGCGCGGGCCCGTTCCACGGCCGGTCCGATGGCCTTGGCGACCGCTTCGACGTCGGCCTGGGTGGACGTGTGGCCGAGCGAGAAGCGCAGGGTGCCACGGGCCAGGTCCGGGTCGGTGCCGGTGGCGAGCAGGACATGGCTGGGCTGGGCGACTCCGGCGGTGCAGGCGGAGCCGGTGGAGCACTCGATGCCCTGGGCGTCCAGGAGCAGCAGCAGGGAGTCGCCCTCGCAGCCCGGGAAGGTGAAGTGGGCGTTGGCCGGGAGGCGGCCCTCCGGTGCCGGGTCACCGCCGAGGATCGCGTCCGGGACGGCCGTACGGACGGCGGTGACCAGGGCGTCGCGCAGGGTGCCGATCTCCCGGGCGAACCACTCGCGCTGCTCGGCCGCGAGGCGTCCGGCGACCGCGAAGGAGTCGATCGCGGGCACGTCGAGGGTGCCGGAGCGGACGTGCCGCTCCTGGCCACCGCCGTGCAGGACCGGTACGGGGGTGTACTCGCGGCCCAGGAGGAGGGCGCCGATGCCGTAGGGGCCGCCGATCTTGTGGCCGGAGACGGTCATCGCGGCGAGGCCGGAGGCGGCGAAGTCGACGGGGATCTGGCCGAAGGCCTGGACTGCGTCGGAGTGCAGAGGGACGCCGAACTCGGCGGCGGCGTCGGCGAGTTCGCGGACCGGCATGACGGTGCCGATCTCGTTGTTCGCCCACATGACCGTGGCGAGGGCCACGTCGTCGGGGTTGCGGGCGACGGCCTCGCGCAGTGCGTCGGGGTGGACCCGGCCGTGGGCGTCCACGGGGAGGTACTCGACCGTCGCGCCCTCGTGCTCGCCCAGCCAGTGCACGGCGTCCAGGACGGCGTGGTGCTCGACGGGGCTGGCGAGGACGCGGGTGCGGGCGGGGTCGGCGTCGCGGCGGGACCAGTAGAGGCCCTTCACCGCGAGGTTGTCGGCCTCGGTGCCGCCGGAGGTGAAGACGACCTCGCTGGGGCGGGCGCCGAGGGCTTCCGCGAGGGTCTCCCGGGCCTCCTCGACAGTACGGCGGGCCCGGCGGCCGGCCGCGTGGAGGGAGGAGGCGTTGCCGGTGACGCCCAGGTGGGCGGTGAGTGCCTCTGCCGCCTCCGGGAGCATGGGGGTGGTCGCGGCGTGGTCGAGGTATGCCATGGTGAGCCGATTCTACGGCGCGGGGTCCGCGGGCCCGGGATCAGGTGACCCTGGGCGGCAGCCGGGCCGCGCGCCTGGCGTCGGCTGGGCCTGGGGTGGGTGGCGACGCACCCTGAGCTGTCGGCTGCGCCACCTCCCCATCGCCCGGCGGGACGACCGCTCACAGCGGTCGGCATGGGCGGTCGCCCCGTCCCGCCGAGCCCTCAGAAGCTCCAGGACATGGTCGAGTCCGCCTGCATGAAGGCTGCCAGGACCACGAGGTCGGCTATGCCGAGGGTGAGGCCCAGGGCGGCTCGGCCTCGGCGCTGGGTGCCACGCCAGAGGGCGACCGTGGCCAGGACGATGGCGATCGGGCCGAGGAAGATGTTGAGGACCAGGAGGCCGACGAGACCGAGGATGAAGGATGCGACGGCCATGCCGTCGGTGTCGCGGACGCCGGTGCGGCTGGAGGCCGGTGCGGTGAGCTGCATGTCGATCGTTCCTTCCGTCAGTGGGTCGAGGTGTGGCGGCGGCGGCCGTGGCGCTCGCGCAGCGCGAAGATGCCGAGCCAGGCGGCGATCACGGCGGCGGCGGCGAGGCTGAAGCCGAGCGGCGCGTGGGCCACGGTGCCCATGACGACGCCGAGCAGCAGAAGTGCGGCGACGAGGAACAGCATGGGATGAATCCCCTCCGGGACGGTTGTCGTGTCCGTCTCTCGTTACGTTCCGGTGAACAGTTGTGGTTACAGTTGTTCACTGACTCTTGAGTCTAGCGTGTCGCATCGCTTTGCAATTACGGAGAACAGTTGTTAACTGGATGACATGAGTCACACCCTCGGCATCCGGCAGGCCCAGAAGCAGAAGACCCGACAGGCGCTCTTGGACGCCGCCTTGGGACTGCTGGAGGACCAGAGCCTGAGCAGCCTGGGCCTGCGCGAGGTCACCCGCGCCGTCGGAGTCGCCCCGACCGCCTTCTACCGGCACTTCCGCTCCATCGCGGACCTGGGCGTGGCCCTGGTCGAGGAGGCGCTGGGCAGCCTGCACGCCATGATCCGGACCACGGTGACCACGGCCGAATCCAGCGACGAACGCATCGCGCGGGCCGTCGACCTGATCGCCCGTCACGTCAACGCGTACCCCGCACACGTCCGGTTCATCGCCCGCGAGCGACATGGCGGAGTACAGCCGGTCCGGGAGGCGATCCGGGACCAACTCGGCCGGTTCGCCGAAGAGGTGAGGACCGAGCTGGCCAAGGACCCCGCGGCAGAGGGCTGGAGCGAGGACGACCTGCTGATGCTCTCGCACCTCTACGTCGACCAGATGCTCATCACGGGCTCCCTCTTCCTGGAGGCCCGCGAGGCCCAGGAGTCCGGCAAGGCCTCGGCCGAGGACCTGGACCACGTCGTCCGGCTCGCGACCCGCCAGATGCGTCTCATCAGCATCGGCCGCCACCACTGGCTCGACTCCTGAGGCACACGGCCGGGACACAGCAAAGGGAAGGGCGGGCACAAGGAGAACAGAGTGACCCCCGACCGCCTGCAACCGGCCCCCCAGATAGTCCCGTGGGGCCGCGAGGGGAGTGATGTGTGATCCCAAGTTGTTGGACAGCGCAGGTGGACCG
>NZ_JBHXHX010000003.1:0-195853 GCF_042723915.1 Streptomyces sp. NPDC058335 | reverse complement strand
TTTTGTTCTTGGCCCCCCCCCTGGGTTTGTCCCCGGGGGCCCCTGGGCGTCCAAATCCCTTGGGCCGGGGCGCCCACTCGTCTCCGAGTGGCCGCCCTTCCCGCGTGAACGCGCCGGCCCTTTGAGCCCGTTGCCGCGTCAGTCCTGTTGCTGCGTCAGCCCTGTTGCTGCGTCAGCCCTGTTGCCGCGTCAGCCCTGTTGCTGCGTCGGCTGCCCCTGGCCGCCGCCCGGTCCGCCGCCACAGCCGCCGCCCTGCCCGCCCCCAGTGGGCCCGCCGCTCGGCATACCCGAGGGAACACCGGTCGGCACACCCGTCGCGGTGCCGGTGGGGGCACCCGTCGGAGCCCCCGAGGCCGCGGCCCCCGTAGGCGCGCCGGACGGCACTCCGCTCGGCCGCCCGCCAGGCATCCCGCTCGGCGCCCCGCTCGGCCGTCGGCACCCTTCCTGCCCGGTCGTGCCGCCGTTCGACGACGCCGAGTCACCCGAGCCGCAGGCCGCCAGGGCGAGCGGCGTGAGCGCCAGCAGGGCGGCCGCGGGAAGGAGACGTACCGGCATCGTCGGCGCACGCTTCATGAGAGACAGCTCCAGAAAGGATGAGGAAGGTCTGAGACCGTCACTCAACCAAGGCCGCTTGGGCCTTCCTTGGGACCGCTCTGTGCGCCGCCTGTCAATCAGGCAAAGCGCGGCTCAAGTCACCGCGCCGCGCCGGTGGTCGATCCGGGACGGCCGTCAGGCCAGCCGTACGCGCGCCAGTTGGCGTGACTGCGCCACCAGCCGGTCCTGGCTGTCCCACACCTCGCCGTCCTCCTCCAGGAAGCCGCCCGCGAGGTTGCGGGTGGTGAGGGAGACGCGCACCGGGCCGGGGGCCGGGCGGCAGCGGACGTGGACGGTCAGCTCGATCGTCGGGACCCAGCCGGCGATGCCCAGGTCGAAGGCGGTGGGCGGCAGGGCGTCCACCGCGAGCAACAGGGAGAGCGGGTCGGCGTCGCGGCCGTCGGCGAGCCCGAACCAGGCCCGCATCTCGCCTTTGCCGGAGGGCTGTCCCAGCGCCCAGCCGACGGTGGACGGGTCGAGCTTGAGCATCAGCCGCTCGGCGATGGGCTGTTCGTCGGCGTCGGGGACGGGCCCGTCCTCGGGCCCGAAGCACTGGCCGATCGGCGAGAAGGCGGGCGGCTCGGCGGAGGTGCGGACGTCGTCGGGGAGGGCGTCGAGGTCGCCGTAGGAGGCGAGGACGCGCATCCGCTCGACTTCGCGGCCCTCGTCGTCGTACTGGAAGAGGGAGGCCTGGCCGGTGGAGAGGGTGCGGCCGGCGCGGACGGTCTCGGTGCGGACGACCGCCGGGCCGGGGCGCGAGGCGCTCAGGTAGTGCGCGGTGACGGTGAACGGGTCGCTGTGCGGCAGGGCGTCGGCGAGCGCGCGGCCCAGCACGGCGAGCAGATAGCCGCCGTTGACGGCACCGAAGATGGTCCAGCCGACCGAGAGGTCGGTGTCGTACACGCCGGGCTCGCGGAGGGTGACGGCGGTGTCCCGGTCGAACTCGCTGTCGCCGAGGGCGGCGGGGGCGATGGCTGCTTCAGGCATGCATGAACGGTACAACAGGCAATTACTAAGCGGTAGCTTTCCCATCCTTCCCGGACCCGCCCCCCTCCTCACGCCCAGGTGAAGGACGGGCAATTTCCCGGTAAGTGTCCGCACTCGTCCGTAAACCTCAGGCCCCTGTTTCCCCTCTCCAGAGGCATGAGCCTGACCGGGACCCCGTTCCTCTACACCCTGATAGCGCTGTCCGTCGTCGCCGTCGGACTGCCGCTTGCGCTCTGGTCGCGCCTGCGCGGACCCCGCGTGCTGCGTGCCGCGGCCCGGATGCTGATGCTGGTGTTCGCCCAGGGCACGGCCGTCGCGCTGGTCTTCGTGGTGGTCAACAACGACAACAACCTCTACGACGACTGGGCCGACCTGCTGGGCACCGGCAGCCATGTGCGGCAGGCCGCCGACCTGGGCGCCGACGGCACCGGCGGCATCGCCCTGGAGCGGCTGCCCCGGCTCCGGCAGACGTTCACCCGCGCCGACGGTCCCGGCATGCACGCGGCCGGCGGGGTGCGCGTCACGGAGCTGAAGGGCCGTGTCTCCGGCGTGACCGCCGAGGTCTATGTGTGGCTGCCCCCGCAGTACGACGACCCCGCCTACCGGAACCGTACGTTCCCCGTGGTGGAGCTGCTGCCGGGCTATCCGGGTTCGCCGAAGTCGTGGTTCGGGGCGCTGGGCGTGCACGAGCAGCTGCTGCCGCTGATGCGCGAGGGCAAGGTCGCGCCGTTCATCCTGGTCGCGCCGCGCACCACGCTGCTGCCCGGCGTGGACACCGGCTGCGCCAACGTGCCCGGCACGGTCAACGCCGACTCCTGGCTGAGCCTCGACGTGCCGAAGATGGTGAAGGACAACTTCCGGGCCGAACCCTCCCCGCAGGGCTGGGCGGTCGCCGGGTACTCGGCGGGGGCACACTGCGCGGCCAAGCTGGCCGTCGCCCACCCCGACCGCTACCGGGCGGCGGTCAGCATGTCCGGCTACAACGACCCGATCGGCGAGCGCGACTCGCTCACCGCGCAGAACCCGGCCCTGCGCCGGGCCAACAACCCCTGTCTGCTGCTGCGCGGGGCCTCCGCCCCGCCCGCCGTCGCGCTGTACGTCTCCGGCCAGCCGCACGACGGGTACGAGGCGGGCCTGGCCCTCCAGCGGGCGGCGAAGGCCCCGACGGCCGTGCACGTCGTCTACGTCCCGAAGAGCGCGGGCGGTCACAACATGGCGCTGTGGCGACCGCAGGTGGTACCCGCCTTCCGCTGGCTGACCACCCAGCTCGACCAGCGGGGCTCGGCCGACGCTACTCCTCCCGCACCGTCGAGCGACGGTTCCACGCACGCGGCGCTCGCCAGTGGAACCGCATCGCGAGCAGCCGCAGGACGAAGGCCGTGAGCGCGGCCACGCCGCTGGCCACCGGGGTGAGGACGTCGTAGCGGAGGCAGATCGCGACCATCGTGGCGCCGACGATCGCCGGGACCGCGTAGAGGTCGCGGTCCCAGCGCAGCAGTGAGGGCACCTCGTTGGCGAGGACGTCCCGCAGCACACCGCCGCCGACGGCGGTGGCCAGGCCCAGGGCCGCCGATGCGGTGAGGCCCAGGCCGTGGTCGTACGCCTTCACCGTGCCGGAGACGCAGAACAGGCCGAGGCCGGCCGCGTCGAAGACGTTCACGCCGGACTGGATGCGCTCCACGTGCGGGTGCAGGAAGACGACGAGGAGGGCGGCGAGCAGCGGGGTGAGGAAGTAGCCCAGGTCCGTGAAGGCCGCGGGCGGCACGGCCCCGATGATCACGTCCCGGAAGATGCCGCCGCCCAGCGCGGTGACCTCGGCGAGCACGGCGATGCCGAAGACGTCGAAGTTCTTCCGCACGGCCAGCAGCGCGCCGGAGATCGCGAAGACGAAGATGCCGATCAGGTCGAGCGTGTGCTGGACGGATGGGCTGAAGAGTTGCTGGAGCACCCTACTATTCTCACCCAGCACCGAGCCCCTGCCTTACATTGCAAGGCAGGGGCTCGTTTGCTGCTTACTTCTCCTTGGCGGGAGGCTCCTCTTCGGAAGCAGCGGCCTCGGGGGCGGCAGCCTCGGGCGCGTCCGCCTCGGGGGCCTCAGGGGTCTCCGCCTCGGGGGCCTCAGGGGTCTCCGCCTCGGAAGACTCAGGGGTCTCCGCCTCGGCCTCCGTCACCTCCGTCGCCTCAGACACCTCCGCCGCCACCGCCGCCGACGTCTGCGCCGACTCGGCGAGCACCTCGTCGGCCACCAGCGCCGCCGCTTCCTTCGCGGCCGTCAGCAGGACGGTGTCCTGCGGAGCCTGGTCCGCGAAGTTCTCCGGGTGGTGGCAGGCGACCTGCTGGCCCGGCCTCAGCTCGACGAGCTTCGGCTCGGTCGTCCTGCAGATCTCCGTCGCCTTCCAGCACCGGGTGTGGAACCGGCAGCCGGTGGGCGGCGAGATCGGCGAGGGCACGTCGCCCTTGAGCAGGATGCGCTCGCTCTTGGCGTTCTTGCGCCGCGGGTCCGGGATCGGCACCGCCGACATGAGCGCCTTGGTGTACGGGTGCATCGGCGCCTTGTACAGCAGGTCGCGGTCGGCCAGCTCGACGATCTTGCCGAGGTACATCACCGCGATCCGGTCCGAGACGTGCCGGACGACCGAGAGGTCGTGCGCGATGATCACGTACGTCAGGCCCAGCTCCTGCTGGAGGTCGTCGAGCAGGTTCACCACCTGGGCCTGGATCGACACGTCCAGCGCCGAGACCGGCTCGTCCGCCACGACCAGCTTCGGGTTCAGCGCGAGCGCGCGGGCGATGCCGATGCGCTGGCGCTGACCGCCGGAGAACTCGTGCGGGTAGCGGTTGTAGTGCTCGGGGTTGAGCCCCACGACGGACAGCAGCCGCTGCACTTCCTTCTTGATGCCGCCCTCGGGCGTGACGCCCTGGAGCTTGAAGGGAGCGCCGATGATCGTGCCGATGGTGTGGCGCGGGTTCAGCGACGAGTACGGGTCCTGGAAGATCATCTGCACGTCGCGGCGCAGCGGACGCATGCCGCTGACACCGAGGTGCGTGATGTCCCTGCCCTCGAACTCGACCGTGCCGCCGGTCGGTTCGAGCAGCCGGGTGATCAGCCGGCCCATCGTGGACTTGCCACAGCCGGACTCGCCCACCACGCCGAGGGTCTCGCCGGAGCGGACCTCGAAGTCGATGCCGTCCACCGCGTGCACGGCGCCGACCTGCCGCTGGAGCAGGCCCTTCTTGATCGGGAAGTGCTTCTTGAGCCCGGTCACCTTCAGCAGGACCTCGCCGGGGGCGGCGTCCTTGGTGAGGGTGGCGGCGCCGCTGCTCGGCTCGCCGTCGTTCTGCGCGGGGATGGTCACCGCTTTCTCGTCACTCACAGCTTCGGCGCAATCTCTTCGGTCCAGATACGCTCCCGCTGCTCCTTGCCCAGGTGGCAGGCGGCCCAGTGCCTGCTGCCGACCTCGGCCAGCTCCGGGCGGACCGTGCGGGTGACGTTGTCCTTCGGGAGGTCCGCGTACGGGCAGCGCGGGTTGAAGGCGCAGCCGGACGGGATGTTGATCAGGGAGGGCGGGGAGCCCTTGACCGGGATCAGGCGCTCCTGCTGGTCGCGGTCGAGTCGCGGCATCGAGCCGAGCAGACCCCAGGTGTAGGGGTGGCGGGGTTCGTAGAACACCTTCTCGGCGGGGCCGCGCTCGACGCACCGGCCGCCGTACATCACCAGGAGGTCGTCGGCCAGTTCGGCGACGACGCCCAGGTCGTGGGTGATGACGATGACCGCGGAGCCGAACTCCTTCTGGAGATCGCGGATCAGGTCGAGGATCTGCGCCTGGACGGTCACGTCCAGGGCGGTCGTCGGCTCGTCCGCGATGAGCAGCTCGGGGTTGTTCACCAGCGACATCGCGATCATCGCGCGCTGGCGCATGCCGCCGGAGAACTCGTGCGGGTAGTTGTCCACCCGCTTGTCCGGCTGCGGGATGCCCACCCGGTCGAGCATCTCGACCGCGCGTCGCTTGGCGGTCTTCTTGTCGACGTCGTGGTGGATGCGGTACGCCTCCACGATCTGCTGACCGATCGTGTAGTACGGGTGCAGCGCCGACAGCGGGTCCTGGAAGATCATCGCCATCTGACGGCCGCGCAGCTTGCGTACGTGGTCCGGGTCGGCGGACAGCAGCTCGGTGCCGTCCAGCCAGATCTCGCCCGAGATCTGGGCCTTGCGCTTGCCGTACTGGCCGGCGGTGTGCAGGCCCATGATGCCGAGCGAGGTCACCGACTTGCCGGAGCCCGACTCGCCCACGATGCCGAGGGTCTTGCCCTTCTCCAGCTGGAAGCTGAGTCCGTCGACGGACTTGACCAGGCCGTCGTCGGTCGGGAAGTGCACTTTCAGGTCGCGCACTTCGAGGAAGGCGCTCGGCGCGGGCGAGGCGGCGGTGGGTTCGCCCACGGCCGCTCCGCTCTTGCTGAGGTCGGTCATGTGAGCCTCACTCGGGGGTCGATCACGGCGTACAGGATGTCCACCACGAGGTTGGCGACGAGCACCGCGAGGGAAGTGATCAGGGTGACACCCAGGATGATGGGCAGGTCCTGGTTCTTGATGGCGTTGAGCACCGCCTGGCCGAGGCCGGGCAGGTTGAACGCCGTCTCGGTCAGGATCGCGCCGCCGATGAGGGCGCCCAGGTCCATGCCCAGCATGGTCAGCAGCGGCGTCATCGTGGAGCGCATGGCGTGCTTGCCGATGACGGTCCGCTCCTTGAGGCCCTTGGCGCGGGCGGTGCGGATGTAGTCCTCGCCGAGGATCTCCAGCATGGTGGCCCTGGTGATGCGGGCGTACATCGCCGCGTACAGGAACGCCAGGGTGATCCACGGCAGGATCATTCCGCCGAACCAGCCGGAGAAGCTGTCGTCCAGCGGGACGAACTGGCCGTCGAACAGATCCAGTCCGTACACGAAGATCGACAGCGCGACCATGCCGGTGAAGTAGATCGGGAGGGAGACGCCCGACAGCGCGATCACCATCGCGCCGCGGTCCCACAGACTGCCCCGCTTGAGCGCGGAGAGCACACCCGCCGAGACGCCGAGGAGCAGCCACAGCACGGCGGCGCCGAGCGCGAGGGCCAGGGTGACCGGGAAGCGGTCGGTCAGCACCGGCCAGACGGCCTGCTCGCTGCGGAAGGAGTAGCCGAAGCACGGCGCGGCGCAGTGGATGGAATCGCCGCCGCCCGTGTAGGTGCGGCCGGCGAAGATCCCCTTGAAGAACTCCCAGACCTGGGCGTAGATCGGGTCGCCCAGACCCAGCTTCTCGCGCACACCCTCGACCGCGGCCGGGTCGGCCTGCTTGCCCACGAAGCTCAAGGCGATGTCGACGCCCGCCCACTTGGGGATGAGGAAGAAGATGCCGAAGACCACCATGACGATGACCACAAGCATCACTACGGCGGCGAACAGCCGCCTGATGAGGTAAGCGAGCACAGCTCTCGGCCCGCCGCGGACCGCGGGCCACCGGAGGTCTTCCGGTGGCCCGCGCTGCCGCTGCGCCGGCCTTCACCTGCCTTTCGTGCCGTTCGGCGGGTGTGCCGGGACTACTTCTTCGGGTTCTTCAGACCGAGGTTGACGAAGTCGTACTGACCGCTGTAACCGTCGGTGGTGTAGACGTTCGCCAGGTTGTCCGAGCGCCAGTTGATGAACCGCTCGAAGACGAAGGGCAGGTAGTACGCGCCCTCCATCACCTTGTGGTTGATCTCCGTGGCGATCTTGGTCTTGCCGGCGTCGTCCAGGGTGGTGACGTACTGGTCGAACAGGCCGTCGATCGCCTTGTCCTTGATGAGCGCGTAGTTGTTGTTACCGCTCTCCGAGATGTACTTGCTGCTCCACAGCGGCAGACCGAAGCCCTGGACGGACGGGAAGTCCGGACCCCAGCCCATGATGATGATGCCGTAGCCCTTCTTCTTCACGTTCGAAGGGCTGCCGATGATGCCGGCGGTCTGCGAGCCGTCGTACTGGTCGATCTCGACGGTGATGCCGATCTTCTTCAGCGAGGCCTGGAGGGACTGGGCCGTGGCCACCTCGACCGGCTTGTTGTTGCGGACCGCGATGGTGGTCTTGAAGCCGTTCGGCTGACCGCAGGCCTTGAGGGCCGCCTTGGCCTCGGCGACGTTGCCGTTCTTGTTGTCACCGGCGAGCTTGTAGGGGTCGTACTTCTGGCCCTCGGCGCCCGGGACGGACGGCGGCAGCATGTTGGTGCCGATGTCGCCACCGGCGATCGGGCCGCCACGCGCGGTCTGGAGCGACACGTGGTCGGCACCGAGGATGACGGCCTTGCGGCACTCGATGTTGTTGAACGGCGCGACGCTCTGCGGGAAGACCGCGTAACGGACGTAGCCGGAGACCGGGTTGTCCAGGTTGGCCTTGTGCTGCTTCAGGGCGGTGGTGCGGCCCTGCGGCGACATGCCGGTCTGGTTCAGGTCGAGGTCCAGGTCACCGCTGAGCAGACGCTGGTCGAGCTGGTTGGCGTCCGAGAAGAACTGGATCGTTATCTCGTCCGGGTAGGCCTTGCGGACCGGGTCCGAGGCCTGCTTCCACTCGGTGTTGCGGACCAGCTTGAGGTCCTTGCCGGGGCTGTACGAGGCGAACTTGTACGGGCCCGAGGAGAACGGCTTCAGGCCGTACTTGGACTTGGTGTCCTTGTCCTGGCGGACCGGCGAGGCGGAGACCAGGGCCAGCATCTCCTCGAAGTCCGAGTTGGCCACGGGGAGCTTGAAGACGATGGTCTTGTCGTCCGGCGTCTCGATGGCCTTCAGACCGAGCTTGTCGGCCGAGGTGTCCTTGTAGGGACCCTTGTACTCGCCCTTGGGGTCGAGGACGTCCTTCAGGTACGTCGGACCGCCGGACAGCACGTCCTGCGCCCACACGCGCTCGATGCCGTACTTCACGTCCTTGGACGTGATCGGCTTGCCGTCCTCCCACGTGATGCCGTCACGCAGGGTGTACGTGTAGGTCTTGCCGTCGTCCGTGACCTTGGCGGTCTCGGTGGCGAGGTCCGGAGTGATCTCGGCACCCGCGGCGCCCGGCTCGGCCTTGTTCGTGACCAGCTGGCGGCTGTAGTAGCGGGCGAAGTTCCACATCATGCCGTAGTAGCCACGCGTGGTGTCCCACGAGTCGGCGTCCTGCGCGGCACCGAACTTCAGCGTGCCGCCCTTCTTGGCCAGGTCGGCCTGGGCGACCTTGTTGTTCGCGGCGTCGAAGCCGGCGGCACCGGTCTTCGAGCCGTTGTCGCCGTCGTCCGAACCGCCGCCGCACGCCGCCGTGGTCAGCAGCGCGGCGACCGCGGCAGCAGCGGCAAATGCCTGCTTCCGCCGCCCTGAGGTGCGTTGGGTAGTCACGATGTCGGATCCTCCGGATGTGATGAGAGACCCCGTGCAGATGCCACGGGAGGCTTGGGTGCGGTTCAGCGGGACGCCTTCGGGTCCAGCGCGTCCCGGACGCCGTCGCCGAAGAGGTTGAAGGCGAGCACGGTGATGAAGATCGCCAGGCCCGGGACCACCATGTACATGGGGTCGGACTCGTAGTAGTCGATCGCGCTCGAGAGCATCTGCCCCCACGAGGCCGTGGGCGGCTTGACGCCCACGCCCAGGAAGCTGAGCGCCGCCTCGGTGAGGATGTTGGTGGGGATCATCATCGTGGTGTAGACGACGATCGGGGCGACGAGGTTGGGCAGCAGTTCCTTGAACAGGATGTACAGCCGTCCGGCGCCCAGCGATCGGGCCGCCTCCACGTACTCGCGCTCTCGCAGCGAGAGCGTCTGACCGCGCACCACACGCCCGATGTAGGGCCAGCCGAAGAAGCCGATGACCAGGATCATCACGAAGACCCGCACGTTGGAGCCGGTGAGGCCCAGCAGGTCGTTCGGCATGACGGAGACCAGCGCGATGATGAACAGCAGCTGGGGGAAGGCGAGCAGACCGTCCATGACCCGGCTGACGACCGAGTCGACCCAGCCGCCGAAGAAGCCGGCGAGGATGCCCAGGACGGTGCCGAGGATCACGGCGACGACGGCCGACAGGAAGCCGACCAGCAGGGAGATCCGGGCGCCGTAGAGGATGCGGGCGAAGATGTCGCGGCCGTTGACCGGCTCGACGCCCAGCAGGTGTTCGCCGCTGATGCCGCCGAGGGAGCCCGTGGGGGTGCCGAACAGCGGGTCGATGAGGTTCTCGTGATACTCGTTCGGGTCCTGGCCGAGGATCGAGGTGATCACCGGGGCGAACAGCGCGACCACGACGAGGAGCAGCACCACGATGCCGCCGCTCAGGGCGAGTTTGTCCCGCTTCAGGCGCTCCCAGGCGATCCGACCCAGGGAACGGCCCTGTACGGCCTTCGCGTCGGCGGTGGCCACCGCCGCTTCCTCGGCCGGGCTCGGGGCCGCTTCCGCGGTCGGCTCGTGCAATGGTGCCGTCATCTGGCAGGGACCCCTCTCAACCGGCGGTAGCCGGCCCACACTTGCCGCTGTAGCGGCGTGATCAGTCCGTCGTACACAAGGGCGAAAGCACCCCTGATGCGGGAGTCTTCAACGCTTTGGCGATCTGTAGCCAGACTTGAAGGGGAATGGATGCGTAAACGTGATGCTCTCAGGAGGATTCCGTTATCCGGACGGCGGGTAACGAGGGGCGGACACGCACGAGTTGGGGCCTATCTACCCAAAAGGGGACTTACCGACCCGATCTACGCGCGAAGATTCACTGCGCCGACCCGAAGGAACGGGCGACGGGGCACATCAGAAGCGACCGGCCGGCGGGAAGCCGTAGCCGCCCGCGGGAGCCTGGGCGGCCGGGGCGTGCGCCTCGCGGTCGTAGAAGGGACGGGCGTGGGCGCGCATCCACAGGACGACCGGGTCGTAGTCGTCACTCATGGTGACCGTGGACACCGGCAGTCCGTCCGGTACCGCGCCGATGGACTGCTGCATCATCCCCCGCACCGCGTCCACGGCCTGCGGCGAGGTGTCGTAGACGTCGAGCCCGAGGGCGAGGTAGGGCGCGCCGACGGCCGGCTGGACCCAGGCGCGGCGCAGCGAGCGCAGGGCGGGGGTGCGGTGCGCGTTCTGCGCGAGCAGGGCGTAGAACTGCGGGATCTCGATGGCCGGCTCGGACAGCCGCAGCGGCCCGGCCGGCTGGCGGTCCAGGCCGGTGGCGATCCGCCGCAGGTCGAGCCAGGGGATGCCGACACCGCCGCCGGGGGCGTGCGGGTTCAGCCAGAGGCCGTAGTGGTCGGGGTAGAGGGTGCGGGCCATGTCCAGCCCGTCGACCACCTCGTACGACCGGTTCCAGCCGCTCGCGGACAGCTCCTGGGCGGAGGTGACACAGGGGGCGTAGCCGTGTCCCTCGACCTCCATCGTGCCGTACTGGGCGTCGGGGGAGCCGGCCTGACCGCGCCACAGCAGCATCCACACCTGGCCGGTGCCCGGGGTGGCGAGGGCGCGCAGGAGTGCCTCGTAGGCGTCGTAGCGCCCGGGGGTCACCTGGCGCAGCATGTGCTCGACCTGCCCGGCCGCGATGCCGCTGGCGCTCACCTGTACCGCCCCTTCGATAAGTTGCCCCGCTTTCGGGAGACCAGCTTAGGTCTCTTCGCCGACAACGGGCGCCCCGGAGGGGCCGGGTTGTCCGTCGCCGGCGGGGCCGGATCGGGGGCGGCCCGCCGCACCCTCGCGGCGCCGCCGCATACCGGTACGGAACGCCCGCGTGCGGGTGGGTTCAGTGGAGCCTGGAGTAGAAGGGCCGGACGTGTTCCCTCAGCCACCGGGCCACCGGGTCCTCCGTCACGTCGAGCAGGACGAGGTTGACCGGCCAGGGCGCCTGGGCCCGGCCGAGCGCCTTGCCGAGGGCCTCCAGGGGAAGCGCCCGCAGATCGCCCTCCCACTGGGAGAGTTCCACGCCGACGAACATCACCGGGTCGGCCGTCTCCACCGCGGCGAGGCAGCGGCGGGCGGTGAGGACGACGCCGATCGCCTCGAACTCGGCGGAGGCGGCGGACAGGAAGTCCACCGGGTCGTGCTGCCAGTCGGGCTCGTAGAGACGGACGCGACCACCGCTCGCCGGGCCGTCCAGCGGGGTGCGGCCGCTCCGGCACAGCTCGGCCACGGCCATCGGGGGCAGCGGGATGCCGACCGTGCCGTCCGGGTTCACCAGGATGCCGACCTGCGGGGGCAGTCCGCGGGCGAACTCGACGGCCGGGGCGACCGTGAACGACATGTGCGCGCCGACGACCTGCCGGAACTGCTCCTCGGAGCTGAACACGGGCACGTACGCCTGCCCCTCCAGCTCCAGCGTGGGCAGGTCCAGGGGGCCGCTGTGCGGGCCGCCCCCGCCGGGCAGCGGCACCCAGACGAAGCTGCGGCCGAGCACCTCCACGATCCGTCCGCCGGCCCCCGGCAGGCCGAGGGAGGCGGAGAGCACCTCTTCCAGCTCGTTGCCGGGCCATCCGCCGTGCGAATGGGGGTGCGCCTGTGCCGGGAAGTCCGCGGGGAAGTCCGCCGGGGGGAAGTCCATCTGCCTACCGCCTGCTGGGAACCACTGGATGTGGCTCAAAAGGCTATCGGGTACGGGGACGGACCCTCGGCGACCGGCCCCGTGCGGGCCCCGTGCGCGGGCCGTGGCCGGAGGGCCGTGACCGGAGGGCCGTGACCGGAGCGCCATGGCCGGAGCGCCGGTGAAGCCGATGCGGCGGAAGCCCGTACGCGGCCAGCCGGTCAAACCGACGCAGCCGAAGGCCATACGCGGCCAGCCGGTGAAGCCGATGCGGCGGAAGGCCGTGGGCGGTCAGCCGGTGAAGCCGATGCGGCGGAGGGTGTCGGCCGCGGCCCGGTCCAGCAGGACCGTCGAACCGCAGCCCTCGGGGAGGCGGCCCTTCTCCGCCGCGCGCAGCAGGTGGGAGGCGGCCCGGCGGTGGCGCCGGAACGCGTACCGGGACACGCCCCGGCCGCGCTCGCGCTGGCCCTCCAGGGCGGTGTCCACGGTGACGTCGAGCAGCACCATGTGCAGCGTGCCGCCACGGCGGCGGGCCTCGCGGGCCAGCCAGGCGCGCACCCAGGCCTGCGTACCGCAGTCGTGGACGACGACGCCCTCGCCGGTGCGCAGGGCACGGCGCAGACCGGCGTAGTGCGCGAGGCGGACGAGGGGACGGTAGAGGGCGTACGGCAGGGCGCGCGGCATGCGGGCGTCCCAGCGGTCGCGGGTGTCCTGGGAGTCGATGCGGGTGCCCGTCACCGCGCGCTTCATCAGCGTCGACTTGCCGCTGCCGGGCAGCCCGGTGACCACGACCAGGTCGCGGGGGCCGAACAGCAGGCCGTGCGGGCTGTGGCCGGCACGGTCGCGCAGATCGCGGACGACCGGGGCGGGCGGTGCGCCGCACGCCTCCCGGGCCGCGGCCTGCGGCTGCGCGGGCAGTGCGAGCGCCGGGCCGGCCGCGAGTGCCGAGCCGGTCGCGAGTGCCGTGGTCCTGTTCACCGTGATCGTCCTCCCCTGGGGTCAGACAAGTCTTCTCCCCGTCGAGCGTAAAGAGAAGGTAATGCGCACTGTCTTGCGTTTTCATGCGCTTACCGCCACAGGCCGGTTACAGATGCGGCCTGCCGTGATCGGGCATGGCGTGCGATGATGGCCGCGCCAACTGCATACCGGCCGTTTGAATCCGCGCGGGAGAGTCCCCACCGACAGTTTCGCTGGGGCGCCGAAGGAGCAAGTCCCTCCCTTGAATCTCTCAGGCACCGTTACCGCGCGGGCGAGGCACATCTGAAAAGCGAGTCACCCTTCGGTGGCTCCACCCAAGGTGCAACCCATGACCGAACCGTTCACGGACGGTCATGGCGAACCTCTCAGGTTCCGATGACAGATGGGGAGGAACGACCTCGCCGTCATGCCCTGGGAGACGAACGCCCGATGAGCAGTACCCCGCTCCGCCACACCGCCCTCGATGCCCTGCATCGTTCGCTCGGCGCGACCATGACCGACTTCGCCGGCTGGGACATGCCCCTGCGCTACGGCTCCGAGCGCGACGAGCACCACGCCGTCCGCACCCGGGCCGGCCTCTTCGACCTCTCGCACATGGGCGAGATCACCGTCACCGGTCCGCAGGCCGGCGCCCTGCTGAACTTCGCCCTGGTCGGCAACATCGCGGCGGTGGGCGTGGGCCGCGCCCGCTACACCATGATCTGCGACGCCGACGGCGGCATCCTCGACGACCTCATCGTCTACCGGCTCGCCGACACCGAATTCATGGTCGTCGCCAACGCCTCCAACGCCCAGGTCGTCCTGGACGCGCTGACCGCGCGCGCCGAGGGCTTCGACGCCGAGGTCCGCGACGACCGCGACGCCTACGCGCTCCTCGCCGTCCAGGGCCCCGAGTCCCCCGGCATCCTGAAGTCGCTCACCGACGCCGACCTCGACGGCCTCAAGTACTACGCCGGCCTGCCCGGCACCGTCGCCGGCGTCCCCGCGCTCATCGCCCGCACCGGCTACACCGGCGAGGACGGCTTCGAGCTGTTCGTGAAGCCGGAGCACGCCGTCGAGCTGTGGCAGGCCCTGACGAAGGCCGGCGAGGGCGTCGGCCTGATCGCCTGCGGCCTGTCCTGCCGGGACACGCTCCGCCTGGAGGCGGGCATGCCGCTGTACGGCCACGAGCTGTCGACCGCGCTGACCCCCTTCGACGCCGGCCTCGGCCGGGTCGTGAAGTTCGACAAGGACGGCGACTTCGTGGGCCGCGAGGCCCTCGCACAGGCCGCCGAGCGCGCCGCGACGAACCCGCCGCGCGTACTGGTCGGCCTGGTCGCCGAGGGCCGCCGGGTCCCGCGCGCCGGGTACGCCGTGGTCGCGGGCGGTGAGGTGATCGGCGAGGTCACCTCCGGCGCCCCCTCCCCCACGCTGGGCAAGCCGATCGCGATGGCGTACGTCGACGCCGCCCACGCGGCCCCGGGCACGCCGGGTGTCGGCGTGGACATCCGGGGCAGCCACGAGCCGTACGAAGTCGTGGCTCTGCCCTTCTACAAGCGCCAGAAGTAGAGACTGACGTACGGCCCGACAGGCCGGGCCGAGGTCCGCGCGCGTGACCCTGCGCACATTCACGCTGCTCACGTGCGTCTTCAGTAGTCCCCCATTCATCAGCACCCCCTCGCGTACAGGAGAATTCAGGCCATGAGCAACCCCCAGCAGCTGCGCTACAGCAAGGAGCACGAGTGGCTGTCGGGCGCCGAGAACGGCGTCTCGACGGTCGGCATCACGGAGCACGCGGCCAACGCGCTCGGCGACGTGGTCTTCGTCCAGCTCCCCGAGGTCGGTGCCACCGTGACCGCGGGCGAGTCCTGCGGCGAGCTCGAGTCGACCAAGTCGGTCAGTGAGCTGTACGCACCGGTCTCCGGCGAGATCGTCGAGGTCAACCAGGACGTCGTGGACGACCCGGCGCTGGTGAACTCCGCCCCCTTCGAGGGCGGATGGCTGTTCAAGGTACGCGTCACGGACGAGCCGGACGAGCTGCTCTCCGCCGACGAGTACACCGCCTACACCGCCGGCTGAGAGGTCACCAGACGTATGTCCGTCCTGAACACGCCCCTGCACGAGCTCGACCCGGAGATCGCCGCGGCGCTCGACGGCGAGCTGCGCCGCCAGCAGTCCACGCTCGAGATGATCGCCTCGGAGAACTTCGCTCCGCTCGCCGTCATGGAGGCGCAGGGCTCGGTCCTGACCAACAAGTACGCCGAGGGCTACCCCGGCCGCCGCTACTACGGCGGCTGTGAGCACGTCGACGTCGCCGAGCAGATCGCGATCGACCGGGTCAAGGAGTTGTTCGGCGCCGAGTACGCCAACGTCCAGCCGCACTCGGGCGCCTCCGCCAACCAGGCCGCCCTGTTCGCGCTGGCCCAGCCCGGCGACACCATCCTGGGCCTGGACCTGGCGCACGGCGGTCACCTCACCCACGGGATGCGGCTGAACTTCTCCGGCAAGCAGTTCGACGTGGTCGCCTACCACGTGGACGAGGCCGGACTGGTCGACATGGCCGAGGTCGAGCGCCTCGCCAAGGAGCACCGCCCGAAGGTGATCATCGCCGGCTGGTCGGCGTACCCCCGGCAGCTGGACTTCGCCGAGTTCCGCCGGATCGCGGACGAGGTCGAGGCGTACCTGTGGGTGGACATGGCGCACTTCGCCGGTCTCGTCGCGGCCGGCCTGCACCCGAACCCGGTCGAGTACGCGGACGTGGTCACCTCCACGACCCACAAGACGCTGGGCGGCCCGCGCGGCGGCATCATCCTGGCGAAGAAGGCCTTCGCGAAGAAGCTGAACTCGTCCGTGTTCCCGGGTTTCCAGGGCGGTCCCCTGGAGCACGTGATCGCGGCGAAGGCGGTGTCCTTCAAGGTCGCCGCCTCGGACGACTTCAAGGAGCGCCAGCGCCGTACGGTCGACGGCGCGCGCATCCTCGCCGAGCGGCTGACGGCGCCGGACGCCCGCGAGGCCGGGATCAACGTCCTGTCCGGTGGCACCGACGTGCACCTGATCCTGGTCGACCTGCGCGAGTCCGCGCTGGACGGGCAGCAGGCCGAGGACCGTCTCCACGAGGTCGGCATCACGGTCAACCGCAACGCGGTCCCGAACGACCCGCGGCCCCCGATGGTCACCTCGGGCCTGCGGATCGGCACGCCCGCCCTCGCCACCCGCGGCTTCACTGCCGAGGACTTCGCCGAGGTCGCGGACGTGATCGCGGAGGCGCTCAAGCCGTCCTACGAGGCGGAAGCCCTCAAGGCACGGGTCGTCGCGCTCGCGGAGAAGCACCCGCTGTACCCCGGTCTGAACAAGTAGTTCCCGTTTCCCGATGGGTTTCCGGGGGTGTCCCGCACACTGGTGAGTGGGCGGGGCACCCCACCGGAACCCTTCTGCACCACCCGTATTGAGGAGTCCCCGTGGCCATCTCGGTCTTCGACCTGTTCTCGATCGGCATCGGCCCGTCCAGCTCCCACACGGTCGGCCCGATGCGGGCGGCCCGCATCTTCGCGCGGCGGCTGCGCAACGAGGACCTGCTGGGCTCCGTCGCGTCCGTGCGCGCGGAGCTGTACGGCTCCCTCGGCGCGACCGGCCACGGCCACGGCACGCCGAAGGCCGTCCTCCTCGGCCTGGAGGGCGACTCGCCGCGCACGGTGGACGTGGAGACGGCGGACGCACGGGTGGAGCGGATCAAGGAGTCCGGCCGCATCCGGCTGCTCGGCGAGCACGAGGTCCCGTTCTCCTTCGACGACGACCTCGTCCTGCACCGCCGTAAAACCCTGGACTACCACGCGAACGGCATGACGCTCTGGGCGTACGACGCCGGGGGCGCGGAGCTGCTGTCGAAGACGTACTACTCGGTGGGCGGCGGGTTCGTCGTCGACGAGGACGCGGTCGGCGCGGACCGGATCAAGCTGGACGACACGGTCCTGAAGTACCCCTTCCGCACGGGCGACGAGCTGCTGCGCCTGACGCAGGAGACGGGCCTGTCGATCTCCTCGCTGATGCTGGAGAACGAGCGGGCCTGGCGCACCGAGGAGGAGATCCACGAGGGGCTGCTGGAGATCTGGCGGGTGATGCAGGCCTGCACGGCCCGCGGCATGTCCCGCGAGGGCATCCTGCCGGGCGGCCTGCGCGTACGCCGCCGCGCCGCCATGACGGCACGTCAACTCCGCGCGGAGGGCGACCCGTTGGCTCACTCCATGGAGTGGATCACGCTGTACGCGATGGCGGTGAACGAGGAGAACGCGGCCGGCGGCAGGGTCGTCACCGCCCCCACCAACGGCGCGGCCGGCATCATCCCCGCCGTCCTGCACTACTACGTCAACTTCGTCCCCGGCGCCGACGAGGAGGGCGTCGTCCGCTTCCTCCTCGCCGCCGGCGCGATCGGCATGCTCTTCAAGGAGAACGCCTCCATCTCCGGCGCCGAGGTCGGCTGCCAGGGCGAGGTCGGCTCGGCCTGCTCGATGGCGGCGGGCGCCCTCGCGGAGGTCCTCGGCGGCTCCCCCGAGCAGGTCGAGAACGCCGCGGAGATCGGCATGGAACACAACCTCGGCCTCACCTGCGACCCCGTGGGAGGCCTGGTCCAGATCCCCTGCATCGAACGCAACGGCATGGCCGCGGTGAAGGCGGTCACGGCGGCCCGCATGGCCATGCGCGGCGACGGCACGCACAAGGTGTCCCTCGACAAGGTCATCAAGACGATGAAGGAAACCGGCGCGGACATGTCGGTCAAGTACAAGGAGACGGCTCGGGGCGGGCTGGCGGTGAACATCATCGAGTGCTGAACTCCCGGCGACCCACCGGAGAATGGAAGCGGAGGTTCCGCCCCCGGCGTGTCGGGGCATAAAGCAACTCCCGTCCGTTCTCCTGTACTTCCGGGAGTTGCCCCATGCTCCGTGGTGTCGATGTCAGCGCCTATCAGTCCTCCGGTTACTCCACGGAAGGCCTCTCCTTCGTCTTCGTCAAGGCGACGGAGGGCCGTACCTACGTCAACCCGAAGCTCGCCGCCCAGACGAAACGGGCTCGTGACGCCGGCCTGGTCGTCGGCTTCTACCACTTCCTCTGGCCGGGCAACCTCACCGCCCAGGCGGAACACTTCCTTGCCAAGGCCCCGGACCGCCCCGGCGACATCCTCGCCGTCGACTGGGAGACGACGGGCGAGGGCAGCCACGCGAGCAACGCCGAGAAGGACCGCTTCATCCGGAAGGTGAAGGAGCTGCGGCCGCGGAACCGGGTCGTCCTGTACTGCAACAGGAACTACTGGCTGAACGTCGACGACACCTCGTACGCCGGCGACGGGCTCTGGATCGCCGACTACGTCACCGCGGGCAAGCCCCGTATCAAGGCGAAGTGGCGGTTCCACCAGTACACCGACGAGCCCCTCGACACGAACGTGGCGGACTTCGCGAGCCGGACCGCGCTGCGGGCGTGGGCGACGGTGGACTGAGCGGTCTCAGCCACTGAACTCCGGCTTGCGCTCCGGGCTCGCCTCGGCCAGGGCGCGGGTGACCTCGTCCACGCCGCCCCGCAGGCCGTACACCGGGGTGTCGGGCTGCTGGCGCCAGGAGTCGTCGATGCCGCCCGCGTCGACGGTGTCGAAGCCGAGTGCGTCGATCAGGGCCCGGACCTTCGCCTTGGCCGCCTCGTCGTCGCCCGCCACGGGCAGGGCCACGCGGCCGGGGGCGCCGGCCGGGAGCGGGCGGTCCAGGATGTCCTGGGCGTAGGTGCCGTTGAACGCCTTGATCACCGGGTGGCCGATCTGGCGTTCCGTCCAGCGGCTCTCCGTGATGCCCTCGTCCTCGATGGCGTCGATCCGGCCGTCGCGCTGCTGAGGGTAGTAGTTGCCCGTGTCGATGACGGCGACGCCCTCGGCGGCCTCGTCGAACAGGCCCTGGGGGAGGTCCGGGACCGCTTTCAGCGGGACGGTGACCACCACGACCTCGGCCCCGCGGGCCGCCTCCTCGACCCGTACGGGGGTCGCGCCCGTCTCCTCGGCCAGCTCCTTGAGCGTGTGCGGGCCACGGGAGTTGGCCACGGAGACGTCGTGGCCGAGGGCGGCGAGCCGCCGGGTGAGGTTGCCGCCGATGTTGCCCGCTCCGATGATGCCGATCTTCATGACGCACGCCCTTCCAGGTGACGTAGATGCATGCATGTGCATGCGCCTGCCGATCGGCGTCAACCTCGCCGGAGTGCGGGCTATTCCTCGGCGGGGGCGTTCGGGTGGCGCGGACCCCGTCGTGCCCGGTCGGCTCCGCTCACGCAGCAGCTCGAGCGTCGCTTCCGGATCCGTGCGCAAGGTCGACGCCGCGTCGTCGGGGCGCTCTCCGTGACGGCCTCGACGAGGGCCGTGTGGGTCTCGTCGCCGTGGCCGGGGTGCTTCTCGCGCAGGCCGGTCAGGGACAGCAGATCGAGCAGAGGCTCTCGCAGGACGGGGGTGAACTCGGCGAAGAGCGCGGTGAGGACCGGGTTGCGGGCGGCGGCGACGACCGCCGCGTGCAGGGTGATGTCGGCGTCCACGAAGACCGCGTCGGCGGCGTCGTCGGCGTCGGACGCCGCCCGGCGTCCGACCAGCGCCGCCCGCAGCGCGGTGACGTCCTCGGGTGTGCGTCGCTGTGCGGCGAGACGGGCCGCGAGGAACTCGACGCCGAGGCGGACCTCGTGGACGTCGGTCACGGCGGCCCTCCGCAGTCGGGCCGGCCGGTCCTCGGCGGGTTCGGTGGCGATCACGAAGACGCCGGAGCCGTGCCGGGGCCGCACGAGACCGGCCCCGGCGAGCGCGCGCAGCGCCTCGCGGACCGTGCAGCGGCCGATGCCGAGATCCTTGTCTCGACGACGGGGAGGTACGGCTGTCGTCCTGGTCCTGCCACGAGGTCGCGCCGGGCGTCCACCGGTTCGTGTGCGAGGTTCGGGCATGAGAGAGGGGCGCCCCGGCGGACCGGGGCGCCCCTGGGGCCTCACGCGCTGAGACGGACCCGCGTCACTTGCTCAGGTAGGCCCAGAACTCGTCGAACGACAGAGCCTTGTCGCCGTCCAGGTCGCGGCTCTTGATGACGGCCTCGGCGACCGTGTCGGTGACGTTCCAGTCGCCCCCCTGGGCAAGGGCGGTCTTGAACTCGGCCGCGGTGATGAAACCGTCACCGTCCGTGTCGATCCGCTGGAACTGCTTGCGTGCTTCTTCGATGTCCGCCACCGGTCCGCCCCTCTTCTTCATACCTTGCGGTGCTGCGTTGCCGTCGTACTGACGCAGGTCAGATTAACGGTCCGGGTGAGCGCGCAGTGCGGCCACCACCCAGGTGAACTCGCGCTCGTAGCCCTCGGCGGGTTCCAGGCCGTTCAGCACCGCCGACAACTCGCGGTAGCGGGCCACCCGGACATTGGCCGCCGCGGTGAGCCGGTCCAGTACGGCGGCCCGGTCGGCGTCCCCGAGGAGGCCGCGCAGGATGCCGTCGGCCTCCGGGGAGTCGGGGGCCGTGCCGTCGCGCAGGGCCTCCCCGGCGAGCTGGATCAGGCGGCTCATGAACCACAGGGAGGTTCCCGCGGGGACCTCGGGGCCGCGGTCGGCCGCGTTGAACTCGACCATCGTGCGCATCAGGGTGCGGAACTCCGGGTCCTGGATCAGCTCCGCCAGCTCCACCCAGGCGTCGACCTGCTCGGGGGTGGGGTCGTCGGGCAGGTGGGCCGCGTGGAAGCGCAGCCGGGTGCGGATGTCGGGGTCGGCCGTGTCGAGTCCGTCGAAGATCTCGGCCAGGAACTCGTCGACGATCCGCCTGCGCTCGGCGGCGGACAGTCGTGCCAGCTTGTTCATCAGGGTCATCTCCTCTGCGGTCGAGCCGCGTCGTGCCACGGTCGACAGCACCGCGCGGGTCACCCTCAGCGAGCGGATCTGCGCGTCCAGGGCGGTCACGTGGGCCGCCGCGACCCGCGCCACCGTCGTCTCGCCCGCCAGCACCCGGCGCACGGCGTCCAGGCCGAGGCCCAGCTCGCGCAGGGTGCGGATCAGCTCCAGGCGGGCGACGGACTCGGCGTCGTAGAGCCGGTAGCCGCCCGCGCTGCGGGTGACCGGGTTCAGGACTCCCTCGTCGGACCAGTAGCGGATGGTGCGCACGGTCAGGCCGGTGGTCCTGGCCAGCTCGCCGATGGTGAAAAGCCCAGTGCCGTCGTCGATCATGTGTGTGAGTGTGGGCCTTCCAGTGGGTGGAGACTCAAGGAGCGGCAAGGAGTGCTGTGGAGACGTTGCGGGACGTTCTCGACGCGGCGGCGCGGGGCGTGTTCCCGCCCGCGGACGGCCGTACGACGATCGTGCCCCAGGCCTGCCGGCGGGACGCGGGCGTGCTGTCCTTCACCGCGCACTCGGTCGTGTTCACCGACGAGGACCCGGAGTGGGTGCGGGCGGCGCTGCGCGCGACCGACTGCGACGCGCTGGCGGCGACGCTGAACGCCCGCTTCCTGACGGCGTTCATGGACCGCACGGGCCGCCGGACCGACACCGTCGACGCGATGGTGGTGGGCTCCCCGCTCACGGGCCGGCCGGCCGTGGAGCTGACGGAGATCGACGATCCCTACCATCCCCGGGTGATCAGTTCGCGCAAGCGGCGCGACGACGTGCGGGTGTGGACGGCGGACGGCGGCGTGCTGGTCCTGGGCCGCGGGATCGCCGGGCGGCTGGAGGCCGCGGTCGAGGTCGACGCGGACGTACGGCACCGGGGGCTGGGGCGGGCCCTGGTGACGGCGGCCCGGCAGCTGTCCGGGGGCGAGCCGGTGTGGGCGCAGATCTCGCCGGGGAACGCCCGCAGCATGCGGGCGTTCCAGGCGGCGGGTTACGTGCCGGTGGGGGCGGAGGCGCTGCTCACCGCCCGCTAGGGACGGGTCAGTGCCAGGCCTCGTAGTGCGGGTTGCTCTCGCAGCCGCTCATGTTCTCGACCTTGGTGGTCTTGTTCACCGGACAGACGCCGATGATGTACTTCCGGTCGACGCCGCCGGGGAAGGCGACCTCGACCTGGTCGGCCCATTTGTGGGTGTCGCCGATGGTCTTGTTGACGTCGATGCCGCCGGGGGCGTCGATGTAGTAGTTGTAGCCGGACTTCCACCACGTCTTGTAGAGGTCGTGGTCGTACGTCGTGGACACGTACGGGGAGGGCTGGTTGACCAGGACGTACTTCTCGATGTCGTACTGGCCGTTCACCACGTCCCTGGCGTGGAAGCCCTCCTTGAAGACGATCTCCGGGCCGCGGCCGTCGCTGCGGTAGAGGGTGCCGCAGGTGGTGCGCCAGACCGGGGCGGGGGTGATCCGGCCGAGGTCGACGTCGCGGTTGACGGCGGCCTTGAGCTTGTCGTCGAACTGGGGGCAGGCCGGGGCGGCCTTGGCCGGGGCGGCGGTGGGGACGGTGGCGGCCGAGGTGGCGAGGACGGCGGCGAGGGAGAGGACGGCGGCAGCGGCCCGGCGCCGAAGGCGAGTTGTGATCATGCGGGGCACGATCCCGGTTCGGCGGCGGCCGGTTGCGGATCATCACCCGTTGGCGGCGTGTCCGCTGACCGTCCGTCAACATCCCTGCCTGGTACGGAACTTTGCAGGGAAGATGCCGTCAGGCCGTCACCCTGAGGAGGAGCACCGACCTGGCCGGGACCGTCACCCCCGTCCCCGCCCGGTGCGTGACCGCCGGGGCGGTCCCCTGGTCCTCGACGGAGGTGTCCACCACGACCTCGTAGCGGTCCGCCCATGGCGGGCCCGGCAGGACGAAGTTCGCCGGACGGTCCCCCGCGTGCAGAAGGGCGAGGAAGCTGTCGTCCGTGATCGGGGTACCCCGTTCGTCGCGGCCGGGGATGTCCCGGCCGGAGAGGTACATGCCGAGCGTGGCCGCGGGCGCGTACCAGTCCCGTTCCGTCATCTCGGTGCCGCGCGCCGTGAACCAGGCCAGGTCGCGCAGCCCGTCCACCGAGTGGGCCCGGCCGGAGAAGAACGCCCGGCGGCGCAGGACGGGGTGGCGGTGGCGCAGGGCGATCAGGCGGGCGGTCAGGTCGTACAGGGCCTTCCAGCCGGGGTCCTCCAGCAGGGTCCAGTCCAGCCAGCTGATCTCGTTGTCCTGGCAGTACGCGTTGTTGTTGCCGCCCTGGGTGCGGCCCAGTTCGTCGCCCGCGACCAGCATCGGCACGCCCGTCGACAGCAGCAGGGTGGTCGTCAGGTTGCGCAGCTGCCGGCGCCGTAGCGCGCGGACCCGCTCGTCGTCCGTCTCGCCCTCGGCGCCGCAGTTCCAGGAGCGGTTGTCGTCCGTGCCGTCCCGGTTGCCCTCGCCGTTGGCCTCGTTGTG
Organism: Streptomyces sp. NPDC058335; assembly: GCF_042723915.1. Taxonomy (NCBI): domain Bacteria; kingdom Bacillati; phylum Actinomycetota; class Actinomycetes; order Kitasatosporales; family Streptomycetaceae; genus Streptomyces; species Streptomyces sp. NPDC058335. Next base: position 172,461 of record NZ_JBHXHX010000003.1, on the reverse strand, counting down.
CTTGCGCTCGTAGGAGACCAGGTCGCGCAGGGTGAAGCCGTCGTGGGCCGTGACGAAGTTGACGGAGGCGTAGGGGCGCCGGCCGCCCCAGGCGTACAGGTCGCTGGAGCCCGACAGGCGGTAGCCCATCTCGCGGACGTCCGGGAGGGCGTGCCGCCAGAAGTCCCGTACGGCGTTGCGGTAGCGGTCGTTCCACTCGGTCCACAGCGGGGGGAACGCGCCCACCTGGTAGCCGCCCGAGCCCACGTCCCAGGGTTCCGCGATCAGCTTGACCCGGCGCAGCACCGGGTCCTGGGCGATCACCGCGAGGAACGGCGACAGCATGTCCACGTCGTGCATGGAGCGGGCGAGGGCGGCGGCCAGGTCGAAGCGGAAGCCGTCGACGCCCATCTCCGTGACCCAGTAGCGCAGCGAGTCCGTGATCAGGCGCAGTACGTGCGGCTGCACCACGTGCAGGGTGTTTCCGCAGCCCGTGTAGTCGGCGTACCGGCGGGCGTCCGACTGGAGCCGGTAGTAGCCGCGGTTGTCGATGCCCTTCAGGGACAGCGTCGGACCCAGCTCGCCCGCCTCCGCGGTGTGGTTGTAGACCACGTCGAGGATCACCTCGATGCCGGCCGCGTGCAGTGCGCGCACCATCCGTTTGAACTCGCCGACCTGTCCGCCCGTCGTCCCGGCGGAGGCGTATCCGGCGTGCGGGGCGAAGTAGCCGATGGAGTTGTAGCCCCAGTAGTTGCGCAGTCCCCGGCGCAGCAGGTGGTCCTCGTGGGCGAACTGGTGGACCGGGAGCAGTTCGACGGCCGTGACGCCGAGGTTCACCAGGTGCTCGACGGCGGCCGGGTGCGCCAGGCCGGCGTAGGTGCCGCGCAGTTCCTCGGGGATGCCGGGGTGCCGCATGGTGAAGCCGCGCACGTGCAGCTCGTAGATGACCGAGTCGGCCCAGGGGGTCTTGGGGCGGCGGTCGTCGGCCCAGTCGTCGTCATCGTGGACGACGACGCCCTTGGGGACGTACGGCGCGGAGTCCCGTTCGTCGCGGACGGTGTCGGCGACCTGCTGCTGCGGCCAGTCGCGGACGTGCCCGTACACCTCGGGCGGCAGGCGGAACTCTCCGTCCACGGCGCGGGCGTACGGGTCGAGGAGCAGCTTCGCCGGGTTCCAGCGGGCGCCGGTCCACGGGTCCCAGCGGCCGTGCACCCGGTAGCCGTAGCGCTGGCCGGGCATCACGCCGGGCACGAAGCCGTGCCAGATCTCGTGCGTGAGTTCGGTCAGCCGGGCGCGGGTCTCGCGGCCCTGTTCGTCGAAGAGGCACAGCTCGACGGCCTCGGCGCCGCCCGCCCACAGGGCGAAGTTGGTGCCGGCGACGCCGTCGGGGCCGACCCGGAAGCGGGCGCCGAGGGGCATGGAGGCGCCGGGCCACACGGGCACGCCGGGCGTCCTTCGCGGTGCCCCGTTCACGACGGCGGACGCGGCGGGGCTCGCCTCCGCCACCGCCTCCTGCTCGGCTGCGCTGGACACCGTTCAGCCTCCCGCGGCTCATGGCACGACGCGGGCCCGGGGCGTACGGCGTCCCGTCCGCTGCTCCCCTTGGCGTCGTCCTCCCCCCTGTTCTGCCCAGCGTGTGCCTCGCACTCACGTTTCCCCGGAGCGGGGCCCGTCGTTGGGTACCGCGTGAGGCACGTAACTGGGCGCGCACGGCGCGCGGGGGTCGCACTGACCGCCGTACTGACATGGGCAGGACTGCTGGCGGGAGCCGCCGGATGCAGCGGGGACGGCAGGAGCGGGCTGGACCGGGTGCTGGGCAAACCCCCGGCACCCGCGGACGCCATCCGGGTCACTCCGCAGGACGGCGCCAGGGAGGTGCGCCCGAGCCAGGCGCTGCGGGTCCGGGTGCCGGACGGGCGGCTGGAGTCGGTGAAGGTCGTCAAGTCGCAGGACGCGCAGGAGGCCGAGGTGCCGGGCCGGATCTCCGCGGACGGCCGCAGTTGGAGCCCGGAGGACGGCCGGCTCGCGCTCGCCGCCCGCTACACGGTCGACGCGGTCGCGGTGGACGGCGACGGGCACCGCTCGGCCCGGCACACCACGTTCACGACGTACGTCCCCGAGGAGCGGTTCATCGGCTACGTCACGCCCGAGAACCGGTCGACGGTCGGCACCGGGATGATCGTCTCCCTGGAGTTCAACCGGGAGATCGAGAACCGGGCCGCCGTCGAGCGCGCCGTCCATGTGACCGCCGACCCGGCCGTCGAGGTCCGCCCGCACTGGTTCGGCACGTCCCGGCTCGACTTCCGGCCCGAGAACTACTGGAAGCCCGGCACCCGCGTCACCGTCTCCCTGCGCTTCCGCGACGTCGAGGGCGCGCCCGGCGTCTTCGGGCTCCAGTACCGGACGTTCTCCTTCGACGTCGGCCGCCACCAGGTCTCCGTCGTCGACGCCGCCGAGCACACCATGCGGGTGCGGCGCGAGGGCGAGCTGCTGGCCACCGTGCCCATCACCGCAGGGGCGCCGAAGACGACGACGTACAACGGCAAGATGGTGGTCACGGAGATGCTCGACGTGACCCGGATGAACGGCGCCACGGTCGGCTTCAAGAAGAAGAACGGCAAGGGCGAGTACGACATCCCGGACGTGCCGCACGCCATGCGGCTGACCGAGTCCGGCACCTTCCTGCACGGCAACTACTGGGCGTCCCCCGAGGCCTTCGGGCGGGTCAACCTCAGCCACGGCTGTGTGGGTCTCAGGGACGTGAAGGGCGGCGGCGCGGACACGCCCGCGGGCTGGTTCTTCGACCGCAGTCTCATCGGCGACGTCGTCGAGGTGGTCCGCAGCAAGGACAAGACGGTCGCCCCCGACAACGGGCTCGGCGGCTGGAACATGAACTGGAGGGAATGGACCGCCGGCAGCGCGGTGAACTGACCTCCTGAGCGACTTTCCCCTCCCATGGTCCAAGTTGGGACTGAACGGTGACATTCCGGGGTCACCAGGGCCCCTGACCATGTGGTTAATATGCGCGCAGCGCAGGGGTAGTGCCTGCGTGCGGGCCTGATCGGCCCGGGGGAGGGGAGAACGGACTTGAACGTGCGACCGATATCGGGGGCATCGGTTGGCGGTCGCTCACGCGGCCGTGACAAGCGGTTGGCATTGATCGTCGGAGGACTGCTGCTGGCCGTCACGGCCTGCGGCGGAGGCGGGGACTCCGGCTCGGAGAAGACCAAGGACGGCAAGGGCGCGGGCGCCACGGCCGTGGCGAGCGGGCAGTCGGAGGCGGTCGTCTCGATCGCCCCGAAGGACGGCGCCAAGGCCGTCGACACCAGCGGCGTCCTCAAGGTGACGGCCGCCAAGGGCAAGCTGACCGAGGTGGTCGTCAAGGACGCCGACGGCGCGAAGGTCGACGGCGCGATCTCCGCGGACGGCGCCGGCTGGACGCCGAGCACGCACCTGGCCGCCGCCACCAAGTACCAGGTGCACGCGGTCGCGAAGGACGCCGAGGGCCGTACGGCCGCCGAGGACGCGTCCTTCACCACGCTGACGCCGGAGAACACCTTCGTCGGCACCTTCACGCCCGAGGACGGTTCCACGGTCGGCGTCGGCATGCCGTTCTCGGTGCGCTTCACGCGGGGCATCACCTCGCCGGACGACGTCGAGAAGGCCATCAAGATCAAGACGGTGCCGGCCGTCGACGTACAGGGCCACTGGTTCGGCAACGACCGCCTCGACTTCCGGCCCGAGAAGTACTGGAAGGCCGGCACCAAGGTGACGGTCGAGCTGAACCTCGACGGCGTCGAGGGCCGCAAGGGCGTCTACGGCAAGCAGTCCAAGTCGGTGTCCTTCACCATCGGCCGCGACCAGGTGTCGATCGTGGACGCCAAGAAGCGCACGATGCAGGTCACCCAGGAGGGCAAGGTCGTCAAGACCATCCCGGTCACCACCGGCAAGCCCGGCTACGCCACCTGGAACGGCCAGATGGTCATCAGCGAGAAGTTCACGGTGACCCGCATGAACGGCGACACGGTCGGCTACGACGGCGAGTACGACATCAAGGACGTCCCGCACGCCATGCGGCTGACCGACTCCGGCACCTTCGTGCACGGCAACTACTGGGGCGGCGACGCCTTCGGCAACTACAACGCCAGCCACGGCTGCATCGGCCTGCGGGACGTGCGCGGCGGCTACGACAGCGGCGTACCGGCCGCCTGGTTCTTCGACCACTCGATGACCGGTGACGTGGTGGTCGTGAAGAACTCCACCGACCCGACCGTCGAGGCGTCCAACGGCCTCAACGGCTGGAACATCCCGTGGGCGGAGTGGACCAAGTAGGTCCCGCCCGACGACGGGCCCGGTGCTGTGACCCACGGCACCGGGCCCGTCGTCGTCGGTGCCCGTGCGGCACCCCCTGGGGGACGACCCCCAGACCCCCGCCCCCGTTAGTCGCCGTTAACCTGCTGGCATGACCGTGAATCTCGAAGTCGCCGAGGGCGTCGGCACGCTGCGCCTGGACCGCCCGCCCATGAACGCGCTGGACGTCGCCACGCAGGACCGGCTCAGGGAACTCGCCGAGGAGGCGGGCCGTCGCGACGACGTGCGGGCCGTCGTCCTGTACGGCGGCGAGAAGGTGTTCGCGGCGGGCGCGGACATCAAGGAGATGCAGCCCATGGACCACACCGCGATGGTCCTGCGCGCCCGCGCCCTCCAGGACGCCTTCACGGCGGTGGCCCGCATCCCCAAGCCGGTGGTGGCGGCCGTGACCGGTTACGCGCTGGGCGGCGGCTGCGAGCTGGCGCTCTGCGCCGACTTCCGGATCGCCGCGGACAACGCGAAGCTCGGCCAGCCGGAGATCCTGCTCGGCCTGATCCCGGGCGCGGGCGGCACCCAGCGGCTGTCCCGGCTGATCGGCCCGTCCAAGGCGAAGGACCTGATCTTCACCGGCCGTACGGTGAAGGCGGACGAGGCGTTGACGCTGGGTCTGGTGGACCGGGTGGTCCCGGCCGGCGAGGTGTACGCGCAGGCGCACGCGTGGGCGGCGAAGCTGGCGCAGGGTCCGGCGATCGCGCTGCGGGCGGCCAAGGAGTCGATCGACACCGGTCTGGAGACGGACATCGAGACCGGCCTCGCCGTGGAGCGGAACTGGTTCGCGGGCCTCTTCGCGACCCCCGACCGGGAGATCGGCATGCGCAGCTTCGTCGAGGAGGGGCCGGGCAAGGCGAAGTTCCAGTGACGCCGAACTCCTGGCTCCGCGGAGCGGGTCCGATGTGAGACTCGTCTCGCCGAAACACTCCGGGAGCCCTTGCAATTGACGGAGCGTCTCATCCGGGTCCCTCGATGGGGCGGTTCATCGGAACCTTAAGTCGGCCTTAAGGCTGCCGCGTCGAGGGAGCCCGGCGATTGCCTGCGAATACCTCCGAACGAGCCGTCGTCGCAGGCCAGCTGGCTGCACGTGGCCACGAAGTGCCTATGGCATATGCCATTCGCATCGTGCGGAATGGTTGCTTCCGGGGGGCGTATTCCCCCGGAACGGCCCCGCGGGAAGCCGCGGGCCGCCATGATGGGGGCATGGCGGGGCTGGAGGGTATCGAACAGCCGCGGGGGCACGAGCGCGTGGCCGCGGCACGCTGGTCGCCTGCGGCCGAGGACGAACAGGCACTCAGAGCACTGGAGTTGTTCGGCGACCCCACGGACGCCGAGATCCAACTGCCGTCCCGCCCCCAGTCCGCCGCCACCGCCCGGCGCCTCACCCAGGTCATCGTCCTGCGCCGCTGGCAGCTCACCCCCAAGATGACCGAGGACGCCGTCTTACTCGTCTCGGAACTCGTCGGCAACGCCGTACGCCACACCGGTGCCCGCGTCTTCGGACTGCGCCTGCGCAGGCGGCGCGGCTGGATCCGCGTCGAGGTCCGAGACCCCTCACGAGGGCTGCCCTGTCTGATGCCGGTCCAGGAGATGGATGTCAGCGGCCGGGGGCTGTTCCTCGTCGACAAGCTGTCCGACCGCTGGGGCGTCGACCTGCTGCCCCGAGGGAAGACGACCTGGTTCGAGATGCGGGTGGCCGACCGCTGAGCGACGGGCCCGCAACGCCCGAGCCGCAGACCCCGCCCCGCCCCGCCCGGCGGCTCGAACGCGCAGGTCGTAGGTCCGAAGACCGAGCCCGGTCCGGCCAAAACTCGGTGGGCGATGTCAGTGGCGATCCGTAGGCTCGCTCCTGATGCCCACGACACCCGCACCCACCGAGGACCGCTCCGCCGTACGGACGTTGCTGCGCCTGTGGCCGTATGTGCGGCCCGTCCGGGTGCGGTTGTTCACCGCCGCCGCCGTAGCGGTCGTCGCCTCCTGTACGGGGCTGGTGATCCCGCTCGTGCTGAAGTGGATGGTGGACGGGCCGGTCGCGGACCGGGACTCGGGGGGCGTCTGGCTGGGCGCGCTGTTCCTGCTGCTGCTCGGGGCCGCGGAGGCGGTGCTGTTCGGGCTGCGGCGCTGGCTGGTGGCACGGCCGCTGTCGCATGTCGAGGCGGAGATGCGGGCCGGTCTGTACCGGCATCTCCAGCGGCTGCCGGTGGCCTTCCACGACCGGTGGGCGTCGGGACAACTGCTGTCCCGCGGGACCACCGATCTGATGCTGCTGCGCATGTTCCTCGCCTTCCCTCTGACGTTCCTGCTGGTCAACACGGTGACGATTCTCGTCGGCGTGACCATCATGCTGCTCCAGGACTGGACGCTCGGGCTGGTCGTCCTGGGGCCCGCGATCCCGGTCATGGTCACGTGCGTGATCTTCGAGAACCGGTACGCGCGCGTGGCGCGACGCGCCCAGGACCAGGTCGGCGACCTGACGACGGTCGTCGAGGAGAGCGTCCTCGGCATCCGCATCATCAAGGGCTTCGGCCGGCACCGCAGCCAGGCGCTGGCGTTCCGCGAACTGTCCTTCGGCCTGCGCGGGACGGAACTGCACAAGGCGCGGCTGCTGGCGACGATCTGGGCGGTCATCGTGACCCTGCCCGAACTGGCCATCGGCGCCGCGCTGGTGCTGGGGACGGTGCAGGTGGCGGACGGCGAGCTGTCCGCGGGCACGCTGGTCGCCTTCCTCTCCACGGCACTCGCCCTGCGCTGGCCGGTGGACTCCATCGGCTTCCTGCTGGCGATGAGCCAGGAGGCGGCGACGGCGACCGAACGGTACTTCGAGGTGATGGACGCGGAGCCGGAATCCTCCACCGACACGCAGAGGCGTACGGCGGCACCGGGAGGCGACGGCCTGCGCTTTCACGGTGTCACCTTCCGCTATCCCGACGCCGATCCCGGCTCCCCTCCCGTTCTCGACCGGGTCGATCTGCATGTCCGGCCCGGGGAGTCCATGGCGCTCGTCGGGGCCACCGGCAGCGGGAAGACCACGCTCACCGCGCTCGTGCCCCGGCTGCACGAGGTGACCTCCGGGTGGATCACCCTCGACGGGGAGGACATCACCGCGATGCCCCGCGAGGAACTGCGGGCGAAGGTCTCCGTCGCCTTCGAGGAGCCGACGCTGTTCTCGGCGAGCGTCGGGGAGAACGTGCTGATGGGATCCGGCGGCGACGCGGACGACGGCGACCTGGAGCGGGCGCTGTCCGTCGCGCAGGCCGAGTTCGTGCACGCGCTGCCGCAGGGCACCCGGACCCAGGTCGGTGAGCAGGGGCTGAGCCTGTCCGGCGGGCAGCGGCAGCGTCTCGCGCTGGCGCGGGCGGTCGTGGGCCGGCCCCGGTTCCTCGTGCTCGACGACCCGCTGTCCGCGCTGGACGTCCACACGGAGGCCGCCGTGGAGGCCGCGCTGCGCCGCGTCCTCGCCGACACGACCGCGCTGATCGTCGCCCACCGGCCGTCCACCGTGCTGCTCGCCGACCGGGTCGCCCTGCTGTCCGGCGGCCGCATCACCGCGCTGGGCACGCACCACGAACTGCTGCGCACCAACGCCGAGTACGCCCATCTCATGTCCGGGGACCAGGAGGCCGACCGCCGATGACCGCGCCCACGACCGCCTCCCCCACCGCCGACGACGACGAGGACCTGACGGCCGCGAAGGAGCACGTCGACGCCTTCGACCGGGACGTCCTGCCCACCCCGCCGGGCGCCACCGGCACGCTGCTGCGCTCGCTGCTCGCCCCGATGAAGGCGCGCGTCGCCCTCACCACGTTCCTGCTGCTGCTCCAGCAAGGGGCCGTGCAGGCGGGCCCGCTCCTGGTGGCGTACGCCATCGACCGTGCCGTACCGGCGTTCCGCGCGGACGATCTGGGACCGCTGGTCGCGGTGGGCGTCGGCTATCTGGGGTGCGCGCTGGCCGGCGGCGGGCTCCAGTACGCGTTCCTGATCGCCTCCGCCCGCGTCAGCCAGGACGTACTGCTGGACCTGCGCGGGCGGATCTTCCGGCACGCGCAGACGCTGAGCATCGACTTCCACGAGCGCTACACCTCGGGCCGGCTCATCTCCCGTTCCACCACGGACGTGGAGTCGCTGCGCGAACTGCTCAGCGAGGGCCTCCAGGAACTGGTCACGGTCGTCCTGTCCTTCCTCTACATCTCGGCCATGCTCCTCTGGCTGGACCTGGGTCTCGGCGCGGTCGCGGTGGCGTCGTTCGGGCCGCTGTATCTCCTCGTCCGGGTCTACCAGCGGCGCGCGGGACGGGTGTTCCGGGCGCGGTCCACCGCGATCGCGACCGTGATCGTGAAGTTCGTGGAGACGGTGAACGGCATCCGGCCGGTGCGCGCGTTCCGCCGCGAGGCCGTGAACGAGGCCGACTTCCGGGTCCTGAACCAGCGGCACGAGCGGACCAACGGCGACGCGCTCCTGGAGATGGCCCGGTACGTCGTCGGCTCACGGCTGGTCGCCAACACCGCCGTCGCGCTGATCGTGCTGTGGGGCGCCCAGCGGGTCGCGGACGGCTCCCTCGCACTGGGTGTGCTGGCGGCGGCGGTGCTGTATCTGCGTCGGCTGTACGACCCGATCGACCGGCTCGGCATGTTCCTCAACTCCTACCAGTCGGCGGCGGCCTCCCTGGAGAAGATCGCCGGGCTGCTGGCCCAGAAGCCGTCCGTGCCCGAGCCGACCGCGCCCCAGGAGCTTCCGGCCCGCCGGTCGGGCATGCCGGGCCGCGAGGTCGTGTTCGACGGCGTCGCCTTCGGCTACCGCACCGGCGGCGAGGTGCTGCCCCGCTTCGACCTCACCCTGCCCGCCGGACAGACCGTCGCCGTCCTCGGCTCGACCGGCGCCGGAAAGTCCACCCTGGCCAAGCTCCTCGCCCGCTTCTACGACCCGACGGCGGGCCGGGTCCTCCTCGACGGCGTCGATCTGCGCGATCTGGCCATGGCCGAACTGCGGTGCGGGGTGGTCATGGTGACGCAGGAGGCGTTCCTGTTCTCCGGGACGGTCGCCGAGAACATCGCGATCGGGCGGCCGGACGCGAGCCGGGAGGACATCGAGCGGGCGGCGAAGGCGCTCGGCGCCCACGAGTTCATCAGCGCGCTGCCCGACGGCTACGACACGGACGTCCGCCGGCGCGGCGGCCGTATCTCCGCCGGTCAGCGCCAGCTCGTCGCGTTCGCGCGGGCGTTGCTCGCCGACCCTGCGGTGCTGATCCTCGACGAGGCGACCAGCTCGCTCGACGTGCCGGGCGAACGGGCCGTACAGGCGGCGATGGCGACGGTCCTGAAGGGCCGTACGGCGGTGGTGATCGCGCACCGGCTGTCGACCGTGGAGATCGCCGACCGGGTGCTCGTCATGGAGCACGGAAGAATCGTCGAGGACGGCACCCCGGCCGAACTCGTCGCGGGCACCGGCCGGTTCGCCGACCTGCACCGCGCCTGGCGGGACAGCCTCGCGTGAGGGCGCGGCGGACACGGAAACAGCCGATCGACGCCTACGCCGACCCCGGCCCGCCCGACTGCCGGGGCGGCTGGTCGTACCTGTGGTGGCTGACCTGCCGCCAGCCGGGGCGGGCGCTGGCGGGGGCCGCGCTGGCCAGCGTCTGGATGGTGCTGTTGGCGGTCGCGCCGTACCTGTTGTCGAGGGCGGTCGACGACGGACTGGAGCGCGGTGACACGGCCGCGCTGGCGGGCTGGACGGCCGCGCTGTTCCTGGTGGGGGCGTTCAACGCCTGGGTGAGCATCATGCGGCACCGCACGATGACCCGGCTGCGCATGGACGCCAACTTCCGCACGGTCAAGGTGGTCGTCGGGCACGCGGTCCGGCTGGGCGCCGCGCTGCCGCGCCGGATCGGGGCCGGGGAGGTCGTCACCATCGGCGTCGGCGATGTGCAGACCATCGCCATGTCCCTGACGGTGATCGGGCCGGGCATCGGCTCGGTCGTCGTCTACGTCGTCGTCGCCGGGGTGCTGCTGTCGGTCTCCCCGCTGCTCGCGGCGGTCGTGCTGCTGGGGATGCCGGTCATCGCCGTGCTGGTCGGCCCACTGATGGGGCGGCTCCAGGGCGCCGAGGGCGAGTACCGGGAGCGGCAGGGGGTGCTCACCGCGCGGATCGGCGACCTCGCGGGCGGGCTGCGCGTGCTCAACGGCCTCGGCGGCAAAGGGCTGTTCGCGGACGCCTTCCACCGCGACTCCCAGCGGCTGCGCGCCCAGGGCTACCGGGTCGGCTCGGTCACCAGCTGGATGCAGGCCCTGGGGGTGGGCCTGCCCACGGTGTTCCTCGCCGTGGTGACCTGGCTGGCGGCCCGGCTCGCGGCCCAGGGCGAGCTGACGGTGGGCGAGCTGGTGTCGGTGTACGGCTATGTGGCCGTGCTGGTCGGCCCGGTGGCGTTCATCGTCGACATGGGCTACCAGCTCAGCCGGGGCGTGGTCGCCGCGCGCCGGGTCGTACGGCTGCTCCGGCTGGAGCCGGACCCCGACGCCGGCACCACCGACGCGCCCGACGGGCCCTCGGAGCTGTACGACCCCGCCTCCGGCGTGCGGGTCGTGCCCGGCCTGCTGACGGCGCTGGCAGGCGCGCGGCCCGCCGACACGGCCGCCGTGATCGACCGGCTGGGCCGGTACGGGCCGACCGACGTCACCTGGGGCGGCGTACGCCTCGACGAGGTGCGGTCGGCGCGGGTCAGGGAGCGGATCCTGGTGGCCGACAACGAGGCGGACCTGTTCGCCGGCAGCCTGCGCGAGCTGGTGGGCGGGCGGGGCGCACCGTCCCCCGCGGAGATCGACCGGGCGCTGCGGGCGGCTGCCGCCGAGGACATCGTGCAGGGCCTGCCGGACGGGCTCGACTCCCCCGTGGCCGCGCGGGGACGCAGTCTCTCCGGGGGCCAGCGGCAGCGCGTACGGCTGGTGCGGGCGCTGCTCGCCGACCCCGAGGTGCTGCTCGCCGTGGAGCCCACCTCGGCGCTCGACGCGCACACGGAGGCGGCGATCGCGGAGCGGCTGCGGGAGGCGCGCGCCGACCGGACGACCGTCGTGACGAGTTCCTCCCCGCTGCTGCTCGACCACGCCGACCGGGTGCTGTACCTGGTCGACGGGAAGGTCGCGGCGAGCGGCCGGCACCAGGTGCTGCTGGAGACGGAGCCGGGGTACCGGGCGCTGGTGGCGCGAGACGTGGACGGCGCTGAGGGCGCTGAGGGCGCTGAGGGCGCTGAGGGCGCTGAGGGCGCTGAGGGCGCTGAGGGCGGGACCGCCGAGGACACCGATGCCGAGGGGGCCGTGCGATGACGCCGGTTGCGAAGGGGGCGAAGGGGGCGGAGGAGGTCGGCGAGGGGCGGCTTCCGGTGGCCTCGCGGGCCGAGGTGCGGCGGGCCACCGGCCGGCTCGTGCGGGCCGACGCGCGGGTCTTCGCCGGTGTCCTGGCGCTCAACGTGCTGGCCGCCGCGGCCGGTCTGGCCGGGCCCTGGCTGCTCGGCCGGATCATCGACGAGGTGCGGTCCGGCGGCGGGACCGCGGCGGTGGACCGGCTGGCCCCGGTCATCCTGGTGTGCGCGCTGGCGCAGTTGCTGCTGGCCCGCTGGGCCCGGTACGCGGGGCACCGGTTCGGGGAGCGGACGCTCGCGCGGGTGCGGGAGGGCTTCGTCGAGCGGACGCTCGCGCTGCCCGCGTCGGTCGTGGAGCGGGCCGGTACCGGCGACCTCACCACGCGTGGCACCGCCGACGTGGCGGCCGTGGGCACGACCCTGCGTGACGCCGGGCCCGAGCTGCTGGTCTGCGCGGTGCAGGCGCTGTTCCTGCTGGGCGCGGTGTTCGTGATCGACCCGCTGCTCGGCGCGGTGGGGGTGCTCGGGCTGACGCCGATCTGGTTCGCGCTGCGCTGGTATCTGCGGCGGGCGCGTGCCGGGTACCTCGCCGAGGGGGCGGCCACCTCGGAGGTCGCCGACATCCTCGCGGAGACCGCGGGCGGGGCGCGCACGGTGGAGGCGTTCCGGCTCGGGGAGCGGCGGACGGCGGCGAGCCGGGAGGCGCTGGAGATCTCGCGTCGTACGCGGTTCCACACGCTGTTTCTGCGGAGCGTGTTCTTCCCGGTGGTGGAGGTGTCGTACGCGCTGCCCGTCGCGGGGGTTCTGCTGATGGGCGGGATGCTGCACGCGCGGGGCACGCTGAGTCTGGGGGCGGTGGTGGCCGCGGCGCTGTATCTGCGGCAGTTCACGGAGCCGCTGGACCAGATCCTGATGCGCGTCGAGCAGTTCCAGAGCAGCGGTGCCTCGTTCGCGCGGGTGGAGGGGCTGGCTCGCGCCCCGCGGTCCGAGCCGCGGGGCGGGGCGCCGGTCCCGGTGGACGACCGGATCGACGTGAAGGGCGTGCGGTACGCGTACGACCGCGGCGGCGAGGTGCTGCGCGGGGTGGACCTGACCGTACGGCCGGGGGAGCGGCTCGCGGTGGTCGGTCCGTCGGGTGCGGGCAAGACGACGCTGAGCCGGCTGCTGGCGGGCGTGGACGCGCCGACGGCGGGTTCGGTCACGGTGGGCGGGGTGCCGGTCGCGGACCTGGCCCCGGAGACACTGCGCCGGCAGGTCGTCCTGGTCACCCAGGAGCATCACGTCTTCCTCGGCACGGTCCGCGACAATCTGCTGATCGCCGAACCGGCCGCGACGGACGAGGAGTTGTGGGCGGCGCTGGCCGCGGTCGGTGCCGCGGGCTGGGTGCGGGAGCTGCCCGGCGGTCTCGACGCGGAGGTGGGCGCGGACCGGCGCCGTACGGACGGCTCGCAGGCGCAGCAGCTCGCGCTGGCGCGGGTGGTGCTGGCGGACCCGCACACACTGATCCTGGACGAGGCGACGGCCCTGCTGGACCCGGCGACCGCCCGGCACACCGAGCGCGCGCTGGCCGCCGTACTGCGCGGCCGTACGGTCATCGCCATCGCGCACCGGCTGCACACCGCGCACGACGCGGACCGGGTCGCCGTGATGGAGAACGGCCGACTGACCGAACTCGGCACGCACGAGGAGCTGGTGCGGGCGGGCGGGGCGTACGCGTCCCTGTGGGGGACGTGGCACGGGGAGCCTCTGGACCCCAAAAGCCGCCTTCAGTGATCAGCTCCGTATATCGAACATGAACTCCCGGACAACGAACCGTTTCCGGCCAACTTTCTGACGCGCTCCTGACAGACAGCGCTATCGGCTGCCACTCTTCCCACTGCTACTGCACAGCAACCCCACAGCGTCACCCGTTCTGCGTACGGCCCTAGTTGTGCCCGCGCGGCCCACCCGCCGTGCGGTCTCCCCCGGCCGCGTGACCCGCGGCCGCGCAGAAGGAGTCAGTGTTGAGCAGCAGTTCCTCTCCTCGCAGACGCACCTCCCACACCCCCTCCCGCAGAGCCGCGGCCTTCGCCCTCGTCGGCGTGTCCGCGCTCATCGCCGCCGCCGTGCAGTCCGGCGCCGCGACGGCCGCCCCGGAGAAGGCACCGCAGGCGGCCGGCCAGGCGATACCGGGCTCCGAGTCGGTCCGGCTCACCCCCGCCCAGCGCGCCGAGCTGATCCGCGACGCGAACGCCGACAAGGCACAGACGGCGAAGGAACTGGGCCTCGGCGCCCAGGAGGCGCTCGTCGTCCGGGACGTCCTCAAGGACGCGGACGGCACCGTCCACACCCGCTACGAGCGCACCTATGCCGGCCTGCCGGTCCTCGGCGGCGACCTGGTCGTCGAGTCCACCCCGGCCGGTGCGACCGAGTCCGTCGTCAAGGCCACCCGCGCCGCCATCAAGCCGGCCACCACCACGGCCAAGGTGCCCGCGGCCAAGGCCGAGGCACAGGCGCTGTCGGCCGCGAAGGCGGAGGACGCCAAGAGCCCCGACGTCAACCGCGCGCCCCGCAAGGTGATCTGGGCCGCGAACGGCACGCCGACCGTGGCCTACGAGACGGTCGTGGGCGGGTTCCAGCACGACGGCACCCCGCAGGAACTGCACGTCGTCACGGACGCCACCAGCGGCGCCAAGCTGTACGAGTGGGAGGCCATCGAGACCGGCACCGGCAACACGGTGTACAGCGGTCAGGTCACCATCGGCAGCACGCAGTCCGGGACGACGTACAACCTCACCGACGCCACCCGCGGCAGCCACAAGACGTACAACCTCAACCGCGGCACCTCCGGCACCGGCACCCTCTTCTCGGGCCCCGACGACGTCTGGGGCAACGGCAGCCCCTCGAACCTGGAGTCGGCCGGCGCCGACGCCGCCTACGGCGCCCAGCTGACCTGGGACTACTACAAGAACGTGCACGGGCGTTCCGGCATCCGCGGCGACGGGGTCGGCGCGTACTCCCGCGTCCACTACGGCAACAACTACGTCAACGCGTTCTGGTCGGACAGCTGCTTCTGCATGACGTACGGCGACGGCTCCGGCAACGCCAACCCGCTGACGTCCATCGACGTGGCCGCGCACGAGATGACCCACGGGCTCACCTCCAACACGGCCGGCCTCAACTACAGCGGCGAGTCCGGCGGGCTGAACGAGGCGACGTCCGACATCTTCGGCGCGACCGTCGAGTTCTACGCCAACAACCCCTCCGACGTCGGTGACTACCTCATCGGCGAGGAGATCAACATCAACGGCGACGGCACGCCGCTGCGGTACATGGACAAGCCGAGCAAGGACGGCTCGTCGTACGACAACTGGTACTCCGGGATCGGGTCCGCCGACGTGCACTACTCCTCGGGCCCGGCCAACCACTTCTTCTACCTGCTGAGCGAGGGCAGCGGCACCAAGACCATCAACGGTGTCTCGTACAACTCGCCCACCTCGGACGGGCTGCCGGTGACCGGCATCGGCCGGGACAAGGCCGAGAAGATCTGGTTCCGCGCGCTGACCACGAAGTTCACCTCGACCACCAACTACGCGGGCGCCCGCACGGGCACCCTCGCGGCGGCCGGTGAGCTGTACGGCACGACGAGCGCCGAGTACACGGCGGTCCAGCACGCGTGGGCGGGCATCGCGGTCGGCGCGCGGCCCGGTGGCGGCGGCGGTGGCGGCACCTCCTTCGAGAGCACCACCGACGTATCGATTCCGGACAACGGCGCGGCGGTCAACTCGCCGGTCACCGTCTCCGGCCGGACGGGCAACGCGCCGTCGAACCTCGCGGTGGCGGTCGACATCGTCCACACCTACGTCGGTGACCTCCGGGTGCAGCTGGTCGCCCCCGACGGCACGGTGTACACGCTGAAGGCGTACGGCACCGGCGGCAGCGCGGACAACCTCAACACCACCTACACGGTGAACGCGTCCTCCGAAGTCGCCAACGGCGTCTGGAACTTGAGGGTCCAGGACAACGCCGCCGTGGACACCGGCTACATCAACAGCTGGAAGCTGACCTTCCCGTAGGTCGCCGCCAGGCTGTGACAGGGGGCCGCACACGGGCCCACCCCCCACCAACAGGACGCCGCTCCGGAGCTTCGGCTCCCGGGGCGGCGTCCTCTTTTTGCCAGTCGATTGCCTCGGTTGTGTTGGCCTTTGACCGAGGTCACGCCCGTTCACATGGCCGCAATATTCACCGCTCGGTCGGTTTTCGGCCAACATCACTTTGAGGTCCTGACATGTACGCGACCTGGATGCCACTCTTCCTGTCACCCGCCGCACAACTTCACAGTCGTCACGGCCGGTCTCCCCACACCGGCCGGGCACCCCCACTCCCAAGGAGCTTGTGTGTCCTCCCTCTACGCGCGTCACAAGCGCACCACCCTGGCCATCGCGACCGCCGTCGCGGCCGGGGCCCTCGTCACCACCGGACTCACCTCCGGTACGGCCGCCGCCCAGTCCCCCGCCGACACGACGGCCGCCAAGCCCCTCGCCGTGCCGACCGCGCTCGCCCCGGCCGTCCGCACCGCCCTGATCCAGGACAAGCAGGCCGACGCCGGCGCCACCGCGCGGGAGATAGGCCTCGGCACCCAGGAGCAACTGGTCGTCCGGGACGTCGTCAAGGACGCCGACGGCACGGTCCACACGCGCTACGAGCGCACGTACGCTGGCCTGCCGGTCCTCGGCGGCGACCTGGTCGTCCACGAGTCGGCCACCGGCGCGGACCAGGGCGTCACCAAGGCGACGAAGGCCACCATCAAGGTCGCCTCGACCACCCCGGCCGTCGGCACCGCCAAGGCCGAGAGCCAGGCGCTGTCGCTGGCGAAGGCGGCGGGCTCCGAGGACACGGAGGCCTCGCAGGCGCCCCGCAAGGTGATCTGGGCGGGCAACGGCAGCAAGCCGGTCCTGGCCTACGAGACCGTCGTCGGCGGCCTCCAGGAGGACGGCACCCCCAACGAGCTGCACGTCATCACCGACGCGGCCACCGGCGCGAAGCTGTACGAGTACCAGGGCATCGAGACCGGCACCGGCAAGAGCCTCTACTCCGGCACGGTCACCCTCGGCACCGCCCTGTCGGGTTCGACGTACCAGCTGTACGACACCTCGCGCGGCGGCCACAAGACGTACAACAAGGCGCGCAGCACCACCAGTTCGGCGGGCACGCTGTTCACCGACGCGGACGACGCCTGGGGCACCGGCGCGGCCTCCAGCTCCACCTCGGACCAGACGGCGGCGGTCGACGCGGCCTACGGCGCCCAGACCACCTGGGACTTCTACAAGAACACCTTCAGCCGCAACGGCATCAAGAACAACGGCGTCGCCGCGTACTCCCGCGTCCACTACGGCAACGCGTACGTCAACGCCTTCTGGTCGGACACCTGCTTCTGCATGACGTACGGCGACGGCGAGTCCAACACCAACCCGCTGACCTCGCTCGACGTGGCCGCCCACGAGATGACCCACGGCGTGACCTCCAACACGGCGGGCCTGAACTACTCGGGCGAGTCCGGCGGCCTGAACGAGGCCACGTCCGACATCTTCGGCACGGCGGTCGAGTTCTACGCGGCCAACTCCTCGGACCCCGGTGACTACCTCATCGGCGAGAAGATCGACATCAACGGCGACGGCAGCCCGCTGCGCTACCAGGACAAGCCGAGCAAGGACGGCGCGTCGGCCGACTACTGGTCGTCCACGCTGAAGAACCTGGACGTGCACTACTCGTCCGGCCCGGCGAACCACTTCTTCTACCTGTTGAGCGAGGGCAGCGGCGCCAAGACCATCAACGGCGTCTCGTACAACTCCCCCACCTCCAACGGTTCGACGGTCACCGGCATCGGCCGCGCCAAGGCGGTCCAGATCTGGTACAAGGCGCTGACGTCGTACATGACGTCGACGACCACGTACGCGGGCGCCCGCACGGCGACCCTCAGCGCCGCCTCGGCCCTGTACGGCTCCACCAGCACGGAGTACAAGGCGGTCGCGGCTGCCTGGACGGCGGTCAACGTGGCCTGACCACTTGCTTGACGTCGGGGCGGCACCCGGGAAGAAGGCGTTCCGGGTGCCGCCCTACTCTTGGGTCCCATGTCAGTTGCGGACTTCACGTACGAGGACGTCGGCGCCACGCGCGAGCCCGGCTTCTGCCCGCCCGGCTTCCACGCCCTGCACGTGCGCACGCGCCTCGGCGAGGGCGAGGAGGTCTTCCGACGCGCCGCCGAGGCCGTCCTCACCTGGGAGATGCACCGCGCCCTCGGCGTCGGCATCGAGGCGAGTGCCGACCGCGCGGCCCCCGACGTGGACGTCACGGTCACCCTGGCCGGCCTGATCAAGGCCCCCTGCCGCGTGGTCTGGACGGTGGAGGAACACCGGCGGGCGGGCTGGGCGTACGGCACACTGGCGGGCCACCCGGAGTCCGGCGAGGAGTCCTTCGTCGTCGACCGCACGGGCGACGGCACGGTCTGGCTGACGGTCTCGGCGTTCAGCCGGGGAGCCAAGTGGTACGCGCGGGCGGGCGGCCCGGCGACGCGGGGGTTGCAGCAGGCGTATGCGCGGAGGTGCGGGACGGTGTTGCGGGGGCTGGCGACGGCGGGGCTGAAGGAGTAGCCGGGACGGAGTTCCAGCGACCCACCCACACGTCTGTGCACGTGCGGAGGAGAGGCATGAGCCGTACGGTGATCGACGTCGGCGACGAAGCCCTGGAAGCAGCCGCCAAGGAACTCGGTACCACGACCACGCGTGACACGATCAACACCGCCCTGCGCGAAGCAGCGGCACGCAACCATCGCTTGCGCGCCCTCCATGAACTACAGGATCTGGCGGCGGACGGCGGCCTGGACGCCGAAGACCTTCTCGACAAGCGCACGTACCGCGGCGGAGGAGCCACACGTCGAGCGTGACCGACCATCTCCGTCGGCACCTCCGCCCTCGCCCGCGTACCCCTGCTGCTGCGCCTGGGAGCGTCGCATCGGCGCCGGACTGATCGCTCTGTGCGACATCACCGAGCCGAAACGAGCTGACCTGATTCCCCGTGCCCGACGACGTCTTCCGACGTGCCCGCTTCGTCCAGGAGCAGCTCACCTCCGAGGGCGAACACCGCAGCGCGGGACAGCAGAGTGCGGAGCTTCCGCGGAAGCGGAGGGGACGGCGGCGCGTTGGGCGTGCGGGTCGTCGGGGAGTCGGCGGCGCGGGGCGGGCCAGGGTGTGGCCGTGATCCCGTATGCATCCAAGCAATACGGGACGGGCCCCGCGGCGATCACACCCGTCGCGGGACCCGTCGTCACCTCACGTCGCCCCCTACCGCATCAGCACCCCCGCCCCCTCGGCCAGTTCCTCAGAAGGCCCCGCGACCAGCCCCAACTCCGCCCTCGAGGCGATCAGCGGGTGGTCCGGGAGGATGCGGACGGTATAGCCGTACGGGCCCGTGCGGTCGAGGGAGAGGGGGCCCTCGTAGACCCAGCGGCCCTCCAGGTCGGGGCCGCCCACCGGTTTCAGGGGGACGGCTGTGCCGTCCGTGATGCGGTCCTCCGCGTCGACGCGGCCGGAGACGGCCTGGACCTCGACGTCGTCGGGGGTGAGGTCGCCGAGGCGCAGGCGGACGCGGAGGGCGAGCGTCGTGCCGAGTTCGGCGGTCGGGGTGACTGCCGAGGTCTCGACGTGGTCGACGGTGACGGCGTGCCAGGCGGAACGCACCTTCGCCTTCCAGGCCGCGAGGTCGCGGGCCGCGTCGGGGTCGAGGGCGCGGTGGGCCTGGGCCGCCGGGGTGTAGAGCCGTTCGACGTACTCGCGGACCATGCGGCCGGCCAGCACCTTCGGGCCGAGGAGGGTGATGGTCTGGCGGACCATCTCGATCCAGCGGTCGGGCAGCCCGTTCCGGCCGTGCTCGTAGAAACGCGGGGTGACGCGCTGTTCGAGCAGGTCGTAGAGTGCCGCCGCCTCGATGTCGTCGCGGTGGTCGGCGTCGGTTCCGGAGCCGTCCGCGGTGGGGATGGCCCAGCCGAAGTCGGGCTGGAACCACTCGTCCCACCAGCCGTCCAGGACGGAGAGGTTGAGGCAGCCGTTGAGCGCCGCCTTCATGCCGGAGGTGCCGCAGGCCTCCAGCGGGCGCAGCGGGTTGTTGAGCCAGATGTCGCAGCCGGGGTACAGCTTCTGCGCCATCGCCATGCCGTAGTCGGGGAGGAAGACGATGCGGTGGCGGACCCTCGGGTCGTCCGCGAAGCGGACCAGTTCCTGGACGAGCCTCTTTCCGCCGTCGTCCGCCGGGTGGGCCTTGCCCGCCACGACGATCTGGATGGGCCGCTCGGGATGCAGGAGCAGGTCCATCAGACGGTCGCGGTCGCGCAGCATCAGCGTGAGCCGCTTGTACGAGGGGACGCGGCGCGCGAACCCGATGGTGAGGACGTCGGGGTCGAGGACGCCGTCGATCCAGCCCAGCTCGGCCGTGCCCGCGCCGCGCTGCCGCCAGGAGGCGCGCAGCCGCTGCCGTACCTCCATGACGAGCTGTTCGCGCAGGTCGCGGCGGAGGTCCCAGATGTCCTGGTCGGCGATGTCGGCGACGGAGTCCCAGCGGTCGGAGCCGCCGACGCTGAGCGCGTCCTCGGCGCGCTGGCCGCCGATCTGCCGGGCGCCCAGCCGCAGCACCTCGGGGGCGACCCAGGTGGGGGCGTGCACGCCGTTGGTGACGGAGGTGATCGGGACCTCCTCGGCGTCGAAGCCGGGCCACAGGCCGGCGAACATCTCCCGGCTGACCTGGCCGTGCAGGAGCGAGACGCCGTTGGCGCGCTGGGCGAGGCGCAGGCCCATCACCGCCATGTTGAAGAGGTTGGCCTCGCCGCCGGGATAGGTCTCCATCCCCAGGTTGAGGATCCGGCCCACGTCGATGCGCGGGAGTTCGGCGCCGGGTCCGAAGTGCCGGGCGACCAGTTCGCGGTCGAAGCGGTCGATGCCCGCCGGGACGGGGGTGTGCGTGGTGAACACCGTGCCGGCGCGGACCGCCTCCAGGGCCGAGTCGAAGTCGAGTCCCCCGTCGCACAGCTCGGCGATCCGCTCCAGGCCGAGGAACCCGGCGTGGCCCTCGTTGGTGTGGAACACCTCGGGCGGGGCGTGCCCGGTCAGCCGGCAGTACGTGCGTACCGCCCGGACACCTCCTATGCCGAGCAGCATCTCCTGGAGGAGTCGGTGTTCGCTGCCGCCGCCGTAGAGCCGGTCGGTCACCCCGCGTTCGCCGAGGTCGTTCTCCTCGACGTCGGAGTCGAGCATCAGCAGCGGGACGCGGCCGACCTGGGCCAGCCAGATCCGGGCGTGGAGCTGTTTTCCGCCGGGGAGGGCGAGGGAGACCTGTGCGGGGCTGCCGTCGTCCTCCTTCAGCTGGGTGACCGGCAATTCGTTGGGGTCGAGGACGGGATAGTGCTCCTGCTGCCAGCCCTCGCGGGAGAGGGTCTGCCGGAAGTAGCCGTGCCGGTAGAGCAGCCCGACCCCGATGAGGGGAACGCCCAGGTCGCTGGCCGCCTTCAGGTGGTCGCCGGCGAGGATGCCGAGGCCGCCGGAGTACTGGGGCAGGGCGGCCGTGACGCCGAACTCCGGGGAGAAGTAGGCGACGGCGGCGGGCAGCTCGGCGGACTGCGCCTGGTACCAGCGGTCGCCGGTCATGTAGTCGTTCAGATCGTCGGCCGCGGCGGTCAGCCGGCTCAGGAAACGGTGGTCCTCGGCCAGTTCCTGGAGGCGTGCGGCGCGTACGCCGCCCAGCAGCCGTACGGGGTCGCCGCCCGCGGCCGCCCAGTGTTCGGGGTCGACGGACCGGAAGAGTTCACGGGTTTCCGCATGCCATGACCAGCGCAGATTGCGCGCGAGGTCACTGAGCGGCCGGAGGGGTTCGGGGAGAAGGGGTCGGACAGTGAATCGACGGATCGCCTTCACATTCCACCTCGGCGTGCGTATGGAGTGGCGCACGGCAGTGTGCGTCAACGTCTCTGATGACGGTACCGGCGTCGGTGCCGGACTCGCTGGAGGCTGCCGCCGCCGGGCCCGTACTTCGGCCCTCGGCGGGGCTTCCCACGCCCCGCCGGACGATCCGATGGCCCCGCCCGGGTGGCCGGGATGCCCTGACCGGCGCCCCAGAGCCCTCCAGTGCGCCCCTTTATGGCCGATTCCACCCCCGCGGGCCACCTTGTGACACTTCACGCCGCACGAGAGGCTGCGGGTGGCGCACCCGGCACCGCCGTCGTGCGTCGAGTCGAGGAGGGGAACTCGAACCATGGCTCGGACGCGGACACGGCGTCTGCGCCGGGTGGGGGGTCTCATCGCGGTCGCCACGACCGTGGTGTTTTCGGCCATCACCCCGCCCGCGCACGCCGCACCACCGGAGGGGACGATAAGCGGCGCCGGTCAGCCCGGCACCGTCGACGGCAGCTATCTCGTGACGCTCAGGGAGGGGGTGCGGGCAGCAGCGGCGGGCCGGGGCATCGCCGCACGGTACGGGGCGAGAATCAGCCACACCTACGGCACGGTCCTCAATGGTTTCGCCGTCGAGGCGACCCCGGGACAGGCACGGCGGCTCGCGGCCGACCCGCGGGTCGTGTCGGTCGCACAGGACACCCGGGTGGCCCTCGACGCGACCCCGCAGAGCGCCGGGACCCAGCCGAGCGCGACCCCGCAGACCGCCGGGACCCGGCAGAGCGCGACCCGGCAGAGCCCTCGGACCCAGAAGAGGCCGCCGTCCTGGGGCCTCGACCGCGTCGACCAGGCGGGCCTCCCGCTGGACGGCGGCTACACCGCGCCGGCCTCCGCGGGGGCCGGGGTGACGGTGTACGTCATCGACACCGGCGTACGGATCACGCACCGGGACTTCGGCGGCCGGGCGTCGTACGGGTGGGACTTCGTGGGCGGCGACCGCGGCGCCGGGGACGGCAACGGCCATGGCACCCATGTCGCCGGGACCGTCGCGGGTGCGAGCGCCGGGGTCGCCAAGAAGGCGAAGGTGGTCTCCGTCCGCGTGCTGGACGGCGCGGGCGCCGGCACCACCGCGCGGGTCATCGCCGGCATCGACTGGGTCACCCGGCACGCGAAGAAGCCGGCGGTCGCCAACGTCAGCCTGGGCGGCCCGTACAGCGCGCAACTGGACGCCGCCGTCCGCGCGTCGATCCGCTCCGGCGTCACCTACACCGTCGCCGCGGGGAACGAGGGCCGGGCGGCCGCCCTGTCCTCCCCCGCCGACGTCAGACAGGCGATCACCGTCGGCGCGACCGACCGCCGGGACGCCCGCGCCGCCTACTCCAACCACGGCTCGGCCCTCGACCTGTTCGCCCCCGGAGTGTCCATCACCTCGACGGCGCACACGAGCGACACGGGGCGCGCGACCTACTCCGGTACGTCGATGGCGGCGCCGCACGCGGCGGGCGCGGCCGCGCTGTATCTGGCCACGCGTCCGAAGGCCACGCCCGCACACGTGGAACGGGCCCTGGTCGCGGGGGCGACGAACGGCAAGGTGTCCGGCCGGGGCCCCGGTTCTCCGGACAAACTCCTGCGGGTCCCCCGCTCCTAGCGGAGGGGCACCCGACCCGGCCTCGCCGCGTCGCGAGCGCTCGCTTCTCGTACGCGTGGGCGAGGCCGGAACTTTGTGAATACATACGCGCGAGTAGTTAACAACGTGCCGGATTGCTCACCCGAATAGGGTGGGAAGGCTCCTCCGGTACAGGACCCCGTACGACCAGAGCACGCCGTACGACGAGAGCACGCCGTGCGGCGAGCACGACCCCGGCACACGCCTGCCGGGTCGCGCCCCGGCGCGCCCGGCTCGCGGCAAGCCCCGCAGTACCCGGCACCAACCACCCCGAATGTCGCAGGACCCACCTCCCCACATCCATCCGCCCACCCTCGTTGATGCGGACAGGAGCGGTCATGCCCGCCACGCACCATTCGTCAGCACCCCCGACACCCCCTCGCACCGCAGCGCCACCCTCCGAGCGTTCCGCCACCGCCGGACCGACCGCCCCGGAGCGATCCTCCGGGAAGCGATCATCCGTGGAGCGATCCTCCGCGGGGGCCGGGACCGCCGTGGGGCGCATACCCGTCCTCGACGTCCGGCCGGTCGTCCAGCGCGGCCGCCGGCCCGCCAAGGCGGTCGTCGGAGAGACGTTCCAGGTATCGGCCACCGTGTTCCGCGAGGGCCACGACGCCGTCGCCGCCAACGTCGTCCTGCGCGATCCCGACGGCCGCCCCGGCCCGTGGACGCCGATGCGCGAGCTGACCCCCGGCACCGACCGCTGGGGCGCCGACGTCACCCCGGACGCGCCGGGCCGCTGGACGTACACCGTCGAGGGCTGGGGCGATCCGGTCAGCACCTGGCGCCACCACGCGCGCATCAAGATTCCCGCGGGCATCGACACCGGCCTGGTCCTGGAGGAGGGTGCCCGGCTGTACGAGCGCGCCGCCGCCGGGATCCCCGAGGCGGAGGAGGACGCCGGGGCGAAGCGGGACGTCCTGCTCGCCGCGGCCGACGCCCTGCGCGACGAGGCCCGCCCGGCCGCCTCCCGGCTGGCGGCCGCACTCGACCCGGAGGTGGACGCGGTGCTGGCCCGCCATCCGGTGCGGGAACTGGTCACCGAGTCCGAGACGCTGCCCCTGCAGGTGGAGCGGGAGCGGGCGCTGTACGGCTCCTGGTACGAGTTCTTCCCCCGCTCGGAGGGGACACCGGAGCGTCCGCACGGCACGTTCCGCACGGCCGCCCGCCGGCTGCCGGCCATCGCCGCGATGGGCTTCGACGTCGTCTACCTCCCCCCGATCCATCCGATCGGTACGACCTTCCGCAAGGGCCGCAACAACACCCTCGACCCCGGACCCGAGGACGTGGGCGTGCCGTGGGCGATCGGCTCGCCGGAGGGCGGGCACGACGCCGTGCACCCGGATCTCGGCACGATCGACGACTTCGCGTGGTTCGTGCAGCGGGCGAGAGAGCACGGCCTCGAGATCGCGCTCGACTTCGCGCTCCAGTGCTCGCCCGACCACCCCTGGGTGCAGAAACATCCCGAGTGGTTCCATCACCGGCCGGACGGGACGATCGCGTACGCCGAGAACCCGCCGAAGAAGTACCAGGACATCTACCCCATCGCCTTCGACGCCGACATGGACGGGCTGGTCGCCGAGACGCTGCGGGTGCTGCGGCACTGGATGTCGTACGGCGTGCGGATCTTCCGGGTGGACAACCCGCACACCAAGGCGGTCGTGTTCTGGGAGCGGGTCATCGGGGAGATCAACCGGACCGACCCGGACGTGATCTTCCTGGCCGAGGCGTTCACCCGGCCCGCGATGATGCACACCCTCGCGCAGATCGGTTTCCAGCAGTCGTACACGTACTTCACCTGGCGCAACACCAAGGAGGAGCTGACCGAGTACCTGACGGAGCTGTCCGGTGAGGCGGCCTCCTACATGCGGCCGAACTTCTTCCCCAACACCCCCGACATCCTGCACGCCTACCTCCAGCACGGCGGACGCCCCGCCTTCGAGGCACGGGCCGTGCTCGCCGCGACCCTCTCCCCCAGCTGGGGCATCTACAGCGGCTACGAGCTGTGCGAGAACACCCCGGTGAAGGAAGGCAGCGAGGAGTACCTCGACTCGGAGAAGTACCAGCTCAGGCCGCGGGACTGGGAGGCCGCCGAACGCGAGGGCCGCACCATCGCCCCGCTGATCACGCGGCTCAACGAGATCCGGCGGGCCCATCCCGCGCTGCGGCAACTGCGGGACCTGCACTTCCACCACGCCGACCAGGACGCGGTGATCGTCTACTCGAAGCGGAGCGGTTCGAACACGGTTCTGGTGGTCGTCAACCTCGACCCCCACCACACCCAGGAGGCGACGGTCTCGTTGGACATGCCGCAACTCGGCCTGGACCGGCACGAGTCCGTGCCGGTGCGCGACGAGCTCACCGGCGAGACCTACTACTGGGGCAGGGCCAATTACGTGCGCCTCGAACCGGGCACCCGGCCCGCGCACGTCCTGACCGTCCTGCGACCGTCCACCCCGCAGATCGGAGGGTCACCCACACGATGATCGTCAACGAGCCCGTTCAGGACACCTTCGAGGACACCCCCGCCAAGGACCGCGATCCCGACTGGTTCAAACGAGCCGTCTTCTACGAGGTCCTCGTCCGCTCCTTCCAGGACAGCAACGGCGACGGCGTAGGAGACCTCAAGGGCCTCACCGCCAAACTCGACTACCTCCAGTGGCTGGGCGTCGACTGCCTGTGGCTGCCGCCCTTCTTCAAGTCACCGCTCAAGGACGGCGGCTACGACGTCTCCGACTACACCGCCGTACTGCCCGAGTTCGGCGACCTCGCCGACTTCGTGGAGTTCGTCGACGCCGCCCACCAGCGCGGCATGCGCGTCATCATCGACTTCGTCATGAACCACACCAGCGACCAGCACCCGTGGTTCCAGGAGTCGAGAAAGGACCCGGACGGGCCCTACGGCGACTACTACATGTGGGCCGACGACGACAAACAGTACGCGGACGCGCGGATCATCTTCGTCGACACCGAGGTCTCCAACTGGACCTTCGACCCGGTGCGCAAGCAGTACTTCTTCCACCGCTTCTTCTCCCACCAGCCCGACCTCAACTACGAGAACCCGGCCGTGCAGGAGGAGATGATCTCCGCGCTGCGGTTCTGGCTGGACCTGGGCATCGACGGCTTCCGTCTCGACGCGGTGCCCTACCTGTACGCCGAGGAGGGGACGAACTGCGAAAACCTTCCGGCGACGCACGAGTTCCTGAGGCGGGTCCGCAAGGAGATCGACGCCCAGTACCCGGACACGGTGATCCTGGCCGAGGCCAACCAGTGGCCCGAGGACGTCGTCGACTACTTCGGCGACTACGCCTCCGGCGGCGACGAATGCCACATGGCGTTCCACTTCCCCGTCATGCCCCGCATCTTCATGGCGGTCCGCCGCGAGTCCCGCTACCCGGTGTCGGAGATCCTCGCCAAGACCCCGGCGATCCCCTCCGGCTGTCAGTGGGGCATCTTCCTGCGCAACCACGACGAGCTGACCCTCGAGATGGTCACCGACGAAGAGCGCGACTACATGTACGCGGAGTACGCCAAGGACCCGCGCATGCGCGCCAACATCGGCATCCGCCGCCGGCTCGCGCCCCTCCTGGACAACGACCGCAACCAGATCGAACTCTTCACCGCGCTGCTGCTGTCGCTGCCCGGCTCGCCGATCCTGTACTACGGCGACGAGATCGGCATGGGCGACAACATCTGGCTCGGCGACCGCGACGCGGTGCGCACCCCCATGCAGTGGACACCGGACCGCAACGCGGGCTTCTCGTCCTGCGACCCCGGTCGGCTCTTTCTGCCGACCATCATGGACCCGGTCCACGGCTACCAGGTCACCAACGTCGAGGCGTCCATGGCGTCGCCCTCCTCGCTGCTGCACTGGACCCGCCGCATGATCGAGATCCGCAAGCAGAACCCCGCCTTCGGCCTCGGCACCTACACCGAACTGCCGTCCTCCAACCCGGCCGTCCTCGCCTTCCTGCGCGAGTACGAGGACGACCTGGTCCTGTGCGTCCACAACTTCTCCCGCTTCGCCCAGCCCACCGAGCTGGACCTGAGCCGGTTCGGCGGCCGCCACCCCGTCGAGCTGTTCGGCGGCGTCCGCTTCCCGGCCGTCGGTGACCTGCCGTACCTGCTGACCCTCGGGGGGCACGGCTTCTACTGGTTCCGGTTGCGCAGGGAGACGGTCTAGAAGCCCGGGGCGGGGCGGTTTCTCCCGCCCCGCCCGGGGCACGCATCAGTAACACCCCGCCCCCCTCGGGGAAAGGACGTGACGCCATGGCGGAAACGGTCACACTCTCCGGCACGACCAGTCCCGGCCTCCTCACGTCGCTGGCCCCCCTGCTGCGGGAGTGGCTGCCACGGCAGCGCTGGTTCGCCGGCAAGGGGAGTCCGGTCACGGGATTCTCGCTGGTGGCGGGCACCGAGCTGCTGCCCGCCGCGTCCAGGCTGGGCCTCTACCACCTGCTGGTCCGCGCCCACCAGGGCGCCGTACCCGGCGACTGCTACCAGCTCCTGATCGGCGCGCGCGAGGCGCTGCCGCCCCGGCTGGCGCCCGCGATGATCGGGCATGTGCCGGACGGACCGCTCGGCGGCCGGACCGTCTACGACGCCCTGTACGACACCCGGCCCGCCGAGGTCCTCCTGGAGGCACTGCGCACCGAGGCCCGGATCGGCGTCCTGCGCTGCGAACGGGACCCCGGACAGGAGATACGCGCCGGCCTGGTGCCACGCCGGCTGACCGCCGAGCAGTCGAACTCGTCGGTCGTCTTTGGAGATACGTTCATTCTGAAGCTGTTGCGCCGGGTCGTCCCCGGCGTCAACCCCGACCTGGAACTGCCGCTGGCGCTGGCCCGCGAGGGCTCCTCCCGGGTGCCCGCGCCGACGGCATGGCTGCACGCGGACCTGGACGACGGCGCCGGCGAGTCGTACGTGCTCGGTGTGCTCCAGCCGTATGTGCAGGGCGCGACGGACGGCTGG
Source organism: Streptomyces sp. NPDC058335 (assembly GCF_042723915.1). Taxonomy (NCBI): domain Bacteria; kingdom Bacillati; phylum Actinomycetota; class Actinomycetes; order Kitasatosporales; family Streptomycetaceae; genus Streptomyces; species Streptomyces sp. NPDC058335. Next base: position 144,221 of record NZ_JBHXHX010000003.1, on the reverse strand, counting down.
GAGCTGGCGCTGCGGGAACTGGCCAAGGGCCAGGACTTCGGCGCCGAGGCGCGGGCGCTGGGCCGGGCCACCGCCGAGGTGCACACGGCACTGGCCCGCGCGCTGCCCACCGCGACCCTCGGCCACGCCCAGCTCGGACCGCTCGTCGACGGCATGACCGAGCGGCTCGACGCGGCCGCCCAGGCGGTTCCCGCCCTGCGCCCGTACGCACCCGGCCTGCGCACCGCCTTCTCGGCACTGGCCGACCTCGCGGCCGAGGGCCGTACCTGGACCGCCCAGCGCGTCCACGGCGACCTGCACCTCGGGCAGTGCCTGCGCGCACCCTCCGGAGAGTGGGCGCTGATCGACTTCGAGGGCGAACCGGCCCGTCCGCTCGCCGAACGCAGGATGCCCCAGCCGGCCGTCCGGGACGTGGCGGGCATGCTGCGCTCCTTCGACTACGCCGCCCTCTCCACCGACCCGCCGGCGCCCGGATGGGCCGAGGTCTGCCGGGCCGCGTACTGCTCCGGCTACGCCGAGGCGTCCGGCACGGACCCACGCACCGATCCCGTACTGCTGCGGGCCTACGAGACGGACAAGGCGGTCTACGAGGTCGTCTACGAGGCCCGGCACCGCCCCGACTGGCTCTCCGTCCCGCTGACCGCGATACGTCGGCTCGCCGCATCCGACTCGTCCTGAGGAGGCTTCGCCCGTGACTCCCAGCCCCCCGTCCCCCCACGGTTCCGACCCGAGGGACCCGAAGGCCCCCAAGGCCTCGAAGGACCCGAAGAAGGTCCCGGCCGAGAAGGCCGCGGCCAAGAAGACGGTGGCCAAGACGGCGACGGCCAAGAAGGCGGCGGGCAAGAAGACAGCGGCTGCCGGGAAGGCCGCCGCCAAGAAGGCCGTCACGGCGAAGGCCGTGACGAAGAAGGCGGCGGCGAAGAAGGCGACCGCGGCCAAGAAGACCGTGGCGAAGAAAGCGGTCACGCCGAAGGCCGCCCCCCGCGGCAGCACCGCGAAGAAGGCCCCCGTCGAGCGCGCCCACGAGCCCGCCGTCGAGCCCTCGGCCGAGCCTCTGGAAGTCGCCCTCTCCCCCGCGCTGGACGCCGTCGACCGTGAGCGGCTGCTGCATGGCACCCATCACCAGCCGCACGCCGTGCTCGGCGCGCACCCGGTGCCCGGCGGCATCGTCTTCCGCGCCTTCCGCCCCTACGCCCTCTCGGTCACCGTCGTCACGGGCGATCTGCGGGCCGGGCTGCACGACGACGGCGACGGCTTCTTCTCCGGCCTGCTCCCTCTGCGGGAGGTCCCGGCCTACCGTCTCGTCATCGCCTACGAGGGGGCGGTCCAGGAGACCGAGGACCCGTACCGCTTCCTGCCCACGCTGGGCGATCTGGACCTGCACCTGATAGGCGAGGGCCGGCACGAGGAACTGTGGACGGTGCTCGGCGCGCACCCCATGACCCACCAGGGTGTGAGCGGCACCCGCTTCTGCGTGTGGGCGCCCAACGCGCGCGCGGTGCGGCTCGCGGGCACCTTCAACTTCTGGGACGGCATCGGGTATCCGATGCGGGCGCTGGGCTCGTCCGGGGTGTGGGAGCTGTTCGTGCCGGGGATCGGCGAGGGTGAGCTGTACAAGTTCGACATCACCCGGCCCGACGGTTCCCGCACCCAGCGCGCCGACCCGATGGCCCGCCGTACGGAGACCCCGCCGGCCACCTCGTCGGTGGTCGAGTCCTCGCACTACGAGTGGGGCGACGAGGAGTGGCTGGCGCGTCGCGGGGAACGTCCGGCCCACGAGGCACCGCTCTCGATCTACGAGGTCCATCTCCCGTCCTGGCGACCGGGTCTGACGTACCGCCAACTCGCCGAGCAGCTCCCCGCGTACGTCAGGGAGCTGGGCTTCACGCACGTCGAGCTGATGCCGATCGCCGAGCATCCCTTCGGCGGCTCCTGGGGCTACCAGGTCACCGGCTTCTACGCGCCCACGGCCCGGCTCGGCACGCCCGACGACTTCCGGTTCCTCGTGGACGCGCTGCACCGGGCGGGCATCGGCGTCCTCATGGACTGGGTGCCGGCGCACTTCCCGCGGGACGACTGGGCGCTGGCCGAGTTCGACGGGCGGACCCTCTACGAGCACGAGGACCCGCTGCGGGCCGCGCATCCCGACTGGGGGACGCTGGAGTTCGACTACGGGCGGCGCGAGGTGCGCAACTTCCTCGTCGCCAACGCGGTCTACTGGTGCGAGGAGTTCCACATCGACGGGCTCCGGGTGGACGCCGTCGCCTCCATGCTCTACCTCGACTACTCGCGCGAGCCCGGCCAGTGGACGCCCAACGAGCACGGCGGCCGGGAGAATCCGGACGCGGTGGCCTTCCTCCAGGAGATGAACGCCACCGTGTACCGGCGCGTCCCCGGCGTCGTGACCATCGCGGAGGAGTCCACGGCCTGGGACGGCGTCACGCGCGCCACGCACCACCGGGGGCCGAGCGGCTTCGGCGGGCTCGGCTTCGGACTGAAGTGGAACATGGGGTGGATGCACGACTCGCTCCAGTACATGAGCCACGAACCCGTGTACCGCAAGTACCACCACGGCGAGATGACCTTCTCCATGGTGTACGCCTACAGCGAGAACTACGTCCTGCCCATCTCGCACGACGAAGTCGTGCACGGCAAGAAGTCGCTCGTGTCGAAGATGCCGGGCGACTGGTGGCAGCAGCGCGCGAGTCTCCGGGCCTACCTGGCGTACATGTGGGCCCATCCCGGCAAGCAACTCCTCTTCATGGGGCAGGAGTTCGCGCAGGGGGCGGAGTGGTCGGAGGAGCACGGGCCCGACTGGTGGCTGCTCGACCCCGCGTACGGGGCGGAGGCCGATCACCGGGGCGTGCGGGAGCTGGTCCGTGACCTGAACTCCGTCTACCGCTCGACGCCGGCGCTGTGGGAGCGGGACACCTCCGCCGACGGCTTCGAGTGGGTGGTGGGTGACGCCGCCGACGACAACGTCCTCGCCTTCCTGCGCCGCGACGCGGACGGTACGCCCCTGCTGGCGGTGTCCCACTTCTCCCCCGTCGTCCGCCACGACTACCGGCTGGGCGTGCCGGACGACGTACCCGCGTGGTACGAGGTCCTCAACACGGACGCCGGGCGGTACGGGGGCAGCGACGTGTTCCACCCCGACCCGGTGAAACCCGAACCCCAGCCCTGGCACGGCCACCCGGCGTCCGTCCGCCTGACGCTGCCCCCGCTGTCGACGGTGTGGCTGCGGCCGGCGTAGCCCCCGGGCGCCGGGCTACCCGAGGGTCTCCGCCAGCGGCCCCGGCAGGTTCCCCGTGTGGAGGACTCCCAGGCGTTGGGTGGCCCGGGTCAGGGCGACGTACAGGTCGCTCGTGCCGTAGCGGGACGGTTCCACCACCAGGACCGAGTCGAATTCCAGGCCCTTTGACTGGCGGGGGTCCAGGAGGACGACCTGGTGGGTGAGGTCGGGGTCGGCGTCCGCGGTGACTCCGTCGAGGCGGGCCGCGAGGCGCCGGTGCAGGTCGCGGGGGGCGATCACCGCCAGCCGGCCCTCGGCGGGGGTCAGTTCGTCCACCGCCTCGGCGACCGCGCCCGGCAGGTCGTCGACGGCGCGCACCCAGGGGCGTACGCCGGTGGACCGTACCGAACTCGGCGGCACGAAGTCGGGCTCCTCGGCGCGGACGACGGCCGCCGCGACGTCCATGATCTCGGCGGGGGTGCGGTAGTTGACGCCCAGCCTGGTGTGCTCCCAGCGGTCCCCGACGTACGGGTCGAGGATGCCCGACCAGGAGCCGACGCCCGCCGCCTCCGCGGTCTGCGCCGGATCGCCGACGAGCGTCATGGAGCGGGTCGGGCTGCGCCGCATCAGCAGCCGCCACGCCATCGGCGACAGCTCCTGCGCCTCGTCGACGATGATGTGCCCGAACGCCCAGGTCCGGTCGGCCGCCGCGCGCTCGGCGGCGCTGCGGTGGTCGTCCTCCTCGTGGCGTTCGGCGAAGCGTTCGGCGTCGATGATGTCGTGGGCCGACAGGACTTCCGAGTCCTCGTCCTCCTTGTCGTCGAACTCGTACGTCCGGGAGGCGTAGGAGACGTCCAGCACGCCCTGGGCGTAGGCGACCTGCCGTTCCCGTTCGCGGTCGGCGCGCTCCCGTGCCGACCGGTCGTCCTCGCCGAGGAGTTCGGCGGCCTCGTCGAGCAGCGGGACGTCCGCGACCGTCCAGGCCCGGGTCACCGGGCGGCGGATGGCGGCCGCGTCCTCCTCATGGACGTACCCCTCGGGGTCGGCGAGGAGGTCGGCGACCACCCGCTGCGGGGTGAGCACCGGCCACAACTGGTCGACGGCCGCCCACACCTCGGGGTTCTCGGCCAGCTCGTCGCGGATCTGGGTGACGTCGCTGGGGTCGAGGAGGCTGGAGCCGTCGTAGGGGTCGGTGCCGACGCGTTCGGCGTACAGCTCGGTGAGGGTGTTGAGGATGTGGCCCTCGAAGTGCTCGCGGGCGGCGTTGTGCGGCAGCTTCGCGGCCCGGGTCCGCTCGCGGGCGACGCCGACCAGCCCCTCGTCGAGCATCAGCACCTCGCGGTCGTGCTCGATCGCGATCACGGGGTCGGGCAGCGCCTGCCGGTCGCGTACGACGGCGGCGAGGACGTCGGCCATGTCGGCGCGGCCCTTCACGGCGGCCGCCTCGGGGGTGTCCGCGGCCGTCGCCTTCACGCCCGGGTACAGCTCGCCGACCGTCGCGAGGAGTACGCCGGTCTCGCCGAGGGAGGGGAGCACCTCGCCGATGTAGCCGAGGAAGGCGGGGTTGGGGCCGACGATGAGGACGGCCCGCTTGGCGAGCAGTTCGCGGTGCTCGTAGAGGAGGTAGGCGGCGCGGTGCAGGGCGACGGCCGTCTTGCCGGTGCCGGGGCCGCCCTCGACGACCAGCACCCCGCGGTGGGGTGCGCGGATGATCTCGTCCTGCTCGGCCTGGATGGTCTGCACGATGTCGTGCATGCGGCCGGTGCGGGCGGAGTTGAGCGCGGCGAGCAGGACGGCGTCACCGGCGGGGTCCTCGTGGCCGGTGCGGGTGGCGTCGCCGAGGTCGAGGAACTCGTCGTGCAGGGCGGTGACCCGGCGGCCGTCGGTGGAGATGTGCCGGCGGCGGCGCAGGCCCATCGTGGTGTGGCCGGTGGCCAGGTAGAAGGGGCGGGCGATGTCGGCCCGCCAGTCGACGAGGACCGGGGTGCGGTCGGGGTCGTCCCGGCGCAGGCCGATCCGGCCGATGTGGTGGCTGGCGCCGGAGGACAGGTCGATCCGGCCGAAGCAGAGCGAGCCGTCCACGGCGTTCAGCGCGGCGAGCAGCCCGGAGCGTTCGGCGACGAGGATGTCCCGTTCCAGGCGGGCCTGCATGGGGGTGTTGCCCTGGGCGAGCGCGTCGGTGACGGCGGCCTCGGTGACACCGCGCAGCGCGTCCACGCGCGCGTACAGCCCGTCGATGAATTCCTGTTCACCGCGCATTTCACCGTCGGTGAATTCGTTACTTACATCGGTGCCTGCGTCGATGTTTGACAATGCCGCTCCCGCCCGGATATACTCTGCTCATTGAACTTTTCCGCGATTCAGTCGCCTGAAGTCGCGAATCATCGAATATACGCCGAGAAAACCCCCGAGCGCAATTGCTCGGGGGTTTTTCGCATGGTGCCGCATGGTGCTCAGAGGACGTCCGACAACTCCTCCCGCAGCCGCCGCTTCGGCCGCGCTCCCACCATCGCCTTCAGCGGCTCACCGCCCCGGAACACCATGAACGTCGGCATCGACAGCACCTTGTAGTGGTTGGTGGTCTCCGGGTTCTGGTCCACGTTCAGCTGCACCACCTTCAGCCGCTCGCCCTCCTCCTCCGCGAGCGCCCTGAGCACCGGCGCCATCTGCCGGCACGGCGGGCACCAGTCGGCGGTGAACTCCACCAGCACCGGCAGTTCCGCCGCGAGCACCTCCGCCCCGAAATCCGCGTCCGTCACCTCGTCCACTCCGGCCACCTTGGTCACCGCTCCCGCCCTCCCAGTTCGCACACGGGCTCCGGACCCCCCGGAACCAGCGCCTCGGCGGCCAGCTCGTCACGCGCCCGCTCGGCCCGCGTGAGCTGCCCGGCGACCTTCTCGCGGACCGCCGCCAGCTCCCCGATGAGCGCGTCCAGCTCGTCCAGCTTGCGCCGGTACACCGCCAGCGAGGCCGGGCACGAGTCGCCCTCCGGGTGTCCGGCCCGCAGACACTCCACGAAGGGCCGGGTCTCCTCCAGCTCGAACCCGAAGTGCTGCAACGTCCTGATCTGCTGCAACGCCCGCAGGTCGCGCTCGTCGTAGGCCCGATGACCCAGCTCGTCGCGCCGCGCGGGCAGCAGCCCCCGCGACTCGTAGTACCGCAGCGTCCGCGTCGTGGTTCCGGCCCGTGCGGCCAGCTCGCCGATTCGCATGCCTACGAACGTACGGCTTGACGCCGACGTCAACGCAAGAGGTGGCGTCGGCGCGACGGCCTCACGCCGGCGGCAGGAGCGGTTTCCCGTGCACCGGGGAGGACAGCACGATCGACGTCGTGGTCCGGCCCAGCGCCGAGGTCTGCTCCAGGACCTCCTCCAGGTGCACCGTGTCCGTGACGGCCACCTTGAGGAGCCAGCAGTCCTCACCGATCACGTGGTGGACCTCGGTGATCTCGGGGCGGTCGAGAAGTTCCAGGGTGCGGGGGTGCTTGAGGGTGTAGCCGCCGTGCGGGTTGACCCGGATGAACGCCTGGATGCCGTAGCCGAGGCGGGCCGGGGCGACCTGGGCGCCGTATCCGGTGATGGCGCCCGCGGCCTCCAGGCGACGCACCCGCTCGGTCACCGCGGCCGGGCTCAGCCGGACCCGGCGTCCCAGCTCGCTCAGTCTGATCCGGCCGTCCGTCTGGAGCAGGTGGAGTATCTGCCGGTCCAGGGCGTCGAAGGCCACCGCTGTTTCGCTGGCGGCGGCGCGCGGATGCCGTGGTTCTTTCGGTGCGCCGACCTGAACTCCCATGTCTTCCCCTTCAGACCTCGTGGGTACGCCGCGAGAATTATGGTCATGGAAAAGGCGCGAGAGGTTCTGGTCATCGGTGGGAACCGGTATGTCGGCAGGCGGCTGGTCGAAAGGCTGCTGGCGGCCGGCGACCGGGTCACGGTCCTCAACCGTGGATCGTCACGGCCGCCCGCGGGGACGGTCCACCTCGTCGCCGACCGCGACGACGAGGAGGCGCTGCGCGCGGCGCTCGGCCCGCGCCGCTTCGACGTGGTCGTCGACCAGGTCTGCTACACCCCGCGGCAGGCGGCCGTCGCCGTGCGCGTCCTCGCCGGCCGCACCCACCGCTATGTGCTGACGTCCACCGTCGAGGTCTACGAGTACGAGGACTCCATCGCCCCCGTGCGGGAGACGGACGTCGATCCCCTGGCCGCGACCGTCGACCTCGAACTTCCCTGGGGAGACGCCGAGTTCCTCGACGCCCACTACGGCGAGGGCAAGCGTCAGGCGGAGGCGGTGTTCGCGTCGGCCGCGGCGTTCCCGTGGACGGCGGTACGGGTCGCGCACGTCCTGGGAGGCGCCGACGACTTCACCGGACGGCTGGCCCACTACGCGGACCGCATCCGCACCGGCGAGCCGATCACCGTGCCGGTGTCCAACCACCCGGCGACGTACATCCACGTCGAGGAGATCGCGGACTTCCTGTTCTGGGCGGCGGGCGAGGAGTTCACCGGACCCGTCAACGCGGCGTCCCACCAGCCGCTGACCACCGAGGAGTTGTGCGGGGTGGTGGCCGGGCACTTCCCCGACGGCAAGACCGTCTTCCACGAGGTGGAGGTCGGCGAGGTCTCCCCGTTCGCCTTCCGCCGCTCCTACCCCATGGACAACTCCCGTGCCGTGCGGCTCGGTTTCGCCTTCGGCAACGCCCGGCAGTGGCTCGGGCGGGCGGTCGCGGAGACCCTCGGAAAGGATGGCTGACGTGCGGTACCGCACCCTCGGCGGCCTCCGGGTGAGCGCGATCGGGCTCGGCGCGATGCCGCTGTCCATCGAGGGACGCCCCGACGAGGCCCGCGCGCTCGCCACGGTCCACGCGGCCCTGGACGCGGGCGTGACCCTGCTGGACACCGCCGACTCCTACCACCTCCCCGGAGCCGAACCCGGGCACAGCGAACGCCTCGTCGCCCGCGCCCTCGCCACCTACGGCGCTACGGCCGAGGAGGTGCTGGTCGCCACGAAGGGCGGCCGGGGCAGGCCGGCCGGCGAGGACTGGACGGTGAACGGCGAACCGGGCCGGCTCAAGGCGGCCGCGGAGGCCTCCCTCAAGCGGCTCGGGGTCGACGCGATCGGCCTGTACCAACTGCACAAGCCCGACCCCGCCGTGCCCTTCGAGGACTCGGTGGGCGCCCTGCTGGACCTGCTCGACGAGGGCAAGATCCGGCTGGCCGGCATCTCCAACACGGACGCGGACCAGATCCGCCGGGCCCACGCGATCCTCGGCGACCGGCTGGTGTCGGTGCAGAACCGCTACTCCCCCGCCGTCGGCGACAGCGAGCCCGAGCTGCGCCTGTGCGCCGAACTGGGCCTGGCCTTCCTCCCGTGGAGCCCCCTCGGCGGCATCGCCCGCAGCGCCCTGGACGGCCCGTCCCGCACGGAGGGCGGACACCGCTTCGCCGCCTTCCACGAGATCGGCCGGGAACGCGGGGTGAGCCCCCAACAGGTCTGCCTGTCCTGGCTGCTGACCCGCTCCCCCACGGTGATCCCCATCCCGGGCGCCAGCCGCCCCACGACGATCCAGGACTCGGCAGCGGCGGCGGACCTGACCCTGGACGAGGAGGAGCTGACCCGGCTGGAGGAGGCGGTGCGGCGACGGCGGGGGGTACGGGGGTGAGACGGGCGCGACGGGGGTGAGGCGGGTGGTACCGGGGTTGGGCCGGGGTGGGGCCGGTGGTACCGGGGTGGGGCGGTCGTCGGCGGGTACGGGCCGATCCGGGCGGCCCGAGGCGCGGGCACCGCACCTCAACGAAACGGCGGGACCGTGGGCGGGTGTCACCCCGTCCGCGTCAGCCGAGCCTCCGCAGCCGCTTCCCGGCCCGTCAGCAGGAGGAGCAGTGCGGCGATCGGGCCGCGGATCTCCTTGCCCTCGCCGTGGCTCCACTCGATGTCCGTGGCGACCACGCGGGCCCGCGGGAGGGGCCAGGGGCGGGGCGGGACGCGCATCGTGCAGACGCGGTCGGCGGCGTCGCGGGCCGCCTCGCGCGGCATCTCGCGGTCCCGGCCGAGCGCGAGGGCGATGTCCTGGCCGTGGACGAGGATGTCGATGAGGGGCTCGCGGCGGCTGGTCATGGGGGCGAGGCGGCGGGAGCCGACGGTGGAGCGGAGCAGGGCGACGATCTCGTCGGCCGGGCGCCCCGCCTCACGGACGGCGCTGTCATGGATCATGCGGTTCCAGTTGCCGCGGGCGCGGACCATCTCACCCACCACCTGGCCGTACGAGAAGCGGGCCGCCACCGTCAGATGCGCGGCAACGTCCCGCACCCGCCAGTCCCCGCACTGCGTGGGCGTCTCCCACTCCTCGGGACCGAGCCCCTCCAACAGGTCGGCCAGGCTGGTCCGTTCACGGTCGATGACCTGCCAGCACGTGTCCTCGTCCAGCACCGCACCCACGGGAATCACCCACTCAAGTGGTAAGCTTCTCTGACCAAATTAGTCAGGGACTCTGACCACTGTCAAGGCATGGCGAAAGCGGGCGAGGAGGTGTCGGCGGTGACGACGGACGGCGGCCCGGACGAGGCGGAGCCGGAGATCAACACGGGCGTCCTGCTGTTCCTCCCCTACCGGGCCCTGGAGAACCGCGTCTTCGCCGCCCTCGCCGAGGCGGGTTTCGACGACTTCACCCCCGCCCAGGCCCGGGTCCTCCAGCGCATCGGCCCGGACGGCACCCGGCTGACGGACCTCGCCGAACAGGCCCAGATCACCAAGCAGACCGCCGGCTTCCTGGTCGACCAGCTGGAGAAGGCCGGCTATGTGCGGCGGATGCCGGACCCGACCGACCGGCGGGCCCGGCTGGTGTGCGGCGCGGAGAAGGCGTGGGCGGCGAAGGAGGTCGCGGACGGGGTGGTCGCGGAGGTGGAGCAGGAGTGGGAGGAGCACCTCGGCAAGCGCCGGATGCGGCAGTTGCGGGAGGCGCTCACGTCCCTGCGGGAGATCACCGACCCCTGGGCCTGAACCGCTCAGCGCACCTCGCTGACCTCCCGTTCCCGCTCCGTGTCCTCCTCGCCCTCCGTCCCGGCCTCCGCCGGCTTCCCCTTGCCCGGCAGCAGCACCGCCACCAGTACGGTTCCGACGCCGAGCACGACCGCGCCGACCAGGCTCGTGTGGGCGACCGCGTCCGCGAAGGATGAGCCGACCGAGTCGGCCATGTGCCGGGCGTTCTCGGCGAGTTGGGCGGCCTGCGCCTTGAGCTGCGCGGCCTGCTGCGGATCGGTCGACTGTGCCGCCTGCTCACCGAGCTGCCGCGCCCTGTCGGCGACGCCCTGCGCGACGGCGTACCCGGCGCCGACCGAGTCCTGTGCGGTGGCGAGGGTGCCGGCCGGGAGGCCGCTGCCGGACGCCGCGTCTCCGAGGTGGTCGGAGTACGACGTACCCAGCAGCGAGCCGAGGATGGCGATGCCGAGGGAGCCGCCCAGCTCCAGCGAGGTGTCGTTCACCGCGCCGCCGACGCCCAGTTCGGACTCGGGGAACGCCCCCATGATGGCGTCCGTGCAGGGCGACAGGGCGAGCCCGATCGCCACGCCGAGGACGACGAGGGGCGCCACGAAGTCGCCGTACGAGGACGTGGAGTCGACCTGGGTGAGCAGGGCGAGGGCGGCCGTGCCGCCGACCATGCCCGCGGTGACCGTCCACCTCATGCCGACGCGCGGGGTGAGGTAGGCGGTCAGGGCCGAGCCGACGAAGACCGCGCCGGCGAGCGGCAGCATGCGCAGGCCGGTGTCGAGGGCGTCGTAGCCGAGGACGAACTGGAGGTGCTGGGTCAGGTAGTAGAAGGCGCCGAACACGGCCAGGAAGAACAGGGCGACGGCCAGGTTGGACCCGGCGAAACGGCGGTCGGTGAAACGGCGGACGTCGAGCACCGGGCGCGGGTGGCGCAGTTCCCACAGGACGAAGGCGAGCAGGGCCGCGGCGGCGACGACCGCCGCGCCGATCGACTTGGGGCCCCAGCCGAAGTGCGGACCCTCGATGATCATGTAGACGAGCGCGCCGATCCAGACCACCGACAGCAGACCGCCGACGTAGTCGATGCGGTCGTGGTGCCCGGCCCTGGACGGCGGGACGAGGACGAGGGCGCCGACTATCGCGACGGCGGCGACGGGCACGTTGATGAGGAACGACGACGACCAGCCGTGGTTCTCCAGCAGCGCGCCGGCGACGAGCGGACCGGCCGCGATGGCGAGGCCCGCGGTCGCGGTCCACAGGGCGATCGCCTTGGCGCGTTCCGCGCGCGGGAAGGTCGCGGCGAGCAGTGAGAGCGTCGCGGGCATGATGAGCGCCGCGCCCACGCCCATCACGGCGCGGGCCGCGATCACGGCGGTGGAGCTGTCGGCGAGGTAGCCGGAGACGGCGCCGCCGGCGAACACGACGAGCCCGAGGACGAGCGCCCCGCGTCGGCTGTACTTGTCGCCGATCGCCCCGAGCAGCAGCATCAGCGCCGCGTACGGCACGGTGTAGCCGTCGATCACCCACTGGAGGTCGGCGCTGGAGAGGCCCAGGTCCTCGGTCATGGCGGGCGCGGCGACCGTGAGGGCGGTGTTCGCCATCACGATGATCAACAGACTCAGGCAGAGGACGAGGAGCGCCCACCAGCGTCGGCGGTAGGGGCCCTTCATCCCTTCGACCGGTTCGTTCATGACGAGTCGCATGGCAGGGATCGCCTTCCTCGGGACGTGCGCGGCTTGAATTGCACAACGCTGTGCAATGTACGTCCGCTGCACAACAGCGTGCAAATCCGGGGCGCGGAATGAGCCATCACCGGAAGGCGGGCACAATGGCCGCCATGACCACGGGTAACAACAGTCGCGCCGAGGCAAACCGACGCCGCATCCTCGATGTGGCCCTCGCCGAGCTGTTGCGCGACCCCGACGCGTCCATGGACCAGATCGCCCGCGCCGCCGGTGTCGTACGGCGCACGGTGTACGGCCACTTCCCCAGCCGTGAGGCGCTGATCGGCACGCTGGTCGACGAGGCGGTGGAGGTGCTGGCGGCCGCCCACCAGCCGGAACGTGAGGCCGTCGGGGACCCGGCGGAGGAGCTGGCCCGGTCGGTGCTGGCCGTCTGGAAGATCGCCGACCGCTACCGTCTGCTGGTCGCGCTGGCCCAGCGCACGGTCACCATGCAGGGCATCCGGGAGCGGCTCGCCCCGGTCCGCCGGGACTCGATCCGGCTGCTCCAGCGCGGTCTGGACGAGGGGACGTTCGTCTCACCACTGCCGGCGCCGGCGCTGGCGTACGTGCACGAGCAGATCGTGTTCGCGCTGATGGAGGCGGTGAACGACGAGCTGCTGAGCACGCACGAGGCGGGCCGGTCGGCCGCCGTCACGACGCTCACCGCCGCGGGCGTGCCCGCCACCCTGGCCGCCGCACTGGTGACGAAGGTGAACGAGTCCGACTGACGGCCGCGACCACGCGAGAAACGCCGCAGGCCCCCGGTGGGCGAACACCGAGGGCCTGCGGCAAGAGGGAGAAGCGGAAACCGGGCGGCTGAGCTACGGGGGAGTACTCAGCCGCCCGGCGTACAACCGGGTGTCCGGCCCGGGTTCAGGCAGGGCCGGACACCCGGAGTGGGAGGGGACGTGCCGCCCCGGGGGCGTCAGGCCTTGGCGAGTTCCTTCTCGCCCTCTTCCCGCTGCTCGGGAAGGTCCGCAGCGGGGGCGTCCTGGCTGCCGCCGTGGCCGTCGTCGAGGAGGGTCTTCTCGTCGAAGGGCAGCTCACCGGCGAGGACCTGCTCCACGCGTCCCTTGTCGATCTCCTTGGTCCAGGTGCCGATCAGGACCGTGGCGACGGCGTTGCCCGCGAAGTTCGTGAGGGCGCGGGCCTCGCTCATGAAGCGGTCGATGCCGACGATGAGGCCGATGCCGTCCACCAGGGCCGGCTTGTGCGACTGGAGGCCGCCGGCCAGGGTCGCGAGGCCGGCGCCGGTGACACCGGCGGCGCCCTTGGAGGCGACCAGCAGGAACAGCAGCAGCGGGATCTGCTCGCCGACCGACATCGGCGTACCCATGGCGTCGGCGATGTACAGCGAGGCCATGGTCATGTAGATCATGGTGCCGTCGAGGTTGAAGGAGTAGCCGGTCGGGACGGTGATGCCGACGACGGGCTTGCTGACGCCCAGGTGCTCCATCTTCGCGATGAGGCGCGGCAGCGCCGACTCGGAGGAGGAGGTGGACAGGATCAGCAGGAACTCGCGGAGCAGGTACTTGAAGAAGACGAAGATGTTCAGCCCCGAGACGACCCGCAGCAGCGTGCCGAGCACGATGAAGACGAACAGGAAACAGGTCGCGTAGAAGCCGAGCATCAGGACCGCGAGGCTCTTGAGCGCGTCGACGCCGGCCGAGCCGGTGACCGCGGCGATGGCACCGAAGGCACCGATCGGGGCGGCCCACATCACCATGGCGAGGATGCGGAAGACGAGCCGCTGGATGTGCTCGACACCGCGCAGGACCGGCTGACCGGCCGGGCCCATGGCCTGGAGGGCGAAGCCCGCGAGCAGCGCGACGAGCAGCGTCTGGAGCACCTCACCGCCGGTGAAGGCGGAGACGATCGTGGTCGGGATGATGCCCAGCAGGAACTCGGTGGTGTCCTTGGCCTCCGCCGACACCTGCGCCTGGCCGGTCTCCTTGACCGCGTCGGTGAGCGCGAGGCCGCTGCCCGGGTCCAGGATGTTGCCGACGACAAGGCCGATGCTGAGGGCGACCAGCGACATGACCGTGAAGTAGGCGAGGGCGATACCGCCTACGGCGCCGACCTTGGCGGCCTTGCGGACGGATCCGATGCCGAGCACGATCGTGCAGAAGATGATCGGCGAGATCATCATCTTGATCAGGTTCACGAACCCGGTGCCGATGGGCTTCAGCTCGACGGCGAAGTCGGGGGCGATCAGGCCCACGGCGATACCGATGGCGACCGCGACGATCACCGCTATGTACAGATAGTGCGTGCGGTCCCGCTTCTCGGCGGGTACGGCGGATGCCGTATCGGGGGTGCTGGCGGCCACGGCTGCCCTCCTTGACGTCTTCGTCGGCATCACCGGCGTGCGGCTCACGTCCGGGGGATATGGGGGATGCCGTGACTATCCCCCCGCGCTGTGAGGGCGGTCACCCTTCCGTTCATTTAGTTCACGCTTAACCGGGGGGCACACTGACGACATGCGCATCCCCGTCCCGAGACCCCGCAGCCTGGCCGGCCAGCTGTTCGCCATGCAGGCGGTCCTCATAGCGGTGCTCGTCGCGGGTTACGCGCTGTTCACCTACATCAGCGACCGCGGCCAGGCCGAGGAGGCCGCGAGCCGGCAGGCCTCGGCGGTGGCCCGCTCGGTCGCCGACTCCCCCTCCGTGCGGGAGGCGATCGGCACCTCGGACCCGACGGCCGAACTCCAGCCGTACGCGCTGCGGATCATGCACGACACCGAGGTCGACTTCGTCACGATCATGAATCCGGCGGGGATCCGCTGGACCCACCCGGACGAGAAGCAGATCGGCCTGCACTTCCGCGGCAACACCGCCCGCGCCCTGAAGGGCGAGACCTTCACCGAGACCTACACCGGCACCCTCGGCCCGTCCGTCCGCGCGGTCACCCCCGTCGAGGACGACGACGGCCGGATCATCGGCCTGGTCAGCGCGGGCATCAAGGTCGAGGCGATCACCAAACGGGTGCAGGACCAGGTGACGGCCCTGTTCGGCGTCGCGGCGGGCGCGCTCGCGCTCGGCGCGGTCGGCACGTACGTCATCAACGCCCGGCTGCGCCGCCACACCCACGGCATGAACGCGTCCGAGCTGAGCCGGATGCACGACTACCACCAGGCGGCACTGCACGCGGTGCGCGAGGGGCTGCTGATGCTGGACGGCCAGTACCGGGTGGCGCTGATCAACGACGGCGGCCGTGAACTGCTGGGTGTCTCGGGGGAGGTGGTGGGCCGGTCCGTCGCCGACCTCGGTCTGCCCGCCCCGCTGACGGGCGCTCTGCTGTCCTCCGAACCGCGTGTGGACGAGGTGCATCTGACGGCGGACCGGGTGGTGGCGGTGAACACCTCGCCGGTGTCCGGCGGAGAACGCCGGGGCACCGTGGTGACCCTCCGCGACGTCACCGAACTCCAGTCACTGATGGGCGAGTTGGACTCGGAGCGCGGGTTCACCCAGGCCCTGCGCTCACAGGCCCACGAGGCGGCGAACCGGCTGCACACCGTGGTCTCGCTGATCGAACTGGGCCGCGCCGACGAGGCCGTGGACTTCGCGACCGCCGAACTGGAACTGGCCCAGGCGTTGACCGACCAGGTGGTGGCCGCGGTGAGCGAGCCGGTCCTCGCGGCGCTGCTGCTGGGCAAGACGGCGCAGGCGAACGAGCGGGGCGTGGAGCTGGTGGTGTCGCAGGGCAGCGGCCTCGACGACGGGCTGCTCCCGGACTCGCTGCCCGCCCGGGACCTGGTCACCATCCTCGGCAACCTCATCGACAACGCCGTGGACGCGGCACAGGGCAGCGTGCGGGCGCGGGTCACGGTGACCGCGTGCACCGAGCATGGCGCGCGGGACGGCGAGGGCGGCGGCGAGCTGGTGCTGCGGGTGACGGACACCGGTGCCGGGGTGGACCCGGCGCACACCGAGCAGGTCTTCGAGCGCGGTTTCTCCACGAAGCCGTCCGGACCCGGGGGCCGCGGCCTCGGCCTGGCCCTCGTCCAGCAGGCTGTGCACCGCCACGACGGGACCCTGTCGGTGGCGGAGGCCGAGGGCGGCGGAGCGGAGTTCGTGGTACGGCTGCCCCTGCGCACGACGGTCGCCGCCGTGCCGGTGTCGGGAGGCAAGGGATGACGGACGTGACGGACGTTTCGGGCGACGAGCCGATCCGGGTGCTGGTGGTCGAGGACGACCCCGTCGCCGCCGACGCGCATCTCCTGTACGTCGGCCGGGTGCCGGGGTTCGTGGCGGTGGGCAAGGCGCACACCGGTGCGGAGGCGCGGCGCATGCTGGACCGTACGCCGGTGGACCTGCTGCTGCTGGACCTGCATCTGCCGGACGGGCACGGGCTCCAGCTGGCGCGCTCGCTGCGGGCGGCGGGGTACCACGCGGACGTGATAGCGGTTACCTCGGCGCGCGATCTGACGGTGGTCCGGGAAGGTGTGTCGCTGGGCGTCGTCCAGTACGTGCTGAAGCCGTTCACCTTCGCCACCCTGCGGGACCGGCTCGTGCGGTACGCGGAGTTCCGCGGGGCGGCCGGCGAGGCGAGCGGTCAGGACGAGGTCGACCGCGCCCTGGCCACCCTGCGCGCACCGGGCCCCGTCGCGCTGCCCAAGGGGCTGAGCGGCCCGACCCTGGAGCGGGTGACGGGGGCCGTGCGGGAGGCGACGGAGGGACTGACCGCGGCGGGAGTGGCCGAGGCGGTGGGCATCTCCCGGATCACCGCCCGCCGCTATCTGGAACACCTGGTGGAGTCGGGAAGGGCGGAACGCAAGCCGCTGTACGGGCAGGTGGGCAGACCCGAGCTGGTCTACCGGTGGGTCCCGGCCGCCCGGTGAGGCAGCCACGAGCAGCCGGCGGCCGGCATGCCCGCGACCCGGCACCGGCCACGGGCCCCGGCTCGGGCCCCGGAACCGCAGCTGGTGTACCGGTGGGTCCCGGCAGCCCCGTGACGCAGCCACAAGCAACCGGCGGCCGGCATGCCCGCGCCCCGGCACCGGCCACGGGGCCCGGCTCGGACACCGGCACCGGCACCGGCACCGGCACCGGGGAGGAAACGACGGAAACCGCTCACCGTACGTTTCCACAACCGGTGACTATGGTCGAACCGCCCGTAGTCACAGCAGCCTCCGGCGCCTACGGTGTGCCCGTGCACCGACCCCTGTCCCACACCCACCAGCCAGGTCCGCCCTTCGACGCCCTCGCAGCCCGCCGGCTGCGCGCCGCACTGGGGATGACCCCGGACCATGTCGCCCACGGCCTGCGCGTCTCGTTCGGACTGCCCTACGCCACCCCGGAACTCGTCGTCTCCTGGGAACGAGCGACCCTGTCCCCCACCAGCCCCGAGCTGACCGCCCTCGCCGGTGTCCTGTGGTGCTCCCCCGCCGAACTGATCGGCCGCCCGCGCACGCTGCGTGAGTTCCGGATCGCCCGGGGCCTGGCCCCCGAGGACGTGGCCCGCGCCGTCGGTCACGAGTTCCCGGCCTACATGCGCATGGAGGAGAGCGGCCAGTGGCGCGGCACCGACCGCCAGTCCGCCGTACTCACCGAACTGCTCGGCCTCACCCCGCCCGACCTGATCGTCGTCACCGGCCGCGAGGCCGAACTCGCCGAACTCCTGCGCAGCGCGGTCAGCACCCGCTGGCAGGCGTACACCAAGCCGGTCGGCAAGATCCTCCCCTTGGACCGGCGCGTGCTGGAGGCCGTCCTCCAGCAGTTGCACCACAGCTACCAGGGGCAGATGACCGCCACCCTGAGCTGGGGCGGCGGCAGTGCGGCCGGTGACGCGCGGGACTCCGGCCGCGACTTCCTCGACCGGATCACCGACCACTTCTGGACGACCGTCGAGAAGAACTCCGGCTGAGGACGACAGACCCTAGAAAACCGACTCCGCCTCGTCCATCCGGTCCTTGGGCACCGTCTTCAGCTCGGTCACCGCCTCCGCGAGCGGCACCATCTTCACGTCGGTGCCGCGCAGCGCGGTCATCATGCCGAACTCGCCCCGGTGCGCCGCCTCCACCGCGTGCCAGCCGAAGCGGGTCGCGAGGACACGGTCGTACGCCGTCGGCACACCGCCGCGCTGGACATGGCCGAGGATGACCGGACGGGCCTCCTTGCCGAGCCGCTTCTCCAGCTCGAACGCCAGCGCCGTACCGATGCCCTGGAAGCGCTCGTGGCCGAACTGGTCGATCGCGCCCTTGCTGTAGTCCATCGTGCCGTCGGCGGGGTGGGCGCCCTCGGCGACGCAGATCACCGCGAACTTCTTGCCGCGCGCGAACCGCTCCTCCACCAGCTTCACGAGGTCGGCCGGGTCGAAGGGGCGTTCGGGCAGGCAGATGCCGTGGGCGCCGGCCGCCATGCCGGACTCCAGGGCGATCCAGCCCGCGTGCCGGCCCATGACCTCGACGACCATCACGCGCTGGTGGGACTCGGCCGTCGTCTTCAGACGGTCCATGGCCTCCGTGGCGACGCCGACGGCCGTGTCGAAGCCGAAGGTGCGGTCCGTGGAGGAGATGTCGTTGTCGATGGTCTTCGGGACGCCGACGACCGGCAGGCCCGCGTCGGACAGCATGCGGGCCGCCGTCAGCGTGCCCTCGCCGCCGATCGGGATCAGCGCGTCGATGCCGAACTCGTGGATCATGTCCGAGGCGTTGTCGCAGGCCTCGCGGAGGCGGTCGCGCTCCAGCCGTGAGGAGCCGAGGATCGTGCCGCCGCGGGCGAGGATGCCGCTGACGGCGTTCAGGTCGAGGGTGCGGTAGTGGCCGTCGAGCAGACCGGCGTATCCGTCCTCGAAGCCGATCACCTCGTCGCCGTAGTTGTCGACCGCGCGGTGCACGACCGACCGGATCACTGCGTTCAGGCCGGGGCAGTCGCCGCCCGCGGTGAGGACTCCGATGCGCATCCTGCTGTGTCTCCTGCTCGCTGTGGGTACCGGTGAGCCGATATCGATTCTTTCATGCCCCCGAGGCGACTGTCGCTTGACGGGCGCCTTATCCGCGGGCAGGGGTATTGTCAAGAGGGTTCTGCTCACCTCGGTGGGCGATTTTTATGAGCCGCCCGAACGGCCCCATCGATGGAACGGAGAGCACGCGTGACGCGCAGCGTGTACGTGACCGGGATCGACCGCGGCGACGGCCGCCAGGTCGTCGAGCTGGGGGTCATGGAACTCCTGACCCGCCAGGTCGACCGGGTGGGGGTCTTCCGCCCCCTCGTCCACGACGGGCCGGACCGCCTGTTCGACCTGTTGCGGGCCCGGTACCGGCTGTCGCAGGACCCCGGGACCGTCTACGGCATGGACTACCACGAGGCGTCCGCCCTCCAGGCCGAGCAGGGCGCCGACGAACTGGTCTCCCGGCTCGTCGACCGCTTCCACCGCGTCGCCCGCGACTACGACGTCGTCCTGGTCCTCGGCACCGACTACGCCGACACCCAGTTCCCGGACGAACTGTCCCTGAACGCGCGCCTGGCGAACGAGTTCGGCGCCTCCGTGATCCCCGTCGTCGGCGGCCGCGGGCAGAGCACGGAGTCGGTGCTCGCCGAGACCCGCAACGCCTACCGCGCCTACGACGGCCTGGGCTGCGACGTCATCGCCATGGTCGCCAACCGGGTCGCCCGCGAGGACCGCGAGGAGATCGCCGGAGGGCTCGTCTCCCGGCTGCCGGTGCCCTGTTACGTGCTGCCCGACGAGCCCGCCCTGTCGGCGCCGACGGTCGCGCAGGTCAGCACCGCCCTGGGGGCGAAGGTGCTGCTGGGCGACGACTCGGGGCTGGCCCGCGACGCCCTCGGTTTCGTCTTCGGCGGCGCCATGCTGCCGAACTTCCTCCACGCCCTGACGCCCGGCGCCCTGGTCGTCACCCCCGGCGACCGGGCCGACCTGGTCGTCGGCTCGCTGGCCGCGCACAGCGCCGGCACCCCGCCGATAGCCGGCGTGCTGCTCACCCTGGGCGAGGTGCCGAGCCAGGAGGTCCTCACGCTCGCCGCCCGTCTCGCGCCCGGCACGCCCGTGCTGTCCGTGGCCGGCAACAGCTTCCCCACCGCCGAGCAGCTGTTCTCCCTGGAGGGCAAGCTCAACGCGGCCACCCCGCGCAAGGCGGAGACCGCGCTCGGCCTCTTCGAGCGGCACGTCGACACCGCCGACCTGCTGAAGCGGGTCTCCGCGCCGAGCAGCGACCGCGTCACGCCGATGATGTTCGAGCACAAGCTGCTGGAGCAGGCCCGCTCCGACCTGCGCCGGGTCGTCCTCCCCGAGGGCACCGAGGAACGGGTGCTGCACGCGGCCGAGGTCCTGCTGCGCCGCGGGGTGTGCGACCTGACCCTCCTCGGCCCGGTCGACCAGATCCGCAAGAAGGCCGCGGACCTCGGCATCGACCTGGGGGACTGCCAGTTGATCGACCCGGCCACCAGCGAACTGCGCGACGCCTTCGCCGATCAGTACGCACGGCTGCGCGCCCACAAGGGCGTCACGGTGGAGCTGGCGTACGACGTCGTCTCCGACGTGAACTACTTCGGCACGCTGATGGTCCAGGAGGGTCTCGCCGACGGCATGGTGTCGGGTTCGGTGCACTCCACGGCCGCGACGATCCGGCCCGCCTTCGAGATCATCAAGACCAGGCCGGACGCCGGCATCGTCTCGTCCGTGTTCTTCATGTGCCTCGCCGACCAGGTCCTCGTCTACGGCGACTGCGCCGTCAACCCCGACCCGAACGCCGAGCAGCTCGCCGACATCGCCATCCAGTCGGCCGCGACCGCCGCCCAGTTCGGCGTGGAGCCGCGGATCGCGATGCTGTCGTACTCGACGGGTACGTCCGGTTCCGGCGCCGACGTCGACAAGGTGCGCGAGGCGACCGGGCTGGTCCGGCAGCGGCGCCCCGACCTGCGGATCGAGGGGCCGATCCAGTACGACGCGGCCGTGGAGCCGACGGTCGCGGCGACGAAGCTGCCGGGCTCCGAGGTCGCGGGCCAGGCCAGCGTGCTGATCTTCCCCGACCTCAACACCGGCAACAACACGTACAAGGCCGTGCAGCGTTCGGCCGGCGCGATCGCGGTCGGCCCGGTGCTCCAGGGGCTGCGCAAGCCGGTCAACGACCTGTCCCGCGGCGCCCTCGTCCAGGACATCGTCACCACCGTCGCCATCACGGCGATCCAGGCCCAGACCCTCGACCAGAAGGTTTCCCAGCAGTGACCGGCACCCGCGTCCTCGTCCTGAACTCCGGCTCCTCGTCGGTGAAGTACCAGCTGCTCGACATGAGCGACAGCAGCCGGCTGGCGCAGGGCCTCGTCGAGCGCATCGGCGAGCAGACCTCGCGGCTCAAGCACACGCCGCTCGCGACGGGCGAGTCCCGCGAGTGGAACGGGCCCGTCGCCGACCACGACGCGGCCCTCAAGGCCGTCGCCGAGGAACTCGTCAAGGACGGACTGGGGCTGGACTCCCCGGAGTTGGCGGCGATCGGGCACCGGGTGGTGCACGGCGGCAAGCACTTCACCGAGCCGACCGTGATCGACGACGCGGTCCTCGCGGAGATCGAGCGGCTGATCCCGGTGGCCCCGCTGCACAACCCGGCCAACCTGACCGGGATCCGCACGGCGCGGGCGCTGCGCCCGGACCTCCCGCAGGTCGCCGTCTTCGACACCGCCTTCCACACCACGATGCCGGAGTCGGCGGCGCGCTACGCGATCGACGTGAAGACCGCCGACGAGCACCGCATCCGGCGCTACGGCTTCCACGGCACCTCGCACGCGTACGTCTCCCGGGCGACCGCCGAACTGCTCGGCCGGACGCCCGAGGAGGTGAACGTCATCGTGCTGCACCTCGGCAACGGGGCGTCCGCCTCCGCCGTACGGGGCGGCAGGTGCGTCGACACCTCGATGGGGCTCACCCCGCTCGAAGGCCTCGTCATGGGTACCCGCTCCGGAGACGCCGATCCGGCCGTCATCTTCCATTTGGCACGTGTTGGCGGAATGTCCATCGACGAAATCGACACTCTTCTCAACAAGAAGAGCGGGCTGATCGGCCTGTGCGGTGACAACGACATGCGGGAGATCCGACGGCGGGTCGACGAGGGCGACGAACAGGCGAAGCTCGCCTTCGACATCTACATTCACCGTCTGAAGAAGTACATCGGCGCCTATTACGCCGTGCTCGGCCGGGTGGACGCCGTGGTGTTCACCGCCGGGGTCGGCGAGAACGCGGCACCGGTGCGCGCGGCGGCCGTCGCGGGCCTGGAGACCCTGGGCCTGGCGGTGGACGCAGAACTGAACGACGTACGGAGTGACGAGCCGCGGCTGATCTCACCCGCAGGCGCGCGAGTGAAGGTCGCCGTGGTCCCCACGGACGAGGAACTGGAGATCGCCACACAGACCTACGCGCTGGTCGGGCGGAATCGATATGCGGCTCCGCCGCGTGGTGACTGAGCAGGAAAGCAACTGAGCGCGTTCCCGCCCATTTGTATCTTCCACCAGACGGAATATTCCGTAGCGAAACAAACCGATAGGATCGCCCCATGCGCCGTTCGAAAATCGTCTGTACTCTCGGCCCCGCGGTCGACTCCCACGAAATGCTCGTGTCGCTGATCGAAGCCGGCATGAACGTGGCCCGCTTCAACTTCAGCCACGGCTCGCACGCCGAGCACCAGGGCCGGTACGACCGGGTCCGTGCCGCTGCCAAGGAGACCGGCCGGGCCATCGGTGTCCTCGCCGACCTCCAGGGCCCGAAGATCCGCCTCGAGACCTTCGCCGAGGGGCCGGTCGAGCTGGTGCGCGGTGACGAGTTCACCATCACCACCGACGACGTGCCCGGCGACAAGACGATCTGCGGCACCACCTACAAGGGCCTGCCCGGCGACGTCTCGCGCGGCGACCAGATCCTCATCAACGACGGCAACGTCGAGCTGAAGGTCCTGGACGTCGAGGGCCCGAGGGTGAAGACGATCGTCATCGAGGGCGGTGTCATCTCCGACCACAAGGGCATCAACCTGCCCGGCACGGCCGTCAATGTGCCCGCACTGAGCGAGAAGGACATCGACGACCTGCGGTTCGCGCTGCGCATGGGCGCCGACCTGGTCGCGCTGTCCTTCGTCCGCGACGCCAAGGACGTCCAGGACGTGCACCGCGTCATGGACGAGGAGGGCCGCCGCGTCCCCGTCATCGCCAAGGTGGAGAAGCCGCAGGCGGTGGAGAACATGGAGGACGTCGTGATGGCGTTCGACGGTGTGATGGTCGCCCGTGGCGACCTGGCCGTCGAGTACCCGCTCGAGAAGGTCCCCATGGTGCAGAAGCGGCTCATCGAGCTGTGCCGCCGCAACGCCAAGCCGGTGATCGTGGCGACCCAGATGATGGAGTCGATGATCACCAACTCCCGTCCGACCCGCGCCGAGGCCTCCGACGTGGCCAACGCGATCCTGGACGGCGCGGACGCGGTCATGCTGTCCGCCGAGTCGAGCGTGGGCGCGTACCCGATCGAGACCGTGAAGACGATGTCGAAGATCGTCGCCGCGGCCGAGACGGAGCTGCTCTCCAAGGGCCTCCAGCCGCTCGTGCCGGGCAAGAAGCCGCGTACGCAGGGCGGTTCGATCGCCCGTGCCGCGTGCGAGATCGCCGACTTCCTCGGCGGCCGGGGCCTGGTGGCCTTCACCCAGTCCGGCGACACCGCCCGCCGTCTCTCGCGCTACCGCGCGACCCAGCCGATCATCGCCTTCACCACCGACGAGGGCACCCGCAACCAGCTGACCCTCAGCTGGGGCGTCGAGTCGCACGTCGTGCCGTTCGTGAACAGCACCGACGAGATGGTCGACCTGGTGGACCAGGAGATCATCAAGCTCAACCGCTTCAACCCGGGCGAGATCGTGGTCATCACCGCCGGCTCGCCCCCCGGCGTCCCCGGCACCACGAACATGGTCCGCGTCCACCACCTGGGCGAGGAGGGCCGCGGCTGACCGGCCGCTGCCCCGCGGGAGCGGACCGCTGAACGGCGCTGAGGGCGCCCCCTGTGAAAGGGGGCGCCCTCAGGCCTTGTGCGGCTCCCGGAAGGGATTGCGGGGGATGCCTACTTGGTGTTGTAGAGGTGCATCCCCGGTATGTGGAGGTCGCCGCCGAACTGGCCGGCCTGGACGACCTTCACCTTGGTGAAGTAGATCAGCGGGATGTTCAGCGGAGGCGGGTTCTCCGGGTCGAACGTCACCGGGATCAGACCGAACAGGTTCCCCGAGATGCTCTCGGTGTACATGATCGTGTCGCCGTTGCGGATGGTCGACGTCGTGCCCGAGCCGGCCTGAACGTGGTAAGTCACGCCCGCCTGCTTGTCGTTGACCGTCTGGTGCAGGTCGCCGATGTCGGTCCCCTCGGAGATGACGTACTTCAGGACCTTCTTCTTGGTCCCGTTGGCCGTCTTCACCTCGACGATGCCCTGGTAGTCGGCGCCCTTGAGAAGCAGCGAACTGGCGTTGAGGTACCACGGGTCGTCCGGCAGCGGCGTCTTGTTGTCGATGCCGCTCTCGTCCTCGGTGGCGACCGGGCAGTCGTCCACGGCGGTCGTGGCGCTCTCCGACGGACTCGGCGAGGCCGTCGCGTCGGCGGCGTCCTCCGCCGCCTTCTCCGCCTTGTCCTCGGCGGCCTTCGCCGTGTCGCCCGCCTTGTCGGCGGTGTCCTTCACCGCGTCGGTGAGGGCGTCGGAGGTGTCCTTGGCGGTACCGGAGTCCTTGCCGGAGTCGGCCGAGCCGGAGCCCGTGTCCGTCGCCGTGTCGCCGCCGGTGCCCGTCGAGGCGGACTCGGAGGCCGACGGGGTCGGGCTCGCGGTGGCCGTCTCCTCGGCATCCTTGCCGTCGAACAGATCGGTGATCGTGTCGCCGATCGTCTCCAGCAGGTTCTTGTCCGTCTCGGACGGCGACGGACTGGCCGTCCCGGTGTCGCCCGAGCTCTCCGACTTCTGCGGCTCGGACGTCGCCGACGACGCCGCGGGGGCGGGCTCGTCCGCTTCACCGGCACCTGAATCCGGCGCAGTGGAGTCACCCGTGCCGCTCGTGCCGTCCGTCGGCTCGTCCTTCGAACCGGATCCGGAGTCGTCCTTGGCGTCGTCCTTCTCGTCGTCCGCGGACTCGCTCGCGCTCGCCGAGGCGGACGGCGAGGGCGACGCGGAGGCGTCGGTTCCCTCGGAGTCCTCCAGGGCCGCCACGCAGTCCTTGTACTCGTCGATGGTGAGGCTCTTGGACGTCGGCTGGTCCTCGGCGTTGGCGAGGGTCGGTGTGAACCCCATGCCCATGAGGACCGCCGTCGGCATGGCCGCCAGGGCTATCGCCTTGCCGGCCGGCATGTGGAGCCTGGTGAACAGCGGCTTCTTGGGTGCCGCGTGGCGCGGCCCGGTTCTCACGCGGGCAGCGTCCACACCGCTCCCGGTGGTCACCTCGTCAGCCGGCACTGTGCCTCCCGTTCGCCCCGTTGGCCGGGCTCGTTCCTGACAGTTCGTTCGGCTCGTCCGAGCCGTCGGCGTCCTTGGTGAAGACCGGACCCGTGCTGTACGGGTTCACGGTGGGTCCGTCCGCCGGGGCGGTTCCCGGGCCCTCCGGGAAGGCAGCGGCGGGCGTCGTGCCCGTACCCGGCCCCTTCTCCAGCGCCTGCTCCGACGGCGGTGCTCCCGGCGCCCAGGAGACGGCCATCGCTCCGCCGATCAGGGCGAAGAGGAAGCCGATGAGGAAGCCGCCGAGGTTGGACACCGGGATGGAGACCAGACCCAGCAGAATCGCCGCGACGCCCGCGAAGACCCGTACGTGCTTCTGGAACCACAGGCTGACGCCCAGCACCGCGAGCAGTACGCCGATGATCAGCGAGCCGGCGCCGGCGGTGGTCGCCATCGCCAGCGTCAGATGACCGATCTGAAGGTTCGCGTACGGGAAGTAGGCGATGGGCAGCCCGCTGATCAGGATGAACAGACCGGCCCAGAACGGCCTCGTGCCCCGCCAGGCGCGGAACTGCTGCCTCCGGAGGTCGAACTGGCCGGGGGCGACAGGGGTCTCGGCGCTCATGGAAAACAGCTCCCTGGTGCGGCGTTGCTGTGGTGGTTGTGCTGCGGGTGAAGACCGGCGCTCACGGCTGGACGGGCGCTCCGGTCCGGACGGGTGAGACTGGACGGGCGGGGGTGCCACCGGCTCCCCCGCCCGTCAGAGAGTGCTTAGTAGCACTCCTTGACACCCGTCGACAGCGACATCTTCAGGCCGCTGAGCTTGAAGGTTCCAGCGGTGGTCGCCCACGCCGTCTGCTTCACGTCGGTCAGGACGGCCGACTCGGCCTCCTGAGCGAACCCGAACGGGTTCGCGGTGTCGCCGCTCTTGATGCCCGGACCCTTCTTCAGGTCCTTGGCGGCCACACCGATGTCGATGTTCGTGAACGTCGCATCGGCCTGGAGGTCCTCGACGTCGATGAAGAGGTTCTCGGCCTTGACGGGGGTGTCGCCACCGCCGGCCTTCAGCGTGAGGCTGACCGAACCGATCAGCGGGATGTTCGGCGTGACCACGGACTGGCACATGTTCGTGATCGACGCGCTCTTGAACCCGGAGACCGCGACGGGGTGAGCCGTCTTCTTGCCGTCGAGGGTGTAGCCCGAGTCGATCGCGCCGTACTGCGAGAAGCCCGTACCGACGAGCTTGTCCGCGGTGACCTTGAACGACTGACCCGAAACGCTGAACGACGCTGCGAGCGCACCCTGCGCGAGGGCGACACCTATACACGCCGTGGCGGCGACGCTGGGCACCATGACCACAGCGAAGCGCTTCCATCTGGTCCCGCCACGCACCTGGGACTCCATATTTCCTCCTTCTCGGACGTACATCTCCTGGCCCTGACTAGCCCCCGGAACGGCGGCTCAGCCGGGCAGGGATGGGAGAAGTGCTACGTCCTCGGGAAGGGGAGCGCCTGTATTCCTCAGGCGCGAACCGCGCCCGAATCACCGGCGATCACCCCCGAGCGACAACCACTGGTCGCGCCTGACACGCATCACGCACAACCTTGCTGGACAGGCTTCGCCTCGGCGAAGACCCCCCTGCCCAAGAGCCGACGCCACTGCCGTCGGCTCGCTCGGTGGGGACCCAGGAAAATCCGTTGACCCAACCGGCTGTCGGGGTACGGCAATGGACCGAGCGTGGCCGATCGTGGTGCATTCTCGCCGCCCGCACAAGGGGGTTCGTTACTCGCTAGTAACGGCCGGATAACCGAACAACGACCCACAGGTCTCGGCCGACAACGCTCGGTGGCAGCCATGCCCAGGACAAAACTATTGATCGCTGGACAGAATCCGACAGAACTGCGGCCCTGACTTACTGCCAGTAACAGCGGCCGCGATTGCCAAGTTTTGGCAAAGCGCGGCCGCAGCGGAACCGTGTCGGCGGAACTTTCACTCGGGCACCACCGGCTCCGACGTTTAGCGACTGGTCAGAACCGGGCCCCCGCCCCTCTAGAAGAGGGCGCGCGCCAGCGCCCTGCGCGCCGCCGTCACCCGCGGGTCGTCGGGACCGACCACCTCGAACAGTTCGACCAGCCGCAGCCGCGCCGCGTCCCGCTCGTCACCGGCCGTACGGGCCACGGTGTCGATGAGCCGCCCGAAGGCGTCCTCGACATGCCCGCCCACCAGATCGAGGTCGGCGGCGGCGATCTGGGCCTGCGCGTCACCCGGCCTGTCGGCGGCCTCCCTGCGCACCCGCTGCGGGTCCATGCCCTGCACCCGGTGCAGCAACTCGGCCTGAGCCAGGCCGAGTTTGGCCTCGGTGTTGCCGGGGTCGTCGGCCAGCACATTCTGGTACGCCCGCACCGCCCCGCCGAAGTCACCCGCGTCCAGAGCCTGTACGGCGGCCTCCAGCAGGGCGTCGTACGGGCCGGCCGGCGGCTCGACGACCGCCTCGGCACGCTCGCCGGGGTCGGCCTCGGGATCGACGGTGAGGCCGGTCAGACCGAAGCGCTGCTCGGCGACCTGCACCAGCTGGTCCAGGGTCTGCCGGATCTGCGCCTCACCGGCGGCCCCCTGGAAGAGCGGCAGCGCCTGCCCGGCGACGACCGCGAAGACGGCCGGGATGCCCTGCACCCCGAACTGCTGCATCAGCATCTGGTTGGCGTCGACATCGATCTTGGCGAGCAGGAACCGCCCGTCGTACTCGACGGCGAGCCGCTCCAGCACCGGGCTGAGCTGCTTGCAGGGCTGGCACCACTCGGCCCAGAAGTCGATGACGACCGGCACCTCGGCGGACCGCTGGAGGACGTCCCGCTCGAACCCGGCCTCATCGACGTCGATGACGAGGTCCGCGGGCGACACGGCCCCCGTCCCGCCCTGCCGGGCGGCTTCGGCCCGAGCCTGCTCCGCCTTCGCCTTGGCCTCCTGGGCCGCCTTCACCGCGGCGAGGTCGACGACTCCGCTCATGGACATGTTCCGTGGCTGCATGCGTCTATCCTCCCCCGTCCGCGCGTGTGCGTGAAAAGCGATCCGAAATAAGCGCCGGGTCCCCACCCCACGCCGTCCGGCCGCGACTCGTGTACGTCCGTTCACGAGCTTTCGCTACGAGTCGTAGCGTAATACCGGGAGTGGCCTTCCCGCCGCCCCACCCCGGTGATCTCCCTCACGACCGGACAGAACCGGCCGGTTATCGTCGGAGGATGCAGAGCCGCACCCCCGCCGGCCGTGCCGGACGCCCGCGCAGCGCCGCGGCCGACACGGCGATCCTGTCCGCGACCCGCCAGGCGCTGGTCGAACTGGGCTGGTCCAAGCTCACGCTGGGGGACGTGGCGACCCGCGCCGGGGTGGCCAAGACGACGCTCTACCGCCGCTGGTCCGGCAAGAACGAACTCGTCGTGGACGCGGTCGCGGAACTCTTCGACGAACTGGAACTCCCCGACCGGGGCAGCCTGGCCGCGGACATCGAGGGCGTGGTCCTCCAGTTCGCGGCGATCCTCGCCCGTCCGGAGGCCAAGAGTGGCCTGATGGCGGTGGTCGCGGAATCCACCCGCGACGAGGCCCTGCGCGAACGCATCCGTGCCTCCATCGTCGACCCGCAGAAGGACCTGGTGCTGGAGGGCCGGGCCCGAGCCCGGACCCGAGGTGAACTCCCGCCGGAATCGGACCCCCTGGAAGCGTCCCGCACGGTGGACCTGATCTTCGACATGGTCGCGGGTGCGGTGGTCCACCGCACCCTGGTCAGCGCGGAACCGGCGGACGAGGAGTGGGTGAGCGACTTCACCCGGGTGCTCCTGCACGGCTTGGCGGCACCACCCCCCAACTCGTCCGGCATGTGAGGGCCGGGCCGAGGCCCTTCAGGTCCGGCGGCGCGGGCGAGGAAACACCCGGCCGCCGCCGGCCACCCAGAACCCCTCTAGAACCCCGCCGGCTCCGTGTACACCCCCCACTCCTCCCGCAGCACCCCGCAGATCTCCCCCAGCGTCGCCTCGACCCGCACCGCCTCCACCATCGGCCCGATCATGTTGGACCCGTCCCGGGCGGCGGCCAGCATCGCGTCGAGGGCGGCACGGACAGCCGACTCGTCGCGGACGGCCCGCCGAGCGCCCAGCTCCCGCACCTGCTCCCGCTCCACCTCGTGAGAGACCCGCAGGATCTCCAGATCCCCGGTCACCGACCCGTGGTGCACGTTGACGCCGACGACCCGCTTCTCCCCCTTCTCCAGCGACTGCTGGTAGCGGAACGCGGACTCGGCGATCTCCCCGGTGAACCAGCCGTCCTCGATCCCCCGCAGGATCCCGGAGGTGACGGGCCCGATGGGGTGCCGCCCGTCGGGGTGCGCCCGCAGCCCCCGCTCCTTGATCTGCTCGAAGATCCTCTCGGCGTCCGCCTCGATCCGGTCGGTGAGCTGCTCGACGTACCAGGAACCGCCCAGCGGGTCGGCGACGTTGGCGACCCCGGTCTCCTCCATCAGCACCTGCTGCGTGCGCAGCGCGATCTCGGCGGCCTGCTCCGAGGGCAGCGCGAGGGTCTCGTCGAGGGCGTTGGTGTGCAGCGAGTTGGTCCCGCCGAGCACGGCGGCGAGCGCCTCCACGGCCGTACGCACCACGTTGTTGTACGGCTGCTGGGCGGTCAGGGAGACGCCGGCGGTCTGGGTGTGGAACCGCAGCCACTGCGCCTTCTCGGACTTCGCCCCGTAGACGTCCCGCATCCACCGGGCCCAGATCCGGCGCGCGGCACGGAACTTGGCGATCTCCTCGAAGAAGTCGAGGTGCGCGTCGAAGAAGAAGGACAGACCGGGGGCGAACACGTCGACGTCCAGCCCGCGGGAGAGGCCCAGTTCCACGTACCCGAAGCCGTCGGCGAGGGTGTACGCCAGCTCCTGCGCGGCCGTCGATCCGGCCTCGCGGATGTGGTAGCCGGAGACGGACAGCGGCTTGTAGTCGGGGATGCCGGCGGCGCAGTACTCCATGAGGTCGCCGATGAGGCGCAGATGGGGCTCGGGCTGGAACAGCCACTCCTTCTGCGCGATGTACTCCTTGAAGATGTCGGTCTGGAGGGTGCCGTTGAGGACGGCCGGGTCGACGCCCTGCCGTTCGGCGGCGACGAGGTACATGCAGAAGACCGGTACGGCCGGCCCGCTGATGGTCATCGAGGTCGTCACGTCGCCGAGGGGGATGTCCCTGAAGAGGACCTCCATGTCGGCGGCCGAGTCGATGGCGACCCCG
The DNA here is from genome assembly GCF_042723915.1 of Streptomyces sp. NPDC058335. Classification (NCBI taxonomy): domain Bacteria; kingdom Bacillati; phylum Actinomycetota; class Actinomycetes; order Kitasatosporales; family Streptomycetaceae; genus Streptomyces; species Streptomyces sp. NPDC058335. Next base: position 113,632 of record NZ_JBHXHX010000003.1, on the reverse strand, counting down.
CAGTGCCCGACCTCGCCGAGCGAGCGGGGGTCGTCGGAGTCGCGGCCCATGAGGGTCGGCATGTCGAAGGCGACGGAGAGGCCCCCGCCGCCGTTGGCGAGGATCATCTTGTAGCGCTCGTTGGTCTGCTCGGCGTTCCCGAACCCGGCGAACTGCCGGATGGTCCAGGTGCGCCCCCGGTAGCCGGTCGGGTACAGCCCTCGCGTGTAGGGGTACTCCCCCGGCCAGCCGATCCGCTCGAAGCCCTCGTATGTGTCGCCGGGCCGTGGCCCGTACACCGGCTCCACGGGATCGCCGGAGAGCGTGGTGAAGTCTGCGTCGCGCTTGCGCGCGGCGTCGTAACGGGCCTGCCAGCGTCGGCGGCCTTCCTCGATGGCGTCAGCGTCCATACCCTCGAATTTACTAGGACGTCCAAGTAAATGTCGATGGGAGACCGCCGTACGCATGCGTACGGCGGTGGGGGTTACGCCTTGGCGACCGCCGGCGCATCCTCGGCGACCTTGGCCTCCAGCTCGCGCGAAACGTTTCGCTCGACGAAGAAGGCGGCCGTCGGGACGGTCCCGGCGAGCAGCACCCAGAGCTGCTTGCGGACCGGCCACCTGGCCTTGGACCCCAGGTCGAAGGCGAAGACGAGGTAGACGACGTAGAGCCAGCCGTGCGCGATGGAGACGACACGGGTGGCGTCCGCGGCACCGCTCAGGTCCAGGACGTACTTGCCGATCATGCACAGGCACAGCAGGACCAGGAGCACACCGGTGACGTAGGCCATGACCCGGTAGCGGGTCAGCACGCTCTTCTTCATGCCGTCGAGCGTAACCAGGCGTTCCGGGCGATCTTGCCCCGGGTCGCCCCTCACGCCGCCCGTCGCCTCGCCCCTCGGGTCACGCCTCGTCGAAGTCGTGCGCCGCCACCCGGAGCGGACGCAGCATGGCGAAGATCTCCGCGCATTCCTCCGCGTCGTACACGCCGAGGCCGAAGTCCATGGCCATCAGGTCGCGGGTGGCCGCCTCGACGACCTCGCGGCCCTTGTCGGTGATGGTGGCGAGGGTGCCGCGGCCGTCGTTGGGGTTGGGGCGCTTGGCGACCAGGCCGGACTTCACCAGGCGGTCGACGGTGTTCGTCACGGAGGTGGGGTGCACCTGGAGCCGCTCGCCGATCTTCGACATGGTCAGCTCCCCCTCCTTGGAGAAGGTGAGCAGCACGAGGGCCTCGTAGCGCGCGAAGGTCAGCCCGTACGGCTTGACCACCGCGTCGACCTCGGCGAGGAGGATCTGGTGGGCGCGCATGATCGAGGTGATCGCGGCCATGGACGGCACGCTCCCCCAACGCCGCTTCCAGAGCTCGTCGGCGCGGGCGATGGGGTCGAAGGGAAGGCTGGGCGGCTTCGGCACGGCACCAGACCCTACCCGTCGGTCATATCGCGGTCAGCCCCGTCTCGGCCTTCGGTCCGCCCGGCCTCCCGGCGCGGGTCGTACCGGCCCCCGTCAGTACAGGGCGCGCAGGCCGAGGACGTCGCCGCGGCCCAGGGTGCGGGCGGCGGTGGAGCAGGCGAAGGAGTTGGTGAACATGGTCTGGCTCTCGTGGCTCTCGCCGACGTGGGCCAGGCCGAAGACGTGCCCGGCCTCGTGGGTGGCGACGCTGCGGAGGTCGTAGGTGTTCGAGCAGGTGTCGCTGGGGTGGTCGGTGAAGGTGTGGTCGCGGGTGTTGAAGCGGACGTCGGCCTCCCGCAGCGCGTCGGGGCCGCCGGAGACGGCCCGGCTCCATGAGCAGGTGGTGGCGACGATCCCGCCGCTGAGGTCCCCGGCGTCCCAGACGCTCACGCCGTCGCGGGCCATGCAGCGGGCGTCGCGGTCGATGTCGGCCTCGTTGCCGGTGCGGGAGAGGAACCGCGCCTTCGCGGTGACCGTGTCGCCGAAGCCGCAGTCGTTGCGGCTGGCCGTGATGGTGCCGATGGCGTCCTCGAAGACGCGGCGGGCGTCGCCGGAGGCGAGGTTCCCGGGCAGGGTGCCGTCGCCGAGGAACCACTCGTACGTGTCGTACTCCTTGTGGCCGGCGGTGGCGTAGGCGCCGTCGGCGCACGCGGCCCGTGCCCGGCCGGGGACGGCGGCCGACACGCGGGCGTGGTCGGGGGCGGCCGGGGCTGCCGCGTGCGCGGCGGTGTCCGTCAGGTCGTCGTAGGAGACCGTGCCGTCGGCGGCGACCGCCAGGGTGAAGCCGTGCAGGGAGCCGTCCTCCGTGAGGGCGTCGACGCTCACCTTCATGCCGGGGCCGGGGACGGTGACGCCGGCTCCGGCGTGCGTGACGAGGCGGCCGACGGCCGCGCAGTCGAGCACGGAGGACCCGGCCGGCAGGTCGTCGACGGTCAGTGCGCCGGGCGCGAGCGTACAGGCGCCCCCTCCCGCGCGAGGGGGCGCCGTTCCCCCGCCCAGCACCGCCAGCGACACGACCGTCACGGCCGCCGCGGCCACCTTCCTCACGGCCGCCGCCATCGCCCTGTCCACTGTGCCCCGAACCGGTACGGGCCCGCGCCGCGCTGCCACTTCGCCTCCGCCTGAATGCCCGCCCGTCGGACGGGACTTGATCGAGTCCCGGGAGAGGTTAGCCATCGGGCGCCGCCCGTAACCCCGTTCTGCGCCACCTTATTGAGCGACTGCTCAAACACGTGTACCTTCACTCTCGGAGTGTTGAGCGATCGCTCAAACACCGGTCCGATCCGGGGGATTCGCATGGGGCTCTACATCGAGGCGCGCATCCGTGCCGATCCGGACGACCTGTGGACCCGCACCCAGGACCCCGCTCAGCACCAGCGCTGGGACCTCCGCTTCACCGAGATCGCGCACCTCCCGCGCGCGGAGGGCGAGCCGCAGCGGTTCCGGTACGCCACGCGCGTGCTGCCCTTCCTGACGGTCGCGGGCACCGGCGTCTCGACAGGGGAACGGGAGCGCCCGGACGGCACCCGCGTCTCCGCCCTGCGCTTCGCCTCGCCGCACCCGCTCTCGCTGCTCGCCGAGGGCAGCGGCTACTGGCGTTACGTCCCCGACGGCGACGGCGTCCGCTTCCTCACCGGCTACGACTACCGGCCCCGCTGGGGCGTCTTCGGCGCGGTCGCCGACCGGATGGTGTTCCGCCCGCTGATGGGCTGGGCGACGGCCTGGTCCTTCGACCGGCTGCGGCTGTGGCTGGAGCGGGGCATCACGCCGGAACGCGCGCTGCGCAACTGGCTCGCGGAGCTGGCCGTCCGCGCCGTCGCCGTCAGCGTCGCCTGCGGGGGCCTCGGCTGGGAATCCTTCCTGCGCCTCCTGGGGCCGTTCGCGGCGTCGACTGCGTATCTGCTCCCCCTGCTGCTGAGCGGCGTGGTGTGCCTGGCGCTGCTCGTGTCCCCGCTGTCCTGCACTCCGGCCGCCCGCCGCTGCCTGCGCACACCACCGGCACGCGCGTGTGCGCCGCACCTCCTGCGCACCCTGGACAGCCCGTGACGACCTCGATCTTCCGTACGGCGATGGGCGCCGGCTTCGACCGTCTGCACCCGCAGCTGCGGCGCCGCTTCTCGGTGGGGCTGGCGAGCGGGGAGGCCTGCACGGGCCGGGGCGTGATGGACCGCGTCTGGCACGGCGGGGCGTTCGTGAAGCCGTTCCTGGCGCTGGGCGGCACCCGCAACATCCTGGTCCCGCGCGCGGGACGTGGGGTGCCGTTCGTCATCGAGAACGTGCCGTACACCGACTCGTTCGGCCGTGAGACGGTGACCTTCGTGCGTACTTTCGATCTGCCCGGCGGGGCCCGCCGGTTCGACGCCCAGATGGTGCTCGGCCCGAAGGGCGACCGCGTCCTCGACTACCTGGGCACCCATCAGCACCTCGCCACCGACCTGTACTTCCACGCCGAGGCGGACGGCTCCCTGCTGATCCGCTCGGGCACCCACCGGTTCCGGGAGGGCGTGGTCGACGCGCGCGTGCCGGAGCTGATCGGGGCGGCGGCGGAGGTACGGGAGTCGTACGACGACACGACGGGCCGGTTCCGGATCCGGGTGCGGGTGGTGAACCGGTACTTCGGCCCGCTGTTCGGGTACGAGGGGTCCTTCACCGCGACGTACTCGGACGTCCGCGCCCGCGGCGTGCGGCCGGGACTGCGGCCGGTGCGCGAGGAGGCCCGCGCATGACCCCGGAGACCGCCAAGTCCCCGGAGACCGCGAAGTCCCAGGAGACGAAGACGAAGCTGCTGGAGGGGGCGCTGCGCACGCTCACCGAGCAGGGCATCGCGAAGACGTCGGCCCGTACGGTCGCGGCGGCGGCGGGTGTCAATCAGGCCCTGGTCTTCTACCACTTCGGCTCGGTGGACGAGTTGCTCGCGGCGGCCTGCCGGTACGGCGCGGAGCGGTCGGTGTCGCGCTACCGGGACCGCTTCTCGGCGGTCGCCTCGCTGTCCGAACTGCTCGCCGTCGGGCGGGAGGTCCACGAGCAGGAGCGGGCCGGGGGCCAGGTGATGCTGCTGGGTCAGCTGCTGGCGGGCGCCCAGACGCACGAGACGCTCGGCCCGGCCACGGCGGCGGGGCTCGACCTGTGGATCGTGGAGATCGAACGGGTGCTCCGCCGGGTGCTGGCGGACACCCCGCTCGGCGAGTTCACGGACCCGGCCGGGCTGGCCCGCGCGGTCGCCGCCTCGTTCGTCGGCATCGAGCTGTACGAGGGGGTCGACGGCGCGGGCGCCGCGTCGGCGCTGGACGCGCTGGAGCAGCTGGGGTTACTGGTGGGCGCGCTGGAGGAACTGGGGCCGGTGGCCCAGCGGGCGGTGCGCCAGTACCTGCGGCGGGCCTCCGGGAAGCGGTGAAAGACCCCGCCCTCCCGGCTACTCCCCCTGTGCCGGTGGCGCCAGATGCCGCTCGACCGTCTCCACCTTCGACGTCAGGCCGTCCGTCACGCCGGGGCGGATGTCGGCCTTGAGGACCAGGGAGACACGCGGCGCCCTGGCCTCCACGGCGGCGACGGCCCGCTTGACGACGTCCATGACCTCGTCCCACTCGCCCTCGACGGACGTGAACATGGCGTCGGTGCGGTTCGGCAGGCCGGACTCGCGGACCACGCGGACCGCGTCGGCGACGTACTCCCCGACGTCCTCGCCGACGCCGAGCGGGGTGACGGAGAAGGCGACGATCACGACGCCTTCACCACGCCCTCGCGCTGGGCGCGGGAGGCGATGACCGCGTCCTCGGTCTCGCGGCGGAGCTTGCGCTCGGCGAAGAATCCACCGGTCGGCAGGACCGAGAGGACGAAGTAGAGGGCGGCGGTCTTCAGGGACCACTTGGTGCGGTTCCAGGCGTCCGCCCAGAAGATCACGTACAGCACGAACAGCACGCCGTGGACCATGCCCATCACCGGCACCGCGTTGAAGTCCGTGGTGCGCTTGAGCACCGAGCAGACGAGCAGCAGCAGGAACGAGATGGCCTCGGGGGCGGAGACCAGGCGGAGGCGGCGGAGGGCGGAGGCTGTCTTGAGGTCCACGGGTCACCTTCGGTGGGAGATGCGTTACTGATCCGGTCCGTTTGTGAACGCACGCACAAGCGTTCGTCCATTGTGACAAACGGGCGGAGCGGCGGGCGGGGCGGGGTGCGCGCCAGGAAGCCGCGGCCGACGGTACCTAGGGGGCCATTCAGGGACGATCCCCACCCGAGAGCCCTGTCGGCACGGCCCCCCAAAGGCTACCTTCGCAGCGTGGCGATGTTTCGACTCCAAGGCAGCAAGGTGCTCGCCGTCGACATGACCGGGGACGCCGTCAAGGCGAAGAACGGCTCGATGGTCGCGTACGACGGGCAGATGGCCTTCAAGAAGATGAGCGGCGGCGGCGAGGGACTGCGGGGCATGGTGACCCGGCGACTCACCGGCGAGCAGATGACCGTGATGGAGGTGAGGGGGCAGGGCACCTGCTGGTTCGCGGACCGCGCCTCCGAGATCAACCTCGTGAATCTCCAGGGGGACAAGCTGTACGTGGAGTCGAGCAACCTGCTCGCGACGGACACGGGGCTGAGGACGGGGACGTCCTTCACCGGCCTGCGCGGCGCCTCGCAGGGCAACGGGCTGTTCACGACGACCGTCGAGGGACACGGCCAGGCGGCGATCACCTCCGACGGGCCGGCGGTGGTGCTCCGGGTCAGCCCGCAGTTCCCGCTGACCGTGGACCCGGGGGCGTACGTCGCCCACCAGGGCAATGTCCGGCAGTCCCTCCAGTCCGGTGTGACGTTCCGCACGCTGATGGGCGAGGGCGGCGGCGAGGCCTTCCAGATCCGCTTCGAGGGAGACGGCCTGGTGTACGTCCAGCCCAGCGAGCGGAACACGATCGCGGGGGACGTGTGACATGGCCTTCCGCGAGATCAACTCCAAGATCGTCGAGGCGACCGTGCTGCCGGGCCGGCGCCTGTTCAGTCAGCGCGGCGCGATGCTCGCCTACCGGGGCGAGGTGTCCTTCACCCCGAACGTGCAGGGTGGCCAGGGCGGTGTGATGTCGATGATCGGCCGCCGCATGGCGAACGAGGACACCCCCCTGATGTCCGTCGAGGGCAGCGGCACCGTCCTGTTCGGGCACGGCGGCCACCACGTCCAGATCATCAGCCTCACCGGCGAGACGCTCTACGTCGAGGCCGACCGCCTGCTCGCCTTCGAGGGCACCCTCCAGCAGGGCACCATGTTCATGGGCTCGCAGGGCGGCGTGATGGGCATGGTCCGCGGCCAGATCAGCGGCCAGGGCCTGTTCACCACGACCCTGAAGGGCCACGGCTCGGTCGCCGTGATGGCCCACGGCGGCGTCTTCGAGGTCCCCATCACCCCCCAGCGCCCGGTCCACGTCGACCCGCAGGCCTACGTCGCCCACCACGGCGACGTCCGCAACAAGCTCTCGACCGCCCTGGGCTGGCGGGACATGGTGGGCCGCGGCTCCGGCGAGGCGTTCCAGCTGGAGCTGAGCGGCAGCGGCACGGTGTACGTCCAGGCGTCGGAGGAGAAGCTGTGACCACCTACCCGGGCACCGGCGGCCCCACCGTCCTCGACCCGACGACCCTGCCGGTCGACGACAACGTGAACGCGTACACCTTCTGCGTGGAGCTGAAGGGGAGCCAGTGGTTCCTCCAGAAGGGGAAGATGATCGCCTACTACGGGTCGATCGACTTCAACGGCATCGGGCACGGCCGGCTGGACCGCCTGGTGCGCACGTCGTTCCATTCGCCTCTGCACGCGAGCGACTGGGTCGTGGCGGAGGGCTCGGGCAAGATGCTGCTCGCCGACCGGGCCTTCGATGTGAATTCGTACGACCTGGAAGACGGCAACCTGACCATTCGCTCGGGCAATCTGCTCGCTTTTCAGCCAACTCTCGCGCTGAAGCAGTCGATCGTTCCAGGTTTTCTGACGCTGATCGGAACCGGAAAGTTCGTGGCCGCATCTAACGGCCCGGTGGTGTTCATGGAACCCCCCATCCGGGTGGACCCGCAGGCGCTCGTCGGCTGGGCCGACTGCCCGTCCCCGTGCCATCACTACGACCACGGGTACATGACGGGCTTGATGGGCGGTCTACGTGCACTGACGGGCCTGGGCGGGGCTTCCGGGGAGGAGCACCAGTTCGAGTTCGTGGGCGCCGGCACCGTGCTGCTCCAGTCCACGGAGACGCTCATGCCGGAGCAGGCCACCGGAGCGGTTCCGCACGAGCCGGGGGTGCCCGGCGGAGGCGGGCCGGGCGGACCTGGAGGGCAAGGCGGCGCACCGCGTCTTCCCGGACAGCTGGGGGACCTCCAGCGTCGCTTCGGGCTGTGAGCGGTAGTCTGCTGAGAGTGACATCGAACGCGTGCGCACTGTCACACCACCTTCAGTAGTTCGCCTTTCAACATTTTAGGTAGACTTCACTTATGGAGACCGACACGGCCACGCGCTGGCTGACCGAAGCGGAGCAGTGCGCCTGGCGCACCCACCTGGAGGTCAACAGGCTGTTGACGTACCAGCTTGAAAAAGATCTTCAGCCGTTCGGGCTGACCATGAACGACTACGAAATCCTGGTGAACCTCTCCGAGTCGGAGGACGTCCGGATGCGGATGAGCGACCTCGCATCCGCCACCCTCCAGTCGAAGAGCCGGCTCTCGCACCAGATCACACGCATGGAGAACGCCAACCTGGTGCGTCGTGAGAACTGCGAGTCCGACCGCCGCGGTCTGTACGCGGTCCTCACCGATCACGGCATGGAGACGATGCGGAAGGTCGCGCCCCATCATGTGGCGTCGGTGCGACGGCACTTCATCGACCTCCTCTCCACCGAGGCCCTGGCGGAACTCGACAAGGCCCTGACCCCCATCGCGGACCACCTCCGCGAGCAGCGGGGGCGCCCGTAAGCGGCTGGACCGAAGCTGCCGGACCGAAGTTGCCGGTCCCGAGCGGCTAGACCGACGGAAGGCGGAGCTCGAAGAGGGCTCCGCCTTCCGGCGTCGCACGGACCGTGAGGGTGCCTCCGTGGCGCAGGGCCACGTCGCGGGCGATGGCCAGGCCGAGACCCGCCCCGCCGTCGTCGCGGCTGCGGGCCGCGTCGAGCCGGACGAACCGCTCGAAGACCCGCTCCCGGTCCGCCTCCGGCACGCCGTCCCCGTCGTCGGCGACCGCGACGACGGCCAGCCCGCCCTCCCGCCGCACGGTCACCGTGACCGTCTCGCGGGCGTGCCGCTGCGCGTTGTCGAGCAGGTTGGCCAGCACCCGTCGCAACTGCCCCCGCGATCCGGACACTTCCGCCGGCTCCGCGTCCACGGTCACCCGGACCCGGCCGGCCGCCTCGTCCCGCGTCAGCGCGGCCAGGTCGACCCTGGTGTCCGCGGGCCGCTCCCCCGCGTCCAGCCGGGCCAGCAGCAGCAGGTCGGCGGCCAGGTGCTGGAGCCGTACCGTGTCCTCGACGGCGCCCGGCACGTCCAGCAGCTCCGGGTGCGCGGCGCCCACTTCGAGCTGGGTGCGCAGCGAGGCGATGGGGCTGCGCAGTTCGTGGGAGGCGTCGGCGACGAAGCGGCGCTGCCGTTCCACGGCCGCTTCCAGCGCGGCCAGCGTCTCGTTCGTGGTCCGGGCGAGCCGGGCGACCTCGTCGTGGGTGTCCGGCTCGGGCACCCGGCGGGCGAGGTCCGCGGAGGCGGTGATCGCGGCCATCTCGCGCCGGATGCCCTCGACCGGGCGCAGCGCCCGCCGGGTCATCAGCCAGGTCACGCCCGCGACGACGGCCAGCAGCAGGGGAAAGCCGATCAGCATGACGGTGAGCGCGGTGCGGACGGCGGTGCGCTCGGTGGAGAGGGGTGCGCCCGCGTACACGGTGAGGGTGCCGCGGTCCTCCGTCTCGACCTCGACGGCGGCGAAGCGGTAGTCGCCGCTCTCGCCGTCCACGGTGGCGGAGCCGTCGCTGTAGGAGGGGTCATCGGCGATCTCGCCGGGCTCCAGCGCGGAGGCCCCGGCGGAGTCGTCGTCGTCCGTGTCCCGGTCCCCGTCGCCACCCGGAGCGGCGGCGGGGACGGTCGCCGGGCGCACCGCGTCCGTCCCCGTCCCGCTGATCCGCTCCAGATGCTCGCTGACCGCGACCAGGGTGCCGTCCTCGGTGACGACCTGGACGGGCCGGTCGTCGTCGTCCAGGGACAGTTCGCGGTAGGGCTGTCCGGCGGCGAGTTCGGCGGCGACCTCACGCGCGGTGCGCTCCGCCTGGGTGCCCGCCTGGCCGCTCAGGTTCGTCCACAGCGACAGCAGGACGGCCGTCCCGGCGGCGAGCAGCGCCACGGCGACGACGAGCGTGGTGCCCAGGGTGGCGCGCGCCCGGACGGATCCGAGACGGCGCCTCACCGGCCCGCCTCCGCCCGCTCCAGCCGGTACCCGGCACCGCGGACCGTGCGGATGAGCCCGGCGCCCAGCTTGCGGCGCAGCGCGCTGACGTACACCTCGACGATGTTGGGGTCGCCGTCGTAGGCGAAGTCCCAGACGTGGTCGAGGATCTCGGTCTTCGACACCACCTCGCCGGCCCGCACCACGAGCTGTTCCAGGACGGCGAACTCCTTCGCGGTGAGCGCCGTTTCGTCGCCGCGCAGGAACACCCGGCGGGCCGCGGTGTCCACCCTCAGCTCGCCGAGCACATGCACCGGAGAGGCCCCGGCGCCCTGCCCCCGCCGCCGCAGCAGGGCCTTCACCCGGGCCACGAGGACGACGTAGGAGAACGGTTTGGTGAGGTAGTCGTCGGCGCCCGTGTCCAGGCCCTCCGCCTCGTCGTACTCGCCGTCCTTGGCGGTGAGCATGAGGATCGGGACGTCGTTCCCGGCGGCACGCAGGGCGGAGCAGACCCGGTAGCCGTTCATGCCGGGCAGCATGATGTCGAGGACGAGAAGGTCGTACGGCGACTCGCTCGCGCGGTGCAGACCCTCCAGCCCGTCGTGGACGACGTCCACGGCGAAGCCCTCGGCGGTCAGACCCTTGGCGAGGGACAGGGCGAGGCGGCGTTCGTCCTCGACGATCAGCAGGCGCATGCGACCAGGGTCCCAAATGCCACCTGAAGCGATCTTCAGGTTGCTTCAGCGTGCCTTCAGGTCGGCTCGGGCAGCGTGGTCCCCGTCGCATCCGAAGCAGACGCATCCGAAGCAGACGCGTTCGAAGCGACGGGCAGAAGCCACGAAACCGAAGAAGCATCACAGCGGGAGGAAACCCCATGAAGCGCAAGCTCGTCATCGCCGCCGTCGTCGCGTCCGTCGCGATCGGCGGTGGCACCGCGGCCGCCTTCGCGGACGACGACGCACGCGGTACGACGGCGGACGTGCGGACCGCGCGGCCGGCGGCCGAGGCACCTGGCTCGGCCGAGGTCACCACGGCCCAGGCACCCGGCTCCGCCGGGGTGACCGCGGCCGAGGCGATCGCGGCGGCGCTGGAGTCCCGGCCGGGCACGGCGGTCTCCGCCGACCTCGACACGGAGACCGGGGACGACGACCGCGGCTGGGAGGTCGAGATCCTGGGCACCGGAACGACCTCGTACGACGTCCTCGTCGACCCGGCGACGGGCCGCGTCCTCGGCACGCACACCTCCGGCGACGACGCCGACGACGTCCGGGAGGCCCGCGCCCTGCTCGAGGGCACCGGCGTCACCGCCGCCGAGGCTGCCGAGACGGCTGCCACGAAGGGCTTCGTCACCTCGGTCGACCTGGAGGACGACGGCGCCGGCGCCTGGGACGTGGAGACCGACGGCTCGTCGGCGAAGGAGCGCGACTGGAACGTCGCCCTGAACGACGCCAAGCTCACGGCGGACCGTGACGACGACGGCCAGGACGGGACCGGCGACGACGACTGAACGCCGTCACCCGCTCACTTCACCCGCTCAGCCCCCGTCCCGGCCACCGCCGCCGTCACCAGGGCCGGCGCACCCGCCGCCGCGAAGCACACGGCGAGCGGGGCGTGGCCCAGGAGCAGGCCCGAGGTGGCCGAGCCCAGGGAACTGCCCGCGTTCACCCCGGTGTTGATCCAGGTGCCGGCGCCGGCACTGGCGCCCGGTGCCGCCGTTTCGTCGGCGCTGAGGTAGGCCGTCGTCGGGATGGGGCCGACGAAGATCCCGGCGCCGGCCACCGCCGCGGCGAGGATCCACCGGTCCGGGGCAAGGCCCGCGCAGGCCAGGGTCAGCCCCACTGCCGCCGCCGGCCGCGGCAGCCGTACCCGGGCGGGCGTACGCCAGTCGATCCCGCCGTTGAGGAGGCCGCCGACCGCGCTGCCCGCGGAGAGGGCGGCCGGTGTCCAGGCGGCCCCGTCGCCGCCGTACCCGTGGTCCTGGGCGTACGCGGTGACGAGGAGATGGACGGCGCGAGTGCCACGGCGGCCGGTCCGGCCGGTCCGTCGCGGGGTGTGCCCTACGCCAGGAACATGGGGTCAAACTGTCAGCGGCGCCGCCGAGTCGACGGCGCTCGCCTCACTGCCCCCGGGTCAGCCCCGTCACCAGTTCGTCCGCCGCCCGGTACGGGTCGAGTTCGCCGGCGACGATCCTCTCCGCGAGGGTGCTGAGGCGGCGGTCGCCGTGCAGGTCGCCGATGCGCTCGCGCAGGGCGGTCACGGCGATCGTCTCGACCTCGCGGGCCGCGCGGGCGCGGCGGCGCTCGGCGAGGACGCCGTGCTCCTCCATCCACGCGCGGTGCTTCTCCAGCGCCTCGACGACCTCGTCGATGCCCTCACCGCGGGCGGCGACCGTCTTCACGATCGGCGGCCGCCAGTCGCCGGGGCCGCGGGACTCGCCGAGGCCCAGCATGTGGTTCAGCTCGCGGGCGGTGGAGTCGGCGCCGTCACGGTCGGCCTTGTTGACGACGTACACGTCGCCGATCTCCAGGATTCCGGCCTTGGCGGCCTGGATGCCGTCGCCCATGCCGGGGGCGAGGAGGACCACGCTGGTGTCCGCCTGGGAGGCGATCTCGACCTCCGACTGGCCGACGCCGACCGTCTCGACGAGGATCACCTCGCACCCCGCCGCGTCGAGCACCCGGATGGCCTGCGGGGCCGACCAGGCCAGCCCGCCGAGGTGACCGCGGGTGGCCATGGACCGGATGTAGACGCCGGGGTCGGAGGCGTGCTCCGACATCCGGACGCGGTCGCCGAGCAGGGCGCCGCCGGAGAACGGCGAGGACGGGTCGACGGCCAGGACGCCGACCCGCCTGCCCTGCTTGCGGTACGCCGTGACCAGCGCGGAGGTGGACGTCGACTTGCCGACGCCGGGCGAGCCGGTGAGGCCCACCACATAGGCGTTGCCGGTCAGCGGGGCCAGCGCCGCCATGACCTCCCTGAGCTGCGGCGACGCCCCCTCCACCAGGGAGATCAGCCGGGCCACGGCCCGGGGCCGGCCTTCCCTGGCCTGGGCGACCAGCGAGGAGACGTCCTGCATCACAGCTCCGTTCGGGTAATGACGTACAGGGAACTCAGGCCTTGGGTACCCGCACGATCAGCGCGTCACCCTGGCCGCCGCCGCCGCACAGGGCGGCCGCGCCGACGCCGCCGCCCCGCCGCTTCAGCTCCAGGGCCAGGTGCAGCACGAGCCGGGCGCCGGACATGCCGATGGGGTGGCCGAGGGCGATGGCGCCGCCGTTGACGTTCACCTTTTCCGTCGACACCCCGAGGTCCTTCATTGACTGCACGGCTACGGCGGCGAAGGCCTCGTTGATCTCGACGAGGTCGAGGTCGGAGACCTCCAGGCCGTCCTTCTTCAGGGCGTGCAGGATGGCGTTGGAGGGCTGCGACTGGAGCGAGTTGTCCGGGCCCGCCACATTGCCGTGGGCCCCGATCTCGGCGATCCACTCCAGGCCCAGTTCCTGCGCCTTGGCCTTGCTCATCACGACCACGGCCGCGGCGCCGTCGGAGATCTGCGAGGCGGAACCGGCGGTGATGGTGCCGTCCTTGGTGAAGGCCGGACGGAGCTTGCCGAGCGACTCGGCGGTGGTCTCGGGGCGGATGCCCTCGTCCTTGCTGAAGACGACCGGCTCGCCCTTGCGCTGCGGGATCTCCACCGGCGTGATCTCGGCCTCGAACAGGCCGTTCTTCTGCGCGGCGGCGGCCCGCTGGTGGGACAGCGCGGCGATCTCGTCCTGCTCCGGGCGGGCGATGCCGAGGCGCGTGTTGTGCTTCTCGGTGGACTCGCCCATGGCGATGTTCTCGAAGGCGTCGGTCAGCCCGTCGTACGCCATCGCGTCGAGCATCTCGATCGCGCCGTACTTGAAGCCCTCGCGGGACTTCGGCAGCAGGTGGGGGGCGTTGGTCATGGACTCCTGACCGCCCGCCACGACGATGTCGAACTCACCCGCGCGGATCAGCTGGTCGGCCAGCGCGATCGCGTCGAGGCCGGACAGACACACCTTGTTGACGGTGAGCGCCGGGACGCTCATCGGGATGCCCGCCTTGACCGCGGCCTGCCGGGCCGGGATCTGGCCCGCGCCGGCCTGGAGCACCTGGCCCATGATCACGTACTGCACCTGGTCGCCGCCGATCCCCGCACGGTCGAGGGCGGCCTTGATCGCGAAGCCGCCGAGGTCGGCTCCGGAGAAGGACTTCAGCGAGCCCAGCAACCGTCCCATGGGCGTCCGGGCGCCCGCGACGATCACCGAGGTCGTGCTGTTGGTTCCAGTCATGAGCTGCGATCCCCTTACCGGCCTTGCACGGGCCGAGGAGTGAACGAGGGTTTACTTCGAATGTACTGACCGGCACTTCACCCGTCATCGGGCCGTCGGTGTGATCGCGCGCACGTTGCGTAACCACGTCCGTCGCGCTGCACTGACACCATGCTGACGCGAATCGACCACATCGGGATCGCCTGCCACGACCTCGACGCCACCGTCGAGTTCTACCGGGCCACGTACGGCTTCGAGGTCTTCCACTCCGAGGTCAACGAGGAGCAGGGCGTACGCGAGGCCATGCTCAAGATCAACGATACGTCCGACGGGGGCGCCTCGTACCTCCAGCTCCTGGAACCGACGCGGGAGGACTCCGCCGTCGGGAAGTGGCTGGCGAAGAACGGCGAGGGCGTCCATCACATCGCTTTCGGTACGGCGGATGTCGACGGGGACGCGGCGGACATCCGCGACAAGGGGGTACGCGTGCTGTACGAAGAGCCCCGACGTGGCTCCATGGGGTCACGAATCACCTTCCTTCATCCAAAGGATTGCCACGGAGTACTGACAGAACTGGTCACTTCGGCGCCCGTTGAGTCACCTGAGCACTGACCCTCGTACATATGGGCCGGTAGGGTTGGGGTCGGTCGCCGCTCCAGCCAGGGCGACCGGTGTCCTGCCGTCATGTCGGCAGGACCCGTCCGGGGTCCGGGTTTCGGGGGACGAGCGTCGGGGCAGCAGCCCGTGCTCCGCCGTTGATCTGACACCATTCCCCGGGGGCCCCGTCCGGCGGATGGACGGAGCTCGTACGGAGAAGCTTGCGACCAGGGGACGGATGGGACCGCGCAGTGCGGGGCTACGAGAGCCAGGAGCGGGAGCCGGCGGCTGACGTCGACCACCTCACGCGGTTCGAAGCCGAGATGAAGCGGCTGAAGACCGAGCGGGAAAAGGCGATTCAGCACGCCGAGGACCTCGGCTACCAGGTCGAGGTGCTGCGCGCCAAGTTGCACGAGGCGCGGCGCACCATCATGTCCCGGCCCTCCTTCGACGGCGGGGACCTCGGCTACCAGGCCGAACAGTTGCTGCGCAATGCGCAGATGCAGGCCGACCAGCTGCGCGCCGATGCCGAGCGCGAGCTGAGCCAGGCCCGCTCGCAGACCCAGCGCATCCTCCAGGAGCACGCCGAACAGGCGGCCCGGCTCCAGGCGGAGCTGCACCAGGAGGCGGTCACCCGCCGCCAGCAGCTCGACCAGGAGCTGGCGGAGCGCCGGCAGACCGTCGAGTCGCACGTCAACGAGAACGTGGCGTGGGCCGAGCAGCTGCGCGCCCGCACCGAGGCCCAGGCCCGTCGTCTCCTGGAGGAGTCGCGCGCCGAGGCCGAGCAGGCCCTGGCGGCCGCGCGCGCCGAGGCCGAGCGGGTCACCACGGAGGCCCGGCAGCGCCTCCAGAGCGACGCCGAGTCGGCCCGCGCCGAGGCCGAACAGCTGCTGCGCCGCGCCCGCACGGACGCCGAGCGCCTGCTGAACGCCGCCTCCACCCAGGCCCAGGAGGCCACCGACCACGCCGAGGCGCTGCGCAGCTCCACGGCCACCGAGTCCGACGCGGCCCGCCGCCAGGCCACCGAACTGAGCCGGACGGCCGAGCAGCGCATGGCCGAGGCCGAGGAGGCGCTGCGCAAGGCGCAGTCCGAGGCCGAGAAGGTCGTCGCGGAGGCCAAGGCCGCCGCCGAGAAGGCCCTCGCCGGCGCCGAGTCCGCCAACGAGCAGCGCACGCGTACGGCGAAGGAGCAGGTCGCCCGGCTGGTCAGCGAGGCCACCAAGGAGGCCGAGGCCACCAAGGCGGACGCCGAGCAGCTGGTCGCTGACGCCCGTGCCGAGGCCGAGAAGGTCCTCGCCGAGGCCGCCGAGAAGGCCCGCACGCTCACCGCCGAGGAGAGCGCCACCCAGCTGTCGAAGGCGGCCAAGACCGCCGAGGACGTCCTCAACAAGGCGCAGGAGGACGCGCAGCGCACCACGAAGGCCGCCGCCGAGGAGGCCGAGCGGATCCGCCGGGAGGCGGAGACCGAGGCCGACCGGCTGCGCGCCGAGGCGCACGACATCGCCGAGCAGCTCAAGGGCGCCGCGAAGGACGACACCAAGGAGTACCGGGCCAAGACGGTCGAACTCCAGGAGGAGGCCCGCCGGCTGCGCGGCGAGGCCGAGCAGCTGCGCGCCGACGCGGTCGCCGAGGGCGAGAAGATCCGCGCGGAGGCCCGCAAGGAGGCCGTCCAGCAGATCGAGGAGGCGGCCAAGACCGCCGAGGAACTGCTGGCGAAGGCCCGTCAGGACGCCGACGAGCTGCGCCAGAAGGCCACCGCGGACAGCGAGAAGGTCCGCACGGAGGCCATCGAGCGGGCCACCTCGCTGCGCCGGCAGGCCGAGGAGACGCTGGAGCGCACCCGCAAGGAGGCCGAGCGCCACCGCGCCGAGGCCGTCGAGTCCGCCGAGATCATCACGGCGGACGCCGAGCGGGCCGCCCTCGCCCTGCGCGAGGAGGCCGAGCGCGCCGTCGAGGCCCGGCAGGCGGAGGCCGCCGAGGAGCTGACCCGGCTGCACACCGAGGCGGAGACCCGGCTCGCCGCCGCCGAGGAGGCGCTCACCGACGCCCGCGAGGAGGCCGCGCGGATCCGCCGCGAGGCCGCCGAGGAGACCGAGCGGCTGCGCGCCGAGGCCGCCGAGCGGATCCGTACGCTCCAGCAGCAGGCCGAGACCGAGGCCGAGCGGCTGCGCGACGAGGCCGCCGCCGACGCGTCCGCCTCCCGGGCCGAGGGCGAGTCCGTCGCCGTACGGCTGCGGTCGGAGGCCGCCGCCGAGGCGGAGCGGCTGCGGACCGAGGCGCAGGACACCGCGGACCGGGTGCGCGCGGAGGCGCAGGCCGCCGCCGAGCGGCTGTCCGCCGAGGCGTCCGAGACGCTGGCCGCCGCCCAGGAGGAGGCCACCCGGCGCCGCCACGAGGCCGAGGACTACCTCGGCGCGGCCCGCCAGGAGGCCGACCAGGAGCGTGAGCGGGCCCGCGAGCAGAGCGAGGAGCTGCTGGCGTCGGCGCGCAAGCGCGTGGAGGACGCCCAGGCCGAGGCCGTACGGCTGGTGGAGGAGGCCGACCGGCGGGCCACCGAGATGGTGTCGGCGGCCGAGCAGCACGCGCAGCAGGTGCGGGACTCCGTGGCCGGGCTGCACGAGCAGGCGCAGGAGGAGATCGCCGGGCTGCGTTCCGCCGCCGAGCACGTGGCGGACCGTACCCGCCGGGAGGCCGAGGAGGAGGCGGACCGGGTCCGCGCCGACGCCTACTCCGAGCGGGAGCGGGCCTCGGAGGACGCGAGCCGGCTGCGACGCGAGGCGAGCGTGGAGACGGAGGCCGCCCGCGCGCTGGCCGAGCGGACCGTCGGCGACGCGATCGCCGAGGCGGAGCGGCTGCGTTCGGAGGCGTCCGCGCACGCCCAGCGGGTGCGCACGGAGGCCTCGGACACCATCGCACAGGCCGAGCAGGACGCGTCGCGCACCCGGGCGGACGCCCGGGACGACGCCAACCGCATCCGGTCGGACGCGGCGACCCAGGCGGACACCCTCATCACGGAGGCGCGTTCGGAGGCGGAGCGGCTCCAGACGGAGACCATCGCCGAGGCCGAGCGGCTCCAGGCGGAGACGATCGCGGAGGCCGAGCGGCTGCGCGCCGAGTCGGTGGCGAAGGCCGAGAAGCTCATCGGGGACGCCTCCGGCGACGCGGAGCGGCTGCGCGCCGAGGCCGCCGAGACGGTGGGTTCCGCGCGGCAGCACGCCGAGCGGGTGCGGGCCGAGGCCGAGCGGGTCAAGAGGGAGGCGGCGGCGGACGCCGACCGCATGCTGAGCGTGGCCCGCGACGAGGCCGACTCGACGCTGGACGAGGCCCGCAAGGAGGCCAACAAGCGGCGTTCCGAGGCCGCCGAGCAGGTCGACACGCTCATCACGGAGACCGCCGCCGAGGCGGACAAGCTGCTCACCGAGGCGCAGCAGCAGGCGCTGAAGACCACCGCGGAGGCGGAGGCGCAGGCCGACACGATGGTCGGCGCGGCCCGTTCCGAGGCGGACCGGCTCGTCTCCGAGGCGACGGTCGAGGGCAACTCGCGGGTGGAGAAGGCCCGTGCGGACGCGGACGAGCTGCTCGTCGGTGCCCGTCGGGACGCGACCGCCATAAGGGAGCGGGCGGAGGAGCTGCGCGACCGCATCACCTCCGAGATCGAGGAGCTGCACGACCGGGCCCGCCGCGAGGCCGCCGAGACGATGAGGTCGACCGGCGACCGCTGCGACGCGCTCATCAAGGCGGCCGAGGAGCAGTTGGGCAAGGCTCAGGCGAAGGCCAAGGAGTTGGTGTCGGAGGCCAACTCGGAGGCCGGCAAGGTCCGGATCGCCGCTGTGAAGAAGGCCGAGGGTCTCCTCAAGGAGGCCGAGCAGAAGAAGGCCACGCTGATTCGCGAGGCCGAGGAGCTCAAGGCCGAGGCGATCCGCGAGGCCCGGCGCACGGTCGAGGAGGGCAAGCGCGAGCTGGAGGTCCTGGTGCGGCGCCGCGAGGACATCAACGCCGAGATCTCGCGCGTCCAGGACGTGCTGGAGGCACTGGAGTCCTTCGAGGCCCCGCCGGGCAACAAGGACGGCGGAGTGAAGGCGGGTGCGACGGTGGGCGCTCCACGATCGGGTGGCAAGTCCTCGGACCACTAGCGCGACGGGGGCGTTCCGTTGAAGTCTGGGGCCTTTGCCCAAGTCTTTGGCAAGCCATCTGACGCTTAGCCACCCAAAAGGGGTCTCATTCTCCGTATCAAACGCGCATCCGCTCGATGACACACCGCTTCGGCCCCTAGGATTCCCCCTATCACCTCACCGGTCTCATTCGACAGGAACCCCATGAGCGACACTTCCCCCTACGGCTTCGAGCTTGTGCGGCGTGGGTACGACCGCGCTCAGGTGGACGAACGCATCTCGAAGCTCGTCTCCGACCGTGACAGCGCTCTGGCCCGTATCACTGCTCTGGAAAAGCGCATCGAGGAGCTTCACCTCGAGACACAGAACGCCCAGGCCCAGGTAAGCGACGCCGAGCCGTCGTACGCCGGTCTCGGCGCGCGTGTCGAGAAGATCCTCCGCCTCGCCGAGGAGGAGGCCAAGGACCTGCGCGAGGAGGCCCGTCGCGCGGCCGAGCAGCACCGCGAGCTGGCCGAGTCGGCGGCCCAGCAGGTCCGCAACGACGCGGAGTCGTTCGCCGCGGAGCGCAAGGCCAAGGCCGAGGACGAGGGCGTCCGGGTCATCGAGAAGGCCAAGAGCGACGCCTCTCAGCTGCGTTCCGAGGCCCAGAAGGACGCGCAGCAGAAGCGCGAGGAGGCCGACGCCCTCTTCGAGGAGACCCGCGCCAAGGCCGCGCAGGCGGCCGCCGACTTCGAGACGAACCTCGCCAAGCGCCGCGAGCAGTCCGAGCGCGACCTGGCGTCCCGTCAGCAGAAGGCGGAGAAGCGCCTCGCGGAGATCGAGCACCGCGCGGAGCAGCTGCGTCTGGAGGCGGAGAAGCTGCGCACGGACGCCGAGCGCCGGGCCCGTCAGACCGTCGAGACGGCGCAGCGCCAGGCCGA
The DNA here is from genome assembly GCF_042723915.1 of Streptomyces sp. NPDC058335. Classification (NCBI taxonomy): domain Bacteria; kingdom Bacillati; phylum Actinomycetota; class Actinomycetes; order Kitasatosporales; family Streptomycetaceae; genus Streptomyces; species Streptomyces sp. NPDC058335. The sequence continues at coordinate 93,902 of NZ_JBHXHX010000003.1, read as the reverse complement.
GGACATCGTGGCCGACGCCAACGCCAAGGCGGACCGCATCCGTTCGGAATCGGAGCGCGAGCTGGCGGCTCTCACCAACCGCCGCGACTCGATCAACGCCCAGCTGACGAACGTGCGCGAGATGCTCGCCACCCTCACGGGCGCCGCGGTCGCAGCGGCGGGCTCCCCGACCGAGGACGAGCCGATCTCCCGCGGTGTGCCGGCGCAGCAGACCCGGTAGTCACCCGAGCGAGGTGAGGGGCGGTGGGACTTCGGTCCCGCCGCCCCTTTCGGTCGGGCGCTCCTGGCACGTGGGCTTCGGCCGCCGTTCGCCCGCCGGGGTTGGCACCGGCCGCTCACCGGCCCTAGCGTGGCCGCATGATCGAGCTCGAAGGCCTGACCAAGCGGTACGGCGAGAAAGTGGCGGTCAACAATCTGACCTTCACGGTCAGACCCGGCATCGTCACGGGCTTTCTCGGTCCGAACGGCGCCGGGAAGTCCACCACCATGCGGATGATGCTGGGCCTGGACCGGCCGACCGCCGGGGACGTCCGGATCGACGGACAGCACTACGACCGGCTCAAGGACCCGCTGAAGTACATCGGCGCCCTGCTGGACGCCAAGGCCATGCACGGCGGGCGCAGCGCCTTCAACCACCTGCTGTGCCTGGCGCAGAGCAACGGCATCCCCACGAGCCGGGTGCGCGAGGTGCTGGAGACCGTCGGCCTGACATCGGTGGCGAGGAAGAAGGCCAAGGGCTTCTCGCTGGGCATGGGGCAGCGGCTGGGCATCGCGGGCGCCCTTCTGGGTGATCCGCGGATCCTGATGTTCGACGAGCCGGTCAACGGCCTCGACCCCGAGGGCATCCACTGGATCCGCAACCTGATGAAGTCGCTGGCCGCGCAGGGCCGGACGGTGTTCGTGTCGTCGCACCTCATGAGCGAGATGGCGCTGACCGCCGACCACCTCGTCGTCATCGGCCAGGGCCGGCTGCTCGCCGACACCTCGATGGCCGATTTCATCGCCCAGAACTCACGGGCGTACGTCCGCATCCGCACTCCGCAGCGGGAGCGGCTGCTCGATGTGCTGCACGACGCCGGGATCACCGTCGTGGAGGCCGGCGGCGAGGTGCTGGAGGTGGACGGGAGCAAGTCGGAGCGGATCGGTGAGCTGGCCGCGCAGCACCAGATCGTGCTGCACGAGCTGAGCCCCCAGCGGGCCTCCCTGGAGGAGGCGTTCATGCAGCTGACCGCGGAGTCGGTGGAGTACCACGCGCACAGCGACGCCCCCCTGGAGCAGCAGCCGTGGGGCGACGGATGGAGGAAGGACTGAGATGGCGGCGACCCAGGTCATCCGTTCGGAGTGGACGAAGATCCGTTCCGTGGCGTCCACCGTCTGGACGCTGTCCCTCGCCGTGGTGGTCACCATCGCCCTCGGCATGCTGATCTCGGCGCTGTCGAAGAGCGAGTTCGACGACATGAGCCGGGGCGACCAGCTCTCCTTCGACCCGACGTTCATCAGCTTCGCCGGGATGAGTCTGGGCCAGCTCGCGATGATCGTGTTCGGGGTGCTCGTGGTGGCCAACGAGTACAGCACCGGCATGATCCGCACCTCGCTGGCGGCGGTTCCGCAGCGCGGCACCTTCCTGTTCAGCAAGATCGCGGTGGCGGCCGGGCTCGCGCTCCTCGTCGGGATGGCGACCAGCTTCGTCGCGTTCTTCCTCGGGCAGGCCATGCTCGGCGAGCACAAGGCGTCGATCGGCGACAGCGGGGTGCTGCGTGCGGTGATCGGCGGCGGTCTCTACATGACGCTGATCGCGGTGTTCTCGATGGGCGTGGCCGTGATGCTGCGCTCACCGATGCTGTCGCTGGGCATCCTGATGCCGTTCTTCTTCCTGATCTCGCAGATCCTGGGCAACGTCGACGCGACGAAGAAGTTCGGCCAGTACCTGCCCGACCAGGCGGGCAGCAGGATCATGCAGGTGGTCACCCCGCTCGACGACGACACCCCGTACGGCCCCTGGGGCGGGCTCGCGATCATGGCGGCCTGGGTGGTGGCGGCGCTCGCGGGCGGATACGTGCTGCTGAAAAAACGCGATGCGTGAAGCTCTGGGTTTTACTTTGATTTGAGCGGAACCGTCAGCGCCTCGATATCCTCCTAAGCCTTACGGGGGCGTGTGCCCTGCTGTCCTGAACCTTTCGATGGGTGCGGAGCATGATCGAGGCAGTCGGCCTGACCAAGCGCTACGGCGACAAGACCGCTGTGTACAACCTTTCCTTCCAGGTGCGGCCCGGTGCCGTCACCGGCTTCCTCGGGCCCAACGGCTCGGGCAAGTCGACGACGATGCGCATGATCCTCGGCCTGGACAACCCGACCGCGGGCTCGGTGACGATCGGCGGCTATCCGTACCGGAAGCTGCCGAACGCCCCCCGCCAGGTCGGCGCCCTGCTGGACGCCAAGGCCGTGCACGGCGGCCGGCACGCCCGCAACCACCTGCTGAGCCTCGCCCAGCTCTCGGGCATCCCGGGCCGCCGGGTGGACGAGGTGCTCGGCGTCGTCGGTCTCCAGGACGTGGCGAAGAAGCGGTCCAAGGGCTTCTCCCTCGGCATGGGCCAGCGGCTCGGCATCGCCGCCGCCCTCCTCGGCGACCCGCAGGTGCTGCTGTTCGACGAGCCGGTCAACGGCCTCGACCCAGAGGGCATCCTGTGGGTGCGCAACCTCATGAAGTCCCTCGCGGCGGAGGGACGGACCGTGTTCGTCTCCTCGCACCTCATGAGCGAGATGGCGGTGACCGCGGACCACCTGATCGTCATCGGGCGCGGACAGCTCCTCGCCGACATGAGCGTGACCGACTTCATCTCGGCGAACTCCGCCGACTTCGCGCGCGTGCGCACCCCGCACACCGAGCCGCAGCTGCGCGAGAAGCTCGCCGGCGCGCTCACCGAGGCGGGCGGCCACGTCCTGCCCGAGCAGGACGGTGCCCTGCGCGTCACCGGCCTGCCGCTCCCCCGCATCAGCGACATCGCCCACGAGGCGGACGTACGGCTGTGGGAGCTGTCGCCGCACCAGGCCTCGCTGGAGGAGGCCTACATGCGGATGACGCAGGGGGCCGTCGACTACCGGTCGACCACCGACCAGAAGGCCGGGCTCCAGCAGCCGCTGCCGCCGGGCGCGCAGCCGCCGATGCCGGTGCCCGGCCAGGGCCAGCCCGGCTGGTACGCCCCGCCGGCCCCGCAGCAGGGCTACGCGCCCCCGCAGCCGGTGCCGGGCGCCACTCCGGGACCCTACGGCGCCGCGCCCAACCCGTACGCCCAGCCGGGCGCACCGGCGGCGCCCGCCGCTCCCGCACAGCCCCCCGCGGCCCCGCCCGCCGCTCCCGCACAGCCCCCCGCGGCCCCGGCCGCCGCTCCGCAGGCGTCGGAGCGGCCCGCCGGCGCGCCGCAGGCATCCGCCCCGACCAAGACCGAGGACGCCCGATGAGCACGCCCCAGACCCCGGCCCCGCAGGCCGCGCCCGCCTGGCAGGCGGCGCCCGGCCCCTCGTACCCCGGCTACACCTCGCCGATCCCCGTCGTGCGGACGCATCTCGGGCATGCCGTCGCCTCGGAGTGGACGAAGATCCGGTCGGTGCGTTCCACGATGTGGACGCTGGGCGTGTTCGTCCTGCTCGTCATCGGCATCGGGCTGCTGACCGCGGCGGTCGTCGCCGCGAACCCGACGGAGGGCGGCCTGGACGGCGAGAACCCGCTGTCGTTCGGCTTCTTCGGGCTGCTCCTGGGCAGCATCTGCATCATCACGCTCGGTGTGATGACGACCGCCTCGGAGTACGGCACCGGCATGATCCGGACCACGATGGTGGCCTGCCCGTCGCGCGGCCGCGTGCTGGGTGCGAAGGCCGTCGTGTTCTTCCTGGTCGCCTTCGTGGTGACGCTGGTGTCGTGCCTCTTCGTCGCGCTGGTGGACGTGGCCCTGCTGACGGAGGCCAGGGACCCCTCCACCGGCGAATGGCTGAAGGGCACCGTCGGCGTGTCCCTCTACATCGCGCTGCTCGGCCTGCTCTCGCTGGCGATGGGCTCGATCATCCGGCACTCGGCGGGCGCCATCACCATCATGATCGGCCTCGTCCTGGCGCCGCTGGTGATCGCGCTGTTCATGTTCTCGTCCTCGCTGGAGGACCTGCGCGAGGCGCTGTTCGAGTACTCGATCCCGAACCAGATGAGCGTCTTCTACTCCACCTCGCTGACGGAGAGCGGCCCGGCCGGCTGGGACCCGCTGTGGATCGCCCTCGGCGTCACGGCCGCGGCCCTCGGCGGCGCCTTCGCCCTGCTGGAGAAGCGGGACGTCTGACCCGCCTAGAACCTCGGCGCGTTACGGGACCGCCGCACCCCCGGGGTGCGGCGGTCCCGTGCGTTCCAGCACGCCTTGTGCCAGTGCCGGCGGTCGTCGACGCCCGAGTGCTCGGGCCAGGCGACGACGTGCGGCATTCCGCCGGGGATCAGCTGGTCGCAACCGGGACAGCGGTACGTCTTCCCCTCGGCGCTCGCCCCCGCCACGTGCCGTACGCTCCAGTCCTCGCCGGCCCAGCTGACGCTGGACTGCCAGCCGCCGTAACGTCTCGCGCGGTCGTCCTCGGCGCTCCGGCCGGACGAGTCGTCACCCTTGGGTCGGTTGCGACGCGGGGACAAGGGACACCTCACGGGCTATACAGGGTGCAGGGTTGCCGACCAGCCTACGCGGAGCCGACGGGGGTACCCGTGGCGGACCGATGCCCGTAAGCGCGCCTCACGGACGGCCCATTCTCCAGACAATCCGCAAATCTCCCCGACGAGCCGTGACCTCGGCACGTGTCGGGCGGTTATGCCGGGTGGGGGAGCTCCGTGTCGGAGCCAAGGAAGCAGGAAAGTCCCATGCGTGTTGGAAGTTTCGTGTTGGCGGCCCAGTTCCCGGGGCAGGGCCAGGGAGAGGCGCTGCACCGCGCCGTCCGCTCCGCGGAGGTCGCCGAGGAGTCGGGGCTGGACTCGGTCTGGCTGGCCGAGCACCACTTCGTGCCGTACGGCACCTGCCCGTCCGCGGTCACCCTGGCAGCCCTGCTGCTGGGCCGCACCCGGCGCATCCGGGTGGGTACGGCGGTGAGCGTGCTGCCCACCGTGCACCCCGTCGCCCTCGGCGAGCAGGCCGCGCTGCTGCATCTGACGAGCGGCGGCCGCTTCTCGCTCGGCGTGGGGCGCGGCGGCCCCTGGGTCGACCTGGAGGTGTTCGGCTCGGGTGTGGAGGCGTACGAGTCGGGGTTCCCGGAATCACTCGATCTGCTGGTGCGCTGGCTGCGCGAACCGTCCGTGGGGGCGGACGGCGAGCGTTTCCGCTTCCGCGAGGTTCCCGTCGTACCGCGGCCCGCGGAGGCCCTGACGGACACGGCGGGCCCGGAGGTGGTCGTCGCGTGCACGTCCCCGTCGAGTGTGCGGCTGGCCGCAGAGCGGGGCCTGCCGATGCTGCTCGGCATGCACATCGGGGACGAGGAGAAGGCCGAGATGGTCGCCCGGTGGCGGCAGCAGGCGCGCGCGGCCGGGCGGTCTCCGGAGGAGATCCGGGGCGCCGGCCATGTCTCGGCGGGCGTCTGCCAGATCGCGGACCGCCGCACCGACGCCGTGGAGACGCTGGTGAAGGCGATGCCCGGCTGGCTGAAGCAGGGCCTCGACGCCCATGTGACGGTGGACGGCCGGGCCCGCGGCATGCGGGACCCGGTGGCGTACACCGAACTCCTCTGCGGGCTGCACCCGGTGGGCAACCCGCGGTTGTGCGCCGACCGCCTCGCGGCGACCAGCGAGCGGACCGGCATCTCGCGCTTCGCCCTGCTCGTCGAGGGCTCCGGCGACCTGGCGGCCACGGAGGAGAACGTGCGGCGGCTGGGCTCGGAGGTCCTCCCCCACCTCCGGTGAGCGGCCCCACCGCCGAGAAGCCTGCCGCTCCCGCACTGACCGCACTTCCCACGTCAGGAGCGGCAAGCGAGAGCCTCAGCAGTCCCGGAACTCCGGGGACTGGTTGAGCACCTGGCTGCGGACCGACGTGAAGCGGGACAGCGACTCGTCGACCGATGTGTCCAACGGGAACACCGCCACCCGGTGGCAGTTCTGGAAGGCCAGCCGTACACCGAAGTGCCGCTGGAGGGCGCCGCGTATCGCGTCACTCGCCAGTGCTCGCAGCAATTGCCCGCGGGCCTGCTCGTCCGGCGGGGGCGTCTGGTTGTCGGCGAACTTGCCGCCGTCCACCTTCAGCTGGGCCACCAGGGAACTGATCATCTCCCATGCGTAGGGCAGGGAGGTCCGGACGCAGTCGACGAATTCTGCTTCGTCGACCTCGCCTCGCTCGGCCTGTTCGAGTAGGGCCGGTGAGACGTCGAGCGACATGGGTACTCCTCTCGCACCCCCGAGGCGCAGGGGTTGCCGGACAGGGCTGGGGAGTTCGCCGTGCACAGACCCCGAGCACGCTGAGTACACGCACCGCGACCTCCCGTTCTCTACGGTAGGCAACGGACCGTGACGGCACCAGGAGAATGGGCACATAGGGAGCGACGGTGGGGCACAGTATCGGCCACTTTCGAACGCGTGTTTTCCAGGTGAAATGGTGCGGCTTCCGGGGCCACCGTGAACGGTGGTGAGGGGAGACAGGTGGGCGAATCGCGTGGTGCCCGAGGCGTCGAGTAGCGTTGCCGACCATGCGTCTCGTCATCGCCCGGTGCTCCGTGGACTACGCGGGCCGGCTCACCGCCCACCTCCCCTCCGCCCCCCGTCTGATCCTGGTGAAGGCGGACGGCAGCGTCTCGATCCACGCGGACGACCGGGCCTACAAGCCCCTCAACTGGATGTCGCCGCCCTGCACGCTGAAGGAGGGCACGGACGCCGAGGAAGGCGTCTGGACCGTCGTCAACAAAGCGGGCGAGAAGCTGATCATCACGATGGAGGAGATCCTCCACGACTCCTCGCACGAACTCGGCGTCGACCCCGGTCTGATCAAGGACGGCGTGGAAGCACACCTCCAGGAACTCCTCGCCGACCGCATCGAGATCCTCGGCGACGGCTACACGCTGATCCGCCGCGAGTACATGACGGCCATCGGACCGGTCGACATCCTCTGCCGCGACGCCGAGGGCCAGACCGTCGCGGTCGAGATCAAGCGGCGCGGCGAGATCGACGGTGTCGAGCAACTCACGCGCTACCTGGAGCTGTTGAACCGCGATCCCCATCTGGCGCCGGTGCGGGGTGTCTTCGCCGCCCAGGAGATCAAGCCGCAGGCCCGCGTCCTGGCCACCGACCGCGGCATCGGCTGCCAGGTCCTCGACTACAACGCCATGCGCGGCATCGAGGACGACAAGCTGCGGCTGTTCTGAGGCGGGGGTACGACGACGGGGCGGGTCCTTTGCGGGACCCGCCCCTTCGGGTTGTCGTGGGGTCAGATGAGCGGGTCCGAGTCCGAGTATCCGGAACCGCTCGGGGAGGCCGAGCCCGCGGGAGTGGAGGAGATCGAGTTGCTCGCCGAGCTGGAGGTGCTCCCGCTCGGGGGGTCGGTCGGTTCCGAGGTGCTCTCGCTCGCGGACGGTGAGGCTGTCTCGCTCGGCGACTCGGAGGTCGTCTCGGACGGCGTCGTGGACGGTCGGGGGCTCTGACTGGCGGACGGGGACCTGGTCGGCGAGGGAGACGTGCCGCCGCTTCCCGTCCCGTGCGAACTGCTCGTGTCCGGCGACGGCTCCGCCGTCCCGGTCGGCGTGGGATCGTCCGACGTCCCCATCGTCCCGTCCGGCCCCGGATCCGTGGGTCTGGTGGTGGCGTCCCCCGTCTTCCCTGCGTCGGTGTCGCCGCCGGGGGTCTCGCCGCCGAGGCCGTCGTCGCCGACGCCCGTGTCGGCGGTGGGGTTGACTCCCACGGTGTCGGAGGGGGCGTTCGGGTCGGCGCCGGAGGTGGCGCCGAGGGTCACGACGGTGCCGAGGACGGCGACGAGCAGGGCGCCCGCGCCGGCCGCGACGAGGTTGCGCTTGGCCAGGCCGCGCAGGCCGCCCCGGCCGCGGTGGGCCGGGGGCGTGGCGGCGGGCCGGCCGGTGACGAGGGTGGGGCCGGTGGGCGGCGCCGACGGGAGCGCCGCGGTGATGCCGCGGGGCGTGGACGCCGGTTCCGCGTGGCGGGTGTCGGGCGCCTCCTCGGCGGCCGTCGCCGCGAAGGCCAGACCGGGTACGTCGCCCGAGCGGTCGGCGACCAGGGCGAGGGCACGCCGGCCGGCCGTGGTGCCCCGCTTGTCGGCGAGGGAGCCGCGCAGGCCGATGGAGGCCTCCAGCTCGGAGCGGGCCCGGTCGAGCTGTCCGGTACAGAGGGCGAGGACGCCCAGTTCGTGGTGGAAGTAGGCCCGGTCGGCGGACTCCCCGGCGAGGCGGGCCGCCTCGGCACCCTCGTGCAGGGCCTGTTCCCAGGCGCTCCAGTGGAGTCCGGCGGCGAAGGCGGGCGCCGCGGTGCGGGCCAGCTCGACCGAGGTGGCCTGCTCGCCCTCGGCGGGCCGCTCGGTCTCCGGGACGGTCACGGCGAGGGCGGCGAGCACGGCGTCGGCCTCCGCGCACACCCGCGCGGGGGTGACGGAGGGGTGTCCGGCCCACCAGGCGTAGTGCCGGGCGGCCGTAAGGGCGCGGGTGGCGGCGTCGTCGGCGTATCCGGCGGCCTCCAGCTGGGCCTGGACGCCGGCGGCGAGGCGGTAGCGGCCGCCGACCGGGGAGACGAGCCCGCAGGCGGCCAGTTCACCGAGGGCGGCGTCGGCGTGGGTGTCGCCGACCAGGGCGGGCAGATGGGCCTGGTGCGGGACCTCGCCGTCGAGGGCGACGGCGAAGCGCAGGGCGGCACGGGCGGAGGCGCTGAGGCGGGCGGCGAGCAGCGGGGCGGGCGCGGCGGCCTCGCCCAGGGACGGCAGGGGTATCTCCTCGGCCTCTCCGGCAGGGGGGCCGGCGGGGGTGGGCGCGGTGAACGGCCGGGCGTCCTCGAAGACGCCGAACTCGTCGACGGCCGCGGTCTCGGCGCGCAGGTGGTCGCGCTGCCGCAGCAGGGCGCCGGCCTGGACGAACCGCAGCGGCAGGCCCTCGGACTCGAACCACAGGTCGCCTGCCCAGTTGGCCTCCTCCTCGGTGAGGACGCGGCCGACGGCCCGTTCGATCACCTCGACGCCGCCAGCGCGGTCGAGGCCGCTCAGGGCGACCTCCGCGACGGCCGACTCGGCGGTGGGCGCCGGGACGTCGGGGGTCGCGCCGAGCAGGAAGGCGCACTCGGGGGTGGCGTCCAGCAGCCGGTCGAGGTCGGCGCCGCCGAACTCCAGGTCGTCGACCACGACGACCGCGCCGACCTCGCGGACGAGGGCGAGCAGTTCCTCGTCGTCGGGGCGGTGCAGCGGGGCGTCGTAGACGATGTGGAAGAGGTCGTGGAGGAGGTCGGCGGCGGTACGGCGGTGACCGGTGAGGCGGATCACGCCGTCGGGCGCGAGGTCCTCGCAGTCCTCGGCGACGAGGTCGAGCAGGCTGGTGCGGCCGGAACCGGCGGGCCCTGTGAGGCGGACGGAACGGCCGCGGGCGAGCAGCCGGACGAGGTGCTCGCGCTCCTCCTGACGGCCGAGGAGGGGATGCTCCGGCTGGGCGGGTCCGGCCGGAGCGGGAGGCTGGGCCGCGTGGTCGGCCTCGGCGCGGTCCTCGGGGGTGCGCTTGGCGGGGTGTCCGGGCCGCTCGGTGGGCGGGGAGAGTTCGATCTCGCTGCCGTCGACCGGGTTGACGGTGAGGAGATGCTCGCCGGCGACGACTCGCACAGTGCGGGCGAGGGCCGGCGTGTGCTGTCCGAAGTCGGGCGTGAGGGGGTCCCTGGAGGGACGCGGGCGCGGCGCGTGGCCGTCGGCCTCGCGGCCGTACTCCTCGGGTTCCCGGTGCGTCGGGTCCATAGGTCAAGCCCCCAAGAGCGTGGTGTGGAGACAGCCCCTCCCGGCCTCGCTGCACACTTTGCTGTCGCTTCTGGTCCGGTGCCCGCTCGAGGGCTGCGGGCGCGGGCAGACGAACCGTAAACCTTCGCACAGTATCTACGACAGCCCGGGGTGCCGCGCCGTCCGAGACGTCACGGTCCGGTGAGGATTGCGCGCGTCGCGGATGCGAGGTTTGCGCACCTCGCACCTCTGTGGCGGACGTGACTCACACGCGCGGCAGGGAATCCACTCCGATGCCGCCCTCGATCGCGAGGATCCGGTGCAGTCGGGTGGCCACCAGCAGGCGCTGCATCTGGGGTGGTACGCCCCGCAGGACCAGGCGGCGGCCGCAGCGGCCCGCCCGGCGGTGGGCGCCCATGATGACGCCGAGTCCGGTGGCGTCCCAGGAGTCGAGTTCGGACAGGTCGAGCACCAGGTCTCCGACGCCGTCGTCGACCGCCGTGTGCAGGACCGTACGGGCGTCCGCCGCGCTGCGGACGTCGAGGCGGCCCCCGACGACCAGCTCGACGTGGTCGCCCCTGATGTGCATAGCGCTCCCCTAAGCGTGCGTCTCGTGCTCCGCGGTGGTGAATGTCCGGTGTTGCATCGTCTGACTGCGTGAAGCGGTCAGAGGTTGCCGTCTGTGAGCGAACCGATACCGAATTCACCCGCAGGGGTGAGGCCCATGGGGCCTGTGCGGTTTCAGCGCTTTCAGAAGCCCTGCCCGCTCTGGCGTCCGATGTCACCGGCGTCAACCATCCGGCGCATTCCGCACCGGTGGAGCGAACTCCCCTCCATATGGCTCTCGGCGGGACACTAGCGGGCGTGAGGCGCTGTGTGACCGGTTAGTAACGCGTTTCACGTCTCAGGGCGTGAGACGCCGGTCACGTCGTCAAATCCTGCCGGATTCGCGCCGATTGACCCCCTCGGGGGCCGCACCCGGCACCCGTGACGGACGGCACGGTGCACGGCGCCGGGGACGGTCTAGATTGGCGGCATGGTCAATCTGACGCGCATCTACACCAGGACCGGCGACCAGGGCACCACCGCCCTCGGCGACATGAGCCGGGTCGGCAAGACCGACCTGCGCATCGCGGCGTACGCGGACGCGAACGAAGCGAACGCGGTCATCGGTACGGCGATCGCGCTGGGCGGGCTCGACGAGAGCATCGTCAAGGTCCTCACCCGCGTGCAGAACGACCTGTTCGACGTGGGCGCTGACCTGTCGACGCCGGTGGTGGAGAACCCGGAGTACCCGCCGCTGCGGGTCGAGCAGTTCTACGTCGACAAGCTGGAGGCCGACTGCGACCGCTTCAACGCGGAGTTGGAGAAGCTGCGGTCCTTCATCCTGCCCGGCGGCACGCCCGGCGCGGCCCTGCTGCACCAGGCGTGCACGGTGGTCCGCCGCGCCGAACGTTCGACCTGGGCCGCGTTGGAGGTGCACGGCGAGGTGATGAACCCCCTCACCGCGACCTACCTCAACCGCCTGTCGGACCTGCTCTTCATCCTGGCCCGCACGGCCAACAAGGAACTCGGCGACGTCCTGTGGGTCCCCGGCGGAGAACGCTGAGGAGACCCACCCCGGCCGGGGGCCCGGGGTCACCCTCCCCCGGAACATGCAGCACCCTGGCCCGCACGGCCAACAAGAAACCCGGCAACGTCCGGTCCCCCGCGGCGAAGACGGAGGACCCACCCCGGCCGGGAACTCGGCGACGCGCTGTGGGTCCGGCGCGGGGAGCGCCGAGCGTCCGCTAGCGGCTTCCCGAGGAGGTGGTCGCCGTCCGGTCCCTGCCGGGCGCGTCGTCGTCCTTCTGGGCGCCCGCCGGGGCCTTGCGGGGCCAGACCGTGTAGGACAGGGCGATCAGTCCGTGGATGCCGACCACGCGCAGGGCCACCCACTGGAACGAGCGCAGTGAGCTGACGTCGCCGGAGTCGCCGACGTACCAGACGGCGCACTGGAGCAGGGCCAGGGCGACGGCTCCGCCGAACACGGCCCGCAGCCACAGCTTCGCCTCGTGCCGGGCGCGGGCGCGGCCGTAGCGGGGCGGCCTGGGCGGGGGCGGGCCGCCGCCCAGGCGGTGGGCGGCATGGCCGTCGAGCCAGCGGATCGTGTAGTGCCCGAAGGCGACGGTGTAGCCGATGTACAGCGCCGCCAGGCCGTGCTCCCAGCCGGGTTCGGCCCCGTCGCGCAGGTCGATCGCCGTCACGACGAACAGGACCAGTTCCAGCACCGGCTCGCACAGCAGCAGCACCACACTGGTCCGCCGCCACCTGAGCAGGTAGCGGACGGCCAGTCCCAGTGCCAGCAGCACCCAGAAGCCGATCTCACAGGCGGCGATCAACCAGACGATCACGGTTCGCTCCTCTCGGTCACCCTTTCAGGCTCCCGTGCGGGGCGGCCCGGTTCGTCGTCGCCGGTGAGGAACCTCCGGTACATCGAAAGATGCAGTTCGGAACCGTTCCCGGGCACAAGGTGGCGGACGCGCGGGCCGTGTTGGATGGGTTCATGGCCGTCCGACTCCCCCGCCCGCACCGGTTCGACGTGGCCGTCGCCACCGGCGGGCTGCTCGGCGGGCTGCTGCTGTGGGGCATCGGCCTGGGCACCCGCCCTGCCGACGAGCCGATCGTGCTGTTCGACGGCCGCTGGCCGATCCTGCTGCCGCTGCTGCTGATGGCCGGCTGCGAGCTGTTGCGCCGGTCCGCCCCGCGCACCGCGCTGCTGACCGGCACGGCCGCCCTGGCCCTGGACACGGTCACCCAGGGCAGCGTCGTCACGCTGATCATGTTCACCGACCTCGTGTACGCGGCCGTGCTGTACGGCACGCCCGCCTCGGCGCGGCGGATCCCGTGGGTCACCGGGCTGCTGACGGTGGCGGCGACGGTCGTACCGTTCGCGGCCTGGCGGGTGCCCGAGGCGCTGCTGCTCGGGGTGGCCGTCGGGGTCGTCTCGTTCGCGCCCGCGTCCACGGGGCTGATCGTCCGCAACCACCGCGACGCCGCCGTGGCCGCCCGACTGCGCGCCGAACAGACCGCGCTGCTCGCCGAGACGGACCGCGCCCAGGCGGTCACCGCCGAACGCGCCCGGATGGCGCGCGAGTTGCACGACATTGTCGCCAACCATCTGTCGGCGATCGCCATCCACTCCACGGCCGCGCTCTCCCTGGACGACCCGGACACCTCGAAGGAGGCGCTCGCGGTGATCCGGGAGAACAGCGTGGAAGGGCTGGCCGAGATGCGGCGGCTGATCGGCATCCTGCGGGACGGCAGCGGGGACCGGGAACCGGCCGCCGCCCCCACCCTCGACGGTCTCGGCGACCTGGTGGAGGGCGCCCGCGCCAACGGCCTCGACGTCACCCTGCACGCCGGCCACGGCAAGGTGCCCACGCCGGTCGAACTGGCCGCCTACCGCATCGTCCAGGAGTCCCTGACCAACGCCCTCAAGCACGCCTCGCCGGGCCCGGTCACCGTCACCCTCGCGCGCCGGGACGGGGTGCTCGACGTGGGGGTGTCCAGCCCGTACGGCCACCGGGACGGGCCCCGTGCGCCCGGCTCCGGGGCCGGTCTGGTCGGGATGCGGGAGCGGGCCGCCCTGCTGGGCGGTACCTTCGCGGCCGGTCCCGAGGGCACGCTGTGGACCGTCCGCGCCTCACTGCCCGTCACCGAGGGGGACCGTCCGGAATGACCACCCTCACCATCGCCGAAGGAGCTCCCGCATGATCCGCGTCCTCGTCGCCGAGGACCAGTCCGCCGTCCGCGCCGGTCTGGTCCTCATCCTGCGCAGCGCCCCCGACGTGGAGGTGGTCGGCGAGGCGGCCGACGGGGAACGGGCGGTGGCGCTGGCCCGGGAGCTGCGGCCGGACCTGGTGCTGATGGACGTACAGATGCCGCGCCTCGACGGGGTGTCGGCGACCCGGAAGGTGGTCGAGGAGGGGCTGGCGGACGTGCTGGTGCTGACCACCTTCGACCTCGACGAGTACGTCTTCGGGGCGCTGCGGGCGGGCGCGGCCGGCTTCCTGCTGAAGAACGCCGAGGCGAAGGACCTCATCGAGGCGGTCCGTACGGTCGCGCGCGGCGAGGGCGTCGTGGCGCCGGCCGTCACGCGCCGGCTCATCGCCGAGTTCGCCGCGAGCCCGGCTCCGGGGCCGAAGGCCGATCCGGCGGTGCTGGAGTCGCTGACACGGCGCGAACGCGAGGTGCTGGTCTGCCTCGGCGAGGGGCTGTCCAACGCGGGGATCGCGGAGCGCCTGGACATGGCGGAGGCGACGGTGAAGACGCACGTCAGCCGCCTGCTGGGCAAGCTGGAGTTGCGCAGCCGGGTCCAAGCCGCCGTACTGGCACAGGAGTTGGGGATCCAGTAACGGTCGGGAACCGCGGACCGCGAAGTGGTCCAGACCTATTGACCCGTGGTCCAGACCTTTCTATTCTCGCGGCACCGTGGTGTGAAGGCTCAGTCACACCCCACCCCCGCTCTTTCACAGAGGAGGCGCTGCATGCGCTTCAGACACAAGGCCGTGGCAGGTCTCGCGACCCTGCTGCTCCCGCTGGCCGGCCTGGTCGGCCTCGCGAGCCCGGCCCAGGCCGCCACATCCGCCACCGCCACCTACGCCAAGCCCTCCGACTGGGGCACCGGCTTCGAGGGCAAGTGGACGGTGAAGAACACCGGCACCACGACCATCAGCTCCTGGACCGTCGAGTGGGACTTCCCCTCCGGCACGTCCGTCACCTCCGCCTGGGACGCCGACGTCACCTCCGCCGGCACCCACTGGACCGCCAAGAACAAGTCCTGGAACGGCTCGCTGGCCCCCGGCGCCTCCGTCTCCTTCGGCTTCAACGGCGCCGGCACCGGCTCCCCGTCCAACTGCAAGCTCAACGGCGGCAGCTGTGACGGCACCTCGGTCCCCGGCGACGCGGCCCCCTCCGCACCGGGCACCCCCACCGCCTCCGACATCACCGGCACCTCGGTGAAACTGGCCTGGGGCGCGGCCACCGACGACAAGGGCGTCAAGAACTACGACGTCCTGCGCGACGGCGCCAAGGTCGCCACGGTGACGACCACCTCGTACACCGACACCGGCCTCACCGCCGGTACCGACTACTCCTACACCGTGCAGGCCCGCGACACCGCCGACCAGACCGGCCCGGTCAGCGGCGCCCGTGCCGTGCGCACCACCGGCGGCACCACCGAGCCCCCGCCCACCGGCGGAAAGGTCAAGCTCGGCTACTTCACCGAGTGGGGCGTCTACGGCCGCAACTACCACGTCAAGAACCTGGTGACCTCCGGCTCCGCCGCGAAGATCACCCACATCAACTACGCGTTCGGCAACGTCAAGAACGGCCAGTGCACCGTCGACGACACCTACGCCGCCTATGACAAGGCCTACACCGCCGACCAGTCCGTCAGCGGCACCGCCGACACCTGGGACCAGCCGCTGCGCGGCAACTTCAACCAACTCCGCCAGCTCAAGGCGAAGTACCCGCACATCAAGGTGCTGTACTCCTTCGGCGGCTGGACCTACTCCGGCGGCTTCGGCCAGGCCGCGGCCAACGCGACCGCGTTCGCCAAGTCCTGCAAGGCCGTCGTGGAGGACCCCCGCTGGGCCGACGTCTTCGACGGCATCGACATCGACTGGGAGTACCCGAACGCCTGCGGCCTGACCTGCGACACCTCCGGCCCGGCCGCGTTCCGCACCCTGTCCCAGGCCCTGCGCACCGAGTTCGGCGCGAACTACCTGGTCACCGCGGCCATCACCGCCGACGGCTCCTCCGGCGGCAAGATCGACGCGGCCGACTACGGCGGCGCCGCCCAGTACCTCGACTGGTACAACGTGATGACGTACGACTACTTCGGCGCCTTCGACAAGGACGGCCCGACCGCCCCGCACTCCCCGCTCACCTCGTACTCCGGCATCCCGGCCGCGGGCTTCAACTCCGCCGACGCGATCGCCAAGCTCAAGGCGAAGGGCGTCCCCTCCGCCAAGCTGCTCCTCGGCATCGGCTTCTACGGCCGCGGCTGGACCGGCGTCACCCAGTCCGCCCCCGGCGGCGCGGCGACCGGCGCGGCCCCCGGCACCTACGAGGCCGGCATCGAGGACTACAAGGTCCTCAAGAACTCCTGCCCCGCCACCGGCACCATCGCCGGCACGGCCTACGCGCACTGCGGCACCAACTGGTGGTCCTACGACACCCCGTCGACGATCGCCGGAAAGATGACCTGGGCCAAGAACCAGGGCCTCGGCGGCGCCTTCTTCTGGGAGTTCAGCGGCGACACCAGCAACGGTGAGCTGGTGAGCGCCATCAACAGCGGCCTGTAAGAAGGTTCGTGGAGTTACGCCACATTGACGCGCTGACCGGGCGGGGCTGCCTCAAGCCACGCGAGGAAACCGGTCAGCGCGTCTTCGCTCATCGCCAGTTCGAGACGCGTGCCCCGGTGCACACAGGTGAGGATGATCGCGTCGGACAGCAGCGCCAGCTCCTCCTCGCCCTCGGGCAGCCGACGGCCGGCCACCTCGATGGAGGCGCGCTCCAGCACCCGGCGCGGGCGGTAGGCGTACGAGAAGACGCGGTACCACTCGATGCGGTCGCCGTTGTAGCGGGCTACCCCGTAGCTCCAGCCTTTTCCGCTGGTATCCGTTTTCTCGGAGACGTCCCAGCGCAGCGAACAGTCGAAGGTCCCGCCGGAGCGCTGGATGAGTCTGCGGCGCAGGCCGAAGACGAACAACCCCAGCGCCACCAGGGCCACGACGATTCCGCACACAGTCAGAGCGAGGACCATCGACACCGACCTCCTCGTCTCCTAGGTACCGAAAATAGGTAACGGAACGGAAAAAACATCCAGATCTGCCTCAGCCGCGGTCGGCTCCGGATCGCTCCGGTGCCAACCGCGGCTGAGTGACGTCATCACACGGCGAGCTGTCTCAGCTCGCCGCCGCCGCACGCAGTCGTACGTCCGCGCGGCGCTCGGCGGAGGCGTCGCCCTCCGCCTTCGCGCGCTCGAGCTCGCGCTCGGCGCGCTGGACGTCGATCTCGTCCGACAGCTCGGCGATCTCGGCCAGCAGCGACAGCTTGTTGTCGGCGAACGAGATGAAACCGCCGTGCACCGCGGCGACGACCGTTCCACCATCACTCGTACGGATGGTCACCGGGCCCGACTCCAGCACACCGAGCAGCGGCTGGTGACCGGGCATGACGCCGATGTCGCCGGACGTGGTGCGCGCGACGACCAGGGTGGCCTCGCCGGACCAGACCTCTCGGTCGGCCGCGACCAGCGCGACGTGCAGCTCAGCAGCCAAGGTGGCTCCTCGGGTCACCACCCGGCGGGTCTGCCGGGTGTTGGTTACAAGTCTAGTGGGCGTGGAAGAGGGGGCGGGACGACCCCGCCCCCTCTTACGAACTCAGATCTCGGATCTCAGGACCGACCGGTCCGGAGTTCAGGAGACGCCCAGCTCCTTCGCGTTCTTCTTCAGGTCCTCGATACCACCGCACAGGAAGAAGGCCTGCTCCGGGAAGTGGTCGTAGTCGCCGTCGATGATCGCGTTGAACGCGGTGATCGACTCGTCCAGCGGTACGTCCGACCCGTCGACGCCGGTGAACTGCTTGGCGACGTGGGTGTTCTGGGACAGGAAGCGCTCCACGCGACGGGCACGGTGGACGGTGAGCTTGTCCTCCTCGCCCAGCTCGTCGATGCCGAGGATCGCGATGATGTCCTGAAGGTCCTTGTACTTCTGCAGGACCGTCTTGACGCGCATCGCGGTGTTGTAGTGGTCCGCCGCGATGTAGCGGGGGTCCAGGATGCGGGACGTGGAGTCCAGCGGGTCCACGGCCGGGTAGATGCCCTTCTCGGAGATCGGACGGGAGAGAACCGTCGTCGCGTCGAGGTGGGCGAAGGTGGTGGCCGGGGCCGGGTCGGTCAGGTCGTCCGCGGGGACGTAGATCGCCTGCATCGAGGTGATCGAGTGACCACGGGTCGAGGTGATGCGCTCCTGGAGGAGACCCATCTCGTCGGCCAGGTTCGGCTGGTAACCCACCGCGGAGGGCATCCGGCCGAGCAGGGTCGAGACCTCGGAACCGGCCTGGGTGAAGCGGAAGATGTTGTCGATGAAGAACAGCACGTCCTGCTTCTGCACATCGCGGAAGTACTCCGCCATGGTCAGACCGGCCAGGGCCACGCGCAGACGGGTGCCCGGGGGCTCGTCCATCTGACCGAAGACCAGGGCGGTCTTGTCGATGACGCCCGACTCGGCCATCTCCTCGATGAGGTCGTTGCCCTCACGGGTGCGCTCGCCGACACCGGCGAACACGGAGACACCGTCGTGGTTGTTGGCGACGCGGTAGATCATCTCCTGGATGAGCACCGTCTTGCCGACGCCGGCACCGCCGAACAGACCGATCTTGCCGCCCTTGACGTACGGGGTCAGCAGGTCGATGACCTTGACGCCGGTCTCGAACATCTCGGTCTTCGACTCGAGCTCGTCGAAGTTCGGGGCCTTGCGGTGGATGGTCCAGCGCTCGCCCTCGTACTGCTCATCGCTGTTCAGCACGTCACCGAGGGTGTTGAACACCTTGCCCTTGGTGAAGTCGCCGACCGGGACACTGATGCCCGTGCCGGTGTCGGTGACCGCGGCCTGGCGGACCAGGCCGTCGGTGGGCTGCATGGAGATGGTGCGGACCAGGCCGTCACCCAGGTGCTGGGCGACCTCCAGGGTCAGCGTCTTCTTCTCGCCGTCGTTCGCCGGGTCGGCGACCTCGACGTGAAGGGCGTTGTAGATCTCCGGCATGGCGTCGACGGGGAATTCCACGTCGACGACCGGGCCGATGACCCGGGCGACGCGGCCCGTGGCAACGGCCGTCTCAACTGTCGTCGTCATTACCTGTCACTCCCCGCGGTCGCGTCGGCCAGGGCTGCGGAGCCACCGACGATCTCGCTGATTTCCTGTGTGATTTCGGCCTGGCGGGCCGCGTTGGCAAGGCGGGAGAGCGTCTCGATGAGCTCTCCGGCATTGTCGGTGGCCGACTTCATCGCGCGCCGCGTGGCGGCGTGCTTCGAGGCGGCCGACTGGAGCAGCGCGTTGTACACGCGGCTCTCCACATACCGCGGCAGCAGGGCGTCGAGGACGTCCTCCGCCGACGGCTCGAAGTCGTACAGCGGAAGGATCTCGTCCTTCGCCCCGGACTCCTGGGCCACCTCGTCGAGGCTGAGCGGCAGCAGACGGTCGCCGAGCGCCGTCTGCGTCATCATCGACACGAATTCGGTGAACACGATGTGGATCTCGTCCACGCCGCCGTCCGCCGTCTCCTTCTCGATGGCCTCGATCAGAGGGGCCGCGACCTTCTTGGCGTCCGCGTACGTCGGTTCGTCCGTGAAGCCCGACCACGACTCCGCGACCTTGCGCTCACGGAAGTTGTAGTGCGCGAGACCACGCCGGCCGACGATGTACGTCTCGACCTGCTTGCCCTCGGCCTCGAGGCGCGCCGTCAGCTGCTCCGCGGCCTTGATGGCGTTGGAGTTGAAGGCGCCCGCGAGACCGCGGTCGCTCGTCAGGAGCAGCACCGCGGACCGCACGACCGTCTCGGCCTGCGTGGTCAGCGCGTGCTTCGTGTTCGATCCGGTACCCACCGCCGTGACCGCGCGGGTGAGCTCGGTCGCGTACGGCGTGGAGGCCGCCACCTTGCGCTGCGCCTTGACGACACGCGAGGCGGCGATCATCTCCATCGCCTTGGTGATCTTCTTGGTCGCGGTGACGGATCGGATGCGACGCTTGTAGACCCGGAGCTGGGCTCCCATGAGTCAGGTCCCTTCCTTACGTCACTTGGCCGCGGCCGGGGCGTCCTCGCCGAGAAGCCTGCCGTCCGAGGTCTCGAACTGCTTCTTGAACTCGGCGATCGCGTCGGCGACAGCGATGAGGGTGTCCTCCGACATCTTGGCACCCTCCTTGATGGAGGTCATGAGGCCCTGCTCCTTGCGGTGCAGGTACTCCAGCAGCTCCTTCTCGAAGCGGCGCACGTCGTTGACCGGCACCTCGTCCATCTTGCCGGTGGTGCCGGCCCAGATGGAGACGACCTGGTCCTCGGTGGCCATCGGCTGGTACTGAGCCTGCTTGAGCAGCTCGACCAGGCGCTGACCGCGCTCCAGCTGGGACTTCGACGCGGCGTCCAGGTCGGAACCGAAGGCGGCGAACGCCTCCAGCTCACGGTACTGGGCGAGGTCGAGGCGGAGGCGGCCGGAGACCTGTCGCATCGCCTTGTGCTGCGCGGAACCACCGACTCGGGAGACGGAGATACCGACGTTCAGCGCGGGGCGCTGACCGGCGTTGAACAGGTCCGACTCCAGGAAGCACTGGCCGTCGGTGATGGAGATGACGTTGGTCGGGATGAACGCCGAGACGTCGTTGGCCTTCGTCTCGACGATCGGCAGACCGGTCATCGAGCCTGCGCCCAGGTCGTCGGAGAGCTTCGCGCAGCGCTCCAGCAGACGGGAGTGCAGGTAGAAGACGTCGCCCGGGTAGGCCTCGCGGCCCGGCGGACGGCGCAGCAGCAGCGACACGGCGCGGTAGGCGTCGGCCTGCTTCGAGAGGTCGTCGAAGATGATGAGGACGTGCTTGCCCTCGTACATCCACTGCTGACCGATGGCCGAACCGGTGTACGGCGCCAGGTACTTGAAGCCGGCCGGGTCGGACGCCGGGGCGGCGACGATGGTCGTGTACTCCAGCGCGCCGGCCTCTTCGAGGGCGCCACGCACGGAGGCGATGGTCGAGCCCTTCTGGCCGATGGCGACGTAGACGCAGCGAACCTGCTTCTTCACGTCACCGGAGCGCCAGTTGTCACGCTGGTTGATGATCGTGTCGACGGCCAGGGCGGTCTTGCCCGTCTGGCGGTCACCGATGATCAGCTGACGCTGACCACGGCCGATCGGGGTCATCGCGTCGACGGCCTTGTAGCCGGTCTCCATCGGCTCGTGCACCGACTTACGGGCCATGACGCCCGGAGCCTGAAGCTCCAGGGCACGGCGGCCGGACGTCTCGATCTCGCCGAGGCCGTCGATCGGGTTGCCGAGCGGGTCGACGACGCGGCCGAGGTAACCCTCGCCCACCGCGACCGAGAGGACCTCACCGGTACGCGTGACCGGCTGACCCTCCTCGATGCCACTGAACTCGCCGAGGACGACGCAGCCGATCTCGCGCTCCTCGAGGTTGAGGGCGAGACCGAGGGTGCCGTCCTCGAACTTCAGCAGTTCGTTGGCCATGGCCGAGGGAAGGCCCTCGACCTTCGCGATGCCGTCGCCGGCAAGGCTGACCGTACCGACCTCCTCGCGCGAGGCCGCGTCCGGCTTGTACGACTGGACGAAGTTCTCCAGTGCGTCCCGGATCTCCTCCGGCCGGATCGTGAGCTCCGCCATCTGGGTTCCCTGCTCTCCTTGTTGGGCCCGAAGTTTCTTTGGGGGTCTGGGGGCGACCCCCAGGAATCCTCTGCACGGCCCAACCAGGGCCGTAAGCACTACTGCGTGTTGAGTTGCTGCTAGCTCGCCATGCGGCGGGTGGCGTCCTCGATACGGTCCGCGAGCGAGCCGTTGATCACCTCGTCACCGACCTGCACCCGGATCCCGCCGAGGACCTCGGGGTCCACGTCGAGGTTGAGGTGCATCGTGCGGCCGTAGAGCTTCGCGAGGGCGGCGCCCAGGCGCTGCTTCTGCGGGTCGCTCAGCGGTACCGCCGAGGTGACGACGGCCACCATGCGGTCCCGGCGCGCGGCGGCGAGCTTGGACAGGGACTCGAGTCCCGCTTCCAGGCTACGGCCTCGCGGCGCGGTCACAAGGCGCGTCACCAGACGCTCGGTGGCCGCGTCCGCACGACCGCCGAGCAGGCTGCGCAGCAGCTCGCCCTTGGCCGACACGGTGGCCTTCCGGCTGGTCAGTGCGGCGCGCAGCTCGGTGTTCGAGGTGATGATCCGCCCGAAGCGGAACAGCTCGTCCTCGACGTCGTCGAGCGTGCCGGCCTGCTGCGCGGCGGTGAGGTCGGCGGCGTCAGCCAGCTGCTCCAGCGCGTCCACCAGGTCGCGCGACTGCGACCAGCGGGAACGCACCAAACCGGCGACCAGGTCGGCGGCGGTGCCGCTGACCTGACTGCCGAGCAGACGCTGGGCCAGCTCGGCCTTGGCCTCACCGGACTGCGCCGGGTCGGTGAGGACCCGACGCAGCGACACCTCGCGGTGGAGCAGCGCGGTGACGGCCGCCAGCTCGGCGGCGAGCTGCGCCGCGTCCACGGACGTGTTGTCCGTCAGCGCGTCGAGACGCTCGCGTGCGGCTGCCAGGGCCTCGCGGCTCGCTCCGTTCATCGCGACGCCTCGGCCTTCTCCTCGAGCTCGTCGAGGAAGCGGTCGATGACGCGGCTCTGGCGGGCGTGGTCCTCGAGGGACTCGCCGACGAGCTTGCCGGCCAGAACGGTGGCGAGCTTGCCGACATCCTGGCGCAGCGCAGACGAGGCGGCCTTGCGGTCGGCCTCGATCTGGGTGTGACCGGCGGCGACGATCTCCTCGCGCTGCCGCTGGCCCTCGGCGCGCATCTCCGCGATGAGCGTCGCACCCTGCTCCTGCGCCTCCTGGCGCAGACGCGCGGCCTCGTGCCGGGCCTCGGCGAGCTGAGCCTTGTACTGCTCGAGCACGCTCTGGGCCTCGGTCTGCGCGGCCTCGGCCTTCTCGATACCGCCCTCGATGGCCTCGCGGCGCTCTTCCAGAACCTTGTTGATGTTCGGAAGGAGCTTCCAGGCAAGGAAGCCGAAGACGATGACGAAGGCGATGATGCCGATGACAAGCTCGGGGATCGGCGGGATGAGGGGGTTCTCGGCCTCCCCTTCAGCCGCCAGAATGAGCAGCTGGCTCATGTCGTTGCCTTTCGTCTGGGTTGCTGGTCGTCAGCCTGAATGATCAGGAGCCGTAGACGAACGGCATAACCAGACCGATCAGGGCGAGCGCCTCACAGAAGGCGAAGCCGAGGATCTGGTTGGCGCGGATCAGACCGGCGGCCTCGGGCTGACGGGCCAGGGCCTGGGTGCCGTTACCGAAGATGATGCCGACGCCGACGCCGGGGCCGATGGCGGCGAGACCGTAGCCGATGGAGCCGAGGGCCTTCAGGTCACCAGTGACAGCGGCGAGAGTCTGGGACATGCCAGTTCTTCCTTCTCTTTCAAGGACCGATGGGGAGGTTGGCCATCGGACGTCTGGGGGTTGGGAGGTGGCGGTGCTCAGTGGTGCTCGGCGAGCGCGCCCTGGATGAAGCTGCAGGTCAGGAGCACGAAGACGTACGCCTGAAGGGCCTGGACGAACAGTTCGAAGGCCGTCATGACGATGACCATGATGAACGAGACGCCGGCGTAGGCGATGCCGAGGCCGTTCAGCAGGTACCAGCTGGCGATCGTGAAGAGCAGCAGCAGCGTGTGGCCCGCGAACATGTTCGCGAAAAGTCGTACGGCGTGAGTGAACGGTCGGACGATCAGGTTCGAGAAGAACTCGATCGTCATCGACAGCGGCAGCACCGCCCCGAGCGACTTGTCGTACCCGGTGAAGTTCTTGAAGGCACCGACGAACCCGTGACGCTTGAAGGTCAGCGAAACCCACAGGACGTACACGATCAGAGCCAGTACCAAGGGGTACGAGATGATCGCCGTGACCGGGAACTGGGCGATCGGAACGATCGACCAGAGGTTCATCATCCAGATGAAGAAGAACAGGGAGACGACGAGCGGTACGTACTTCTCGCCTTCCTTCTTGCCGATGGTCTCGTAGACGACACCGCGACGGATGAAGTCGTAGCCGGCCTCGGCCACCATCTGGAGCTTGCCCGGGACCACCTTCGGCTTACGGAAGGCGGCCCAGAAGAAGCCGATGATGATGATCGAGCCGAGCAGCGCCAGCAGCATCGTCTTGTTGAAATAGACGGCGTCGTCCTGGTGGCCCACCAAGGGCTCGAAGAGGAACGAGTGCAGGCCGGGGGCCGGGAAGCCACAGCCGTCGAAGATGTGGCAGTCGGTCTCGAAGGCGAGCACCTGCGTCGGGTCAGCACTCACCGCGGGCTCCTTCAGCGTGGCGCATAGGTACGGCAACCTCGTTGTGTCGGCGCGGCGCAGGGCCGCGGTTCGGCACGGGACTGGTGATACGGATGTGGTGGCGGCGTGGGGGCATCTCGCCTCGCGATTGAGCAGGCGTCAGCTCGGATGCCCGCGCCCGCGATGCCGCAGTTGGCACCGGACGATAGCAGGATCTCTCCGGCGTCTTTATCCCGGCCCTACCCCTCACGACGAGTGCCCCGATTTGTGGGGCTGCTCGTCCTTCGCGGGAGTGCTGGACTCGGGTTCGACGTAGAGGATCTTGGCCTTCATGTGAGCCCGCGCCTGCGCACCGATCCAGGCCAGCGTGCCGACGAGAAGAGAGACCGCGAACGCCTTGGGGTTGAACAACGTCGTGTTCTTGAACGCGGCCATGAAGATGAACAGCAGCAGGATCTGCGCCGCGTAGAGCATCAGGCCCATGGCCTGAAACAAGTGCGGAAGCGATTTGGCAGTGCGCTGGAGAACGTAGAGACCGAGCCCCATGAAGAGGATGACCACTAGCGTCGCGACGCCGGCCCCGATCGCCCCTTTGCCGCCCGCGACCACGCCGCTGACGACGGCGGCGATCGCGCCGACGGCAACCGTGGGCACGGCGGCCTGAGCCAGGATCCGGACGTCGTTGGACGGCATGGCGGCAACTCCGCTTTCAAAGGGGGGCAGGGGTGTCGTCATGGACGAGCGTAGTCCCCGTCCGAGGGGCGAAAGACCTCACGCCGACCTCGCGACCGATGGACCGTCGCACTACGGTCCTTCGGCTCCATCCGGGGTTCTCGTGAACCGTATCACAAACTATTTGATGAGGTCTTTACCTGGATGGTGTGCTCGCTGTCACACATGAGAGTGACTCTGCGCGTCTGTGCAGGAACTGCGACCAGTTGTCTGGTAATGGGCAACTTTGCCCACTCTCGGTTTCCCCACGACTTGGCAATGCTCTAGTCAGATTCTTACCTTGCCGTGCGCGATCGCGGCCCCACGGCGGTCGCCCCGTTGACTCCCGAGACGCCCACCGCCACCGGCGTACGGTTCTCCGACTCCTCGTCCTGGACGTCGCCCGGGGAGTCCTCCCCCGCCGCCGTCTCCGGGGCCTGCGCCGACTCCGGCAGGACCTTGCGGCGCCGGTAGCGCGGCGGCACGAAGGACTCCGCCCAGCGTGGGGCGCGCGGCGTGAAGCGCGGCAGCAGAAGCAGCAGGAGCCCGATCGCGCTGAGGAACACCACGCCGAGGACGATCCACATGGACGCCGAGTTGACCGAGTAGGCGAGCGCGCCGAAGGCGATCAGCGCGGACCAGAAGTACATGATCAGCACCGCGCGGCTGTGCGAGTGGCCGACCTCCAGGAGCCGGTGGTGCAGATGACCGCGGTCGGCGGCGAACGGCGACTGCCCTCGCCAGGTGCGGCGCACGATGGCGAGGATCAGGTCGGCGGCCGGGATCGCGATGATCGTCAGCGGCATCAGCAGCGGGATGTAGATCGGCACCATCCCGTGCACGGTGCTGCGCTCGGACCCGCCGAACAGGTTGTCCGGGTCGACCTGCCCGGTGATGGAGATCGCGCCCGCGGCGAGCACCAGGCCGATCAGCATCGAGCCGGAGTCGCCCATGAAGATCCGCGCCGGGTGCATGTTGTGCGGCAGGAAGCCCACGCACATACCCATCAGGATCGCGGCGAACAGCGTGGCCGGGGCCGCCGCCTCGATGCCGTACGAGTACCAGATGCGGTAGGCGTACATGAAGAACGCGGCGGCGGCGATGCACACCATGCCGGCGGCGAGACCGTCGAGGCCGTCCACGAAGTTGACCGCGTTGATGGTGATCACGACCAGTGCCACCGTCAGCAGGGTGCCCTGCCACTGAGTCAGCGCGACCGTGCCGACGCTCGGGATCGGCAGCCACAGGATCGTCAGACCCTGCATGACCATCACGCCGGCGGCGATCATCTGGGCGCCCAGCTTGATCAGGGCGTCGATCTCGAACTTGTCGTCCAGGACGCCGATCAGCCAGATCACCGCCGCCCCGGAGAGCAGCGCGCGCGGCTCGTTCGACTTCTCGAAGACCTGGTTGAGGTTGGTCAGGTGGTCCGCGACCAGCAGGCCCGCGCAGAGCCCGAAGAACATCGCGATGCCGCCGAGCCGCGGGGTGGGCTCCCGGTGCACGTCACGCGCTCTGATCTCCGGCATCGCCCCCGCCGCGATCGCGAACTTCCGTACCGGCCCTGTCAGCAGATACGTCACCGCGGCCGTGACGCAGAGCGTCAGCAGGTATTCACGCACGGGCTTCCCCACAGGTTTCGCTGGCCATCTGAGCCCCACACCCTAGCGAGGCGCGCATAAGGTTGGGGACTTCCGGGTAGCGACGATGGTTGCACGTGTGGCTGCGCACCGGAGAGCGCCTACCCCGGTTCAGTCGGGATAGGGCGGAAATCCCCCGGCGAGTTCCCGCACTTCTTCACGGACCTGCCGGCTCTCGGCCTCGCCCCGCAGCACACCCGCCATCAGCTTGGCGATCCGCTCCATCTCCGCCTCCCCCATGCCCTGTGTGGTCACCGCGGCCGTGCCCAGGCGCAGGCCACGGAGGTCGGCGTGCGGGAGCGCGCAGCAGTCCAGCACCATCCCGGCCGCCGCGAGCCGGCCGCGGGCGGTACGTCCGTCGACACCCAGGGGCGCCGGGTCGGCGGTGATGAGGTGGGTGTCCGTGCCGCCGGTGGTGACGGCCATCCCCTCCGCCTCCAGCCGGGCCGCCAGAACCCTCGCGTTGGCGACCACCTGATGGGCGTACACGGTGAAAGCCGGTGTTGCCGCCTCGCCGAACGCGACCGCCTTCGCGGCGATGGTGTGCATCTGCGCGCCGCCCTGCGTGAAGGGGAACACGGCCCGGTCCACCCGCTCGGCCAGCTCACCGCCGCACAGGATCATGCCGCCGCGCGGCCCGCGCAGCACCTTGTGCGTGGTGGCGCAGACGACATCGGCGTACGGCACCGGATTCGGCGCCGCTCCCCCGGCGACCAGGCCGATCGGGTGGGCGGCGTCGGCGATGAGATAGGCACCGATCTCGTCGGCCACCTCGCGGAAGAAGGCGTAGTCGATGTGCCGGGGGTAGGCGATGGAGCCGCAGACGATCGCCTTGGGGCGGTGGCTGCGGGCCAGCGTGCGCACCTGCTCGTGGTCGATGAGCCCGGTCTCCGCGTCCACGCCGTACGGCACGAAGTCGAACCATCGGCCGGAGAAGTTCGCCGGCGATCCGTGCGTCAGGTGGCCGCCGTGGGGCAGGCCGAGGGCGAGGACGGTGTCGCCGGGGCGCAGGAGAGCGGCGTAGGCCGCGAGGACGGCCGAGGAGCCGGAGTGGGACTGGACATTGGCGTGGTCGGCCCCGAACAGCGCCTTGGCCCGCTCGACGGCGAGGCGCTCGGCCACGTCCACGATCTCGCAGCCGCCGTGGTGGCGGGCGCCCGGATAGCCCTCGGCGTACTTGTTGGCCAGCGGCGAGCCCAGCGCGGCCAGCACGGCGGGCGAGGTGAAGTTCTCGGCGGCGATCAGCTGAAGCGTCGACGCCTGACGCTCACGCTCGCCGAGCAGGATCTCGGCGAGCGCGGGGTCCTGCCGACGCAGGACGTCGGCCTCGATGGCATGGGTGACCGGCATGGTGGACTCCGGGGCGTCGGCGGTGACGTACGTCCAATGTAGGCCGATGCCGCCACTGCCGCCCGGCTACGCCACCCGAAAAACGCCACCCCAGCCTCGAGCCCGCGCCGGAACTGCGGCGGACTCCGTCCACCGGAACTCCCCCGGGCATCAAGCCGCGCGCCTCAAGCCCGCGCCGGAACCCCCGTCACCGCTGCCACCACGGCGACCGACCCCTGACGCGCCCCTCGCGCCGCAACCCCCGTCACCGCTGTCACCACGGCGACCGACCCCTGACGCGCCCCTCACGCCCCTCGCCCCCCGGCGGACCTCCCACGCAGCGGGCCGCTGCGGCGGACTCCGTCCACCAGAACTCCCCCAGGCATCAAGCCGCACATGCCAGCCGCACGCCTCAAGCCCGCGCCGGAACCCCCGTCACCGCTGCCACCACGGCGCACATGCCAGCCGCACGCCTCAAGCTCGCGCCGGAACGCCCGTCAGCGCTGTCACCACGGGGTCCAGGGCCTGGTGTATCTCGTCGCCGATGGAGCGGAAGAAGGGGAGCGGTGCCCCGTACGGGTCGAAGACCTCGTCCGCCTCTGCCGTGGGGGCCAGGAGCCAGCCTCGGAGGGCGGCGGCCGCTCGGACCAGGGCGCGGGCGCGCATCACCACGCCCTCGTCCAGCGGGGGGAGGGTGGCCGGGTCGATCGCGTTGACGAGGCGGGTGAACTCCTTCAGCGTGAAGGTGCGCAGGCCCGCCGAGTGGCCCATGGAGATGACCTGGGCGCGGTGGTCACGGGTGGCCGTCAGGACCAGGTCGGCCATGATGACGTGCTCGTCGAGCAGCTCCCGGCCGGTGAAGCCGGAGGCGTCCGCGCCGAAGTCGGCCAGCACGGTCTCCGCGTTGGCCTCCATCGGCGCGCCCTCATGACCCCAGGTGCCCGCGCTCTCCACGATCAGCCCGCCGCCGAGCATCCCGAGCCGCTGCGACACGAAATGCCGGGTCAGCCGCTCGGTGATCGGCGAGCGGCAGACGTTGCCGGTGCTGACGTGGAGGATGCGGAAGGTGTCCCGCGGAAACCCGAACGTCGTCGTCTGTTCCGCGGCACGTTCCCCGGTGCCTATGCCACGCCCCGCGTCAGGGGCTGTCAATTCGCCACCTCGAGGTCGGGTACGACCTTGCGAAGCTCTTCCTCCGAGATCGCGCCCGCCCGCAGCAGCAGCGGCACCTCGCGGCTGACGTCGACGATCGACGACGGGACGTTGCCCGGGGTGGGGCCGCCGTCCAGGTAGACGGAGACGGAGTCGCCGAGCATCTCCTGGGCGTAGTCGCAGTTCTCCGGCGCCGGGTGGCCGGTGAGGTTGGCGGAGGAGACCGCCATCGGGCCGACCTCGGTCAGCAGCTCGATGGCGACCGGGTGCAGCGGCATGCGGACGGCGACGGTGCCGCGGGTGTCCCCGAGGTCCCACTGGAGGGACGGCTGGTGCTTGGCGACGAGCGTGAGCGCGCCGGGCCAGAACGCGTCGACCAGTTCCCAGGCCAGCTCGGAGAAGTCCGTGACGAGGCCGTGCAGCGTGTTCGGGGAGCCGATGAGGACGGGGGTGGGCATGTTGCGGCCCCGGCCCTTGGCCTCCAGCAGGTCACCGACGGCCTCCTTGGAGAACGCGTCGGCACCGATGCCGTACACCGTGTCGGTCGGCAGGACGACCAGCTCGCCACGGCGGACGGCGGACGCTGCCTCGCGCAGACCCGTCACGCGGTCGGTCGCGTCATTGGTGTCGTATCGCCGTGCCATGTCTAGCGGGCCTCCTCGTGCACGTACTGCGCGGATGTAGTCGGGGGGACGGTCACGGCAGCGCCTTGCGGGCGGTGGCGAAGCGCGGCCGGTTGTTGAGGTCGGGGTGGTCGGCCGCGTCGGCCCAGCCACGCTCCTCGGTGAAGATCCACGGCACCTGGCCGCCCTGGGTGTCGGCGTGCTCGATGACGACGACACCGCCGGGCCGCAGCAGGCGGTGCGCGGTGCGTTCGATGCCCCGGATCAGGTCGAGGCCGTCCTCGCCGGAGAACAGGGCGAGCTGGGGATCGTAGTCGCGGGCCTCGGGGGCGACGTACTCCCACTCGGTGAGGGGGATGTACGGCGGGTTGGAGACGACCAGGTCGACCTGGCCGTCGAGGTCCGGGAAGGCGTCCAGGGCGTTGCCCTGACGCAGGTCGACCCTGGACCCCTCCATGTTCTTGCGGGTCCACACCAGGGCGTCCTCGGACAGCTCCACGGCGTGCACGCGCGAGCGCGGGACCTCCTGGGCGAGGGCGAGGGCGATGGCGCCGGAGCCGGTGCAGAGGTCGACGATCAGCGGCTCGACCACGTCCATGGCGCGTACGGCGTCTATCGCCCAGCCGACCACCGACTCGGTCTCCGGGCGCGGCACGAAGACGCCGGGCCCGACCTGGAGCTCCAGGTACCGGAAGTAGGCGCGCCCGGTGATGTGCTGGAGCGGCTCGCGCTGCTCGCGGCGGGCGATGACCTCCCAGTACCGGGCGTCGAAGTCGGAGTCCTTCACGGAGTGGAGTTCGCCCCGCTTCACGCCGTGCACGAACGCGGCGAGCTCCTCCGCGTCGTTGCGCGGCGAGGGCACGCCGGCGTCGGCCAGCCGCTGGGTGGCCTGAGCTACCTCAGCGAGCAGCAGACTGCGAGGGCTCGGGGAACGTCCCCCAAATGATTGCTGCACGCAAGTCCTCCGTGTCGTCCTCGGTCGTGCGTACGTGCCTTACGCGGCTGCCAGCTTCGCTGCCGAGTCCGCGTCGACGCAGGCCTGGATCACCGCGTCGAGGTCGCCGTCCAGGACCTGGTCCAGGTTGTACGCCTTGAAGCCGACCCGGTGGTCCGAGATGCGGTTCTCCGGGTAGTTGTAGGTGCGGATCTTCTCGGAGCGGTCGACGGTGCGGACCTGGCTGCGGCGGGCGTCGGCGGCTTCCCGCTCCGCCTCCTCCTGTGCGGCGGCGAGCAGCCTGGAGCGCAGGATACGCATCGCCTGCTCCTTGTTCTGGAGCTGGCTCTTCTCGTTCTGGCAGGAGGCGACGACTCCGGTGGGAACGTGCGTGATACGCACCGCGGAGTCGGTCGTGTTGACGGACTGCCCGCCGGGCCCGGAGGAGCGGTAGACGTCGATGCGGAGGTCGTTGGGGTTGATCTCGACGTCGACCTCCTCCGCCTCGGGCGTGACGAGGACACCGGCCGCGGAGGTGTGGATACGGCCCTGGGACTCGGTCGCCGGGACGCGCTGCACGCGGTGCACGCCGCCCTCGTACTTCATGCGGGCCCACACGCCCTGGCCGGGCTCGGTCGCGCCCTGGCCGCCCTTGGTCTTCACGGCGACCTGGACGTCCTTGTAGCCGCCCAGCTCGGACTCGGTGGCGTCGATGATCTCGGTCTTCCAGCCGACGCGCTCGGCGTAGCGCAGGTACATCCGCAGCAGATCGCCGGCGAACAGCGCGGACTCGTCACCGCCCGCACCCGCCTTGATCTCCAGCAGGACGTCCTTGTCGTCGCTCGGGTCGCGCGGGACGAGCAGCAGCCGCAGCTTCTCCGTCAGCTCCTCGCGCTGTTTCTCCAGCACCTTGACCTCGGCGGCGAAGTCCGGGTCGTCGGCGATGAACTCGCGCGCGGTCACGATGTCGTCGCCGGTCTGCTTCCAGGAGCGGTACGTGGCGACGATCGGGGTCAGCTCGGCGTAGCGCTTGTTCAGCTTGCGCGCGTTGGCCTGGTCGGAGTGGACCGACGGATCGGCGAGCTTCTTCTCCAGGTCGGCGTGTTCACCGAGGAGTTCCTCGACGGCCTCGAACATCTCTGGCTCCTGATACTGCGAAGGAAAGGGAAGGCAGGCGACCAAAAACGCCGGTCCCGGCGCGCGCCCCGGACGGGGGCACGGCCGTGGACCGGCGAAATGGGGCTCGCTACTTCGTGGAGCCGGCGGCCTTGCCGAAGCGGGCCTCGAAGCGGGCCACACGGCCACCGGTGTCGAGGATCTTCTGCTTGCCCGTGTAGAACGGGTGGCACTCGGAGCACACGTCGGCACGGATCGCGCCGGCCTCGATGGTGCTGCGGGTGGTGAACGACGCGCCACAGGTGCAGCTGACCTGCGTCTCGACGTACTCGGGGTGGATGTCGCGCTTCAAGGTGTCTCCTAGGTTTCGGGAGGGCGCCGGGTCGCCGTCCGCGGGATGCGGAAGCGTGAACCGGAGCCGACGTACCAGTCTGCCAGCACTGGCCGCATCCCCCAAAACCGGGGGGTGGGGCGATCTATTCCCGGCGGTCCGGCCGGCCGGACCGCCGGGTCTCGCGGCAGTCACGGGGCAGGCACCGCGGCGGTCAGGACGAGGACACGACGCCCGCCGCCTCACCCGTGGCGTTGCCCTCGGTGGCGGCCTTCGGGATCGGGAGGTCGTTCTGGAGGGCCGTCCAGACCTGCTGGGCCTTCGCCTTCTCGACGAGGACGCGGTTGAGGTTCGCGGGGTCGTACCGCACCGGCATCGTGACCATGTGCATGTTGTCCGCGCTGATGCCCTTGAGGCCGCCCGCGAAGGACATCAGGGAGTTCAGGGAGCCGAGCTCGGAGTCGGTGGTGACGGCCTTGGTGGCGGTGTCGGCGAGGTCGTACAGCTTCTTGCCGCTGGTGAAGAGGCCGACGTCCTTGACCTGGTTGACCAGGGCCTTGATGAAGGCCTGCTGGAGCTGGATGCGGCCGAGGTCGGATCCGTCGCCGACGCCGTGCCGGGTGCGGACCAGGCCGAGGGCCTGTTCGCCGTCGAGCGTGTGCGTGCCGGCCTTCAGGTCCAGGTGGCTGTCGGGGTCCTTGATGTCCTCGGTCGTCGTGACGTCGACCCCGCCCAGCTCGTCGATCAGCTTCTCGAAGCCCGAGAAGTCGACTTCCAGGTAGTGGTCCATGCGGAGACCGGAGATGGACTCGACGGTCTTGACCGCGCAGGCCGCACCGCCCGTGGTGTACGCCGAGTTGAACATCACGCCGGTCGCGGCGTCGTGCCTGCCGCCCTGGGTGTCGGTGCACTCGGGGCGGTCGATGAGGGTGTCGCGCGGGATGGACACCACGCTGGCCTTCTTGTGGCCCTCGTACACGTGGATGATCATCGCCGTGTCGGAGCGGGCGCTGCCGTCGTCGGTGCCGCCGCCGAGCTTCCTGTTGGCGCCGGAGCGGGTGTCCGAGCCGAGGACGAGGATGTTCTCCGAGCCGTTGTCGGCCTTCGTGGGCCGGTCGGTGCCGAGGGCCTGGTCGATGTCGACGCTCTTGATGTTGCCGTTGAGCTTGAAGTACACGTACCCGAGGCCGGTGCCGCCGAGGACGACCACCCCCGCCGCGGTCCACGCCGCGATCATCAGGCCTCTGCGCCTGGCGCGGGGCTTGCGTCGGTGGCCCTTGGTCCGGTGGCCCGAGCCACCGGTACCGGGCTCATCCGGTGTGCCGGCCACTCCCGGTATGCCGGGTTCCGGCGTGCTCTCGGCGGACATGCGCTCCTCGGTTCCGTGTCAACCCCACCATGGTCCCTCCGCCAGGTCAGACGGGGAAACTCGGCACAGGGTTGCACAACGCTCCGTGCCCGACCTGGCACAGGCCGGACACGGAGCGTGAGGGGACGGGCGGAGCAGCGCCCCGCTCACCTGCGATGTCAGGCGAAGATGTCGTACTGCTTGAAGGTCGTCCCGAGCGAGAGCCGTGCGGAAAAGATCACATTTCCGGTGCTTCCGTTCCCCCGGTACAGGTAGAGCGTGCCGACGGGCGTGCGGGCCAGGAGGTCGGCCTTGCCGTCCCCGCTGACGTCACCGACGGCGGCGAAGGCGTTGTACGTCGTGTTGCTCCAGGTCGCGACCTTCACACCGGCCGCGAAGGTGCCGTTGCCGCGGCCCTTGTACAGGTACACGGCGCCGCCCGTCTTCTTGCGGGCGATCAGGTCGGCCAGCCCGTCGCCGTTGAAGTCGCCGTGGCCGCGCACGAAGTTGAACGAGCTCCAGCCGACGCCTGCCTTGACGCGGGTCGCGAAGGAGCCGTTGCCCTTGCCCGGGTAGACCCACAGCGCGCCGCCGGAGTCGACGGAGACCAGGTCGGGCAGGTAGTCGCCGGTGACGTCACCGGGGGCCACGATGCTCAGCCGGGTCTTCCAGTTGTCGCCGATCAGCTTGGTGGCCCAGGTGCCGCTGGAGGGCACGTAGTGCTTCCAGAAGACGTCGCCGTCGGAGGCACGGCGCACCAGCAGGTCCTGGTAGCCGTCCCGGTCGAGGTCGGTCTGGAGGACGACGTTGACGCCGCTCCAGTTGCCCCAGGACTCGCGCGCGCCGAGCGAGGTGCCCTTGGAGTCGCGCTCGTAGCCGGTCTTGTCGGCGGCGTTGCGCACCCACACGTCGGCGTAGTTGTCACCGTTGAGGTTGGTGTCGTCGGCGCGCGGGTAGACGGCACCGACATACGCGGAAACCTTGCTGAAGACGCTGTACGCGCCGCTTTCCACGCAGTTCTTCACGCCCCAGGAGACGACGCCGACGATGCGGCCGTTCACCACGAGCGGGCCGCCGGAGTCGCCGTTGCAGGCGGTGGTCGTGCCCTCGTCGCTGCCGCTGGCGGGGGTGCCCGCGCACACCATGTGGCCCTTGGCGAAGTCGGCGCCGTAGGCGTTCGTGCAGGTGCTGTCGGACTGGATCGGCAGCGTGGCCGTCTTCAGCGTGGTGGAGATGTCCTGGTTGGTGGAGGTGGTACGGCCCCAGCCGTAGACCTTGGCGTTCGTCCCGGCCCGGTACGAGGCGGTGTCGGCGGCCGTCGTCATCCGGATCGGCGTGGCCCTGACGGGGTTCGGCAGGGTGAGGACGGCGATGTCGTTGTCGATGGTCGTCGCGCTGTACGACGGGTGGTTCCACTGACGCCAGACGCCCGTGGACGTGCCGCCGTACAGGTCGGTGCCGGTGGCCAGTTGGGTGGCGCCGGTGACGATGACGCCGTTGGCGTGCCAGTTGTAGCCCTTGACACAGTGCGCCGCGGTGAGGATCTTCGTCGGCGCGATGACGGCGCCGCCGCAGAAGAAGCCGATGTCGTCGCCGGTGGTGGCGGTCCCCCGGTCGTCGCCGTACCAGAGCTGCGCCATCCACGGGGCGGTGGTGATGGTCGTCGTCGTACCACCGATGATCTTCGGGTCGACGGTGGTGGCGGCGCTCGCGTTCAGGGACGTCTTCGCGGTCTGCCCGGGGAGGTCGTCACCGGCGACGGCGTACGCGAGGCGCTCCTGGAGTTCCTTGGCCGACGGGCCGCTGTGTGCGGGCGACGGCGGGGTCTCGGCGGCCTCCGCGCTCGACATGAACAGCGCGCCCGCCACGGCGGTGGCGACACCTGCCGCGACGACGGGCAGGGCGATGCGTATCCGGCGTCTGTGCCGTCCGCCCCCGGACGTGGTTGTACCCACTCAAGTCCCCCCTCGGGACGTGGAATTCAGGAAGATCTTGGTCGAAGTCGACCGAAGGGCGTGATCGTACCCCGCGCCTGAACAGCGAAAAGGGCCGCCCCCGAAAAGGGGACGGCCCTCTGGTGAAGACCTGCGTCAGTCGCCGTTGCCCGGCGTCGTCTTCTGGATCTGCATCAGGAACTCGGCGTTCGACTTGGTCTGCTTCATCTTGTCGAGAAGCAGCTCGACCGCCTGCTGCTGGTCGAGCGCGTGCAGCACCCGGCGCAGCTTCCAGACGACCCCGAGCTCGTCGGGGGCGAGCAGGATCTCTTCCTTACGGGTACCGGACGCGTCCACGTCCACCGCCGGGAAGATGCGCTTGTCGGCGAGCTTCCGGTCGAGCTTGAGCTCCATGTTGCCGGTGCCCTTGAACTCCTCGAAGATCACCTCGTCCATGCGGGATCCGGTGTCGACGAGCGCGGTCGCCAGGATGGTGAGCGAGCCACCGTCCTCGATGTTGCGCGCGGCACCGAAGAAGCGCTTCGGCGGGTACAGGGCCGTCGAGTCGACACCACCGGACAGGATGCGGCCGGAGGCCGGGGCGGCGAGGTTGTACGCACGGCCCAGACGCGTGATCGAGTCGAGCAGGACGACGACGTCGTGGCCCAGTTCCACCAGTCGCTTGGCGCGCTCGATGGCCAGCTCGGCGACCGTGGTGTGGTCCTCGGCCGGGCGGTCGAAGGTCGAGGAGATGACCTCGCCCTTGACCGACCGCTGCATGTCGGTGACCTCTTCCGGACGCTCGTCGACCAGGACGACCATCAGGTGGCACTCGGGGTTGTTGTGCGTGATCGCGTTGGCGATCGCCTGCATGATCATGGTCTTGCCGGTCTTCGGCGGGGCCACGATCAGACCGCGCTGGCCCTTACCGATCGGCGACACGAGGTCGATGATGCGGGTGGTGAGGACGCCCGGGTCCGTCTCCAGACGGAGGCGGTCCTGCGGGTACAGCGGGGTGAGCTTGTTGAACTCCGGGCGGCCACGGCCGTGTTCGGGCGCCATCCCGTTGACGGAGTCGAGACGCACGAGCGCGTTGAACTTCTCGCGCCGCTCGCCTTCCTTCGGCTGACGGACCGCGCCGGTGACGTGGTCACCCTTGCGCAGGCCGTTCTTGCGGACCTGGGCGAGGGAGACGTACACGTCGTTCGGACCCGGCAGGTAGCCCGACGTACGGATGAAGGCGTAGTTGTCGAGGATGTCCAGGATGCCCGCGACGGGGATCAGGACGTCGTCGTCGGCGACCTGCGGCTCGGCGGTGCCGATCTCGTCACGGCCACGACGGCCACGACGGTCCCGGTAACGGCCGCGACGGCCGCGACGGCCGCCCTCGAAGTCGTCGTCGTCCTGCGGGCCGTTGTCCCGCTGGCGGTCCTGACGGTCCTGACGGTCCTGGCGCTCCGGACGGTCCTGGCGGTCCTGACGGCCACCGCTCTGCTGACCCTGCTGCTGGCGCTGACCGCCCTGGCCCTGCTGGTCGTCGCCCTTGCCGCGGCGGTCACGGTCACGGTCGCGGCCCCGCTCACGGCGGTCGCGGCGGCGGCCCTCGGCGCCGTCGGCGTCGCTCCTGGCGTCGCCCTGCGGCTGAGCCTGCTCGGTCTGCGTGGCGACCGCGGCCTCGGCCTTGGGCGCGCTCTTCGCCTCGGCCGTGACGGTCTCGGGGCTGCCCGCGTCGGCGGTCGCGCGGCGACGGCGGCGCTCGACGGGGGCGTCGCTTCCCCCGCTCTCGGCTTCGCTCGCGCGGACGGTACCCCCAGCCGGCTGGCCGGGGATCTCGATCTGCTGCTGGGCCACGGCCTTCTCGGCGGGGGCCTCGGCCGGGGCGGCGTCCGCCTTCTTCTCGGCGGCGTCATCGCCCGTGCGGGCCTTGGAGGTGGCGCGGCGCTTGGGCTTGGTCTCGGTGGCGTCCCCGGCGGGGGACGTCGCGGCCTTCGCGGCCGGCGCGCCACTTCCCGCCTGCGCCTCCTTGATGACCTCGATCAGCTGGCTCTTGCGCATACGCGCGGTGCCCCTGATGCCCAGGCCGGATGCGACCTGCTGCAACTCGGCCAGCACCATGCCCTCGAGGCCGGTACCGCGGCGCCGCCGGGAGCCGGCACCGGCGGCAGGCGCGGAGGCGTCCGTGGAGGGCGCGGCAGCGGTCTCCTCGACACGTGCGCCCATCAGATCGGTGGTGTCGCTCACGAAGGGTCCTTCCCTGGAGCGGACGTCGGCCTGTCTGGCTCGGCGACCGGTTGTGCTGTCCGACTTCGGTCCTTGCTGTGGCGAAGCCGGGGCGGTTGTCCGCCAAAGCGGCGGAAGAGATTTCTGGTGATGGCGCTTCCTCGACGATCCGTGACATCCAGTGTCACGTGGCGTGGTCGCACCGATTCCGGAGCGTGCCCGTCGGACCGCTCAGCGTCGCTGCACGGCGTACTGCCCAAGTACGACGTACGGAACGCAGTGCGGCGTGGGGAGCTCCCGGAAGAATGTCTGTCCCGGAGGGGGACATGAAGCACCTCGCCATGGTGAGGTCGGGTGCAGACTTGAGGTTAACACTACCGGATCCAACAAACATTCCCCCTCTCGAAATCCGGCAACCGTGTGCTTTCACAGGTCGCCGGAGGGCGCGAGCGGCAGCACGCTCGCCCCCTTGAGGTCGAGGCTCAGCCGGTTGGCGGCCCATTCCGCACCGGCCAGTTGCTCGACCTTGTCCGCCGTTTCCGCGTCGGCCAGGGCCATCACGGTGGGTCCGGCGCCGGAGATCACCGCGGGGACCCCGTCGGCGCGCAGCCGCTCCACCAGTGCGGCGCTCTCCGGCATGGCGGGAGCCCGGTATTCCTGGTGGAGACGGTCCTCGGTGGCGGGCAGCAGCAGCTCGGGACGCCTGGTCAGGGCCTCGACGAGCAGGGCGGCACGGCCCGCGTTGGTGGCGGCGTCGACATGCGGCACGGTGCGCGGGAGCAGACCGCGCGCGGT
Source organism: Streptomyces sp. NPDC058335 (assembly GCF_042723915.1). NCBI lineage: Bacteria > Bacillati > Actinomycetota > Actinomycetes > Kitasatosporales > Streptomycetaceae > Streptomyces > Streptomyces sp. NPDC058335. The sequence goes on along the minus strand of NZ_JBHXHX010000003.1, from coordinate 55,789 downwards.
CTCGGTCAGGACCGGCTTCCCGGGCACGAAAACCACCGGAACGATGGAATCGGAAGGTTCCATCCTGATCGCCCGTGCGGCGCCGGCCTCCATCCAGGAGAGCGTGAACCCGCCGAGCAGGCAGGCCGCGACGTTGTCGGGGTGGCCCTCGATCTCGGTCGCCAGCTCGAGCAGGGCGGCGTCGTCGAGGCGGGCCTCGCCGCCTATGGTCACCGCGCGGGCGGCGACGATCCCGGCGCAGATGGCGGCGGAGGAGGAGCCGAGGCCGCGGCCGTGCGGGATGCGGTTGGCGCAGACGATCTCCAGGCCGCGCGGCTGGCCGCCCAGGACGTCGAAGGCGGTGCGCAGGGAGCGGACGAGGAGGTGCTTCTCGTCGCGCGGCAGCGTTTCGCTGCCCTCACCCGCGATGTCGATGTGCAGCCCTGAGTCGGCCACCCGGACGACGACGTCGTCGTAGAGCCCCAGCGCGAGGCCCAGGGCGTCGAAGCCCGGACCGAGATTGGCGCTGGTGGCGGGGACGCGCACCCGGACGGCGGCGGCGCGGAACGCTGGACCGGCCATCGCTCGTTGACTCTCCTTGAGCTGCGTGATGGTCGAATGACATTCGATGACGTACGAAGACCCTCGGGCCGCTGTGGACGGCGCGGCGCCGGTGCCGGCCGCGCGGGATGCGGAGGCATATGCGGAAGGCGGGTTCGGTACAGCCTATCGAAGGAAGGTTCTGTGGCGACATAGGGCGCACAGGAGGCGCACGATGCGTGTCGCAAGCCCCCTGTGCACCCCCGGTAGGGAAAGTCCCCTGTCGGGGAACTTCCCCCAGGTGAGATCCCCTATGCCTCCGGGAGACGCCCCTGCCCCCGGCGGGGGTCGCTCACACGAGGCCGAGGCGCTCGGCCGCGGTCACCGCGTCGACGGGGACGGTCACCGGCTGCGGAGCACCGGCCACGGCCCAGTCGGGGTCCTTCAGACCGTTGCCCGTGACGGTGCACACGATCGTCTGGCCCGGGTCGACCTTGCCCTGCTCGGCGGCCTTCAGCAGACCGGCCACCGACGCGGCGGACGCGGGCTCCACGAAGACGCCCTCCTGCGCGGCCAACAGCCGGTAGGCGCGCAGGATCTCACGGTCCGTCACCTCGTCGATGAAGCCGCCGGACTCGTCCCGCGCCGCCAGCGCGTACTGCCAGGACGCCGGGTTGCCGATGCGGATCGCGGTGGCGATCGTCGACGGGTCCTTGACGATCTCGCCGCGCACGATCGGGGCACTGCCGGAGGCCTGGAAGCCCCACATGCGCGGAGTCCGCCCGGCGATCCCGTCGGCGGCGTACTCCTTGTAGCCCTTCCAGTACGCCGTGATGTTGCCCGCGTTGCCGACCGGCAGGACGTGGATGTCGGGGGCGTCCCCGAGCATGTCCACGATCTCGAAGGCGGCCGTCTTCTGCCCCTCGATGCGCACCGGGTTGACCGAATTGACCAACGCCACGGGGTAGTTGTCGCTCAGTGAGCGGGCCAGCGTGAGGCAGTCGTCGAAGTTGCCGTCGACCTGGAGGATCTTCGCCCCGTGGACGAGGGCCTGCCCCATCTTGCCGAGCGCGATCTTGCCCTGGGGGACGAGGACGGCGCAGACCATGCCCGCGCGCACGGCGTAGGCGGCGGCACTCGCCGACGTGTTGCCGGTGGAGGCGCAGATGACCGCCTTGGCGCCCTCCTCCTTGGCCCGGGTGATGGCCATGGTCATCCCGCGGTCCTTGAAGGACCCGGTGGGATTCGCGCCCTCGACCTTGAGGTGGACCTCGCAGCCGGTGCGCTCGGAGAGCACCTGCGCGGGCACGAGGGGCGTGCCGCCCTCGCGGAGCGTCACGACCGGCGTGCTGTCGGAAACCGGTAGCCGGTCCCGGTACTCCTCGATGATTCCGCGCCACTGGTGGGTCATTGCTGGTTACTCTCCTTCAACCCGCATGATGCTGGCGACACCCCGCACGGTGTCGAGCTTGCGCAGCGCCTCGACGGTCCCGGTCAGGGAGGCGTCGGACGCGCGGTGGGTGACGACGACGAGGGAGGCCTCGCCGTCCTTACCCTGCTGCCGCACCGTATCGATGGACACCCCGTGCTCGGCGAACACGGTGGCTACCTGCGCCAGAACGCCCGGTTTGTCGGCGACGTCCAGGCTGATGTGGTACCGCGTGACGACGTCGCCCATCGGCGACACCGGCAGGGCGGCGTACGCCGACTCGCCGGGCCCCGTCGCCCCGCTGAGCCGGTTGCGGCAGACGGCGACGAGGTCGCCGAGCACGGCGGAGGCGGTGGGAGCACCGCCGGCGCCGGGGCCGTAGAACATGAGCTGACCGGACGCGTCCGACTCGACGAACACGGCGTTGTAGGCGCCGCGCACGGAGGCGAGCGGGTGGGTCAGCGGGATCATGGCGGGGTGGACGCGCGCGGTGACGGATCCCCCGTCGGCGGCCCGCTCACAGATGGCGAGCAGCTTGATGGTGCAGCCCATCGCCTTGGCGGAGGCGAAGTCGGACGCGGTCACCTCGGCCATGCCCTCGCGGTAGACGTCGTCGAGGCGCACGCGCGTGTGGAAGGCGATCCCGGCGAGGATGGCGGCCTTGGCGGCGGCGTCGAAGCCCTCCACGTCGGCGGTCGGGTCGGCCTCGGCGTACCCCAGGGCGGTGGCCTCGTCGAGGGCCTCCTGGTAGCCGGCCCCGGTGGAGTCCATCTTGTCGAGGATGAAGTTGGTCGTCCCGTTGACGATGCCCATGACCCGGTTGATCTTGTCGCCGGCGAGGGACTCGCGCAGCGGGCGGATCAGCGGGATGGCGCCGGCGACGGCGGCCTCGTAGTAGAGGTCCTCACCGTGTTCGTTCGCGACGGCGTGCAGGGCGGCGCCGTCCTGGGCGAGCAGCGCCTTGTTCGCCGAGACGACGGACGCGCCGTACTCGAAGGCGGTGGTGATGAGGGTGCGGGCCGGCTCGATACCGCCGATGACCTCGACGACCACGTCGATGTCACCCCGTTTGACCAGCGCGGTGGCGTCGGTGGTGACGAGCGCGGGGTCGATGCCCTCGCGCACCTTGGAGGGCCGCCGGACGGCCACCCCCGCCAGCTCCACCGGGGCCCCGATCCTGGCGGCGAGGTCGTCGGCGTGCGTCGTCATGATGCGCGCCACCTCTGAGCCGACCACTCCACAGCCCAGCAGCGCCACCTTCAGCGGACGCGTACGCATCATCCGACCTCGTTTCCTCATACCGTCACGGTTGCACCAGTCTCACTCACCGGACCGTAGTTTCTATCCCTGGTCCGGATCGTGAGACATCTATTTCATTTTCACGGGGTGGCGGACAGGAGATCTTCCACCCCGCTGAGCTGCGCCTATCCGACGTCGAGCCGAAGAAGGTCCTCCTCCGTCTCGCGTCGGACGATGACGCGGGCCTCGCCCTCGTGCACGGCGACGACCGGCGGCCGCAGCACGTGGTTGTAGTTGCTGGCCATGGACCGGCAGTACGCCCCCGTCGCGGGGACGGCGATCAGGTCACCCGGTGCCAGGTCGGACGGCAGGAACGCGTCCTTGACCACGATGTCCCCACTCTCGCAGTGCTTGCCCACGACGCGCGCCAGCATCGGCTCGGCGTCGGAGACGCGGGAGACGAGCGCCACGCTGTACTCGGCGTCGTACAGCGCGGTGCGGATGTTGTCCGACATGCCGCCGTCGACGGAGACGTACGTCCGCAGCCCGTCGAGCGGCTTGACGGTGCCGACCTCGTACAGCGTGAAGGCGGTCGGACCGACGATGGCACGGCCGGGCTCGACCGAGATGCGGGGCGTGCGGAGCCTGGCGGACTCGCACTCGCGGGTGACGATCTCGGTCAACGACTTGGCGATCTCGTGCGGCTCGCGGGGATCGTCGTCGCTCGTGTACGCGATGCCGAGTCCGCCGCCGAGGTCGATCTCGGGCAGCTCGACGCCGTGCTCGTCACGGATGTCCTTGAGCAGCCCGACGACCCGGTGGGCGGCGACCTCGAAGCCGGACATGTCGAAGATCTGCGATCCGATGTGCGAGTGGATCCCGATCAGCTCCAGACCGTCGAGCTGGAGGGCCCGCCGCACGGCCTCCGCCGCCTGTCCCCCGGCCAGCGGAATCCCGAACTTCTGGTCCTCGTGGGCGGTGGCGATGAACTCGTGCGTGTGCGCCTCGACGCCGACGGTGATACGGATCTGCACGCGCTGCCGCTTGCCGAGGGACTGCGCGATGTGCGCGACGCGGACGATCTCCTGGAAGGAGTCGAGGACGATCCGCCCGACACCGGCGCGGACGGCCCTCTCGATCTCCTCCACCGACTTGTTGTTTCCGTGGAAGGCGATGCGGTCGGCGGGCATGCCGGCGGAGAGCGCGGTGGCCAGCTCGCCGCCGGAGCAGACGTCGAGGTTGAGCCCCTCCTCGTGCAGCCACCGCACGACCGCGCGCGACAGAAACGCCTTTCCGGCATAGAAGACGTCGGCGTCGGCACCGAAGGCGGTACGCCAGGCGCGGGCCCGGTCCCGGAAGTCGGCCTCGTCGAGGACGTAGGCCGGGGTGCCGTAGTCCTCGGCAAGCGTCTTCACATCGATTCCGCCGACGGTGACGACCCCGAGGGCGTCCCGGGTGACGGTCCGCGACCACACCTTGGGGTCGAGGGAGTTGAGGTCGGCGGGTGGCGCCGAATAGTGCCCCTCCGGCAGGACATCGGCGTGACGGGGCCCGGCGGGGTGTGCGGAACGGCTCATCTTGGGCGTGCTCTCTCAGAGGTGATCGGGTGCGTCGATGCCGAGCAGGGACAGGCCACCGGCCAGCACCGTCCCGGCGGCTTCGGCGAGCGCCAGCCGGGACCGGTGGGCGGCCGAGGGTTTCTCGTCCCCGCGGGGGAGAACGGCGGGCAGGTGAGTGAGGGTGGCATCGGCGAGCGCGAGGAGGTGCCGGGTGAGGCGGGAGGGCGCGGCCTGGCCATCGGCGTGAGGGAGGGCGGCGGCCGTGGTGAGGATGCGGGGGTGGTCCGCGAGAAGGGCCGAGAGGTCCGGGGCGTCCGCCGGCTCTACGTCTGTCTCGGGCCCGGTGCTGGTGAACCCCAGGTGCGCGGCATTGCGGCTGACGGCGCGGGTGCGGGCGTGGGCGTAGCGGATCCGGAAGAGGGGGTTGCTCTCGCGCTGGACCAGATGATCGGCGGTGATGCGGGGCCGGTCGTGCGGGGCGGCGTGCAGCAGGGCCCAGCGGGCGGCGTCCGGCCCGAGCGGAGCGGGGTCCTCCGGCGCCGGAACGGGCCGCAGATTCACCGCCCCACCGTGCTCGATCTCGACGCGCCCGCCCTGCGAGCGGACGATCCGCGCGAGCGCGTCGGCGAGAACCTCGGCACGGACCTCGTACGGCACGCACAGCACGAAGACCTGACCGGCGAGGGCGTCGGTATGGCCGTAGCGCGGCCCCTCGCGCAGGATCCGCCGGACCAGGGCGGCGGACGTGGCGGCCCGGTCGAGACTGATATTGAGGAACCCCGGACCGGTGATCTCGACATCGGTGACGCCGGCCTCGCGCGCGAGGTACGTCCGGAGCAGCGCGGCGACGCGCAACGGGGGCTGCCCGGCGGGCCGGGCCAGCTGAAGGGCGACGTTGGTGGCGTAGTCCCCACAACCACCCGGCCCGGGGGGCCCGACAACCACCCGCGAGGGAACGACCACACTCAGCTCCCCGTCGTCGACAGCACACCGCACTGCATGCAGCACGGTGCGGGACAACTCGACGGGGGTCACGGGACAAGCGTAGGGGAGGAGGGGGGTGGGTATGCGAGCCGGTTTGGGGCTGTCCGCGATGTGGACGGGGCGGGACGGTCGACGCCTCAGTCGGCGATGGGCTCGACGAGGGAACCGCCGGCGGTCCCGTGCGCGGGACTGGATCCACTCGGGTGTCCGTGCCCGTGTCCCTGACCGTTGCCGCCGGGCCCATGTCCGCTCCCGCATTCGTCGCGCAAGCTGACGACATCGTCTCCGCAGCCGCAGCCGCAGCCACAGCCGCAGCTGCTGAGGGCGAGGTCGTGGCCGGCGGTGGCGGCGGGAGCGCGACCGGGGCTGACACTGAGGGGAGCCTTGAGCCCGATTGGCCCGGTTGGCCCGTCAGGGCTCGCCGGGCCCTCACTCCCCTCCCCCCGCCTGCCCTCGATCAGCCTGCGTACGAGACTGACGAGCTCGGCGGGATCGAAGGGCTTGGAAAGGAAGGCGTCGACGCCCGCTTCGAGGCCGGCTTCGACCTCGTACCGCGTACAGGCGCTGATGATGGCGAGGGGAAGGTCATGGGTGCGAGGGTCGGCACGCAACCGCGCGGCGGTCCGGAGGCCGTCCAGACGAGGCATGACGACATCGAGGGTCACGAGATCGGGCCGCACCTGATGCACGACTTCCAGACACTCGGCACCATCGGACGCGGTCACGACCTCGAGGCCCTCCAGCTCGAGATTGACCCTGATCAACTGCCTGATGACCTTGTTGTCGTCCACAACAAGCACCCGGCCCGAAGCGCCTGACACAACTCGAGAGTAGGTCCGGACCGGCCACCGCGTCCGGGTTTTCCCCACTTCCACCCCCTGCGGGGAACCCGCCCCTCCGTGGCCCCCGGAAACCCGTTCCTGATCACCCCGAGCGAGCTGGTAGTGTTCTGTCCGTCGCCGCGAGCAACGCGACCGACACGCCCCCGTAGCTCAGGGGATAGAGCAACGGCCTCCGGAGCCGTGTGCGCAGGTTCGAATCCTGCCGGGGGCACCTTGGATTAGGTGCCCAAAGACCCCGCCACCAGCGCTTTGGCTGAGGACGGGGTCTTGGCGTATGTGCAGGCAGATGCCGCTGAGAGCGGCCGTATGTCGGAGTCCGCGGCCTATTCGCGGCCAAGCCGCAGGACGTAAAACCGCAGGTAGACCCCCGGAAACGACGAGGCCCCCGGACCGAAGTCCGGGGGCCATCATGCCGCAGGGCGTGCGTCGGAATCAGGGCCCGTCGCCGTGCCCGTCCTCCTGGTCGCCATGCCCTTCGAGGAGTTGGGCGATCCGTCGATTGGCGACGTCCTGCCGGCCGTCGAGGCACTTGGCGTACCGGCTCAGGAGGACTTCAACACTGTTGCCCGCGCGCTCCGCGACCTCGGTGGGGTCCACGCCTGCGTTGAGCCACGACGACAGCGCAGCGTGCCGCAGGTCGTACGGGCGAGCGGCCAACGGTGATGCCGCCTGCTCCGGCGTGAGCGCCAGATGCCGCGCCTCGTCCCAGACGCGCCAGTACGTCGTCGAGGCGACCACTCCCCCGCGCTCGTTGGCGAACAGCCGGCCGTCCTTGGCTGTGCCGAACTTCTCGATGTGCGCACGGAGCATCTGCACCAGGCGAGGCGGGATCGGGACGACGCGTGTCTGGTTCGCGGGTCGGTTCTTCAAGCCTCGGTCGTCGTGCACGGCGCCGGTGCCGGTCCAGCGCTTACCGACGGTCGGACGGCTCTTCTCCAGGATCAGCGAGCCCCACCCGCTGTCTGGCAGCGTGCAGTCCTGACGGCGCAGTGCCACCGCTTCAGCTGGGCGGAGACCACCGAAGTACATGCACGCGAACAGCGCGACAAGCCGACGCCCGCGAGCCCTGCGGTACCCGCCGACGTACGAGACCGCGGCCAGGAGTTCCCCGGCCTGCCGAGGGTTCACGACGACACGGCGGTCCACTTCCTTGGTCACCGTGGGCGGTTTCCACTTCACGAGCGTGACCGGGTTCTCGGGGAGTTCCCCCAGCTCTACCGCGTAGGCGAGGGCGTTGAAGAGGACGGCCCGCTTGCGTCGTACCGTTTCGGCCGCAGCCGTAGCCCCGGACAGCGTGAGCTTGAGGGAATCGAGGACACGCCGGATGTCCGCCGGATTCTTGAGCGTCACCAGCGGCAGCGACGCCTTGGCCACCCAGTGCAGGGCATTCGCGATGTCGACGGGCGGCGGCTCCTCGGTCACGCCCTGGACGACGAAGGCCCAGCCACGCAGGGCACGTCGGAGCACATCATCAGCCGGCCGACCCGGCCTGTCGTCGAGGAGCTGTGTCGTGACGAGCGTCATCGTCTCGTTGGCGCTGTCTCGGGAGTTCGGCGCGGCGTGCGGCCACTTCATGGCGATGTACGCCCGCGCGAAGTCGTACCAGGTGAGTGACGGTTTAACCGTTGCCATCGAGTCCGGAAGACCGGTTTCCGAATCGAATGCCTCCCCGTTCTGAACGGCCCTGAGTAATTGCGCCCGGAAGTTGTCGGCGAGTGCCTTGGTCCGGAAGGTCTCGGAGAACGGCAGCGTGCTGGCCACCCTCCAGCGCACCTCATACGAGGCCTTCTTTGTCGGCCTCTTGCGAATGCTCCAGATCCGCACGTCGTAGGACTTCACGCCGCCTCCCCAAGGCCGTGCAGCCAGGAAGTGAAGTCGCTGCGCCAGACGCGGAGTTCGCCATTCGGAAGCTTGATCGCCTCGGGCGCCTGCCCCAGCTCCCGCCAGCGATAGAAGGTGCGGCGGGAGACCCCGCCCAGCTCGGTGAGGATCTGCGGGACAGTCATCAGTTCGTCTCGTCGGCGGTCCACGCCGAGTCTCCTTCCGTGTCTGGGATGTCGGGTCGCCGCGAGGTGGCGAGCCAGGTTTCTGCGGCGGTCAGGCCGGTGCCGGCGAAGCGCCAGTGGGAGATGACGAGGACGGTGTCCGGGTCGGGCAACGGGTGGCCCGCCTCGGCCGCGCGTTCGCGGGTGAGGGCTTCGTTGTGGTCGGCGCGTTCCTGGCGGAGGGCGCCGAGGGTGACGGAGTAGGCACGGGACTTGGTGGAGAAGTGGCCGCGGAAGCCGAGCATGTGGGCCCACTTGCGCAGGCGGAGGTCTTCGAGTTCGGGCCGTGCACCGAGGTGCCAGCAGGTGAGGATCATCTGGCGGGGGTGGTCGGTGACGTCGGTGCCGATGAGGTCGGTGATCGGGTTGCGGATCGGGTGGTCGAGGGTGCCCGCGGTCTCGGCGCCCTTGGTGGCGTACTTGGCGATGTACGCGGCGACGGCACGGCTGGACAGGTCGGAGGTGCCCGTGAAGTCGGCTGAGCGGATGGGGCGGATGTCGAGCTGTGTGCCGAAGCGGAAGGTGTAGGCGCGGCCGTCGAGGAGTGGACCGGGTGTCTCGGCGAGCCGGGCGGCTGAGCGGATCGCGTCGGTGAGGAGTTCTGTGGTGGCCCAGTGCGGCGGGGTGTCTTCGGCACCTTCGGGGCCGTCGAGGCGGATCACGGCGTGGAAGTGGACTGCGCCGCGTCGCTGGTACTCGGCGACCTTGGCATAGGACACCTTGAGGCAGTGGCGCAGTTCGGAGCGTGCGATGCCTGCGCGGGAGGCCAGTTGTTGGCGGAGGTAGGTGGTGAAGCGGGCCCAGAGGGCACCGGCGTGTGCGTTCCACAGAACGGCGGCGCGGTAGTCGTAGCGCTCCGGGTCCAGGGGTGTGCCGAGGGCCGGGTCGTCGTCGGTGTGGGTGCGGCCGCAGCGGCAGCGTTCGCCGCCGGGGCGGTTGTGGACGGGGCCGAAGGAGGGGGCGGTGAAGGTGGCGAAGACGCGGGGGTGTTGGGCGACTGCCGGGCCGATGCCCTTGCCGCCGCTCAGGCCGGCCGTGACGAGGTGGAAGGTGTCCTTTCGGTAGACCTCGGCGCAGGCGGCGCACCTGGTGGCGCGGCGGTTGTTGCAGCGGATGAGGAGCTGTCCGGCGGGAAGGTCGCGGTCGACGACTTCGCGGACGATCTCGCCGGTTGCGGCGTGGACGTCCAGGCGGTGACCCTCCATCCGCACGGGCCGCTCGCAGCCGCCGAGACGCTGGATCTGCCGGGCGTAGCTGCTGAGGTCGCCGAACTGGGCGAGGGCCGCCACCTGACGGATGACTCTGGTCGGAGCCTCGGGGCGCATGTGGGGGTTCCTCCAGGGAGTGACGGAGCTGGGATGGCACGCCCCGGCTTGTCCAGGGGGCTAGACAGTGTGGGTAAGCCGGGGCACTGCGGAGATGAGGTCAGCGGCGGTCGCTCTTGAGGATCGAGCGGACGGTGACCGCGCAGACGGCGACGGAGGCGGCGGTGATCGCGACCGCGAGGAACATGGAGACGAGCACCGTGCCGACGATCAGGACAGCGGCGGTGCCACCGGCGACGAGGGCGAGTGTGCTGCCCGCCGTGAGCCGGACCGTCGGCCGGTTGGACACCGGGGCCGGGGCGGGGAAGTACGCCGCCGGGCTGTAGGTGGTCGGCGCCGGGGCGGTGGGGATCGGTGCGGTGTCCTGCGGCGGGTACTTGGGGGTGAACACGTGGGTGATCCCTTCTGCGGGTCAGTCGAGGAGTGTGGCGACGGTGGGGGCGAGGAAGCTGTTGGCGACCAGGTAGCCGCCGAGGAGGAGCAGGGCGACCAGCCACCACGGCGGGCGGGCGAGCTGGATGCCGAGGACGGCGACGACGAGGACGGCGAACCAGAGCGGGACGTCCATGGCGGTGATCTCCTTCTCAGGCCTTGCAGCGGTGGGTGCGGGCGGCGAGTTCGGCGGCGGCGCGGCTGTCGTACTCGGCGGAGAAGTCGCAGTTCGGCGCCGTGCAGGCGGCGAGGTGGCGGTTACGGCCGCGGGCGAGGTACGAGGCGACCTGGACGGGGCCGATGCGGCGGACGTTGCGGAAGCGCGGGTTCACGGGCGGTCCTTTCTCAGAGGTGAGCGGCGACGGACGGCGTCATGGAGGCGGGGAGGCCGAGCCGGGCGCGTACGGCGTCGGGGTCAGCCGCCTGTCCGGTGGCGGCGCGGTGTTCCTCGGCGAGTGCCTGGGCGCGGTCGACGAGGGCGGGCGGCAGGGCGACGGTGGGAACGGGCGTAGGTGCGGCGACGAGGCCGGTAGCCGACTCCTCGGTGACCGGTTCCGTGGACGGTGGGAGCACGTCACGGTCGGGTGCGTCGACCGTGACGACCGTCTCCGCGGGCGCCGAGACCGCAGGTTCCTTCGGGGTGCGAGGTGTGTGCGCCAGGAGGGTTCCGCCGAAGAAGGCGACGGCGGGCCAGCCGGCCACGACGACTCGGAGTGATGCGGGTACGTCGTCCAGGTCGAGGAGTCCGGCGGTGGCGATGTTGGCGCCGAGGGAGGCGGCCAGGGCGACCAGGAACCACAGCCGCGGTCCCCCGGCCGGGAGTCCGGCGCGCTGTGCTTCGCGCATACGGCGCCAGGCGGCGACCAGGAGCAGGTCGACGCTGATCGGGTAGGCCCATGCCTTCCAGCCGCCCTGTCCGGCCGCCTCGGCCAGGTCGTGCAGGTGGGAGAAGGACAGGGCGCCCGCGATGACGGCTTGGATGATCACCGCGTCCACGCGGGCGAGGTGGGCACGCATCGGCTCGTCTTCCTTCCGGTTCGAGGCATGGGAGGGGTAGGGACTTGGCGCGCAGCGGTCACGCCGACCGTGGGGAGGGGTGTGGTTACTCGGTCACCGGGCGAGCGGTGGGCACGGGAGCGGCGGGAGTGGCCACCCCGGCGGGCTCGACGGCGACGACCGGCCGGAAGGAGTCGAGGCGGGGCAGTTCCGGCACGAGGGCGGTGGTTGCGCGGCATACGGCCGCTGCTTCGTCGAGGGTGAGGTGCGGGGAGCGGGCGCGGGACCAGCCGCCGGAGGAGTCGCCGAGGATCACGACGCCGGGCCGTTCGGCCGGGATGGAGGTGGCGGCCAGCGCCGCCTCAGGGGAGATGTCGGCCAGCGCCATGTTCGCCGACGACTCGTCGTTGACCCGGTGGCAGACACGGCCGGTGAGGTGGGCCCGGAGCATGGTGGCGCCCTTGCCGAGTTCGGAGCCGAAGCGCTGCCCGCACACCTCCAGGTAGATGCCGGCCGCCCGGCCGAGCTGGGCGATACGGATGAGCTTCGTGACCATCGCGTCGCGTCGCTTCTCGTCGTCCCGGCTTGCCGCGAGGAAGAGTTCCGCCACCTCGTCGACGACGACCACGACCGGCACCGGCCGCACCTTGTCCGGCAGCCCCCACACGTCCGACGTCAGGACGGTGTCCGGACCGACGGAGGCCAGACCGATCAGGCGGAACCGTGCCTCCATCTCTTCCAGCAGGGCATCGAGGAGTTCGTTCGCCCGGTCCGGGGTGTCGGCGAGGGCCGACAACCGCGGTGCGAACGGTGCGAGTTCAACGCCCCACTTGCAGTCGATCCCGACGAGGACGACCGGTTGCCGGGCCAGGCCGCACAGCAGGTTGCGCAGGTAGACGGACTTGCCGGACTGCGTGGCGCCGAGGATGAGTTCGTGCGGCACGGCGCGGAAGTGCCGTACGTGCCAGCGCCCGTCATCGCGCAGCGCCAGCGGCACGCAGAGCGGACCACTCTTCTGCCGTCGCCGGGCAGGCTGCACGTCCTCAAGCACGTCCCAGCCGATCAGCCGCAGTTCGAGCCAGCCCGGCTTGGTCGGGCGGATGTGCACGGCGTGCGCGGCCCAGGCATGCCGCAGGCGGTCTGCGGAGGCCATGAAGTCTTCCGGCGCCTGCCCGGTCGCCATGCGAAGCCGCATCACGAGCCCGGACCCGGTCGGCCTCGGGAACGAACGGCGAGGCGGTACGGGTGCCGCCTCCCGGCCGATCATCCGGGCCGTGGCCCGACGGACGGCCGAAGCCGGGACCGTCAGGCCGCAGGCGTCCATCGTGGCCCGGTACGTGGTGAGCACCCGCAACGCGACGAACGGATAACCCACCAGCCACCAGAACACGGCCGGCATACGACGACGCAGCACCACCAGCGCGACCACGGCCAGCAGGCACAGCGCCAGCATCCACACGGAATCGGTCATGGCGATCAGCCCTTGACCGGCGCCGGGGCGTTGACCATGACGGCATCCGCCCGGTAGGCGATGCCGTGGCGCATCCGGCCGCCGAACTCGCTCTCCCAGGGGCGGGCGATGAGTCCGGACAGGATGACCGGAGCGCCCATCACCAGGCCCTCGCCGATGCCCTGCTCGGGGACGGTGACCTTGATCATGTCCGAACCGCCCTGCGCGATGAACACCAGCTCCAGCACCATGAGCCGCTGGTTGGTGACCGCGTCCACGGCGATCTCACCGGTCTGACGGTCCTTCACCTTGACCTCGGGCAGCTTGGTGACGAGCAGCGTCGCGGCCGAGACATCTACGGGGATGACACGCATTTCTTGAACCTCACTGGTTGACGGCGTCCGTTGGCCGGCACCGCTCCGACTGGATACCCCCCTAGACAGCACAGGGAGCAACCGCCCTAACTGTCTAGGGGGGTTGACGACAACAGTAGACCGACGACCCGTCAACTGTCTAGGGGGGTATACGTGCGGGACTCGATGTGCACAGTCGCTCAAGACAGCGCTTCGGTCGCGAGCCCACCGGGAGTCAAGTCCGCTATTGGGACCAACCGCCTGCGTGGATGCACCGGAATGCGCTCGACCTTCACCACTATGAACGGATGATGCCGCCAGGTGGTGACCAGGAACCTCGCACCCTCGACGACGTCCAGGCCAAAGTCGGCAAGCGTCTCGATGATGTCGCCAAGATCCTTGCTGGCGCCCTGGTCACAGTGGCTGGCGTCATGACTGCACTGGGGTTGACGAGCGATGTCGTGTTTGTCGCACTCAACAACGATTCATGGCCCATCTTTGTGGCTGCGCTCAGCGCCATCCTCGCCATCGTTTGCAGCATCGTCGCCTTGCTCATCCACCCGACACGGCGAGGCAACGTGTGGGAGACGGTTGTCCTAGGGCTCGGCGTCATCTTCTACATGACGGCCTTGAGCGTGGCCGTCGTCGGCGCAGCCCAGGCAGCGAGTGGGAACGGTCGTCCGACGCTGCTCAACGTCAAGCTCGAAGGTCCTGCATCCGATCGAAGACTGAGCTTCGATGTCCACGCGGACGGTGTTGACCGGTGGGCGAGTGTCAACGTGTACGTGACCGTCATAGACGCAAAGATGGTTGATCTCCCCAACATGCCCGACTTCTACAACGTCAGCCTCAGACCCGACGACAAGGGCGATATCGACCATCGGGCCAGCATGTCGCTCTCAGCTCCGCAGAATGCCTGGGGGGTCGAGATCTATGCCTCGACCGCCGGCGGGAACGAGGACTGTGAGAGTCGATCGCCGCACGGCCCGACGTGCGCTCTGGTCCAGTTTTCCTGACGGTCCAAGGACAGACGCACAATGCAGGCAGGTCAGCTCCCAAGAGCGGTCACAACGGCAGCACCCAGTGCAGGGCAGTTGCGTCGTCACACGCCTTGCCCCTCGGCCAGCGCCGGCCCTCGGGGTCGCCCGCCTCGGCATCCCGCACACGTCGGATCAACTCACCGGGTCCGGACGAGCTGAGTACGGCCAACGTCTCTTGCCAGGTGGCAATTTCGAAGCGCTCGACGAGTCGCGTAGCGCCGTCGCTCAGCAATGTCACGGATGCCAGCAGCTCCAGCGGTACCACCCCAGTAAGGGCGTGTTCGGCCGCGTGCGCATCCGGCCCGGCAATCCAGAAGCCGCCTGACCGGTTGCGGTACCCCGCCAGAGTGTCGCGGTATTCGGCCAGGGCGGCAGCGTGTTCGTGTGAGCCGGTGGGCAGTTCGTCGACCGGCCCGCGAAGTCGCCGACCGACCTCGTCCAGCCGTTTGTCGGTGATGGCGGTCGCTTTTCCGTCCCGATCGGCGAGGAGGAGCGTCGAGTCGCCGAGCACGAGGTATTCCAGAGTTCCCGCGCCGGCCCTGACGGCGACGACCGTACTGGTCGGACTCGCTCGGTGGACCAAGTCGCAGACGTCCTCGTGCAGGGTCCTGACGGCGCTAATCGCGTCGGCCAAGCATTCAGCCAGCGGCCGGGCGGGATGCGCGGTGATGGTACTCAGCAGCAGCCCGCCCAGCGTCGCGGAGAACCAGGCGACGCCATGCGTGCACCCGGTCTCCGCCTTGGCGACGCCTGCACCATCCAGGAGCACAGCGGCTCCGGGAGCGGCGGCGGCGAAGTCCTCGTTCTCCCGGCCCGGTTCAGCGGGCTGCGAGGCGAGGGTGGCCCTCACGTCGAGGTCTCCTCGTCGTGCCGGTAGAGGGGCGTGAGCAGCTCGACGGATCGCGGTTCGCTGGTCTCGGGGTCGTACTCGACGCCGACCAGGGTGGAGAAGCGATGCTCACCCACCTGCCCCCATACCGTGTTCAGGTCGGAGGCGAGCAGCTGGACGACGCCGAGGGAGCCTTGCGTGTGGATGCCGGCGATCGCGAGCAGCGAGCCCTTGCCGTCGGGGCGTGACAGCCGACCGACGTATCCGACGTCGTACGGGCGAGCCGGATCACTGTCCTGTCCGGACCGGTGCGCCGAGCCGGTCTGCCGGTCGACGAGCGTCCAGGGTCCGTCTTCCGCGCGCTCCCAGTGCAGTACCGGATCCTGGGCGTACGTGTCCCACATCTGCTGAGACATTCGAGGGCCGCAGACGACGACCAGGCCGTCACGGTTGAGATCGATCTCACCGGTCACCGGCACGTGTTCGGAGGTGACGTCGAGGCCGTACGACCGCGCGAGGTCTTCGAGACGCTTGCCCGAGCTGACGTCGTCCACCGCGACAACCGTGCGCCCGCGTTCGTCGTCGCGCCGCAGGGGGGTAGCGACGATGACGGAACCGCGTCCGAGGAAGGCGCCTTCCGGCGCCGGGCCAGTATGGCGAATCTGATGGATGCGGCCACGGCTCAGGCCGGCTTTCGTGGCGATCTGCGCGTACGACAGTCCTTGCGCATGGAGGTCCTGGACCACGCGGCGGCGAAGCCGGGCGAGTTCGGTCACCTCCTGCTGCGCGTCGGCCAAACGGGTCGTGACCTCTCGCAGAAGTAGATACGGGTCATCGATCGCCATAATGCGCCGCAACTCGTCCGACATGGCTTCACCTCCTATGACTACCCAGGAGTCTAGGGCCCTAGACAGAAAGGGCGCGAGCCGCCGTCCGGAAGGAACGCCGATCACGTAGAACCCGGCTCTGCGGCGTGGTACCCCGCGAGGGCTCACCCTCCAATACCGGACGAGCGGCGGGCCACCGTCACACAGGGAGCCATCAGCCGCTCACCCGTGCCAGGTCGACCCAGATGCAGCGCGCACCGTCGGGTCGATCCTTCACACCCCAGCCCTTGGCGCACGCGTCGACGAGCAGGAGCCCTCGGCCGCCTTCATTCACCGGGGTGTTCACGCTGCGCACCATCGGCTCGCCGTCGCTGCCCTGGTCGGTCACCTGGATGCGCAACAGGTCGTCGGTGAAGCCGATAACCACGAGGAACCATCCGCGGTACCAGCCGCTTCGGGTGTGCCGGACGGCGTTGGCGGCCAGCTCGCCGACGATCAGAACGGCGTCGTCGACGAGTCTTGTGTCCTCGCCCTCAAGCAGGGCGGCGACGAAGTGACGCGCTTCGGCCACCTGCCAGGCTTGGCCGGGGAACATGCGGGACCACTTTTTGGGCATGGGGACACTCCTCTTCGTCTAGGGGGCTAGACGGCACAGCGGCAGAGTATTCCCACGCTCCAGCGTGTAGCTAGGCATCTTGAGGAATTATTCCTCTAACGGGTGGTGGAGGTCTCCAAGTCCCGGAAGTCCTTCATCACTCCGAGCAGCAGTTCCCGCACGTCAGCCCCGAAGATCGCTGCTCCCTCGAAGCGGCGGAACGTCTCCTCGTATGCGGTCACTTCAGCGGAGTCGTCCACGACCCGTTCACTGCGGAAGGTCTCGACCACCACGGCATGCGAGTCGCACAAGGTGAAGCCGTGCCGAGGCATCACCGGCACAGGCCGACGCCACGGGATGACACCGAGGCGGACCGTACTCAGACTCTCGACTGCCAACAGCCGGTCGAACTGGGCGAGCATCAGCGCGGGACTCCCCGGCCACGTCCTCAACACGCCTTCCGTCAGCACGAACACCGACTCCCGCCCCGGCTCGTACAAGAGGCTCTGCCGCTCCACACGTGCGGCCACAGTGCGGCCCACAGCTTCCGGAGTCGCGTGGGGCGCACTGTCGAAGACCTGCCGGGCGTACTCGGCACTCTGGAGCATGGCCGGCAGGACGACACATTGGAACGAACGGACCAGCCGAGCGGATCGCACCGCTTCATCAAGGGTCGCTCCGGCAGGAACCTCGCCGGGAGCCTTGACGGTCTCCGGTGCGGCCATCACCGCGACCAGGAGGTCACGCACCTCCCGAGCCGTCGACTCGTCCAGGCCGAGAGCGTTCGACAGACGATCCAGGACGTCCGCGCTCGGGACCATCCGCCCGTTCTCGACCTTGGACACGGTCGGTTGACCCACACCGGCCCGCTCCGCCAAGACGGCACCCGTCAGGCCGGCCCCGGTACGCAGCCCACGAAGACGGGCCCCAAGCGCATTCATCAGCTCTCGCCGCTCACTCCCCATGCCAGGGTTCTACACCACGGGGAGGCCAGCACTCGGCCGGGGAAGCCGGACCATCACCAGCAGCCCAACCATGATTCAAACTTTCTCTACTGGTTCAAGGCGGCTCGCTCCGCTCCCCGCGCGCGGCCCGGCCCCCGGCCGGGCCTGCGCTCCTGCCTCCGTCCCGCTCCAGCCCGGCCGGCGCCCGTGCCGCGCTCAACGCGACGGCCACCTGATGCCAGAGCAGATGACGAGTCGGGCAGTCTCGCCTGCCTCATGCACCGTGAGCCCACTTTGCTTGAACAGGAAGCGGTCTCCGCCGACGAGTGCGACAATCCCAGCCCAGGCACGAGATGAAACTGGAGACTGCAGTGGCCAGTGCCCATTCGAACCCGTTCTCGTTCCGTGAAGTCGAATTCGTCGAATTCTTGGCAACACTTCTCCGAAAGACAGGCGGCCACACCGTACTATCCGAAGTTCGTTTGGCCCCTGGGAAAGTCGTCGATTTGGTCGTCGATTCAGGGCACCAGGTGTCCATCATTGAGACGAAGCGAAATTCACCACAGACGCGTCTCCGAATCGACGATGCCATTGGGCAACTCAAGGGTTACTTGACCGCTGCGACCGACGGGCCCTTTGCCGGCCGAACTCTGCGACTAATACTCGCCATCCCGAATAGCCTGTCAGGCGAAAAGATCGCCCATCTAGAAAGAGAGGGCGTTGAAGTCTGGGATGGCTCCAGAATTGCCCAGATGGCCATAAGTGCCGGGGCTAAGGAAGAAGCCTCCCGCTTCCTCGGCGAGCAGGCCTTTGGACCGGCGACTCCTCCCGCATTCGCAGAGAGACTCCTTCAGCTCCCTAGAGGAAAGGGAAGCTGGTCACCTTACCAGAAGCTTTGCCGAGACATAGCCGAGTTCCTCTTCTGTCCACCATTGCGTTCCCCGATTTGGGAAAGTTCGAATGAAGCGGAAGTAAACAAGAGGGATTTCATCCTTCCGAACTATGCGACCGACGGATTCTGGCGATTTCTCCGCGAGAAATACTATGCCGACTATGTTGTTGTCGACGCAAAAAACTACCAGAATGGCATCGAGAAGAAGGAGGTACTACAGATAGCTAACTACCTGTCACGGCACGGGACTGGCCTATTCGCCCTAATAATGACACGAGCGGATCCGCGAGAATCGGGCTTGTACACCATTCGAGATCAATGGATACAGCACGGCAAATTGATTGTGACGTTGAATGATCGAGAGGTAGAGCAAATGCTGGTCGATAAATCATTCGGAAACGACCCAAGTGAGTTGATTCGTCAGAAGATCGAAGACTTTCGCCTAGGTATCTGAGAAGTGCCGCTACGCCGGAGGCAGCGAGTGGGGCTTCAAGGCCCGGACTGGTTGCTCTGTCGTCAAGAGCAGGCCTGCCCGTGTCGCCACGACACCTGAGCGCGCGTCGGCACTGATACGCCGTAAGTCAGCAGTGCTGCCCCTGAGTACCCCAAGCTACGGGCCTCGCGGAGGTGGATCTGCACGTGCCACGGCCCGGCCGGCGCAGCTTGCTCTGGTCGACGGCGTGACAGCGTGGCTGAGGCCAGTAGGGGTGCAGCGAGGCACACGCGCGCCTAATCGGTCGACGCACCCGCCATCGTGGCTGACTGTCGTCGGTTGAGGTGCAAACGAACGCCGTTAATACCAGAGGCTAGGTATTCTTCGCTGCTAAAGGCGATCGTCGCTACCGGGGTCCTACGGCACCAAAGAAATGACAGAACCCGCCGTATCAGCTCTCACGTCTCACTAGCAGACGAGGACTCGTCGAGCCCATCTTCTACATCAAGCTGACCAGTCAGGCCCTCCACGGCTAGCTGCTCCGAATTAGCCTTGAGAAGCATATTTATTGCAGCTTGCCTGTCTACATCTCCATTCAAAATCACTTCCAATCGAGAGGTATGGAAGTGGACCTTCCCTTTAAGTTCCCTCTTCCCGAGAAGCGTAGCCATTCCTCGAAGAAGGGTGATCTTCAAGGAATTCAACTCTTTGGCTTGCCATTTATTCGATATGCCGAAAGTAGCTTCGCGCAACAAGTCGTCGCCGAGGAGAACCACAGAATCCGGAACCTGCGCTGTACCAAGCACACGTATGGCAGCGAGATAGACACGCTCCAACAATTGCCGATAGCAGTAGGCTTTCTCAGCGGCGTCCTGATTCTCTGCTGTAGTGGGGTCGTAGGGGATCAGGTAAAGAGGGCGCGAGTCTCCACCCACAGCAGGTGATACGAGTACTCGTCCCAACACCTTTACGATGTGGGACTTATTGCAGGGCTGACTAAGTCTCAACTCTACCCATAGGCCACTCTCGTCTATTTCGAGACCGAGCGTCCCATGCGCCGCCGCGTCGAACCCCGCTTCTTCAAGCTCAGCACGGATCTCCTCCAGACACTGCATCTGCAATTCAGCGTCTTCAACCGGAAGCGTGTAGAGAATAAAAGCGTCGCCCGACACACTGAGCGCCGATTCAGCATCCGCACCGGCTACCAGCAACTTGCGCGCCTGGCCAGCCGTACTGGACTCGGAGCCGAACCCCGATGCCTTACACTCCAAGACCAAATGATCGCCAGATTCGTGGTGATGAACCACAATATCCGGCTCCGGCGGCGCCGGGTTCCATCCAATGGATATCAACTTGGGCTTAATGGACGCAGAGAAAGGAAAGCGGGGGCCCAGCGCCCGTAGTCGATAACCGGCCTCAAAGTAAGGGCGTGTCGGGCTTACACCCTTCGCCTGATCCGAGACCAGCCACAAACAGGAATTGACCTGAAAAACAGGATCACGAGTGAGCAATTCCCCCCCTTTTTTCAGCACAGAGGCACTACGCGGCAACAGTTGGAATCAGGGTGCCGTATTCCCTATCGCCAATGTAAGCCGTCACCTTCGGATCAATGAACCGCTGAATGTTCGACACTAGACGGTTAACCGAATTTCCACACGTACCGTACGGCAGGACGGCCACGACGCGCGCAGGCGTAAACTCCATCACTAGCGGCTGCCAAAGGTGTTGGTCAATGGCGTTTGCATGCACCTTAGTTTCATTCAGCCACTTGGCGTAGCCAGTAAGCCTGAACCTATTGCGCCTATTGTTAAACATGCTCATAACCCAGCGCCGGAACAAGTCTTCTGTGAGAGGCTTGCTGAATACGATTTCAGCCACAGAACCGATGCTGGTACCGCCGAGAGAGCTGGGAGTTTCTACGGAAGTCCAGAGTTGCCGCTCTACACTTCGCGTCAATGACCTATACATGTCCACCACCCCGTGCAGCGTAGTGCGGTGGTCTACAAAGGAGCCGCTCCGATTAGTGACCTTGCCGTCATAGTAAAGGTCGTGGCCACCGCGGCCCTGGGCAGGTAGACGCATCTGCGTAATCGAGGCCAGTGGCGCATACTCCTGCTGCAGCGGATTCATCTTTTGCGCCATTACTTCAAGCTTGTCGACCATGGTGAAACGTGAGGTACGTCGCTCGTCTGGAAGGTACTCCCCGGCATCTTCCTCGGAGACTTCGTAGATCGATTCATGCTCGAAGGTGATTTTCCCATAGCGACGGCCGCTGTTTCCTGCCAATACGTTCGACCACAATGCCATGAAACTTTGCGACGATAGCCAGAGATGATCAAGAAATGGGTTGGTCGCGACAGCAGAACGCACAAGCTTGTCCGACTGGTTTGACGGCAAGAGGGTATAAAGCGTTAGATACCTTGAGTCAACCTGTTCGACCAGAGCGACACGTTCACCGCTCTCGGTAGAAATATCGAAAGCCGTATTTTCCCGTGAAAGAGGTGTTGCCCTCAAGCTGCTTCGTGAAAACAAATCTTCAACAGAGAGGCGCGCACTCGGATTGCCGCCATCGACGGTTTCCAAGATGTAGCTCTTCTGGAGCCCCGCAGTAAGCTTTTTGTCTTCGAGCTGTTGAACCGCCGAACCGTCGCCAGAGAAATAGTCAAAGTAATCAGATTTTCGATCGAATTTCGGCAACAGGGCGTTCTGCGGTACTTTCATTTTCCCCCCTAGTCCCGCCTTCGCCATATGCCAACACTCAACCATACCCGTTGTAAACCAACGCCAACAGATCTATACCACGTGTGAGGGGCCCCATCCCGTGCTCTCCATGATCCTTTCCCACCCTGCATCTGCGGGAGGTAGAGGTTGCTTCTACCTGCTTGACCAGGTGACCTGCAAGATCCCAACCGAAGGGCGCTGAAGTATCTTGGCGGTCCCGCTGGCACAGCTTGCTCTGGGCGACTACCGGGACAGCGTGACCAAGGTTCGGCGAGGGTGCAGCGAGGCACACGCGAGCTTGGTCGGTCGGGGCACCGACCACCGTGACTGGCTGTCGTCGGCTCAGGCATAGACGAACCCCGCAACGGGCTGGTGCTGCTCGTCTACAGCGGGCCGGCCGACCCAGGCAAGATGAGCGAAGGACAGCGGTCAGCGTCCCTGCGCCGGCGATCCCACGCAGAGGAGCGGCAGTGGGTGAGTGTCTAGCTGCGCGACAACAGCGGCGAACAAGCACGGACGATCCGCGCAGGCGAGAGCCACACCACCTCACGGCAGCGCCCCCGCCCAAGTTGCTTCGGACGAAGAGGTCCGGGCTTCAAGTCTCGCTCCACTGAAGCTAGCTCGGGGGCGCCCAAGTGCACCTGCCACTGGAGAGCCTTAAAGCGCTGACGAATGGCCCCACGCGTGGTAGGACCACGGCATGGATCCAACAGTGAGCTCCTCCCTCATTCGAGCTACGGGCAACGTCACCAGTGCGGTCGTCAACCGGTACCGTCCCGTGGGCGTGGTCAGGACGGGAAGTGCAGAAGACCGCGCTCAGTCATACCGTCGGTTCCTCGATGCCACAACACAAGTGGGCCTGAACGCGACATGGTTCCATGGAATAAAGAACGATGGGGGAAAGTCGGCCGAGCCCTTCCTGCTCGACTTGCTACCGCGTCTTACGCAGTCTGGAAACGAGCTCGCATGCGCTGTTCAAGGAGTGCGGCTGTGCGCGCCGGCCTTCGTGATCGAAGCGGCAGAGGCAGTCGCAGAAGCCATCCCTGATCTGGCCTTGGACAAGCAGGATTTCGGCAAAGCAAACAAGGAGTTCGTCCGGACCCAAGCGGCGTTTTTGGAGGCCGCCCGCCACGATCTCGACTATGACCCGAAGTGGTATTCCATGCTCGCCAAGCGACGGGAAAGCCTGTTCCGGAAGCGGCGAACGGCCCGCGGGGTGGAGAGCTGAGGTACAGGCCAGGAACTCCAGTGGCAGGCAGCGCGCGCCTCATGACACGGCGCTCAGCCAGGCGTGGACTATCTGTGGACGCGTCCCGCCGGGTCTGTCATGTGCAGGGCCGTGGCCCCTTGTGGTGCCAAGACCCCAAGGAGCCTCCGGGGCCGTGTGCGCAGGTTTGAATCTTGCTGCGGCACATCACCTGAGCCAGCACGATGATGCGCCCGACGAGCGCAGAAGCCGCGCAGGAAGCGCGGGAACCATACTTATTGGCACCCACACTTTGTCGTTGCTCGGCACAAGTCACGCGTGAGCAGGGAGTGAAGTTGAACGGGACCTCGCGGTTGCACGGTAAGACAAGAGAAACCGTGCACAAGGCACGGGCATACGTGACTCGTCACCCACCGGGTTTGGATCGCCGACGTGGGGCACAAGCGGGGCACAAGAGCGCCTTAATGGCTTACTGGTAGGAGCGAACCAGTTCCCTGACCTCCATAAGCTCACGGACCACAAGGCAGGTCGCAATGATCAACGCCAAGATAGCGCCGCCGATATTGAATAGATCTGCAAGAATCGAAGCGAGCGCTAGGGCGAACGCACTGTAGCCGATGGCTGTGGCCCCCTCTGTGCCAATAAAAGACATTTCTCTTCCCGCCGAACGGAAAAATGTGCGCGCAATCATAAAAGTGACCGAGCTGGCGAGAAGAAGATTTCGGCTAAGTGAAGAAACATCGCTGCTTGGAGCTGATTTGAGCGTCGTAAACAATACTGCCCATGTTGCTAGCACAATAGAGCCGACGACCAGCAGCGTGCTTTCCTGACGGACAGTAACCGCGAAGAAGTCTTCGTTACGTCTGGCTTTTTGCTCCGCCGTCTCCCCGGCACGGGGGAACACTTCAACATGCAAGGCCTTAAAGGATCGCTTGCCCATTTTGCGAAAGTAGGCGATCAGCCACGTAAGTCGGCAAACGACGACGGCGGCCAACGCGAATAGCAGCCACACGTCCATTAGGTCGAAGCCTAACGAAACGTGTAAACGCTGAGAAATATCGTTCAGCATGGCGGAGACGCTTGGCATCTACTGTCGTCCGACGTAATCCGGTTATGTACGCAGCGACCGAAGGCCATATCCGCAACTGCATCCAAATCGATTTGAGAGATAGCCTCAGTAACGGATCTCAGCGAGGAGGCCACACCTCTTGAATTTCCCTCACTAAATTCCAGGGATGCCTGAGAGATCAAAGCAAAGGCCCTATCAAGGTCCCAGGGAAGGGTAACTGCGTCGGTTGCACCCGCTTCTCTAAGGGCAGCGATAACCTCATCTGCATGACGTACTACGCTCTCCAGCGTTTCAGAAGCTGATTTAACATCATCGGCACTGAAGAGTTCAAACGCACTCTGAAGCTTTTCGCGCAATCGTCCGAGTTCTTCTGCGGCGTTGTCCACCCTGCAATCCCCGATCTGATCTGGCGATGCCCTGCCAATTCAAAGATCACCTCTGAGCTTTAGGAGTCAAGCACACGGTGGGCGGACCTCGCGTGGTTCACTCGCATGCCGCATGTCCTGTGTAGAACGGTCGGCGTGGGAGGGCTGCCCGGTGTGCTGGGCGTATCGCCTCTCGCCCGCCGGCCACAACCTACTGCTCTGCAACCGGGCCCGACACCTTCTGCTGTACAGCACGGAAGTACCGAAACCACCGCGGCCGGAGCTGGCCGCCAGCGCCCTTCAACGGCCATCTGAACAGCTCACACGGCCTCAATGACCCCTCAGCCGAGAGTTCGGGACGAAGAGGTCGCTCCGCTAAAGTGCGCCGCATTACCGACGACGGCCGGAGGACCTGCCGCTCTCTATGGCGCTGCGCTGGTCGGCACACCTGGTGGCGGTGGGTGGATCGGCCAGAGGAACCGTTGGAAGTCTGTCCAGCTCCCCATCTGTTCCGTTGACATCCAACGCTGACATCAACGAGGCCGGACGACGGCATACAACAGCAGCCTTGGACGACTGTCGGACCGGCCGACGAAGGCACCAAGGGCGGGCGTAGATCGAACTCCTGAAGCGGTGCTCAGCCAGCCGCGGCCTATCCGCGGACTCGGCCCGCTTGATGTGCCACGCGCAGGGGCGTGACCTGCTGCTTTTCCCAGGACGCAAGGGGCCTCCGGAGCCGTGTGCGCAGGTTCGAATCCTGCCGGGGGCACCTTGGATCAGGTGCCCAAAGGCCCCGCCACCAGCGCTTTCGCTGAGGACGGGGTCTTGGCGTATGTGCAGCCATGTGCCGCTCGGAGCGGCCTATGTCGGGTGCTGTGGACTATGCGTGGACTGGCCGCCGCCCAGGAATCAGCAGGTCAACCCCGCCAAAACGACGAGGCCCCCGGACCGTGGTCCAGGGGCCATCATGCCGCAGTGCGGGTGTCGGAGGTGTGTCGCGATCAGAGCCCGTTGCCGGGCTCGTCCTCCTGGCCGTCGCCCTCGCCGAGGAGTTCGGCGATCCGGCGATTGGCGACGTCTTGGCGGCCGTCGAGGCACTTCGCGTACCGGCTCAGGAGCACCTCAACGCTGTTGCCCGCTCGCTCCGCAACCTCGGTGGGGTCCACGCTGCCAGCGCCATGTTTCGCCGACGATTCGTCGTTGACACGGTGGCAGACGCGGCCGGTGAGCTGGGCCCGGAGCATGGTGGCAGCTTTGCCGAGTTCGGAGCCGAAGCGCTGCCCGCACACCTCCAGGTAGATGCCGGCCGCGCGGCCGAGCTGGGCGATGCGGATGAGCTTGGTGACCATCGCGTCGCGGCGCTTCTCGTCGTCACGGCTTGCAGCGAGGAAGAGTTCCGCGACCTCGTCGACGACGACCACGACCGGCACCGGCCGCACCTTGTCCGGCAGCCCCCACACGTCCGAGGTGAGGACGGTGTCCGGACCGACGGAGGCCAGACCGATCAGGCGGAACCGTGCCTCCATCTCTTCCAGCAGGGCATCGAGGAGTTCGTTCGCCCGGTCCGGGGTATCGGGGAGGGCCGACAACCGCGGTGCGAACGGCGCGAGTTCGACGCCCCACTTGCAGTCGATCCCGACGAGGACGACCGGTTGCCGGGCCAGACCGCACAGCAGGTTGCGCAGGTAGACGGACTTGCCGGACTGCGTGGCTCCGAGGATGAGTCCGTGCGGCACGGCACGGAAGTGCCGTACGTGCCAGCGCCCGTCATCGCGCAGCGCCAGCGGCAGGGAGAGAAGGCCGCCGCTCTGCTGCCGAGGGCGCCGCACGTTCGCGAGGACGTCCCAGCCGATCAGCCGCAGTTCGAGCCAGCCCGGCTTGGTCGGGCGGATGTGCACGGCGTGCGCGGCCCAGGCATGCCGCAGGCGGTCTGCGGAGGCCATGAAGTCTTCCGGCACCTGCCCGGTCGCCATGCGCAGCCGCATCACGAGCCCGGACCCGGTCGGCCGCGGGAACGACCGGCGAGGCGGTACGGGCGCCGCCTCCCGGCCGATCATCCGGGCCGTGGCCCGACGGACAGCCGAAGCCGGGACCGTCAGGCCGCAGGCGTCCATCGTGGCCCGGTACGTGGTGAGCACCCGCAACGCGACGAACGGATACCCCACGAGCCACCAGAACACGGCCGGCACATGACGACGCAGCACCAGCAGCCCGACCACGCACACGGAGTCAGTCATGCCGGTCAGCCCTTGACCGGCGCCGGTGCATTGACCATGACGGCGTCCGCCCGGTAGGCGATGCCGTGGCGCATCCGGCCGCCGAACTCCCTCTCCCAGGGCCGGGCGAAGAGTCCGGACAGGACGACCGGAGCACCCATCATCAGGCCCTCACCGAGGCCCTGCTCGGGGACGGTGACCTTGAGCTCAGCGCGGGGAGCAACGCACCCTGACTGTCTAGGAGGGTATACGAGAAGTCGGCTCGAGTTCAGTCGATCTGAGGGACCGTCGACATGGGAACAGCAGGGAGGGGCATTCGAACAGTCAAGCCAAATGCAACGAGTGCGAGGCCCCTTCGGTCCGTGCAACCGACAACAGGGAGTGTGCAATGTCGAGTTATGGCAGCTCTTCTGCCGCGTCCTCCAGCTCGCGCACCAACGGTCTGGCGATCGCAAGTCTTTCCTGCGGCATCATCGGCCTGTTCATCTTGAACATCGTTCTGGGACCCCTGGCCATCATCTTCGGCGCCGTGGCCCGACGCCAGGCAGCGGTCAAGAACGGGGCCGGCATGGCAAAGGCCGGAATCATCCTCGGCATCGTCGACGTGGTGCTGTGGCTCGTGCTCCTGGCCGTCGCCGCCAGCAATGGCGGGTTCAGCTGGTACGTAGGTGGCTGACCGCCACAGTCAAGCGCAACTTACGGGTGGGCACCTGACCGGGCGTTGGGTGCCCACCCGTATGTCCACCGAGACGAGCACGCGCTACGTCAGCACCCAGTGGAGGACGGTGGCGTCGTCATGAACCTTTCCCCGTGGCCAGCGCCGGCCTTCGAGGTCGTCGGCTTCGGCTTGACGCACTCGACGGATCAGCTCATCGGCATCGGTCGATGAAATGAACGCCAAAGCCTCTTCCCACGTGGCGAGTTCGAAGCGGTCGACGAGGCGTGTCGCACCGTCGCTCAGCAGCGTCACGAAGGACAGGGAACCCAGCGGGACCGCTCCCGTAAGAGCGTGTTCGGCCGCGTGAGGATCGGGTCCGGCGATCCAGAAGCCGCCCGGCCGGTTACGCAGCCCCGTAAGCGCGTCCCGGTACTCGGCCAGGGCGGCGGCATGCTGAGGCGAGCCGGTGGGCAGCGCGTCGACCGGTCCGCGCAGCCGCTTGCCGACGTCGTCCAGGCGCCGGTCGCTAACGACGGTGGCCCCGGCGTCCTTGCCTGCGAGGAGGAGCGAGGAATCACCGAGGACTAGGTATTCCAGCACATCCACACCGGCCCTGACGGCGACGACCGTACTGCTCGGACTGGCTCGATGGACCAGGTCGCAAACGTCCTCGTGCAGCGACCTGACGACGCCGATCGCGTCGGCCAGGCATTCGGCCAGCGGCCGGGCGGGATGCGCGGTGATGGTGCTCAGCAGCAGCCCCTGGACCACGGAGAGGCAAACGACGCTCCTGTCCTCGACGTCTCCTATCCCTCCAGCCCTGATGACGCCATTCAGACAGTCAGCCAGTTGTGGCGCGCGGATCTCAACCACTACGACCCGCTAGTCACCGCGGAGGCGTCCGAGCCGGCGTGGAACGAAGCGTCACTCCGGTGGCTGGTCGCGTCGCCCCCGAGCCGGGCATTCCCCGGCCGCGTGTCGACGGGGTGCGAGTCGGTCTCGGCGACGTGGCAGCGATCAAGACCGCAGCAGACATGTTCGCCCAGCTTGACGATCAGTTCGGCGGTGACCACGCACGCCACTCCGTCATCCAGTACCTCAACAACGATGTGACTCCACTCCTGCAAGGCCGGTACACCGAGCAGGTAGGCCGGGCCCTGTTTTCGACCGTGGCGGAAGCGACGCTCCTTGCCGGTTGGATGTCCTACGACGCCTGCCACCACGGACTCGCCCAGAGGTACTTCCTCCAGGCCCCTCCGCCTCGCCCAGGACGCCAACGACCGCCGGCTCGCGGACAGCGTCCTGTCAGCGATGAGCCATCAGGCGACCTTCTTGGGGCGGTACGCCCAGGCCGCGACTCTTGCCCGTGCGGCGCTCATGCGTATCTCCCCGGTGGCCACGCCGACGCTGCGCGCTCAGTCCCATGCGATGGAGGCACGTGCACTTGCTCGCACGGGAGACGTCGCCGCCTGCGAGGCGGCTCTCAGCGCGGCGACCAAGGCGCTCGAAGGTCGAAACAGCGACGACGAGCCGGAATGGATCAGCTACTTCGACGAGGCCGAGCTTGCCGCGGAAGCCGCCCACTGCTTCCGTGACGTCAACAGCGCCCGCCGGGCCGTATCCCACGCCGAGAACGCCATGAGCGGCAGCCATGTACGAAGCGACTTCTTCGCGACGATGGTCCTGGCCCACGCCCACTTGCGCGCGGGCGACGTCGAGGAGGCATGCCGCGTAGCCCTCGATGCTCTGGATCTCGGCGAACAGCACAAGTCAGCGCGGTGCGTCAGCTACCTCGCCGAGTTCCGCCGGAACCTCAGCGCCTCTGGCCACGGTGTCGCAACACGTGACCTTGCCGAAGAAGCACGTGAGCACAGGCTGTGGATCGCTTCTGCGGTCTAGGTATGACGCTGAACGTGCGCCGCCGACCCTCGGGCTGCCTCGCGTCGTGATCGAGGTATGCGGTTCCCCCTGGCGATTTGCTACCGATTGGTAGACCACCAGTATGGCCGTGCTGCACTAGCTGTCGGCCAGGCAGATTGATCCGCGATCAAACTGTTTCTCCCGGCCCAGGAAGCACGGATAGTGTGCCGCTGGATGTCGCGCCGTCGTGAAACGGCGGTGCCTGCGTGACACGGGGGAGCGGATGAGAATGCGGTCAGGCTGGATAGTGCTTGCCGTCGCGGTGTTGACAGCCGCGGTGGGGTGCGGAAGGGGAAGCAGCGAGGCACCCGTCCTCTCATCCGCGGAGCTGCAGGGTCGATGGTGGTCATGGGTGTCCGCCGGGCCTGACGAATCCGATCCCGTCGCGGACCAGGACGGAAGCTCATGTGCTCGGTCACAACCGGACGACGTGTGGTTCCTTGCCGGCACGTACGGGGAATCCGTCCGACGAACCTGCACCATTCCTTACGGCCGGCCTGTCGCCTTCCCCCTCGTGAACAGGTACGGCACTTCTCAAGAATGCTCGGACTTCATGGCGAGTGCCACCGGGTCGGCCGCCCTCGACGGCAAGCGCCTGGATGCGGATACCTATCGCGGGGAGCCGATTCAGATCGGCCGTTTCGCCGGCAGTCGTGCCACCGGTGGGGACAGTGGTTTCCATACCATTGGGTGCGGATTGTGGATCCAGTTGCCGCCTCTGGAGACGGGCCCACACGTTCTGAAAATTCGCGGTGGGTCTGACAGTTTCCGGGTCAGCGTCGACTATGCGCTGACCGTCGAGGCGGGGCAGCGCTAGAACGGACTCCATAGGTCGCGTCCCTCACCTGTGCGCAGAGACCGGACCCGCCGGGCGAACTCGGTCGCAGAGCGCTCACTCACGTCGACTTGGTGACCGAGCCACGCCACCATCATCAGTTCCCGCAGGTCGGCCAAGGGCTCGTATCCGGGCCAGTTCATGAGGTCGAAGCCGTACCGGTGGACGAACTCCGCGTACTCCGCCTTGGTGTGCCAGCCGTACCGGTCGTAGTAGAGCGCGGTCAGGATCAGGTCCCGCTCGCGCGGGGCGAGGGCGAATCCGTCGAGGTCGATGAGGACCGCATGACCATCGCGGTGGCGGAGGATGTTCCCGATGTCGGCGTCACCGTGGATCAGGCCGAAGGGCAACACCAAGTCCAGCCGGTCGTACTCCTTGGCGAGCTTGGCCGCTCGTTCCTCAAGGAAGGACCGGTCCTCCGGAGAGACAGCGTGCAAGCCGTCCAGCGAGGCCGACAGCTTGGCCAGGGGATCGAAGTAGGGCAATCCCAGCGACTCGGGTTCTTCTTGCCAATGCAGGCGACGGAGCAGGTCGGCCAGCTCGCCGACCGTCGCGTACTCTTCCCGCTCCTGGACGCTCTCCCAGAAGGTCACCACCAGGCCGCGGACGAGGCCGGGTTGTGTGATGGCGGTCGGCACTCGTGTGGCCGGGAAGTCGATCGTCCCCAGCCATCAGGCGACACCCACGGCGCGTTCCATCTCCGTCAGGACCGCAGGATCAGGTGCGATGCGGACGATGATCGGTAAGGAAGCCAGCCGGTACACCGCGTTGGAGCCCAGTCGCAGCAGTTCCGCCCCGGTGGAGTCGAGGCCGGCCGCCTCGCACGCCTCACGCATGACGGCTTCCACGCCCTCCGCCGTGAACTCCGTGCCGCCGTCGTGCGCTTCGCCGCCGGTGCCCGAGATCATGCCTTCGACGATACGGCGCGGCCCCAGGCCCGGACAGGGCACCCACGTAATAGGGGCGTGATGATCTTGGCTGGGTCCCACCTTCGGCACCGCTCCCCCGCAGGTCAGAGCCCCGGCAGCCTTCGCTCTCACCTGGCCTCCGGAGCCGTGTGCGCAGGTTCGAATCCTGCCGGGGGCACCTTGGATTAGGTACCCAAAGACCCCGTCATCAGCGGAAACGCTGAGGGTGGGGTCTTCGCGTATGTGCGGGCGGGGGCCGCTCGGAGTGGCTGTCGGTCGGGTGTTGTGGACTCTGTGGACTGGCCGCGGGGCAGGGATTCGCAGGTCGGCCTCTCACCAGCGTCCTGGCGCCGACGCTTGCACCTGCATGTCGGAGGTCCACCACGGACCTCAGAGCGCGTCGACCATCCTCACTCAGTTCGGCTCGTCCTCCTGCTGCCAGGCACGGGGCCAGTTGCCCGACGGAGGAGGCGGCCCCGCAATGTCCAGGTCACGTCGCGCCAGGGCATAGAAGGCGTCACGCGCTCGGCTCACCTGCTGCACGGCTCTGGTCCAGCCCGCGTGATCGTCCTTCATGCCGCGTGCGTACAGCTCAACGTTCCAGACCGCTTCGTGCCACTTACGAGCCGCCCCGATCGTTTCCGCGTCTCCGATCAGCAGCACGGATTCCCACTCGGCTGCACGCCGCACTTCGTTCTCCGCGAGCTGCGTCATGCCCAGTTCGGGATCCAGCGGGTCCACTGCGTGCGGAAACCCTCGTGCAGCACCCATGCGCTGCGCAACGCTCAGCTGCTGTTTAAAGGTGTTGGCGTAGGACGCATACGCGTCCAGTCTCTTTTCGTCCCACCGCTCGGCTCTGCCTCGTCGCCAACGGTTCCGCTCCGCGATGTTCGTCGCTACGTAGGAACTCGCTGCTCCCACCACAACACCCAGCAGAGCTGGCAACTGCTCCCACAACGCCAATTCCCCCTATGCCTGGCGCTTCAGTAGTGGACACGGTGTCGTATCCGGGGTCTTCGGTCCAGATGGCAGGCACGTCGCTCCCCGAGGAATGGCCGGCCACGTCGCCGGTGGCGGCTCCGAGTGGGCGTGGTCGGTCGGCAACTCGCTGCGGTCAGTGGGGAGTCGGGGCCTAGCGTTGGGCGTGATGGTCTCCGTGTGGTGCGCGGCTGGGCCGTTTCGCTGTCACGGAGGGGCTGGCCTGGTCTGTGTGCCTCGGGTTCGCGTCGGAAGGGCCTCGTATGGGTGGGCGTTCGTTGCGGGGCAATCGGGATTTTTCTGTGTTCTGGGCTGTTCAGGCCTTGTCCGAGGTCGGGAACGCGTTTTCGTTGGTGGCGCTTCCGTTGTTGGTGCTGCATACGACCGGGTCCGCGGCGCAGATGGGGTTGCTGACGGCTGTGGCGGGTGGTGCCTCGTTGCTTACCGGGCTGGTGGGTGGGGGGTGGGTCGATCGGTTCGACCGGCGGCGGTTGATGATGTTGTGCGACGCCGTCCGGCTGGTGGTGTACGGCCTCGTTCCGGTTTGCTGGGCGGTCAGCCCTCAGGTGTGGGTGTTGTACGTGGTCATGGCGGTGGCCTCGGTGTTCGAGATGCTCTTCCAGATCACCTACGTCACCGCTGTGGCGAATCTTGTCGACAAGGATCAGATCGTCGCGGCGAACGGGCGGCTGGAGGCGACCAACGCCATCGCCTACATCGCGGGTCCGGCCTTGGCCGGTGTGGTGTCCGGGTTCTTCGGGCCGACCGCCGCAGTCGCGATCAACGCGAGCAGCTTCGGAATCTCGCTGGTCGGGCTGGCCTTCGTCCGGCTTCGGCCCGCCGCCCGGCCGCCGGCCGCAGCGGGGCAGGATCTGCGGTCCGGGTTCCGGGTCGGGGCCGCGTTCCTGTGGCGTACGCCCGTGCTGCGGGCGCTGACCCTGCTGCTGACCCTCACCACCTTTCTCAGCCTGGGCATGACCGACGTGTTCATCTACCAGCTGCGCCACGGGCTGGGGCAGGACGAACGCACCGTCGGATACGTCCTCGCGCTGGCCGGGATCGGAACCTTCTTGGCCGCTGCCGCCACCGCTGGGTTGCGCAACTCCTGGGGCTTCGGGCCCTGTTGGTTCGCCGCCATGAGCCTGTCCTCGGTCTCGTTGCTCGTGCTCGGCGGTACCGGGCGGGTGTCCGTGGCGGCCGTGACGATCTGCCTGTACTCCTTCGGCATGGCGCTCGCGGGCGTCCTCTCCATGTCCCTGCGGCAGCAGGTCACGCCGGACCATCTGCTCGGCCGGGTGACCTCCGCCTTCTGGACCATCCACGGGAGCCTGGCTCCCCTCGGCGCCGCCCTGCTGACGGCCCTGGTCGGCCGGCTGGGCACGCGGGGGCCGCTGACCGGGGTCGCCGTCGTCTTCCTCGCCGTGGTCGGCCTCGCCGCCTTCACGCCCGTACGGCAGCGGCGGCCGGAGCTGACCGCCGTGGAGGGGGAGGGTGCGGGCGGGGAGACGGGAGCGGGGAGTCGGTGGTGACCGCTGCCGTCAGGTCAGCGGTTCCGTGCGGGTGGCGACGTGCTGTCGCGGATCCTCAGGTCCACGGGTACGACCGTCAGGGGCGGCGGGGGGGTCGTGGGGGCGTCGATTCGGTCCAGGAGGACGTGGAGGGCTCGGGTGCCGATGTCCGTGAAGTCCGTCCGGATCGTGGTCAGCGGGGGGAGGAAGTGGGCCGCCTCCGGGATGTCGTCGTAGCCGACCACGCTGACGTCGTCCGGGACCCGGCGGCCCGCCTCGTGCAGGGCGCGCAGGACGCCCAGGGCCATCTGGTCGTTGGACACGAAAACCGCCGTGATCTCCGGGTTTCGTGCCAGCTCGCGGCCGAGGTCGTAGCCGGAGTCGGCGCTCCAGTCGCCCAGGAGGGGGGCCGGGACCGGGATGCCGGCCGTCTTCAAAGTGGCCCGCCAGCTGTCCGACCTGCGGTCCGCCGACGCCCAGCCCCTCGGGCCCGCCACATGCCAGACCGTGGCGTGGCCGAGGGACAGGAGGTGCTCCGTGGCCGTACGGGCGCCGGTGCGGGCGTCCGAGGTGACCACCGGGGTGCCGTCGCCGAGGTCGTTGTCCAGGACCACCAGCGGGGTTTCCAGGTGGGCCTCCGCCAGCGCCTTCGCCACCCGCAGCTGCGGGGCGATCGCGATCACACCGTCCGCGCCCTCCGCCGACAGACGGTCCGCAGCCCGGACCACCGTGTCGCGGTCGGCGATGTCCAGGGCGATCGAGCTGACCAGGTAACCGGCCTCCTGCGCCGCCGTGTTGATCGCGGTCAGGGTGGAGGCCGGGCCGTAGCGCGCCGCGTCGAACGAGATCACCCCGAGCATCCTGGTCCGGCCGCTGGCCAGCGAGCGGGCGCTGCGGCTGGGGCGGTAGCCGAGCGTGCGCATGGCCGCGAGGACCGCCTCGCGGGTCTCCGGGCGTACCGCCGGGTGGTCGTTCAGCACCCGCGAGACCGTCTGCTTGGAGACGCCGGCCAGTTGCGCCACGTCGGCCATCACGGGGCGCGCGCCCGCGAAGTTGCGGCGGCTGCGGCCTCCCTTGGTCGCCGGGCCGTCGGCGGCGCTTGGGGTCATCTTGGGTGCCCTCTTCTGTCCTTCGGCCGGGTGGTCGGGGGGTCCGGGGGGACCCCGACCGTGGTGGGGGTGGTGGAGACGGTGGTGGTGGAGACGGTGGTGACGGTGGTGACGGTGGTGGTGAATCCGGTGCCGCTCCCGCCGGGTCCACAGGATAGGCCGGTCCGTGGTGGAGGGCTGTGGTGCGGGGGGTGAGGGCTGTGGGGCGAGGGTGGGGGTGGGGAGAGGCGGGAGCGGGTCCGGTGCGTCAGTGGGCCGCCGGGCCGAGGTCCGGTGTGTCGGTGAGGTGGGCTCGCGTCGCGGTGGTGGCCTGGAGTTCCAGGAGGATCAGGTCGTTGGTGCCGGGGCGCAGGACGGGGGCCGGGACGTACAGGGTCCGCTGCGGGCCTCGGTTCCAGTAGCGGCCGAGGTGGAAGCCGTTGATCCACGCCTGGCCCTTGGTCCAGCCGGGCAGCGAGAGGAACGTGTCCGCCGGGGTCCTCACCTCGAACGTGCCGTGGTGGAAGGCCGGTTCGGCGGAGCCGGAGGCGGATGTGGATGCCGTTGTGGAGGCGGGTGTGGAGGCGGCGGTCTGTTCGAAAGGCAGCGGGGGTGGGGCGTCCAGCGGGAGGGGCTGGCAGTCCCAGGCGCGCAGGGGTGTGCCGTCGTAGGTGACCGGTCCCAGGAGGCCCTTGGGCGTGCCGATGCGGGGGCCGTAGTTGACCCGCCCCATGTTCTCCACCAGGACGTGGAGCTCGGCGCCGGGGCGCGGCACCCGGACGGCCAGGGTTTCGTCGTGGCGCTCTCGTTCCAGTACGCCGACGGGGGCGCCGTCCACGAAGATCTGGGCGCGGTCGCCCACTCCGCCGGTGAAGTGGAGGAGGCCCAGGCCCTCGGTGGGGAGCGTGGTGCGGTACAGGACGTATCCGGCCCGGTGGCCGAGGGTGTCTGCGGAGAGCGGGTCCGTGGGGGCGGGGATGGCCTTGGTGGTAGCCAGGGGCAGGAGTGGCGTGCGGTGCGTCAACTCGACTGTGGTGGGGATGAGTTTGCGTGCCGGGGACGGGATCGGTTCGTCGGGGACCGGGGCGTGGCGGGCGATGACCTCGCGGAAGGCGTGGTACTTCGGGCCGGGGTCACCGTGCTCGGTGAGGGGGGCGTCGTAGTCGTACGAGGTGACGGTGGGGGCGTACGTGTGGTGATGGTTGGCGCCGTTGGTGAAGCCGAAGTTGGTGCCGCCGTGGAACATGTAGATGTTGACGGAGGCGCCCGCCGAGAGCAGGCGGTCCAGGTCGGCGGCGGCGTCCTCCGCGTCCCTGCCGTGGTGCGGGCCGCCCCAGTGGTCGAACCAGCCGATCCAGAACTCCGCGCACATCAGCGGGCCTTGGGGCTGGTGCTCGCGCAGGCGCTCCAGCGAGCGGTCGATGCGGCCGCCGAACGTGCCCGTCGCGAGGACGCCGGGGAGGCTGCCCTTGGCGAGGTGTTCGGGATCGGCCTGGTCGCAGGTGAAGAGGAGTTCCTCCACACCGCGGGTGCGCAGGGCGGCTTCCAGGTGCTTGAGGTACGCCGTGTCGTCGCCGTAGGCGCCGTACTCGTTCTCCACCTGTACGGCGATGACCGGGCCGCCGGACGCGGCCATGTGCGGGAGGAGTGGGGGGAGGAGGAGGTCGAGGTAGCGGTCCACGGCGTCCGTGAAGCGGGGGTCGCTGCTGCGGAGGCGGATGTCGGGGTCCGCGGTGAGCCAGTGGGGCAGGCCGCCGCCGTCCCACTCCGCGCAGATGTACGGGCCTGGGCGGAGCAGGACGTGCAGGCCCTCTGCGGCGGCTAGGCGCAGGAAGCGGGGGAGGTCGAGGAGGCCGTCCAGGACGAGGGTGCCTGGTTCGGGCTGGTGGAGGTTCCAGGGGATGTACGTCTCCACCGTGTTCAGGCCCATCAGGCGGGCCTTGTGGAGGCGGTCGGGCCAGTGGTCGGGGTGGACCCGGAAGTAGTGGAGGGCGCCGGAGATGATCCTCAGGGGGGCGCCGTTGAGGAGGAAGCCGTCGGGGGTGGTGGTCAGGGCGGACATGCGGGGTCCCTTCGAGGGGATGGGGTGGGGCGGGTTATGGGTGCCTGTGCGGGTGTTGCGGGTGCGGGTGGTTGTGGGTGCCGGTGGTTGTGGGTGCCGGTGGTTGTGGGTGCGGGTGGTTGTGGGTGCCGGTGGTTGTGGGTGCCGGTGGTTGTGGGTGCCGGTGTTTGTGGGTGCCGGTGTTTGTGGGTGCCGGTGTTTGTGGGTGCCGGTGGTTCAGGTGCAGGTGGTTGTGGGTGTCCGTCGTGCGCCTGGGGGCCGTGGGTGGGTCGGGGTCGTGGCGGTGCGGCCAGCCCGTCGCAAGTTGGGCGTACTGCTGCCCGCTGCCACAGTCGGACGTGGCAGTGACGGGCTACGCGACGGGCTGCGCCGCACCGCCACGACCCGCTCCCCTGGTACGGCGGCCGTCGGCTCGATCGGTCGGCGCCGTACCGCCGCGGCCCACTCCCCCGGTACGGCGGCCGTCGGCTCGATCGGTCGGCGCCGTGCTGGCACCACCCGCTCCCCCGGTACGGCGGCTGCGGGCGCGTCCGGGGTTGTCATGGGGTGGTGTTCGGTGTGCGGGTTGCCCGGATCAGCCAGAGGGTTGCTGTCAGGCAGGCTGCGGAGATTGCGGCCAGGAGGAGGGGGACGGCTCTGATGCCGGACCACTCGATGACCTTGCCCAGGGAGGGGCCGGCTGCCACTCCGCCG
Source organism: Streptomyces sp. NPDC058335 (assembly GCF_042723915.1). Lineage (NCBI taxonomy): Bacteria > Bacillati > Actinomycetota > Actinomycetes > Kitasatosporales > Streptomycetaceae > Streptomyces > Streptomyces sp. NPDC058335. Next base: position 18,828 of record NZ_JBHXHX010000003.1, on the reverse strand, counting down.
ACCATGGAGGCGGCGATGACGAGGGCGCCCGCTCGGGCGGCGCCCGGGGCGGCCCGGTGCAGCCAGGGCAGGCCGGTGGGGAAGATCGGCGCGATGAAGAGGCCCACGCCGGCGTAGGCGTACGGTGCCAGGTTCGGTACGGCTGCCAGGAGCAGGCAGGCGGTCATGCCGGCGCAGGAGACGGTGATGATGGCCGGGGCCGAGAAGCGCAGGGCGAGGGGGGCCACCAGGAAGCGGCCGATCGTCATCATCAGCCAGTAGACGGAGGTGGCCGTTGCGGCGATCCCCGCGCCGTAGCCGACGGTCTCCAGGTGGGTGGGTTCCCAGCCGCCTACGCCCGCCTCGATGCCGACGTGCAGGACGTAGAGGGCCACGAAGACGGTGAGGATGGAGGTCAGGCTGCGGGTGAGGGGGGTCGGGCCGGTTGCGGTGACCGTGGCGGTGGCGTCGGTGGGGCTTGCCGCCTTGTCCCTTACGCCCTTCAGGCAGAGGAGGAGGGGGAGGTTGGCCAGGGCGAAGGCCAGGAAGATCGTGGGGTAGCGGTCGGCGCCTGCCGCGCCGATCAGGGCCGGGCCGAGGATCGCGCCGATGCCGAAGTGGGCGTTGAGGATGTTCAGCATCGCGGCGGAGCGGTGGCCGAAGCCGACGGCGAAGAGTTGGTTGAGGCCGTAGTCGATGCCGCCGAAGCCGAGTCCTGCCAGGAGGGCGGCGGTGAGGGCCGTCGGCCAGTTCGGCGCCAGCGCGAAGCCTGCGGCGCCGGTGGCCATGAGGAGGTACGAGGCTGCCAGGATCCGCCTGTTGCCGATCCTGCCGTAGAGGCGGTCGAAGAGGAGTACCCCTGCTACGCCGCCTACGAAGTGGGCGCTCAGTGCCAGTCCGGCGGCGGAGGGCGACAGCCCGAAGTCCTGGCGGAGGGCCGGGATCGCGGGGCCGTAGAGGGCCTGGAGGGCGCCGATCAGGACGAAGCCGACGCAGGAGGCGACTGTGGCCGCGGGCGTGAAGACCGGGCCGGGCGCGGGGGTCGGCCGGGGCGGGTGACGCACCGTGGGCTGATCGGTCACGCGGACTCCCGGGGCGGCGGTGGCTTGGTGCGGTGTGATGTGGCTCCTACGAGCGTGGATGTTACCGGTAACATAAGTGGAGTGGTCAAGGTGTTTGTGGGGGTGGGTCGGGAAGCGAGATACCGGCCGGTGCAGACCTCTTGTATGACTCCGGCCGCAACCGTGAACGTTTCTGCTGGTCATCACGGCACTGCTTGATCACTCGTGGCGGTGAAGACCGGCGAATCAGGCAAACCCGATTACAGGCCTACCTGTTGATCCGGAGTCATCCGAAGATCAGCAGGAGGAGTTCACCTTGACCATCAGGTTTGCAGTGCGCCTTGCCACGGCTCTCGCGACGGTCGCCGCCCTGCTCTTATCCGGTTCTCCGACCGCTCATGCCGGAGCAGCAGGTTCCACGCCCGTCCAGACCTTCGAGTACAGCGTGGGCGGCATGACGATGAAGATTCCTACGGGCTGCATGTTCACGCACATCATCCGTGGCAGCGGCAAGAAGATCAGTTACCAGAACGCCGGTGTCGACTGTGCCTTCGTGGGTGCTCTCAGCAGCGGGTTCTGCAACTGGCGCATCGACTTCACCTACGCCGACACGGGCAACCGGACCTACCGCACCTCACGCGGCAGGACGCACAGCGAGTGCAAGATCGACCCGATGCGGAACAACTCTCCGCAGACACTGCCGCGTTATGGCAAGGCGTGTGCCCGGCTCTTCGTCAGCGGGGTCCAGCGCGCCAGCCAGTGTCACCACATCACGAAGTGAGTTCCTCCATGGTCGAGCAGCAGCATCAGCGAGGGCCTGGTGCGTCTCAGGAAGCGCGTCGGAGGCGGATCGGGGTCGTCGGATTTCTCTGCGGACTCCTGGCGTCGCTCGCCTTCTTCGCCTTCTTTCCCGGACTGCCGCATGTCATCGACGCGGGCGCGGTCGTCGTTTCCCTCGTGGTGGGGGTCCTGGCGCGGTGGGGTTGCCTGGTCTGGTGGGAGCGGCGGACGGGGAGGGGGTGAGGGGAAGGACGGGGGGCGGACATGCGCGGCCTTACGGCCGGTTGAGTGCGGGCCTCGGTGTCGGGGCGGGCACGGGTTGGTCGCGACATGGTGTTTTCCGGGTGTGGGGGGTGAGGGCCGGGGAGCATGCGGGGCATGGGGCGAGATCGGTACGTCGATTTTCTGCGGGCTTGGGCGATTGTGCTGGTGGTGCTCGGGCACTGGCTGATCACCGGGCTGGAGCGGCATCCCGATGGGGGGATCGGGGCGCCGGAGTTGTTGGCGACCGTGCCATGGACCCGGTGGCTGACCCTCGGTTTTCAGGTCATGCCGCTGTTCTTCCTGGCGGGCGGGTACGCGGCCGGCGGGTCCTGGGTTCGGGCGCGTGACGCCGGTGGGACCGTCGGCGGGTGGGTGGGGCAGCGGGCGTTGCGGCTGTTGCTGCCGACGGTGGCGTACAGCGGGCTGGTGCTGCTGGCCGTCGGGGTGTGCGGCGCACTCGGTGTCGACCGGGACACCCTTGCGCTGGTGGGGTGGGCGATGGCCATGCAGTTCTGGTTCCTGCCCGTCTACCTGGCGATCACCGCTCTGACTCCTGTGCTGTACGGCCTTCACCTGCGGTGGGGGCTCTACGTCCCGCTGGGGATGGGCCTGGTCGGAGGCGGTGTCGGGATGCTGGGTGTGATCGGCGACTCGTCGATGGCCGGGGCTGTCGGGTCGGTCAACTACCTGCTCGTGTGGGGTGTCGCCTACCAGCTGGGGTTCTGCTGGAGGGACGGGCTGCTGAGTCGGCGGCGGGTCCTGCCAGGCGGCATGGCGGTGGGGGGCGTGGTGGCCTTCGCGGGGCTCGTGGTACCCGGACCGTTTCCCGTCAGCCTGATTCTGGTGACGGGGCCGGAGCTCAGCAACACCGATCCGCCTTCCGCCGCCATGCTCGCGTGGGCGGTGGCTCAGGTGGGGGCGGCTCTGCTGCTCGCACCCGGTGTGCGGCGGCTGTTGGCGGGGGTCAGGGTGTGGGCCGCCGTGCGCGTGGTGGGCAGCGGCAGCATGGCTCTCTATCTGTGGCACATGCTGCCCGTCCTGGTCGTCGCCGCCGCCTTCTATCTGACCGGGCTCGCTCCCCAGCCCGGCTACGGCTCTGTCGGCTGGTGGGTCCTGCGGGTGCCCTGGCTGGTGGTGTTGGGGCTCGTCCTCGCGGGCGTCGTGTGGGCGCTACGGCCGCTGGAGCGGGGGCTCGCCTCGCTGTCCGTACGGCTGCGGCCCGACCCCGAGGTGCGATGGGCCTGGCGGATGTGGGCCGGACTCGGCCTGAGCGTCTGGGCGTTGACGTATTTCGCGGGTCACGGATTCGCGCACGGAGGGACCGTCCCGGTGTGGCCCTCGGCGGGGCTCGGGGTGGGCACCGTGCTCGTCGTCCTCAACCGCGGGGCCGGCGGGAGGGGCGAGGGTGGGGGCAGCGCGCCCACGGACCGACGGACGCTGGAAGAAGCCGCTTGAGGCCACGCCCGCCATCCCGGCCCAGCATCGAGCACCGAGCACCGAGCACCGAGCACCGAGCACCGAGCACCGAGCACCGAGGAAACCGTCGGGCCCCTCACGCCGACCGTTTCCTTGCCGCCGTCTTCTTCGCCGGCGTCTTCTTCGCCGTGCTCTTGGACGTCGCCGCCGTCTTCTTCGTCGTGCTCTTGCTCGTCGATGCCGTCTTCTTCGTCGGCTGAACGGACTTCGTCGCCTTCTTCGCCGACGCCGCCGTCTTCTTCGCCGTCGACGTGGACTTCTTGCCGCCGGTCTGTTTCGGGGCCGTGCGGGCCGTCTTGCGGTCGGGAAGCTGTCTGACCTCGGCCTCATCCTGCCCGGTCGGCTCGCCGCGGGACTCCTTCGCGGCGCGGACGCTGTTCTCCAGGGCGGCCATCAGGTCCAGGACCTTGCCGCTGGGGGCGGCGCTGGGCGCCTCGGGGGGTGTCTCGCCGGCCGCCTTCGCTGCGACGACCTCCTCGACGGCCTCGCGGTACTCGTCGTGGAGGTCCTCCAGGTCGACCTCGCCGAGGGTGTCCATCAGGGCGTCCGCGAGGTCGAGTTCCTTGTCGCGGACCGTGACGTCGGTGTCGGGGGCCACGCCCTCGGGGGCGCGGACCTCGTCGGGCCAGAGCAGGCCGTGCATGGCGATCGCCTCGCCGACCACGCGGAGCATGCCCAGGCGCTCGCGGCCGCGCAGCGCGTACTTGGTGATGGCGACCTTGTTGCTGCGCTTCAGCGCCTCCCGCAGCAGCGTGTACGGCTTGGCCGCGGGGGCGCCCCCCGCCTGGAGGTAGTACGCGGCGTCCATCTGGAGCGGGTCGATCCGGTCGGCCGGCACGAAGGCCACGATCTCGATCGTCTTCGCCGTGGGGAGCGGCAGGTGGGACAGGTCCTCGTCGGTGATCGGGATGATCGTGCCGTCGGCGTCCTCGTAGCCCTTGCCGATCTCCGACTGGCTCACCTCGCGGTCCTCCAGCTCGCACACCTTGCGGTAGCGGATGCGGCCGCCGTCCTCGGTGTGGATCTGGCGGAAGGAGATCGAGTGGTTCTCGGTGGCGTTCACCAGCTTGATCGGGATGCTGACGAGGCCGAACGAGATGGCGCCGTTCCAGATGGATCGCACGTGCAGCCACCCTCCTGACTCTGCCGAGAAAAGTTATATAGCGGACATACACGTACTAATCGTGTGATTCTCATCGTATGACGCCCATCACCGAGGTGGAGGGGCGGCGGCTCGCGCTCAGCAATCTGGAGAAGGTGCTGTATCCGGCCACCGGCTTCACGAAAGGCGAGGTGCTGCACTACTACGCGACCGTCGCCGGGGCCCTGCTGCCGCATCTGCGTGACCGGCCGCTCTCCTTCCTGCGCTACCCGGACGGACCCGGCGGACAGGTCTTCTTCGCCAAGAACGTGCCGCCGGGCACCCCCGACTGGGTCACCACCGCCGAGGTGCCGCGCGCGGAGGGGCCGGCCCGGATGGTGCTCGTGCAGGACCTGCCGAGCCTGATGTGGGCGGCGAACCTCGTCACCGAGTTCCATACGCCCCAGTGGGTGATCCAGGACCCCGAGGAGGCCGACCGGCTCGTCTTCGACCTCGATCCCGGCGCGCCCGCGACCGTCGTCGAGTGCTGCGAGGTCGCGCTCTGGCTACGGGAGCGGCTGGCGGCGGACGGGATCGAGGCGTACGCGAAGACCTCAGGCTCGAAGGGGCTGCATCTGCTGGCGGCGGTGCGCGGATCGTCCTCCGAACGGGTCACCGAGTACGCCAAGCGGCTCGCCGTGGAGGTGGAGCGGACCATGCCGAAGCTGGCCCTGCACCGGATGACCCGGAGCCTGCGGCCGGGCAAGGTGTTCGTCGACTGGAGCCAGAACGCCGCCCGCAAGACCACCGCCACGCCCTACACCCTTCGGGCCCGCCCCGAACCGACCGTGTCCGCGCCCGTCACCTGGGAGGAGGTGGAGGCGTGCGCCGCACCGGAGGAGCTGGCGTTCGGGGCGGAGACCGTCGCGGGGCGGGTACAGGAGCACGGCGATCTGCTCGCCGCACTGTGCGAGCCGGGCAGCGCCGGGCCGCTTCCCGACTGACGCCCGGCTCCACAGCCCGCTCGACGCCCCCGCGCACCGCCGGGCGGCCTCCCGGCTGACGCCCCTCCACAGCCCGTCCGGCGACAGCGGCAGCACCGGGTCACCCGCCGGGCCGACGTCCGCCCCACAGCCCTTCCGGCAACACCCGCAGCACCGGCCACCTCCCCGGCTCGACGCCCACCCCCACAGCCCCTCCGAAAACACCCCCAGTACCGGCCACCTCCCCAGCCGACGCCGACCCCCACAGCCCCTCCGGAAACACCCCCAGTACCGGCCACCTCCCCAGCCGACGCCCACCCCCACAGCCCCTCCGGAAACACCCCCAGTACCGGCCACCTCCCCAGCCGACGCCCACCCCCACAGCCCCTCCGGCGATTGAGGACGAGGCCGTTCAGGCCGAAGGGGGGTCTGGGGGCACCGCCCCCAGTCACGGTCACCGAAGCCGACCCGCACCGATCCGACCCGCACCGATCCGACCCGCACCGACCTGCACCGACCTGCACCGACCTGCACCGACGCAATCCGATCCCACCCAGCGCGACGCGATCCGGCTCAACCGCCGGAGGCCCACGTTCTCCTGTCCCGCGCCATCGCGTGCAGTGCCTCCACGTCCGCCGGCTTCAGTACGCCGCCCTGCCGGGCCAGCCCCGCCAGTTCCGTGTCCCGCAGGACCCGTACCTCGCGCGGGGTGGCGGTGAAGCGCACGTCGGCCGGGCCGACCAGGGCGAGGACCGGGCGGACCTCGGCGGTCAGCGCGTGGGAGGCGCGGTCGGCGTCGGCGCGGACGCGGCGCAGGAGGGGGTGGGGGTCGCGACGGCCCACGGTGACCGTCGGGTCGGCGACGAGGACCCGCCGCTTACGGGCGTACAGGGTGTGCACGGCGAACAGTCCGGCCGGGCCGATCGCCAGGTGGTGGACGCGGTCGCCGCCGGGCAGCGGGAGGGAGTGCAGGGTGTGCCAGCCGGCGCCGTCCAGCCGGTCCAGGATCTCGCCGGTCGTCTGCTCCGCTTCGAGGGCGCGGCGGCGCGGGTCGGGCCGCAGCCGGCGGGCGGGGCCGGGGTCGCGTTCCAGGGCGATGAGCAGGGCCTCGCCGGGGCGGTTGGGGGCGAGGTCGTCGTCGGGGTGGAGGGTGAGGCGGGCCAGCTCGGCGGGGGTGGGGACAGGGGGCGGGCCGACGGTGACGGGGCCGGTCAGGAAGGGACCGAGCGTCTCCAGGACGTCGGCTCGGCGGTCGTCCCTGAGGATGTTGACCCGGCCGGTCTCCCTGTCGTACCAGGCAATGTTCCTGCCGTCCTTCAGGCAGACGTACAGCCGCTCCTGACCGTGGCGCCAGGTCGGTACGACGCGCAGTCCGTTCATGCACCATCACCCCATGACCATGGGAACAGGCGGGTGCTCCAGGGGCAAGAAGGCGGTTACCTTCGGAGGGAGTTGGGCATGCCCCAGGGACGCGGTTGGGGAGGCGCCGTTGCGGACCCGCAGGAAGCAACCCGACGTACCGGCTCCGGACAGTCCGTGGAGCGAGATCGTGCCCGGCCTGTGGATGGGCGGGCACGAATTCCGTGGGCGGAGCGGGCAGCGGGAGTTCGCGGTGGTGCGGGGCGAGTTCGATCTCGTCCAGACCTTGCTGCGGCTGCCCGGACACGGGCCGGACCGGGGTGTCCAGCACCATGTGTGGCCGATCCCCGACGGGCCGCTGGACGGCACCCAGCTCGCCGGGGTGATGCGGCTGGCGCAGGCGGTCGGTGAGGCGCTGGACGAGGGACGTTCGGTGCTGGTCCGCTGCTGGCACGGATACAACCGCTCGGGCCTGGTCGTCGCCCACGCCCTGGTGCGCCGGGGCCACTCGCCCGACGAGGCGATCGGGCTGATACGGTCGCGGCGCTCGCCCTGGGCCCTGCACAACGAGCTGTTCGTCGAGTACCTGCGGGCGGGCCTGTCGACGGCCCGGCTGCTGGAGGAACTGGCCGAGTAATCGTTTCCCCCGCCGCTCCCCCGGCCGCCGCCCCCGACCGCCCCTGAAGCACCCTCGAACCGGCCTGACCGGGCCCTCGAGCCGGCCTGACCAACCCCCGGGCCAACCCCCGGACCGGCCCTGACCGGCGCCCGCCCGGTACGCAAAAAGGACTTCCCTACGAATAAGGTGTACGGGGCCGACCGTCACCGTGATCACAGGAGCCCCGTGCCGCACCCCCGCCCGACCCGTACCGCCCTCGCGCTGGCCGCCGTCGCCCTGCTGGCGTCGGCGACCGCGGCCTGCGGCGACGCCGGCGGGCTGAAGGGTGCCGGGGCGACCCCGACCGCGGTGAGCCCGGAGAAACTGTGGCCGGACCTGCCCGCGGCGTCGAGTCCGGCGTTCGACATCGACGAGGTGAACATCCAGGTCGTCAAGGGTGTCGCCGTTCCCGGCGACGACATTCACCGGGTGGACCCGGTCGAGGTCGTACGCCGGGAGATCGCCGCGCATCCGGACGACTACGACGGTTCCGAGGCGCCGTACCGCGAGACGTCCCGCCGGATGGCCGACTGTGACGAGAGCGGCGCCGCACGGAAAGCGTGCCCAGTCCTGCGGTCGTACTACCGCGATCTGACCGGTGACGGGCGGGACGAGCTGACCCTGGGCTTCCGGCAGCTGCCCGGCGATCTGACGGCCGTCCGCGTCTACACGGTGCAGAAGCACCGGCTGGTGCAGGTCATGGGGTGGGAGGACGCCGTGAGTGCGGTCGAGCTGGCCGGGCGGTCGGTGATCATCCGCTCGCCCTCCGAGGTCGCCGGGTACGAGTACCGCCTCCAGTGGACCTGGGACGGGGACCAGAAGGCGATGCTGCTCACCCACGACGAGATGGTGCGGACCGGGGGGCGGATCCACCCGCCCCGGCCCACGTCCACCGCCTCGCCCACGCCGACTCCTTCCTCCTCCGCGAGCGGCCGATGAGGCTCGCGCGCCCTCGGTGGTCCGGCACGCTCGCCGTGAAGGCCGCCGTCTTCATCGCGGTGATGTGCTGCGCGCTCGCCGCGCTGCTCGGCGTCCTCGTGCACGTCTCGGTCACGCGCCAGACCGTCGGCGAGGCCCGCGATCTCGCGCTGTCCCGGCTGGAGGACGCGACGACCGCGTTCGAGGCGGGGGACACGCTCGGCTTCGGCGCGAGCGTGGACCCGCCGGGGCTGCCCGCCGCGCTGCGGACGCTCGCGGTGGCCGGGGAGCGCGGCACGATGGTCGCCGAGCACCGGGGGCGGCCGACGATGTGGGCGGCCGGTCCCGCCGACGGCGAGAGGGCCCTGGCGGTGGCCGTCGACTACCAGCAGAGCGCCCGCACCATCGAGGCCCTGGACAACGCGATCCTGTGGTCGTCGGTCCTGGCGATCGGGGCGACCCTGCTGGTCGGGGCGTTCGCGGTGACCCGGGTGACCCGGCGGCTGCACGCCACCGCACGGGTGGCCCGGCGGATCAGCGCGGGCGATCTGGACGCACGCGTGGACGATCCGCGGACCAAGGATCCGAGCCGTCCGCAGGACGAGGTGGCCGCGGTCGCCGTCGCGCTGGACTCGATGGCGTCCTCGCTCCAGGGCAAGCTGCTGAGCGAGCAGCGCTTCACCGCCGACGTGGCGCACGAACTGCGCACCCCGCTGACCGGGCTGCACGCGGCGGCCGAGCTGTTGCCGCCGGGCCGGCCGACGGAGCTGGTGCGCGACCGGGTGGCCGCCCTGCGCACGCTCACCGAGGACCTGCTGGAGATCTCCCGCCTCGACACCGGCCGCGAGCGGCTGGAGCTGGACACCGAGGGCCTGGAGACGGTGGCCCGCCGGGTGGTGCGGGGGGCGGCGGCCCCGTCGGGTGCCGCCACGGGTGCCGGAGTCGGAGTCGGTGCCGCCACGGGTACCGGAGTAGGTGCCGGAGTCGGTGCCGCCACGGGTACCGGAGTAGGTGCCGGAGTCGGCGCCCACACCGAGGTCAAGGTCGTACGGGACGCCCGTGTCGAGACCGATCGGCGGCGGCTCGAGCGGGTGCTCGGGAATCTCGTCGCCAACGCGCATCTGCACGGGCGGGCGCCGGTGGTGCTGACGGTGAACGGGCCGGTGGTGACCGTGCGGGACCACGGGGACGGCTATCCGGAGTACCTGATGGCGCACGGGCCGCAGCGGTTCCGTACCGAGGGGGGCGCGAAGGGGCACGGCCTCGGGCTGACGATCGCGGCCGGTCAGGCGGAGGTGCTGGGCGCCCGTCTGACGTTCACCAACGCGCCGGACGGCGGCGCGGTGGCCACGCTGACGCTCCCTCACACACCGCCGGCCGGGATGGCTCCCCCCGACGGGACCACGCCTTCCGCCGGGGACGGTCTCCCCGATGGCGCAGCGTGACGGGCGACCGACCGCGAGCCCTCCTAATGTGGCGGTAAGCCGGTTCGGCCCCCTTCTCGGAGGTCTCCCATGCCCCTGTGCTCCGCCCTCACCCGGTTCGCCATAGCCGGCGCCGCCGGCACCCTCGCCGCCGCGGCCGCCGTCACCCCCGCCACCGCGAGCGAGAGCGGCCGGGGCGGCACCGACCACCAGGCCCCGCGCCTGTACAAGGGCGTCGTCATGGCAAGCCAACTGCTGCTGCGCAGCGCACCGAACCGCGACAGCAAGGTGGTCCGCGTCGCCTTCCGCGACGACGTCGTCACCGTCCACTGCCGGACCACCGGCCAGCAGATCGACGGCAACGCGCAGTGGCACCTCCTCACGGACGGCGCGTGGGCCTACGGCTCGGCGCGCTACATCCGCGACCTCGGCCCCACGCCACGCCGCTGCTGACACCGAAGATCCACCAAGGCTCACAAGGAGCCCCATTTGGGTAAGTTCCGGACATGACGCAAGCCGGAGCCGAAGTCATCGCACCGACGGCGGACGCGCCGGCCCCCGTGGCGCGCCTGCCCAGGCGCCGTGGCGTCGAGCTCTCCCTGATCGTCCTGGCCGTCCTGCTGTCCGTGTTCGGCTACTGCGCCGTCGGGCTCGCCAGGAACGGCAGCGTCCCGCCCGGCGCCGCCGGTTACGGTGCCGGGCTCGGCGTGCTCGCGCTGCTGGCGCATCTGACGGTCCGGCTGCGCGCGCCGTACGCCGATCCGCTGCTGCTGCCCATCGGGGTGCTGCTCAACGGGATCGGGCTGGTGCTGATCTACCGGCTGGACCTGGAGACCCCCGGCGACCGGGCGGCGCCCACGCAACTGGTGTGGTCGACGCTGGGCGTGGCCATGTTCGTCTTCGTGGTGGCCGCGCTGCGCGACCACCGGGTGCTCCAGCGGTACGCGTACGTGAGCGTGGCCGCCGCGCTGGTCCTGCTGACGCTGCCGATCTTCTTCCCGGCGGTCAACGGCGCCCGGATCTGGATCCGGGTCGCCGGATTCTCCATCCAGCCGGGCGAGTTCGCGAAGGTGCTGCTCGCGGTGTTCTTCGCGGCGTACCTCGCGGCCAACCGGACCGCTCTCGCCCATGCGGGCCGCCGCATCTGGTTCATGCAGCTGCCGACCGGCCGGGTCCTCGGGCCGGTCGTCGCGATCTGGCTGCTGAGCGTCGGCGTCCTGGTCCTGGAACGCGACCTCGGCACCTCGCTGCTCTTCTTCGGCCTCTTCGTGGTGATGCTGTACGTGGCGACCGGCCGCATCGGCTGGACCGCGGTCGGGCTGCTGCTGGCCTCGCTGGGCGCGGTCGCCGTCGGCCGGCTGGAGCCGCACGTCCACAGCCGGGTCGAGGCCTGGCTGCACCCGTTCGCGTCGATCGACGCGGGCGAGGGGCCCAACCAGCTCGCGCAGTCCCTGTTCTCCTTCGCGGCCGGCGGCACCTTCGGCACCGGTCTCGGGCTGGGCCACTCCGTCCTGATCGGCTTCGCCGTCAAGTCCGACTTCATCCTGGCGACGGCCGGCGAGGAACTCGGCCTGGCGGGACTGTCCGCGCTGTTCCTGCTGTACGGGCTTCTGGTCGAGCGCGGCTACCGGGCCGGGCTGGCCCTGCGCGACCCCTTCGGCCGGCTGCTGGCGGTCGGGCTCGCCTCCATCTGGGCGCTCCAGGTGTTCGTGATCGCCGGCGGGGTGACCGGCCTGATCCCGCTGACGGGCATGGCGATGCCGTTCCTGGCGCAGGGCGGCTCGTCGGTCGTCACCAACTGGGCGATCGTGGCGCTGCTGATCCGGATCAGCAATTCGGCCCGACGCCAGTACGACGGGAAGGCGGCGCCGTGAACGACCCCGAGGAGACGGACGCGGGGCGCGAGGACTGCCGGTGCGGCGGAGTTCCCCGGCACGGCAGGGAGTCGCGGCGCGGCGAGCCGTGCGGGCCCGGCACGGAGCCCCGCCCCGGCCCGAGGCCTCGCGCGGCCCGGAGCCCCCACGCAGCAGCCACATGTCCCCGCCCAGCGAGCAGTCCCGACGCGGACGAACGCCCCGGCTCCGCGGGGACTCCCGCACCGGCCGCACCGGCGCGCGAGCCGGCCGACCCCCGCGACCCGAGGTGACGACCCTGTGATGACCCGGCACATCCGCCAAGCCGCCGTCTTCTGCGCCCTGCTCCTGGTGGCCCTGCTCGTCAACGCCGCCCGCGTCCAGGTCGTCCGGTCCGAGGCCTACGACGACAACCCGGCCAACCGGCGCGCCGCCATCGCCCGCTACGGCCAGCCCCGCGGGGACATCCTGGTCGAGGACGTGCCGGTCACCGGCTCCCGGGACACCAGGGAGCAGCTGCGCTACGAACGGACGTACCTCAACGGCCCGTTGTACGCGCCGGTGACCGGTTTCGCCTCGCAGGTGTACGGGACGACGCTCCTGGAGCACACGCACGACGGCGTCCTCTCGGGCACGGATCCCCGTCTGTCGCCGCTGCCGCTGTGGAACGACGTCACCCAGTCCCTGCCCGCCGGCGGGAACGTGGTGACGACCCTGAATCCGCGGGCCCAGCGGGCGGCGTACGAGGGGCTGGCCGGCCGCAAGGGCGCGGTGGCGGCGGTGGAGCCGTCGACGGGACGGATCCTGGCGCTGGTGTCGGCACCGTCGTACGACCCCGCCGCGCTGTCGGGGAACGGGCCGGGGGTCGGGCGGGAGTGGGCGCGGCTGAACTCGGATCCGGACCGGCCGATGCTGAACCGGGCGGTGCGGCAGACGTATCCGCCGGGGTCGACGTTCAAGGTGGTCACCGCGGCGGCGGCGCTGGACGCGGGCGTCGTCAGGGATCTGGACGCGCCGACCGGCTCGCCCGCGCCGTACCGGCTGCCCGGCACGACGACGCTTCTGACGAACGGGGGCGAGGGTTGTGAGGACGCTCCGCTGCGGGAGGCGTTCGTGTGGTCGTGCAACACGGTGTTCGCGAAGCTCGGCGTCGATGTGGGACTCACCGACATGGTGGGCACGGCGGAGGCGTTCGGGTTCAACGCGACGGACGTACGGATCCCGTTCGCCGTCGCGCAGAGCACCTTCGACACCTCGCTGGACCGGGCGCAGCTGGCCCTCTCCTCGATCGGGCAGTACAACACGCGGGCCACGCCGCTCCAGATGGCGATGGTCTCGGCGGCCGTCGCCAACGGCGGGCAGTTGCGCACGCCGTACCTGGTGGAGCGGACGACGCGGAGCGGCGGGGCGACCGTCGCCTCGGCCGGTGCGCGTACGGTGCGGCAGGTCGTACGGCCGTCGACCGCGCGGCGGCTGCGGGAGCTGATGGCGGACGTGGTGCGCGAGGGGACCGGCAGGAACGCCGCGATCCCGGGCGCGACCGTCGGCGGCAAGACGGGCACCGCCCAGCACGGCATCGGCAACGCCGGGACGCCGTACGCCTGGTTCGTCTCCTGGGCGCAGGGCGACCGGGACATGGAGCCGAAGGTGGCGGTCGCGGTGGTGGTGGAGGACTCGGCGGCGAAACGGCGGGACATCACCGGGGGCGGGCTGGCGGCGCCGATCGCGCGGTCGGTGATGCAGGCGGTGCTCAGCCCGTGAGACGGGGGCTTCCCGGACCGGACAGGTGCGTCCTACCGTGCGCCCATGACTGACGCAGCCGCCGCACCGCCCGCCTTCGAACTCGCCCAGGTCAATCTCGCCCGCCTCAAGTTCCCGTTGGACTCACCGGAGTTGAAGGACTTCGTGGACGCCCTCGATCCCGTCAACGCCGACGCGGAGGCCGCGGACGGCTATGTGTGGCGGCTCCAGTCCGAGGAGGGCAACGCCACCGACGTCCCGGTCTTCGGCGACGAGTGGCTGATCATCAACCTGACGATGTGGCGGGACGCGAACGCCCTGACCGCGTACATGTACCAGGGCCGGCACCGCGAGATGCTCGCCCGCCGGCGGGAGTGGTTCGACCGGGTCCAGGAGGCGATGACGGCCCTGTGGTGGGTTCCTGCGGGCCACCGCCCGACGGTCGCGGAGGCCGAGGCCCGGCTGCTGCACCTGCGCGCGCACGGCCCGACGCCGTACGCCTTCACCCTGCGGACATCCTTCCCCGCGCAGGGCGCGGAGCCGGTCGCCTTCGAGGTGCCCGATGATCTGGGGTGCTCGGTCTAGAGCGCTACGGCAGCTCCAGCCGGAACGGGCCGGGTGGGGCGGGGCGCCGGTGGCCGCAGTCGATCTCGTTGCCCTCGGCGTCCCCGACGTAGGCCGGGAGGCTCTCCGCGTGCACGGTGATCGTGCCCGGCCCGTGGTCGACCTGGAAGGTCTCGTCGGCCCGGCCGAGCGTCCAGATCACGAAGGTCTCGCCGGGCCGCAGCCAGTGGTCGCTGCCGTACGGCTCGAGGGTCAGCTCCAGCGGTTCCCCGCCGGTGTTGGGCACACGCAGCACCGGCACCGGCGTCCCGTCGGCCGTCACCGGCGCCCCGCTCCCCCGGGCAGGGCCTCCCGCCGCCGGAGCCACCGCTCCGGTACGGCGTCGACGCCGGTGCGGGCGGCCACGATGCCGCCGGTGATCGCACAGGTCGTGTCCACGTCACCAAAGCCCTCGGCCGTGGCCCACAGGGCGGAGACGAGATCGTCGGGATGGCGGGCGGCGGTCCAGACGGCGAAGGGGACGGTGTCGTCGGCGCGGATGCGCTGACCGTTGCCGAGGAGGTCCGCGGCCCGCCACGGCTCGGTGGCGAAGTGCAGGGCGGCGGCGCGGGTGAGTCCGTCGCGGGTGGCGCTGTCCGGGGTGAGTGCCGCCACCTCGGCGATGCTCAGTCGGCCCGGGCCGACAGGGCCGCCGCCACCGCCACGGCGACCGCGCCCGCGATGCCCTCGAGGTGGGCATGGGTGACCTCGGCCGAGCGGGTGGCCTGCTCGACGACCTGTGCGAGGTCGGCGTGGAACCAGGCGCCCAGGGGTGCCACCCGCATCGCCGCGCCGTTGCCGAGGCTGCCCTCGCCGTCGAAGAGGTCGCGGACGAACTCGGGCCAGCGGTCGGGCTCCTGAAGCACGCGGGGCAGCAGCTCGTGCATCCCGTAGCCGTACCCGCGGGCCGGGTCGGCGTCGTAGCCGAGGGCGAAGGCGAGGGCCAGCTCGCGCTGCCGGACCTCGCCGTACCGGTCGAGCACCCGGAGCAGGCCGAGGGCCATCGCGGTGTCGTCGGTCCAGTGCCAGTCGGGCTCCTCGGGCATCCGGCGGGCGCGGACCTCGACGTAGGCCTGTCGCCGGTCCCTGAACAGCGGGAACCAGCGCTCGCCGAAGGCGTCCCCGAGTGCCAGGCCCTCCAGACTGCGGCGCGCGGCGGCGCTGCCCGGGTCGGTGTCCGGCTCGGTGTGCGGTGCGGTGTCCACGTGGTTGCCCCCTGCGGTTCACGACCCGGCGAGTGTCCCACGCGGGTGCGGGGCGCAGGCGGGGCCAACAAGTCCCGCACGAGGGATTGACGAGCTTGCTGACAAGCAGTCTCATAAGAGGCACTGGACGAGTGAACCGCCGGTAACACCCGCACGACCCCGTACACGCCCCCGTACGACGAGGTGGATCAGTCATGACGACCCTGACGGAAGCCGACGCGCTGGACGGCCTGCGCGACGCGCTCGGGCTGCTCAAGGACCGGGAGCAGGTGGCCGAGCGGCTGCTCGCCTCTTCCGCCAAGCACTCCTTCGACCCGGACGAGGAACTCGACTGGGACGCGCCCTTCGAGGAGGGCAAGTGGTTCTGGCCGCCGGAGCTGGTGTCGCTGTACGACACCCCGCTGTGGAAGAAGATGGGCGAGGACCAGCGGATCCTGCTGTCCCAGCACGAGGCCGCCGCGCTCGCCTCGCTCGGCATCTGGTTCGAGATCATCCTGATGCAGCTCCTGTGCCGGCACATCTACGACAAGGCGGCGACGAGCGCGCACGTGCGGTACGCGCTCACCGAGATCGAGGACGAGTGCCGGCACTCGAAGATGTTCGCCCGGCTGATCGCGCAGGGCGGCACCCCCTGGTACCCGGTGAGCCGCGCGCACCAGCACCTCGGCCGTCTGTTCAAGACGATCTCCACCACGCCCGGTTCCTTCACGGCCACGCTCCTCGGCGAGGAGGTCCTCGACTGGATGCAGCGGCTGACGTTCCCCGACGAGCGGGTCCAGACCCTGATCCGGGGCGTCACCCGCATCCACGTGGTGGAGGAGGCCCGGCACGTGCGGTACGCCCGCGAGGAGCTGCGCCGGCAGATGGTGACCGCGCCGAAGTGGTCGCAGGAGTTCACGCGGGTGACCTCCGGCGAGTTCGCCCGGGTGTTCTCGGTGGCCTTCGTGAACCCGGACGTCTACACCAACGTCGGCCTGGACAAGCGGGAGGCGCTCGCCCAGGTCAAGGCCAGCGGCCACCGCCGCGAGGTCATGCAGACCGGCTCGAAGCGCCTGACGGACTTCCTCGACGACATCGGCGTGCTGCGCGGGGTGGGCCGGCGGCTGTGGAAGTCTTCCGGCCTGCTGGCGTAGGCGGGGTGCGGGGGCGGGCGATTACGCTGCACGTCATGAGCCCCGCCGCCCCCGCCTACCGTCGCCTCAGTGTCGAGGAGCGCCGCAGCCAGCTGCTGGAGGCCGCCCTGTCGCTGTTCGCGCACCGCGTCCCCGAGGACGTCTCGCTGGACGACGTGGCCGAGGCCGCCGGGGTCTCCCGGCCTCTCGTGTACCGGTACTTCCCCGGCGGCAAGCAGCAGCTGTACGAGGCCGCGCTGCGCACCGCCGCCGACGAACTCCGGCTCTGCTTCGACGAGCCCCACGAGGGCCCAGCACTCCCCCGGCTGGCCCGCGCCCTGGACCGCTACCTCACCTTCGTCGGCCGGCACGACGCCGGCTTCAGCGCCCTCCTCCAGGGCGGCAGCGTCGTGGAGACCTCGCGTACGACGGCCATCGTGGACGGCGTACGGCGGGCCGCGGCCGAGCACATCTACAGCCATCTGGACGTGACCGAGCCCGGACCCCGGCTGCGGATGACCGTCCGGATGTGGATCACCGCGGTCGAGGCGGCCTCGCTGATCTGGCTCGACGAGGACAAGCAGCCGCCCGCCGACGAGCTGCGGGACTGGCTGGTGGACCAGTTCCTCGCCGTCCTCTCGGTGACCGCGGCACGGGACGCCCAGACGGCCGAGCTGGTCCGTGGTGCGCTCGCGGCGGAGACCTGATCGACACTGGTGGCGTGAAGAGCGAAGACACCCCCTTCGAGGGCGGCCCGATGGACGGCCGTGTCCTCCCCGTGCTGCTGGGCCCGACCGGCCACCCGCCGAAGACGTACCGCATCCCGGTGCCGGACGCGGCCGGCGGCCCGCCGTCCGTCCTGGTCTACCGCCGCGTCCCGCGCGGGCACGGCGGGAAGCTCGGCCTGCAACGGGGCTGGAAGTACGAGTACGACCCCGAGGGCAAGAAGGACGGCCGGCTGAAGTGGCCGTGGTCGAAGCCGGCCGCCGGGCCCGGCGGCACGCCGGAGGGCAAGCGGGACGACGCCGACGGGTGACGCCGTTGGGCCGAACCGCTCACACCCGGCGCGCGGAGTCCGCCCGCACACCTGATGCTCGCCGTGCGGGGCGGAGGGGCCGCCCCGCGCCGGAGGTGATGACGTGTCAGGAAGGCTGCTGGGCTTGCTGGGTATGGTCTGCACGACGACGCTGGCCGCGCAGGTCCTGCTGATCCCCGGGGTCGCCGCGGCCGTACCGGAACCGCCGGCGCCCGGCGAGCGGTCGGTCGCCGAGCTGCTGACGGATCTTCAGAAGCTGTACCGGGAGGCCGAACAGGCCACCGAGACCTACAACGCCACCGAGGAGAAACTCAAGGAACGCCGGGCCGAGGCCGAACGCCTGACCGCTGCCCTGGCCAGGACCCGCCTGTCCCTCGAGGAGAGCCGGGGCGCGGCCGGCCGGCTGGCCCGCCAGCAGTACCAGACCAGCACCGACATCTCCCCCTACGTACGGCTGCTGCTCGCCCGCGACCCGCAGCACGCCCTCGGCCAGGGCCATGTGATCGGCCGGCTGGCGCGGGAGCGCGTGGAGACGGTGGGGCGGCTGGAGGGCAGCGAACGCAAGGCCGACGGCCTGGCCCGCCGCGCCCGCGCCGCCCTCGACGAGCAACTCACCCTCACCGAACGCAGGAAGAAGGAACGCGACGCCGTACGCCGCCGGCTGGACGACGTGGAGGAACTCCTCGCCTCCCTCACCGCCGACCAGCTCACGGCCCTCGCCCGCCTCGAACGCGACGGCGTCGCCGAGGCCCAGAAGAAGATCATGACCTCGGGCGCGCTGAGCGACGACCGCAACCCGTCGACGGAGGGCGACCGCGCGGTGCGCTACGCCGTACGCCAGCTCGGAAAACCGTACGAGTGGGGCGCAGAGGGCCCGAAGTCCTACGACTGCTCGGGCCTGACCTCCGAGGCCTGGCGAGCCGCCGGCTCCCCCATCCCCCGCACCAGCCAGGAACAGTGGGCCGAACTGAAACACATCCCCCTGGCCGAACTGCGCCCCGGCGACCTGGTCGTCTACTTCCCCGAGGCCACCCACGTGGCGATCTACCTGGGCGAGGGGAAGGTGGTCCAGGCGCCGAGAGCCGGCGAGGAGATCAAGGTCTCCCCGATCGCCGCCAACCCGATCCTCGGAGCCGTACGCCCGGACGCGTCACCGCCGGCGAAGCTCTAGGCTCCGGCGACCGATCCCAGATACGCCTCAGTCTTCTCCGGCTCGGAGAAGTACGCCCACGGCCCTGCAAGCCGGTCACCTGCAAGTTCTTCTCAACAGGGGTACTCACTGCGGGCCGTGGGCCG
>NZ_JBHXHX010000002.1:510655-606425 GCF_042723915.1 Streptomyces sp. NPDC058335 | reverse complement strand
TTCCTCCGGGCGCTTCCCTTCGGTCTTGCGTTTCCGACTCTATCAGACCGTTTCCCGATCCGATTTCCTCGGTGCTTTCCAGGTTCCCGCTTTTGCTTCGCGGTTTCCCTTTCCGGCGGTTCCGACTTTATCAGAACTTCCGGGCCGGTCTGACCGGCCGCTCATTTCCGATTCATCGGGTGCTTCTGCGGAATCCAGTTCCGAGAGGCTTTATAGATACTAACCCTGCCGCCGACCGGTTCAGTCCAGTCCAGGCAACTGTTCGAATCTACCTCCCCGCGCGACCCGTGTCAACGGCTCCCGTGGGGCGAAGAGGAGACTAGCAGTTCACCCGCCGTACATGCACATCAGGCGGCCGTCGGCACCGTGGCGCTGCGTTCGGCCGCTTCGACGTCGCCCGTGTCGCCGGTGCGGGCGGCTCTTCCGCCCAGGACATAGACGTAGGCGAGGAAGGCCAGCTCGGCTGTGATGCCGATCGTGATGCGGGCCCAGGTGGGCAGGCCCGACGGGGTGACGAAGCCTTCGATGGCGCCTGAGACGAAGAGGACCAGGGCCAGGCCGATGGCCATGCCGAGGGCGGCTCGGCCTTCCTCGGCCAGGGCAGTGCGGCGGGTGCGTGGGCCTGGGTCGATGACGGTCCAGCCAAGACGTAGGCCGGTGCCGGCGGCCACGAAGACCGCGGTCAGTTCGAGCAGGCCGTGCGGGAGGACGAGGCCGAGGAAGGTGTCGAGCCGACCCGCCGAGGACATGAGGCCGATTCCGATGCCGAGATTGAGCATGTTCTGGAACAGGATCCAGAGGACGGGGACGCACAGGAAGACACCCAGGACCAGGCACATCGCGGCTGCCTGGGCGTTGTTCGTCCAGACCTGGGCGGCGAAGGACGCTGCGGGGTGGCTGGAGTAGTACGTCTCGTACTGGCCGCCGGGGCGGGTCAGCGCGTCCAGTTCGTCCGGGGCCCCTATGGAGGACTGGACTTCCGGGTGGGTGCCGATCCACCAGCCCAGGAGCGCCGCGAGCGCGGTGGAGGCGAGGGCCGTGGGGACCCACCAGCGCCGGGAGCGGTACACCGCGGCGGGAAAGCTCTGGGTGAGGAAGCGGGTGACGTCACGCCAGGAGGCTCGGCGGGTCCCCGTCACGGCGCTGCGCGCGCGTGCCACCAGTTGGCTGAGCCGGCCGGTGAGCTGTGGGTCGGGAGCGCTCGACTGGATCAGAGAGAGGTGGGTCGCGGTGCGCTGGTAGAGGGTGACGAGTTCGTCGGCCTCGGTACCCGTGAGGTTGCGGCGGCGCAGGAGGGCGTCGAGGCGGTCCCATTCGGCTCGGTGGGCGGAGACGAAGACGTCGAGGTCCATCGGGGTGCCTGCTCCTCGGCTGTTCGTCGGGGGACGGGTCGGGTCAGCTTGTCGTACTGCGGCGCGATGTGCCTTCAGCTTGGCAGACTGGCCGGTGTCGGGGCAGGTCAGGGAAGGGGCGCGGGTGTGAGTGAGCTGGTGACGGGTGAGGCGGTGGCACTGGAGCTTCAGCCGGCCAGGCTGCCCAGCAGGGCACTGGCCACGTTGCTTGATCTGACCGTGGCCCTGGTGGCCTATGTGGCGGTGAGTGTGGCGCTGCTGATGGCGACGGCGTCGCTGGACGAGGCGGCGCGGACCGCGGTGTCGATCGCCACGTTTCTGCTGGTTCTGGTGGGCGGTCCGATCGCGGTGGAGACCCTCAGCCATGGGCGCTCGCTCGGGAAGGCGGCGTGCGGGCTGCGGGTGGTGCGGGATGACGGGGGGCCGATCCGGTTCCGGCATGCGCTGGTGCGGGGTGCGCTCGGGGTGGTGGAGATCCTGCTGACGGCCGGGGTGGTGGCGTGTGTCGCCTCGCTGGTGTCGGCGCGGGGGCGTCGGCTGGGTGATGTGTTCGCGGGGACGCTGGTGGTGCGGGAGCGGGTGCCTGCGGCGCGGATGGGGTTTGCGCCGCCTCCGCCGCCGTGGCTGGCCGGGAGGTTCTCCGGGCTCGACCTGTCGGCGGTGCCGGACGGGCTGTGGTTGGGGGTCCGGCAGTACCTGGGGCGGATGAACCAGTTGGATCCGCAGGTGGGGCAGGCGATGGCGGAGCGGTTGGCCGGTGACCTGGCGGAACGTACGGGGGCCGCGGTGCCGCCGGGGGTGCCGCCGGCCGCGTATCTGGCCGCGGTGGTGCAGGAGCGGCAGGTGCGGGAGGCGCGGCGGACGTTCGGGGGTGGTCCGGTGGCGGGGCAGGGGGCGGCCTGGCCGGGTCGGTCGGTTGGGCCGGTCGGTCCGGTTCCGGGTCCGCCGGTTGTGCAGGGGGGTGTCGGGGCCGATCCGGTGGTGCCGGTGGAGCGGCCGTCGGGCGAGCGGCCTGCCACCGGGTTCGTTCCGCCCGCGTAGCGGTTCTGGTTCGGTTGGGGTCAGTCGAACGTCGACGGGGGCGATTCGAGGTCTTCCAGCTCGACGCCGGGCGCTGCGAGGACGACGTCCCCGGCGATGTGCACGCTGTGCTGCTCGCCGGTGTCCAGGGCTGTGACCTGGTATTCGTCCACGGTCAGGGGTCCGTTGTCAGTGGTGTGTGCTTCTCTTTTCAGCAAGGCCCAGGACTGGTCCACGGTGCGCGGGGCGAGGACCGGGTCGGTGAAGGCGACGAGGCGTACGCGGGTGGCGGCCGCGGAGGGGGTGAGGCGCAGCAGGCGGGTGGTGGCGATGAGGAATGCGGGGGAGGTGCCGGTGAAGGCGTGGGCGGGGACGTTGCCTTCTGTGGCGTGGCTGCCGGTGGGGTCGGTGCGGACCCAGGTGACTCCCTCAAGGGCTGCGCCGCGTACCTGCCAGTCGCTCGCGTGGAGTTCGAGGCGGAGGGGGCGTCCGAGGGCGTCGAGGGTGAGGTCGACGGAGCCGTGGTGATCGCCGGTGGGGGTGGTCAGGCGGGAGACGTAGCGCCAGCCGGAGGGGCCGGGGGCGCATTGGAAGTGCTCGTGGGCGAGGGGGGTGTGATCGTGCGGATCGTGGAGCGAATAGCGGCCGCGGGGCATGGGGGTCCTGGGGTGTGACGGGCTGGTCCGGTCCGGTCACCTGGGCGTGCCGGGCCGGTGCTGGTGACGGCCGGTCCGGGCGGAGACCGACGGGGCAGGCCCCCGACACGGGGGTGCGGGGGCCTGTCTCGGAGGACCTGGTGCTGGGGAGTGCGTCCGTGTACGGGCGTGCTCCTCAGCGGGCGGGTCGGACTCAGTAGCGGTACTGGTCCGACTTGTAGGGGCCGTCGACGTCGACGCCGATGTAGGAGGCCTGCTCGGGGCGGAGGGTCGTGAGCTTCACGCCGAGCGCGTCCAGGTGGAGGCGGGCGACCTTCTCGTCGAGGTGCTTGGGCAGCACGTAGACGCCGGTCGGGTACTCGTCCGGCTTGGTGAACAACTCGATCTGGGCCAGGGTCTGGTCCGCGAAGGAGTTGGACATCACGAACGACGGGTGGCCGGTGGCGTTGCCCAGGTTCAGCAGGCGGCCCTCGGAGAGGACGATGATCTTCTTGCCATCGGGGTAGGTCCAGGTGTGGACCTGCGGCTTGATCTCGTCCTTGACAATGCCGGGGGTGTCGGCGAGGCCGGCCATGTCGATCTCGTTGTCGAAGTGGCCGATGTTGCCGACGATGGCCTGGTGCTTCATCCGGGCCATGTCGGAGGCCATGATGATGTCCTTGTTGCCGGTCGTGGTGATGAAGATGTCGGCCTGCTCGACGACCTCGTCGAGGGTCGTGACCTGGTAGCCGTCCATCGCCGCCTGCAGGGCGCAGATGGGGTCGATCTCGGTGATGACGACGCGGGCACCCTGGCCGCGCAGCGACTCGGCGCAGCCCTTGCCGACGTCGCCGTAGCCGCAGACGACCGCTGTCTTGCCGCCGATGAGGACGTCGGTCGCCCGGTTGATGCCGTCGATCAGGGAGTGGCGGCAGCCGTACTTGTTGTCGAACTTCGACTTGGTGACGGCGTCGTTGACGTTGATCGCGGGGAACAGCAGGACACCGTCGCGCTGCATCTCGTACAGGCGGTGGACGCCGGTGGTGGTCTCCTCGGTGACGCCGCGGATCTCGGACGACAGCTGCGTCCACTTCTGCGAGCCGTCGGTGATGGTGCGGTTGAGGAGCTCCAGGACGACGCGGTGCTCGTCGTTCTCGGCGGTGTCGACGGAGGGGACCTTGCCGTCCTTCTCGTACTCGACGCCCTTGTGGACGAGCATGGTGGCGTCACCGCCGTCGTCCAGGATCATGTTCGGGCCGCCGGTGGGGCTGTTCGGCCAGGTCAGCGCCTGCTCGGTGCACCACCAGTACTCCTCCAGCGTCTCGCCCTTCCAGGCGAAGACCGGGACACCCCGCGGGTCGTCGGGCGTGCCGTCCGGGCCGACGGCGATGGCCGCGGCCGCGTGGTCCTGCGTGGAGAAGATGTTGCACGAGGCCCAGCGGACCTCGGCGCCGAGGGCGGTCAGGGTCTCGATGAGGACGGCCGTCTGAACGGTCATGTGCAGAGAGCCGGTGACGCGGGCACCGGCAAGGGGCTGGGCCTCGGCGTACTCCCGGCGGATCGACATCAGGCCGGGCATCTCGTGCTCGGCGAGAGTGATCTCCTTGCGGCCGAACTCGGCCAGGGAGAGATCGGCGACCTTGAAATCCTGCCGGTTGTCGACAGTCGTCATGTGGAGCTGCTCCTCGGGTTGGGAGAGGTCTGGGTGCGGCTGGTCTGCGCGGCGGCGGACACAGGGGTGCCCCAAGGGGACACAGGCATGCCCGCGTGCGCGCAGCGCAGTCCGTCGGAGGCCCTCTCTCCCTCGGACGATCCGTGTGGGGACCGCCCGACCGCCATCAGCAGCGACGTCTGGCTCCGTTCCAAGCTACACCGGAGGCGGCGGACGGCCCCAGTCCACCTTCGAACAGATCGCGCCGATCTGGCCGCCTGGTCCGGAAAAGGCGGCGGGGCCCGCCGGTGGTCGGCGGGCCCCGTCGGGTGGGCCGGGGGTCAGTGGTCGGCCGGGGGGTGGGCCGGGCCGCCGGGGGTGGCCTGGGGGTCGGGGCCCTTGGCGGCCTCGGTCTCGCTGTAGATGTCGGGCTCGAGGTAGATGACGCGGGCGATCGGGACGGCCTGGCGGATGCGGGACTCGGCGGAGTCGATGGCGGCGGCGATCTCGGTGGCGGTGCCGTCGTGCCGTACGGCGATCTTGGCGGCGACGAGCAGCTCCTCGGGGCCGAGGTGGAGCGTGCGCATGTGGATGATGCCGGTCACGGTCGCTCCGTCGACGACCGAGGCCTCGATCTTCTGGACGTGCTCGATGCCGGCCGCCTCGCCCAGTAGCAGCGACTTGGTCTCGGCGGCCAGGACGAGCGCGATGATGATGAGCAGTACGCCGATGCAGAGGGTGCCGATGCCGTCCCAGACGCCGTCGCCGGTGAGCAGTGCGAGGCCTACGCCGCCGAGGGCGAGGATGAGGCCGACGAGTGCGCCCAGGTCCTCCAGAAGGACGACGGGCAGCTCGGGTGCCTTGGCGTGGCGGACGAATTCCTTCCAGGACTTCTTGCCGCGCACGGTGTTGGACTCGTTGATGGCCGTCCGGAAGGAGAAGGTTTCGGCGATGATCGCGAAGACGAGGACGCCGACCGGCCAGTACCAGTGGTCGATGTCGTGCGGGTGCTTGATCTTCTCGTAGCCCTCGTAGATGGCGAACATGCCGCCGACCGAGAACAGGACGATCGAGACGAGGAAGGCGTAGATGTAGCGCTCGCGGCCGTAGCCGAAGGGGTGTTGCGGGGTGGCCTCGCGCTGGGCCTTCTTGCCTCCGACGAGCAGCAGGGCCTGGTTGCCGGAGTCGGCGAGCGAGTGCACGGACTCGGCGAGCATCGACGACGATCCGCTGAAGAGGAACGCCACGAACTTCGCTACCGCGATCGCAAGGTTGGCGGCGAGTGCCGCAACGATCGCTTTGGTGCCGCCTGACGCGCTCATGTGTCGCGTGGTCCCTTCGTCCTCGGGTCGTTCTCGGGGTCGTCCCCGGGGCTCGTTCGTATCGCCTCGGGGTCGCCTCGTGCGGGTGCGGGCCGGGCGGTGTGCCGTTTCCGGCTTTGCCCGTCCTTTGCGGTGGGTCATTGTTGCAGCCCGGCCCGTGGTGCGGGTGCCCGGACGGGCCGCTGCAACGCGTCAGGCGATGACGGTGGCTCTGAAAACGGTGCCCGTTCCGGACACTTCGGCCTTTTCGCCTGCGGGGACGAAGACGGACCGACCGGGTGTCAGGGTGTGCTCGCCGGCCCGTACGGTGCCGGCCGTGCAGAGCAGGATCTGCGGGGTCGTCAGGGTGAGGTCGTGGGCGGCGGCGCCGTCGGGGAGGACGTAGCGGGAGAGGCGGAACTCGTCGATGGGGGTCTCGTAGACCTCTTCGCCGTCCGGTGCGGCCTCGGGGCGCAGGACGCCGGGGTCGCCGGACTCGAAGCGGACGATGCGCAGGAGTTCGGGGACGTCGACGTGCTTGGGGGTGAGGCCGCAGCGCAGCACGTTGTCGGAGTTGGCCATGATCTCGACGCCGAGGCCGCTGAGGTAGGCGTGCGGGATGCCGGCGCCGAGGAAGAGGGCCTCGCCGGGCTGGAGGCGGACGTGGTTGAGGAGCATCGCCGCGATGACGCCGGGGTCGCCGGGGTAGTGGTGGGCGAGGCCGGCGTAGGGGGCGTGGTCGCCACCGAGGCGGTCGCAGGCGGCGGTGGCGGCCGCGACCGTGTGGGCCATCTCGTCGGGGTCCGCGGTGAGGATCGCCGTCAGGACCTCGCGCAGGGCCGCTTCCTCGGGCTGGGCGTGCAGCAGATCGACGTACGGCTTGAGGGAGTCGACGCCGAGGGCGTCGAGCAGGTCGGCGGCGCGGGCCGGGGCGCGGAAGCCGCACAGGCCGTCGAACTCGGTGAGGGCGCAGATGAGTTCGGGCTTGTGGTTGGCGTCCTTGTAGTTGCGGTGCGGGGCGTCGATCGGGATGCCGCGGTGCTCCTCGTCGGCGTAGCCCTCCCTGGCCTGGGTGAGGTCGGGGTGGACCTGGAGGGAGAGGGGCGCGCCGGCGGCGAGGAGTTTGAGGAGGAAGGGGAGGCGGGGGCCGAACTTGGCGACGGCCTTTTCGCCCAGTTCCCGCTCCGGGGCGGCCTCGATGACCTCGACGAGGGTTCCTCGGCCTGTGCGGGAGGGGGCGCCGGGGTGGGCGCCCATCCACATCTCGGCCTGCGGTTCGCCGGTGGGTTCGGCGCCGAGCAGGTGCGGGATCGCGGTGGGGGAACCCCAGGCGTAGGGGCGGATGGTGTTGTCGAGGCGGTCCATGCGGGTGTCTGCCTGCCTGTTCTGTCTGTCCTGCGGTCGGCCGCTGCTGTCGGCTGTCCGCGGTCGGCTTGTCGCTGCCGGCGGTCGGTCGGTTGCCTTCGGCGGCCGGCCGGCTGTCGGTGGCTGTCCGGGACGGCGGTCCGTTGCGTCTTCGGGCGCTGCGGCTTCGAGGGCTGCGGCTTCGAGGGCTGCGTGGACGGTCGTCGTCAGATCAGGCTCCCGAGGCGAGCGCCAGGTAAACGGCGGCGAAATCCGTCATGGCGATCAGTTCGGCGAGGGTCACGAGTTCGTCGCCGGCCTCGGGTTCCAGCTCGCTGATCGGCGTGTCGTGGCTGAGGGCCAGTTCGCGGGCGGCCGGGGCGGCGGTGAGGCCGCCGATCGGGCGGTCGCGCAGCAGCACCACGCGCGCGTGCAGGGCGGGCGCTTCCTCGACGCGGTCGCGGAAGAAGTCGTCCGGGTCGGCGCCGGCGGCGAGCGGGCCCGCGAGCAGGGCGTTGTGTGCGGCGAGGGCTTCGGGGAGTTCGGCCACGAGGGAGGGGCGGCCGGCGAGTTCGGCGAGTGCGGCGGCGAAGCGGCGGCCGGCGGGGCCGGCGGAGGTGCCTTCCGTCCAGATCACGGGGAGGGAGTCGGCGAGTTCGGCGGCGAGGGTCTTCGCGGGGTTGCTGTAGGTCGCGATGGCCGGGCCGCAGCGTTCGGCGATGTGATCGAGGCGGTCGGCGACCCTCTCGAGTTCCTCGGGCGGGGCGGAGAGCAGGGCGATGCGGTCCAGGAGCGCGAGGAGGGGGGTGAGGAGCGCCCACAGGACTCCGGGGGCGGAGGCCGCCACGGGGGGCTGCTCGTCCTGCTCGTACGGGGCGGTCGCCATCGGGACGAACAGGCCGTGCGCCGCGCCTGCCGCGTCGGCGAGCGGGGAGCCGGCGGGGGCTACGGCGACGACCGTGCAGCCGCGGCGGTAGGCCTGCTCGACGAGGAGGGAGAGGCCGGGCTCGCTGCCGTCGGGGGTGGTGATGATGAGGAGGTCGACGGAGCCGGCCCAGCCGGGGAGTTCCCAGCGCAGGGCGCCCGCGGCGGGGGCGACTCCGGCGGGCGCGAGGCGGGTGACCGGGCAGGCGGCGCCGGCGAGGGTGCCGAGGAGGTCGGCGACGCAGGTGGCGGCGGCGCCGGGGCCCGCGAGGAGGATCGCGCGGGGGCGGCCGTCCGGTTTCAGCTCGTGCACACCGGCCTCGGTGGCGTGCCGGGCGGCGGTCCGGACGCGGGCGCCTGCCTCGGCCGCTCCGCGCAGGAGGGCGCGGTGGTCTGCCTCGGCCAGGGCCTCCGGCGTGTCGAGCAGCGATTCGTCGAGCATGGCGTCAGGTCTCCGATCGCCTGTGGTCGTCGGTGTGCGGGGGCGCTGCGCGGTCGGCCGGTGGGGTCGCCTCGCGGCGGGTCACCTCGCGTGCGCGTCGCCCTCGTGCGGCTTCGGCCCGTACTGCGCGGTGGGCGGCGTTACGCGGGGCGGCGGGCCTCGTCGATGAGGAGGACGGGGATGTCGTCGCGGACCGGGTACGCCAGGCCGCAGTCCTGGCCTGTGCAGATCAGCTCGGTGTCCTGCTCCTTGAGGGGGGCGTGGCAGGCCGGGCAGGCGAGGATCTCCAGAAGGCCGGCTTCGAGCGGCATGGGGTGTCCCTTCGAGGTGAGGTCGGGGTGGGGGTGTGGGTGGGTGGATGTGCCTGGTCAGGGTACCGCTGGTGGGGGTGGGGTGTGGGGTGGCCAGGTGGGGGGTCTGTCGCCCCCGCCGCCCCTTCCCTTCCCGTCCCTGAAGGGGCTCTGCCCCTTCAGGACCCCGCCAGGGGGCTCCGCCCCCCTGAACCCCCGATCGGCCTGAACGGCCTCGTCCTCAGACGCCGGACGGGCTGTAGGAGTCCGGCTCAGCCCCTGATCAGCGCCAGTACCTCGTCCACGATCTTCCTCATCGTCGCCTCGTCCCGGGCCTCTGCGTTGAGGCGGAGGAGGGGTTCGGTGTTGGAGGGGCGGACGTTGAACCACCAGTCGGGGGTGGTGACCGTGAGGCCGTCCAGTTCGTCGAGGGTGGTGTCGGGGCGGGGGCCGTAGGCGGACTTGATCGTGGCGATGCTGGCCGTCTGGTCGTGGACCGTGGAGTTGATCTCGCCGGAGCCGGCGTAGCGGTCGTACTGGGCGACGAGGGCGGAGAGGGGGGTGTCCTGGCCGCCGAGGGCCGCGAGGACGTGGAGGGCTGCCAGCATGCCGGTGTCGGCGTTCCAGAAGTCCTTGAAGTAGTAGTGGGCGGAGTGTTCGCCGCCGAAGATCGCGCCGGTGCGGGCCATCTCGGCCTTGATGAAGGAGTGGCCGACGCGGGTGCGGACGGGGCTGCCGCCGTTCTCCTTGACGACCTCGGGGACGGTCCAGGAGGTGATCAGGTTGTGGATCACCGTGCCCTTGCCGCCGTGGCGGGCGAGTTCGCGGGCGGCGACGAGGGCGGTGATCGCGGACGGGGAGACCGGGTCGCCCTGTTCGTCGATCACGAAGCAGCGGTCGGCGTCGCCGTCGAAGGCGATGCCGAGGTCGGCGTCCTCCTCGCGGACCCGCTTCTGGAGGTCGACGAGGTTGGCGGGGTCGAGGGGGTTGGCCTCGTGGTTGGGGAAGGTGCCGTCCAGCTCGAAGTACATGGGGACGAGGGTCAAGGGGAGGCCCTCGAAGACGGTGGGGACGGTGTGTCCGCCCATGCCGTTGCCCGCGTCCACGACGACCTTCAGGGGGCGGATGGAGGTCACGTCGACGAGGGAGCGGAGGTAGGCCGCGTAGTCGTTCAACGTGTCCGCCCGTGTGATCGTTCCGGGCTGTGCGGCAGGCTCGGGGACGGTCGACTCCGACCAGGTCTCCACCAGTTCGCGGATCTGGGCGAGGCCGGTGTCCTGGCCCACCGGGGCGGCGCCGGCGCGGCACAGCTTGATGCCGTTGTACTGCGCGGGGTTGTGCGAGGCGGTGAACATCGCGCCCGGCAGGTTCAGTGCGCCCGAGGCGTAGTACAGCTGGTCCGTCGAGCACAGGCCGATCTCGGTGACGTGCACGCCGCGGGCGGCAGCGCCGCGGGCGAAGGCGCCGGACAGGCCGGGGGACGAGGGGCGCATGTCGTGGCCGACGACGATCGCCTCGGCGTCGGTCACCTGGGCGAAGGCAGCCCCGAACAGCTCGGCCAGCGACTCGTCCCACTGATCCGGGACCACCCCGCGTACGTCGTAAGCCTTCACGATCTGCGACAGATCAGCAGCCACGGCCAAACCTTCCTGAAAGTCCTGTCAGTCACCACAAACTACCCGGCGCGACCGACGGGTCGCCGTGGGTCCGTCGAGTCCGACCCGGAGAGGTGACGTGCGCCGTGACCTGAGGTCGGAGCCGCGCCGATGGAAGCATTGGGTCCGGTTCCGGCCGTCGCGGCGGCACGTCCTGGCCGTGCGGCGGACGAACGGCGGTACCGGGCGGGTCAGTTGTCGGGTGAGCGCAGGACCCTCAGGTGGCCGCGGCGGGCGACCTCCATGGGGTCCGCCCCGCGGCTCGCGCCGCCGGCGCCGGCCGCACGTCCCTGCGGGCGGGCGGCCTCGCGGACGGCGTTGGCAAGCGCTTCCAGGTCGTCGCCACTGGGGCGGGCGGGCGCCGAACCGTCGAGGAGCCGGACGACTTCCCAGCCGCGCGGGGCGGTGAGACGCTCGGAGTGCTCGGCGCAGAGGTCGTAGCAGTGGGGTTCGGCGTAGGTGGCGAGCGGGCCGAGGACGGCGGTCGAGTCGGCATAGACGTACGTCAGCGTCGCGACGGCGGGTCGGCCGCAGGCGGTTCGCGAACAGCGACGTACAGGGCTCACGACGTTGGACGGTACCGCACTCTTGAGCGGGCCGCGACGACTCTCCACCAGGTCACTCCACCGTGTCGTGTTGTGAAACGCCCCACAGGCCACTCCAGTCATACCCCGCTGACCTGCGCGAACACCAGTCCTGAGGGTGAGGAAGGTGTCCGGGTCCGGTCATCGACGCGCACAAACACCATCAATTGCCGCGAGTTCGGCGGTCTCGGAGAGATATGGAATCGAGCCGGACCTTGGCCGGAATGGTCATCCTGCGACATGCCGGCGACATGCGGAGCGGAGTGGCCGGGCGGTGTCCGTGGTGCCGCGTGGAGCCGGGCGGCCGGTGGCGGCGGGGACTACGCTTCAGTAGTGATGGACAGCTCCGTACCGCCCCGTGCCGCAGCCCCCGGCCCTCGTCGTCGTGATCGCCACGGACGGGGCATGCGCGGGCCGATCGCGCCCCCTCAGGTACCGCTGGCCGCGAGCCGCGCCGAGGTGTTCGCGGATCTGGTGCAGGACTCCGTGGACCGGCTGGAGCGGCGGTGGCCGCAGCTCGCCGACATGGACTTCATGGTGCTGGAGGTGCCGCGGCTGGGCGGGGCCGGGGAGCCGTGGAACGACGAGGCGGTTCCGCTGGGGGGCACGATGGCCGCACGGGACGGCCACCGCGCGCGGGTGGTCGTCTACCGGCGGCCCGTCGAGATCCGCACCAAGGGGCGCGACGAGCGGGCCGCGCTGGTGCACGAGATTGTCGTGGAGCAGGTGGCGGAGCTGCTGGGGCTGACTCCGGAGACGGTGGATCCGCGCTACGGGGAGGACTGAGGGCGCGCCCTCACCCCTCCCCCGGGCGCCTACTTCTGCAGCACCGTCAGGTCCTCGTCCGCCTCCGGGACCGCCACCGTGCCCCGGTCGTCCGGCAGCGTCTGGACCGTGAAGCCGGGGATGCCGCCGTCCGTCGCCGTCAGGGTCCGGGAGGCGTACACGGGGGTGGCCGTGAGGTTCTCCACGGTCAGGGCGTAGACGCCCTTCAGGCCCGCCGGGACCGGGAGTTGGACGTCCTGGGTGGTGCCCTGCTTGATCGTGTACGTCTTGGAGGCCGCCGTGCCTCCCCCGGTGCCCGCCGACGCGGTGACCTTGACCTTGGCGGTGGCCGTGGGCGCGGTCAGGGAGAGGGTGGTGTCCTTGGCGCCGTTGCCGACGACGGACGCCCGCGCGGCGACCGGGCCGGTGGCGGGGATGAACGCCGATTCCTGCTTGTCGCCCTTGCCGCGCACGACCCGTACGCCCGCGACGACCGGCGCCGACCCGTCGGCGGGCGTCAGGACCAGTGAGCCGGCCTCCCCGCGCGTGACGTCACCCAGGTCGACCGCGCTGGTCATGCCTCCCTTGACGTGCAGCGTCTCCTGGCCGGCGGGGGTGATCAGGCCGGTGGGTGAGGCGAGTTGGACCTTGAGGTCGGCGTCGGCGTCGCCGGGGGCGAAGACGACCAGACGGACCGCGGTGGCGTCCTTGGGGATACCGGGGACGACCAGGGTGCCGGCCGGGTCGGTGGACGCGGCCAGCCAGTCGCCGCCGAGCTTGTCGTCCAGGGCCTGTACGGCGGCGCCGACGCGGCCGCTGCGGACGTTCACGTGGACGGTCAGGTCGTCCTGCTTCTCGCCGGTGAGGGTGGACAGCAGGATCGGCTCGCTGGAGTGCGCCGGGATCGTCAGGCCCTCGCCGACGGTGGTCGCGACGGCGCCGTCCTTGCCGTACAGCTCGATGTCGGCGACGGCGGCGGAGTCGTCGGGGTTGGTGAGATGGACGTAGTCGGTGCGGTCGGCAGCCGTGCTGACGCCGGGGAACCAGAACTCCGTGTCGGGGGCGGTGCAGGTGACGCCGAGCAGGCCGCGACCGTTTCCGGCGGTGACCTGGGTGGTCTGCTGGACCGTCCAGCCGGGGGCGAAGCCGCCCTCGGCGGTGCCCACGAGCGCGGGCCCGTCGGCGCCGGAGGTCTCGCCGGTGACGGGTGTGCCGGGTGCCTTGGGGGTCAGGACCGGCTTGGCGGCGGTCTTCTTGTCGTCGGCCTTCTGGCCGTCAGCCGCCTTGTCGGTGTCCGTCGTGTCCGTGTCCGGCTTGTCCGTGGTCCTGCCGTCCTCGGTCGTCTTCTCGTCGTCCTCGGTGCCGGCCGTGTCCGTCGACTCGCGGGGCGCGGCCTGGAGTTGGGCCGAGCCGCCGTTTCCGGCGCCCTTGGTGACGGGCGTGAACGACGTGTACGTCGTCTCGGCGAGGTCGGAGGCGCTCGGCGCCGGGCAGAGGAGGCCGGTGCGCTCCACGGGCAGGACGGCGGCCGCCTCGGCGGTGTCCGTGCCGGGCGCGTCCGGCTCGTTGAGGGTGGCGAATCCGGTGACGGCGGCCAGTGCGACCGTGCCGGCGATCAGGGACAGGGTGGTGCGGTTCACTGCTGGCTCCCGTCGGGGCGCTCACTGCCGGTGCCGTGGGGGTGCTGCGCCGGGTCGTAGGCGGGGTCGTAGCCGTCCTGCTGGTACGCCGACGGGTCGTAGCCCTGCTGGTACGCCTGGTCGTACGCGGCGGTGGCCTCGGGGCGGGCCTCGTAGGCGTACGGGTCGTACTGGCCTGCCTGGTAGGGGTCGTACGTCTGGTCGTAGCCGCCCGCGGGGTACTGCTGCGGGGCGCCCTGGTACTGGTCGTCGGCGTAGGCGTCGTACGGGGCGGGCTGGTGGGCCGGCGCTTCCCAGTCGGCGTAGGACTGCTGTTGCGGTACGGCGGCCGGGGTCTCGGGCCGCGGAGGGGACGGGACGTCCTCGTCCTGGCCGGACTCCTCGGACTCGGCCTGTGCGCGCAGGCGGCGGGCGCGGCGGCCCTCGCCCTCGACGGCCCGGTCGGGGACGGACTGCTCCTCGGGTAGGTCGTCGTCCACGTCGCGGCGGCGGCCGGGCAGGGCGAGGACGACCAGGACGAGGGCGAGGAAGCCCTGCGCCCACAGCCAGGCGGTATGGCCGAACGAGTCGTCGTAGGTGACGTCCAGCCTGCCGCCGGAGGCGGGGAGTTCGAAGCCCTGGGCCCAGCCGTCGACGGTGGTGCGGGTGAGCGGCCTGCCGTCGAGGGTCGCGGTCCAGCCGTCGGCGGCGGCGTCGGCCAGGCGCAGGATCCGGCCGTCGGCGCCCTCGGGAATCGTGGTGTGGATGTCGACGGGGCCGGCGGCGACCGCGGTCGGGGTGCCCTTGCCGTCGGCGGTGACGATGGCCGCGCGGGAGACCTCCTGGTCCACCCGCCACAGGGCGCTACCGTCCTGCTGGCTGAGCCGGGACAGGCCGGGCGTGGCGTCCAGGACACGGGTGACCTCGCGGGGTGCGCCCTTGTGGACGAGGACGTAGCGCACCGCGAACCTGCCGAGCTGGTCGGCCTGGTCGGCGCCGGAGCCGGCGACGAGGTTGGCGACGACCTTGCCGAGCGTGCCGTTCTGCCCGTCGGCCGCGGCGAGTTCGGCGTCACCCATGCGGGCGCCGGAGCCGCGGACCAGCATGTAGCCGACGTGGGCCGCGGAGTCGCTGTCCAGGACGAGGGTGCGGGCCTGGTCGCGGGTGTTGCTCTCCTCGGCGACGAACGCGGGCACCTGCACGGGGTCGCGGCGCTCCAGGGGGCCGTCGGCGCCGCCGAGCATCCAGCCCGCGGCGACGAGGAGGGGGCCGGCGGCCGAGGCGAAGGCGATGAGGGCGGCGACCGGCTGCCGCCAGCCGAAGCTCTGCTCGGCGACACGCGTGCGTGCGCCGTCGGCGCCCATGAGGGCGGCGGCGAGGAGGGCGATGCCGTAGACGAGGGTGGCGGGACCGGCCCACGTCGAGCTGTTGGACAGGACCGCGAGGACGAGGCCGACCAGGGCGACCGCCCAGGCCGTCCAGATTCCCCACTGGCGCTCCGTGCGCAGCAGGGCGGCCAGGGCGGCCAGGACGACGCCGATGAGCATCAGTCCGCTGACCGTGCCGGGGCCGCCGGGGCTGATGCCCAGCAGGTCGGTCGCGGAGGCCGCCGAGGGGCCGTACTCCAGGCCGGCCTCGGTGAAGAAGCCGAGCGGGAGCAGCGACAGCGACCAGGGCGCGAGGACCAGCAGGGGGGTGCCGAGCTGGACCAGGAAACGCAGGCCGTAGGCGGGGATGTCGGCGCGGCGCACGGCGAGGACGGCGAGGCCGAGGATCAGCGCGATGGGCCAGACGATCGGGGTGAAGGCCGTGGCGATCGTCAGCAGCAGGGCGTACGCCCAGGTGGCGCGCCAGCTGCCGCGCGTGCCGGAGGAGTTGGCGAGGCCGCTCGCGGCGATGGCCGCGCGGGCGATGAGGGGCAGCAGGATGGCCAGGACTGCGGTGCCGATGCGGCCGCCCGCGAGGGCGCCGGTGGCGGCGGGCAGGAAGGCGTAGACGACGGCGCCCCACGCGCGCAGGAGGCTCGATCCGATGAGCGGGCGGGAGGCGAAGTAGGCGGCGAGGCCCGCCAGCGGCACCGAGCAGACCAGCAGCACGGTGACGGCGAGGCCGGTCGAGCCGAACAGCAGGGAGGCGAACAGGGCGACGACCGCGAGGTACGGCGGGGCGGACGGGGTGCCGCCGACGCCGACCGGGTGCCAGGCGTCCAGGTAGCGCGACCACAGTTCGGAGGCGTCGGCCGGGGCGGGCAGCAGGGCCCCTCCGGCGAGGGCGCCGCCGCCCAGGAGGTTGCGGCAGGCGACCAGGGAGACGAGCAGCAGCACCAGGAAGAGCACTGGGCCCGGTTTGCGGGCGATGCGCTTGAGGCGGGCGAACTGTTCGATCTCGAGGAAGTCGGCGTCGTCGCCGCCGGGGCCGGACTCGACGGCGCCGCCGTGCCGGCCGGCTCCCGTCGTGGTCTCGGTGTCGGTGGCTCCGAAGAGGTCTCCCGCGACGTGCTCCACGGTGGCCCGCACGGTCGCGCCGGGCGGCGGGAACAGCGGGCGCAGTTCGTCCTTGTCGATCCGGGAGCCGCCGCGGCGGCGTCGCCCGGCGATGATCCGCTCGGGCCGCAGGAGGGTGCCCAGCAGGCCGCGGATCTCGTCGAGGGCCTGTCCGGGGACCTTGCCGATGAGGTTGGCGACGGTCCGCAGGAGGGTGCCGACGACCAGGCGGAACAGGATCCAGGGGAGCAGGGCCGTACGGCTGTTGACGAGGAGGGTGTAGACGGCGCCGGCCTTGTCGACCTTGTGGGGCGAGGCCGTGGTGCGGCCCGCGCAGTCGACGGCGCGCCGCTCGCGGGAGGCCGCCTCGGCGTGCCGGACGACGGCGTCGGGGGCGACGAGGACGCGGTGGCCGGCGGCGTGCGCCCGCCAGCACAGGTCGATGTCGTCGCGCATGAGGGGCAGGCGGCGGTCGAAGCCACCGAGTTCGTCGAAGACGTCGCGGCGGACGAGCATGCCGGCGGTGGACACGGCCAGCACGGAGCGCACGTGGTCGTGCTGGCCCTGGTCCTGTTCACGGCGGTCCAGGCCGGTCCAGCGGCGGCCGGAGTGGGCGATGGTGACGCCGACCTCGAGGAGCTGGCGGCGGTCGTACCAGCCGCGGAGCTTGGGGCCGACGACGGCGACGTCGTCACGGCCGAGTTGGGCTTCGTTCTCCACGACGCGCAGCAGTTCGGCCAGGGCCTCGGGCTCGGGCGCGCAGTCGTCGTGCAGCAGCCACAGCCACTGGACGGGTTCGCCGTGCGGAAGGTCGGGCAGGTCGTAGGCGTCGTCGCGCCACGTGCGCGTGACGGGGTCCCAGCCGCTCGGGCGCTTCAGGTACGGCAGTTCGTCGGGGGTGAGGACCGGGGCGGTGCGGTTGGCCTCCTCGACGGCCTGGCCGAAGCCGGTGCGCCGGGCGAGGTGCAGGACGCGGTCGGCGCCGAGGGCGTCGGTGACCAGCTGGGCCGAGTCGTCCGCGCTGCCGGTGTCGGCGGCCATGGCGGACTGGACGGGACGCTCCTGGCCGAGCAGCCCGGCGAGCGCGTCGGGCAGCCAGCGGGCGCCGTCGTGGGAGACGAGGACCGCGGTCACCACGTGGCGCGGGAACTCAGGAGTGGCAGCGTCGCGTTGACCTGCCGTTTGGTGCACGGACATCGAGGTACGGGCCCCGGTTCGGTGGACTGCGGTGGACACCTGCGCCGCGTGGGGGCGGCGGGGTGTCTCGGACGAGCGCCCACACTATCGGCTGGGCACGACGGCGGCCCGCCGCCTGTGGATAACCCACCTGCGACGGGCCGTTCGAAGCCTCGGGCGAGGCCGTCCTCACACGGCCGCCTTCTTCAGTCGGCGGCGCTCCCGCTCGGACAGGCCGCCCCAGATGCCGAATCTCTCGTCGTTGGCGAGGGCGTACTCGAGGCATTCGGAGCGGACCTCACACGCGAGGCAGACCTTCTTGGCCTCGCGGGTGGAGCCGCCCTTCTCGGGGAAGAAGGACTCGGGGTCGGTCTGGGCGCACAGTGCGCGCTCCTGCCAGCCGAGTTCCTCGTCCGCGTCGTCGACGTCGACCAGCAGTTGCTGCACCAGCTCGGTCATGTGCGCCCCTCGCTCTGTCTTTCGCGTCCCCGTGACGTGGCCGTTACCGATGTCGGCTGAACGACACGAGTGAAATTACAAGTGTGCGGCTCCGGGCGAGTCAAGCCGAGATCTGCTATTGGGCCTCTTATTCACTCTGCGGAACCAAGGCCGTGCGTTAAGTGTTCAAATCGGCCTAAACCTTGACAAGCAGATAAGGCCCCGGAGGACCCCCGCCCCGCACAGCGCCTGCGCGGGGAAAGACGCCCTGGGAAGCGATCTCGTTCCGACACGCGCCCGGAAGCGAACCGGATCACATTCGGATCACGGGATCGCGACGGGTCTGCGCGCCCGGCATGTGCGCCATGTGTCCCGGTGGGGACATGGACAAACCTTTCGCCTCGCAGATGAACCTGATGAGGTGAACCCGTCTCGCACGGCGGATGCCGAGTTGACACCGAGGGTGTGAACCGCTGTCCTTGTGGGCATGCTCGCGAACTTGGCACTCACCTCGACCCGCACCGCCGGGTCCCACGGTGCTGCCCACGCTCGCTGTAGCTGTTGTTGCTGTTCCAGCTGTTGAGCCTTCCTCTCCGCTCCGGCTGCTCCTGAGTCCGACCGCGACTCGGCTGCCTGTTCCACGCCCGCACCAGGGCACCCCTCCCGCCCGTGATCCGGGCGGACGGTACGTGACACCCAGCCCCCCCACCTCTTCTTCCGCCGAGGAACCACCGCATCCCATGAACAGCGACAGCGACCTCCAGATCGCCGGCGACATCCTCGAAGTCCCGCACCTCCTCCAGGCCCCCCGCGAGCACCCGGTCACCGTCGCCGAGTTCGCCGGTCTGTCCCGTTCCGTCGCCGCCGACCGCTCCCAGTGGGAGCACCTCGTCCGGTTCGACGCGACCACCCGCTGGTACCACCGGCTGCGCACCGGCCCCGGCTACGAGGTGTGGCTGCTGTCCTGGGTGCCCGGACAGGGCAGCGGGCTCCACGACCACGGCCGCTCCTCCGGCGTGCTGACCGTCCTGGAGGGCACGCTGACCGAGCGCACCGAGCGCGGCACGCGCGCGTTGGCGGCGGGCGCGCAGCGCGTGTTCGCCCCCGGGTACGTCCACGAGGTCGTCAACGACGCGCTGGAGCCGGCCGTGAGCCTGCACGTGTACTTCCCGGGTCTGACCGAGATGCCGATGCACACGGCGCCGTACTGCGAGGGGCGTGCCGTCAGCGCGTGACGTGTCGCCGTGCCGCGTGGGGGGGGGCGGGCCGTGACCGCGTGACGGTTCGCCTGCCGCGCGAGGGTGGGCGGTGACCGTGTGACGGGTTGTCGTACCCGCCTGCAAGACTTGGCGCATGCGCATTGTGGTTCTGGCAGGCGGCATCGGTGGTGCCCGGTTCCTGCGCGGTCTGAAGCGGGCCGCGCAGGACGCGGACATCACGGTCATCGGCAACACCGGGGACGACATCCACCTCTTCGGACTGAAGGTCTGCCCGGACCTCGACACGGTGATGTACACGCTCGGCGGCGGCATCAACGAGGAGCAGGGCTGGGGGCGGACCGACGAGACGTTCCATCTCAAGGAGGAGCTCGCGGCGTACGGCGTGGGGCCCGAGTGGTTCGGGCTGGGCGACCGGGACTTCGCGACGCACATCGTGCGGACGCAGATGATCGGTGCCGGGTATCCGCTCAGCGCGGTCACCGAGGCGCTGTGCGACCGGTGGAAGCCGGGCGTCCGGCTGATCCCGATGAGCGACGACCGCGTCGAGACGCATGTCGCCGTCACGGTGGACGGCGAGCGCAAGGCCGTCCACTTCCAGGAGTACTGGGTGCGGCTGCGGGCCTCCGTGCCGGCCGAGGCGATCGTGCCCGTCGGCGCCGAGCAGGCCAAGCCCGCGCCCGGCGTGCTGGAGGCGATCGCGGAGGCGGACGTCGTCCTCTTCCCGCCGTCGAACCCGGTCGTGTCCATCGGCACGATCCTCGCCGTGCCCGGCATCCGGGAGGCTATCGCCGAGGCCGGGGTGCCGGTGGTGGGCCTCTCCCCCATCGTCGGGGACGCGCCCGTGCGCGGGATGGCCGACAAGGTGCTGGCGGCGGTCGGCGTGGAGTCGACGGCCGCGGCGGTCGCCGAGCACTACGGCTCGGGTCTGCTGGACGGCTGGCTCGTGGACACCGTCGACGCCGGTTCCGTGGAGCGGGTCGAGTCCGCCGGGATCCGCTGCCGGGCCGTCCCGCTGATGATGACGGACGTCGACGCGAGTGCGCGGATGGCCCGCGAGGCGCTGGCGCTGGCCGAGGAGGTGCGGGGCGCGTGAGCACGGAGACCGGTTACCGGGTCTGGGCCGTGGGCGGGCTGCCCGAGGTGCGGGCCGGGGACGACCTCGCCGAGCTGATCGCGGCCGCCGAGCCGGGACTCGCCGACGGGGACGTCCTGCTGGTGACCTCGAAGATCGTGTCCAAGGCGGAGGGCCGCGTCGTCCGGGCGGACGACCGGGAGTCCGCGATCGACGCGGAGACCGTGCGGGTCGTGGCCCGGCGCGGGGCGCTGCGGATCGTCGAGAACCGGCAGGGCCTGGTCATGGCCGCCGCCGGCGTCGACGCCTCCAACACTCCTTCGGGGACCGTGCTGCTGCTGCCGGAGGACCCGGACGCCTCCGCGCGCGTGATCCGCGACGGGCTGCGTGACGCCCTCGGCGTGGACGTCGGGGTCCTCGTCACCGACACCTTCGGGCGGCCCTGGCGCGCGGGACTCACCGATGTGGCCATCGGCGCCGCGGGCGTACGCGTGCTGGACGACCTGCGGGGCGGCACGGACGCGTACGGCAATCCGCTCAGCGCCACCGTCGTCGCGACGGCGGACGAGCTGGCCGCCGCGGGCGACCTGGTGAAGGGCAAGGCCTCGGGGCTGCCCGTGGCCGTGGTGCGGGGTCTGCCCCATGTCGTGGCCGACGGCGACGGGGAGGGCGCCCGCGCCATGGTGCGCGGCGCGCGCGACGACATGTTCCGGCTCGGGACGTCCGAGGCGGTGCGGCTGGCGGTCACCCAGCGGCGGACCGTACGGTCCTTCACCGACGAGCCGGTCGACCCCGGCGCGGTACGGCGGGCGGTGGCCGCGGCCGTGACCGCGCCGGCGCCGCACCACACGACGCCGTGGCGGTTCGTGCTGCTGGAGTCGGCGGATTCCAGGATCCGGCTGCTGGACGCCATGCGGGACGCGTGGATCGAGGATCTGCGGCGGGACGGGAAGTCCGAGGAGTCGATCGCCAAGCGGGTGCGGCGCGGGGACATCCTGCGCGACGCGCCCTACCTGGTCGTGCCCTGCCTGGTGATGGACGGCTCGCACACCTACGGCGACCCGCGGCGGGACGCGGCCGAGCGGGAGATGTTCGTCGTCGCGACCGGGGCCGGGGTGCAGAACTTCCTCGTCGCGCTGGCCGGGGAGCGGCTGGGGTCCGCGTGGGTGTCGTCGACCATGTTCTGCCGGGACGTCGTGCGGGAGGTGCTGGAGCTGCCCGCGGACTGGGACCCGATGGGGGCGGTGGCGGTCGGGCACGCGGCCGGGGAGCCGAAGGCTCGGGGCGTGCGGGAGGTGGAGGGGTTCTTGGAGGTTCGGTGAGAGGCTGGGCCCGGAGACCCAGAGAGACCGGAGACCCCCGACAGACCGGCGACCCCGCAGAGACAAGAGCCCCGTCCCCCTAGCTAGGACCTCATCCGTGGCAGGACGATTCGATCCCCGCACCTCGCGTACGACCGTGCGCGGCGGGCATGTCGCCGTGCCCGCCGGGGTGCCCCGGCAGGCGTCCGCGGGCGGACGGGTGCGGACCTGGGTGCCGGAGGGGCCGCTGGATCTCGGGCTCGTGCTGGGGCCGCTTCGGCGCGGGCCCGCCGATCCGACGTTCCGGGCGATGCCCGACGGCTCCGTCTGGCGGGCCAGCCTCACGCCCGGCGGCCCGGGGACCCTGCGGGTCTCCGTCGTGCCCGGTGAGGGTGCCGTGCGGGCAGAGGCCTGGGGGCCGGGGGCCGAGTGGCTGCTGGAGCGGCTGCCCGAGCTGCTCGGGGCGTCCGACGATCCCGACGCCTTCGTGCCCCGGCACCGGCTCCTGGCCATGACCCGGCATCGGCGGCCGGGGCTGCGGCTGCTGCGGACCGGGCTGGTGCTCGAGTCGTTGATCCCGTCGATTCTCGAACAGAAGGTCACCACCGACGAGGCCTACCGGGCGTGGCGGCTCCTCGTGCGCAAGTTCGGGGAACCGGCGCCGGGGCCCGCGGCGGGTGGGAGGCTGTGGGTGATGCCGGCGGCCCGGACCTGGGCGCTGATTCCCTCCTGGGAGTGGCATCGGGCCGGGGTCGACAACAAGCGGGCTTCTACGATTCTGCGGGCCGTGCGGGTTGCTGCGCGGTTGGAGGAGGCTGTGCGGATGCCTCCGGCGGAGGCGCAGGGCCGGTTGGAGGTCGTGCCCGGGGTGGGGCCGTGGACGTCTGCGGAGGTTGTGCAGCGTAGTCATGGGGCGGCGGATGCGGTGACCGTGGGGGATCTGCATCTGCCGGGGATCGTGGGATGGGCGTTGGCGGGGGATCGGTTCGCGGACGACGCGGGGATGCTGGCGCTGCTCGAGCCCTATGCGGGGCAGCGGCATCGGGCCGCGCGGTTGATCTTGTTGAGTGGGAAGGCGCCTGCGCGGCGGGCTCCCCGGATGCCCGTGGGGGATATCCGGGGGCTTTGACGCTGTCCGGGGGCGGGATGGGCGTCGGAGGTTTTCGCCCCGCCGCCCCTTCCCGTCCCTCACCTGGGAGCTGCGCCCCCGGACCCCGCGCCCCGGATCCCCGCTCTCGGCCCTGAACGGGCCTCGTCCTCGGACTCCGCCAGAGGGGGTACGCCCGGACGTGCCGAGACGCCGAGTCGGGTGGTGAGGTTACTGGTCCGAGGAGAATCTCAGGGCTGCTGCCGGGATTCTCGCGTCGCACCACACCCTTGCTCCGTCGCGGAGTTCGTTGTCGGGGCCGATGACCGCGCCGTCGCCGATGACCGTGCCGGTGAGGACCGAGCGTTCGCCCACGCGGGCTCGGGTGCCGATGAGGGAGTCGGTGATGACCGCGCCGGGTTCGATGACCGCGCCGGGGAGGATCGTCGAGCCGAACACGCGCACCCCCTCCGCGACGAACGCGCCCTCGCCGACCACCGTGCCGCCGGTCAGCTTCGCGTCGGGGGCGACCGTGGCCGTCGGGAGGATCAGACGGTCGCCGCAGCGGCCGGGGATCGCGGGCGACGGGGCGAGGCCGAGGACCAGGTCCGCCGAGCCCCGCACGAAGGCCGCCGGGGTGCCCAGGTCCAGCCAGTACGTCGAGTCGACCATCCCCTGGAGGTGGGCGCCGGCGGACAGGAGGTCGGGGAAGGTCTCGCGCTCCACCGAGACCGGGCGGCCGGCCGGGATCGTGTCGATGACCGAGCGGCGGAAGACGTACGCGCCCGCGTTGATCTGGTCGGTGACGATCTCCTGGGGGGTCTGGGGTTTCTCCAGGAAGGCCAGGACCCTGCCCTTGTCGTCCGTGGGGACCAGGCCGTACGCCCTCGGGTCCGTCACCTTCGTGAGGTGGAGCGAGACGTCCGCGGACGTCTCCTCGTGGGTGGCCACCAGACGCCGGATGTCCAGGCCGGTGAGGATGTCGCCGTTGAAGATCAGTACCGGGTCGTCGGGGCCCGAGTGGAGCCGGGACGCCACGTTGCGGATGGCGCCGCCGGTGCCCAGGGGCTCGTCCTCCGTGACGTACTCGATGTGCAGGCCCAGCGACGAGCCGTCGCCGAAGTACGGTTCGAAGACCTCCGCCAGATAGCTCGTCGCGAGGACGATGTGGTCCACGCCTGCCGCTTTCGCTCGCGCCAGCTGGTGCGTGAGGAACGGCACCCCCGCCGCCCTGACCATGGGCTTGGGCGTGTGCACCGTGAGCGGGCGCAACCGGGTGCCCTTGCCGCCGACCAGGAGGATCGCTTCTGTCACCTTCGTCTCTGCTTCCTGCCGGGACCGGCCGAACTGTCTTTCGGCCGGCCAGTGTATGCAGACCGTTGTGTGGCAACTTCGATGGCCGTGCGGTGTTCCACGCGCAGTCCCCCCGACGGCTATGGATGTGCCCCCCACCGGACGTGTCCTCCGTCCCGCCGGAACCCGCCGGGGCCTCCCCAGGCCCCGGGGTTTCCGGGTCCGCGACGTCAGCGGCCCTGGTAGCCGGCCGCGGTCGTACGGGCCGAGCCGAGCTTGCCGTAGAGCTGCCGTCCTGGGCATTCCGTGGCGAAGCCGTCCCGGTGTCCGGAGATCACGTTCAGTCGTACGTTCTTACCTTTTCGGTAGAGATTGCCACCACCGGACTTCAGGTATGTCTTTCCGTTCGGATTGCCTCCGAACAGACCCAGCTTCCATGCCGTCAGGCGGGCGACGCCCTTGACCGCGGCGGCGGACGGCTTGGTGGTGGTGAACGTCCCGAGGACGGCGATCCCCATGCTGTTGCTGTTGAAACCGAGGGTGTGGGCACCCAGCACCGGCTTCGCCACACCCCCCGCGCGGCCCTCGTAGATGTTGCCGCACTTGTCGACGAGGAAGTTGTAGCCGATGTCCCGCCAGCCCATGCTCCTGACGT
The DNA here is from genome assembly GCF_042723915.1 of Streptomyces sp. NPDC058335. Classification (NCBI taxonomy): domain Bacteria; kingdom Bacillati; phylum Actinomycetota; class Actinomycetes; order Kitasatosporales; family Streptomycetaceae; genus Streptomyces; species Streptomyces sp. NPDC058335. The sequence goes on along the minus strand of NZ_JBHXHX010000002.1, from coordinate 582,118 downwards.
GGTAGCGGTAGATACCGCGGATGACGGACGGGGCCTGCGAGCACTTGTACTTGTTGCCCGAGGCCGTGTGGTGCACGAAGGCCGCCTTGACCTTCTTCGTGTACACGAACTTCTTCTCCCGCAGCTTCTCGTCGGCGCCCCAGCCGCGGCGGGTCACGATGCCGGGGCGGGGGCCGATGTACGGCTTCGCGCGCTGAGCCGCCGTCAGTTCGCCGGAGCGGAGGGTGAGGAGTTCGCGTTCGGTGCCCGCGCGGTCGAGGGCGGGGATCTCGGTGGCGCCGGGGGCGGCGAGAGGTGCGTTGGCGGCGGACGCCTCGGCCGACTCGACGGTGGCGCCGGCGGTCGTGCCTTCGGTCGTGCCTTCGGTCAGTTCCGCCGTCGTGCCCTCCGCCGCCTCCGGGGCGTCCGCCGGGGTCCGGACGGTCGCGGCCCGGCTGCGGGGCGGGCCCACGGGGGCGTGGGCGGCGTCGGCGGTGCGGCCCGGATCGGTGGTGCCCGGGTCGACGAGTTCCAGGCGCATCCCGGCGGGGAGTTCCAGGGACGAGGACACGGTGCGGGCGCCGCCCGCGGTGTCCTCCGTACGCTGCTCGGCGTCCGGGCTGACGCGGACCTCCACGCCGTCGGACTCCCCCACCCACAGCGGGGCGGTGGCGCCGCGGACGTGGCCGGAGGCGCGTTCGGAGGTGTCGGGGTCGGCGCCGTGGTCGGCGTTGTGTGTCTCGACCTCCTGCCAGGCGGACCAGGTGCCGGTTCCGGCGGCGCGGGTACGGACCTGGACGCGACCGTGCAGTTCGGCGTCCGGGTCGTCCCAGACGACGCCGAGGAGGGAGAAGGACCGTACGTCTTGGCGGGGCAGGCCCTGTTCGGCTCCTGTGCCGCCGAGGGCACGGTCGCGGGACAGGGGGGTCAGGGGCAGCGACTGGGTGCTGCCGGCGAGCGGGGCGGCGGGGCCGGCGGGCCGGGCCGCGGCGGGCGCCGCCTGCACGGTCGTCGCCGGACGCGCCGTCACCGCGGTGGCGGGGGGCGTCAGCGGGAGGGCTAGTGCGGCCGCACAGGTGACGCCGATCGAGGAAGCAAGCAGTCCACGCATGCCACTGATCCTGGACATAGTCATACATTTCTGTCCATCGGGGACTTGACGGGGTGTCGGGGGGCGTTCGGCCGAACCGGTGGCCCGGTGGCGGGCGTTCGCCGAGGGGCGGCGCGTACGCTGACTCGGGTGAACGCCACTGACCGCACCCCTGCCGACCTGCTGCGTTCCGCGCTCGCCGCGGATCCCGCGCGTCCCCTGGTGACCTTCTACGACGACGCCACGGGCGAACGGGTCGAATTGTCCGTGGCCACCTTCGCCAATTGGGTGGCCAAGACCGCGAACCTCATCCAGGACGGGCTGTCCGCCGAACCCGGCGACCGCGTCGCGCTGCTGCTGCCCGCGCACTGGCAGACGGCCGTGTGGCTGGTTGCGTGCTCCTCGGTCGGGGTCGTCGCGGACGTCGCCGGGGATCCGGCCCGCGCGGACTTCGTGGTGGCCGGGCCCGGCCGGTTCGAGGCGGGGCTGGCGTGCCGGGGCGAGCGATACGCGCTGTCGCTCGCGCCGCTCGGCCGCCGGTTCGTCCCGGCGCCGCCGGAGGGGTACGCCGACTACGCGGTGGACGTCCCGACCCACGGCGACCGTTTCGCGCCGTACGCGCCCGTCGACCCGGAGGAGCCCGCGCTGATCGTGGCCGGCGCGGAGTACACGAGCGCGGAGCTGGTGGAGCGCGCCCGCGCCGACGCACCCGCCCTCGGCCTCCTGGGCCCCGGCTCCCGCCTCCTGTCGGGCCTGCCGTACGACACCTGGGAGGGCCTCAGCGCCGGCCTGTACGCCCCGCTGGCCACCGGGGGCTCGGTCGTCCTGTGCCGAAACCTGGACCAGGCGTCGGAGGAGACCCTGACCCGGCGGATCGACAGCGAACGGGTGACGGCCACGGCACGGTAGCCGGGGCCGGCATCGCCTACGGCCCGGTCTGCCGGCCCCGGCATCGTCGACCGCGCGGTCAGCCTGATGCGGCGCGACAGCGGCGCCCCCGACCTCGGACGGGTTCACGTCGGACGAGTACACGCCGAACGGCTTCGGGTCCGAGACGGCTTCACGCCGGGTGGCGGTTCGCCGCTCGATGCCGGGGGCCGGGCGGGCCGTCGTCGGCCGCACAGTCCGGCCGCCTCCTCGGCCGTAGGCCATCCCGGCTCGGAGGCGGACGGCCAGCCCGGTGCGGCGGGCCACCAGCACTTCGGCGCACCCCCGCCACTCCGGCGCACCCCTACGTCCACCCCGCCCCACCCCACCCCGGCCCACCCCATCCCGGCCCGTCCCATCCCGGCCAGATCGCCGAGCCGACGGCCCTCGCTCCGGCATACGGCACGCCCGCCCGGTCACCCCGGCACGGCGGCCCACCCTCTCCTCGGTCCGTGCCCGCCACTCCGGCGTACGGCCAGGCGGGCCGCCCCCCTTCGGCGGACTGCGCCAGCTGTCTCGGAGGGTCGGCAGGCTCCCCCGGCCGGACCCTGCGCGGCGCCCTGATCTCCCCGGCACCGGTCGGGCGGGTCCCGCTCCGACGCCCGATCACTGCACCCACGACGGGAAGGTGAGCATCCGCCCGGCCCGAGAACGTGCGTCACCCGTCCAGCCCCTCCCCACCCGCGCTGCGCCCCCGGTCACGGCATCGTCGTAGGAACTGCACGGCGTTTTCGTACGGTGAGCGGGAGGGGTGGTGCCGGCGTGAGTGGGAGCGAGCGGGCGGCCCGGCCTCCCGGGCCAGGGCCGGGCGAACCTCTCGGGCCAGGTGCGGGCAAGCCTCTCGGGCCTGGCATCGGGGCGTCCGCTCTCGGTGTGGGGCTTGGGCGGCGGCGTCGGCGGCGGTGGTTCGGGGTCGGGGCGGGGGTGGTGGGGCTGCTGGTGGTGGGGGCCGGGGTGGCCGGGTGGGTGGTGTACGCGAAGCTCGACGGGAACATCACGCCGGACGAGGCGGCCGCGGCGGAGCTGGCGCGGTACGCGAAGGAGCGGCCGACCGCGCTGGTGAAGGACGCGCGCAACGTGCTGTTGATCGGTTCGGACTCGCGCGCGGGGGACGGCAACAGCGAGTACGGGCGGGATTCCGGGACCGAGCGGTCGGACACGACGATCCTGTTGCATCTGTCCGCCGGGCGGCACAGCGCGACGGCCGTGTCGATACCCCGCGACCTCATGGTGGACGTGCCGGCCTGCCGACGGCCGGACGGTTCCCGGTCGGCGCCGACGTTCGCGATGTTCAACTACTCCTTCCAGACGGGCGGTTCGGCCTGCACGATCCGGACGGTGGAGAAGCTGACGGACATCCGGATCGACCACCACGTCGTCGTCGACTTCCACGGCTTCAAGAAGATGGTCGACGCTCTCGACGGGGTCGAGGTGTGTCTGAAGGAGCCGATCCGCGACAAGGCCGCCAAGCTGCGGCTGCCCGCGGGGCGGGTGACCCTCGACGGCGAGCAGGCCCTCGGCTACGTCCGCGCGCGCAAGACCCTCGGCGACGGCAGCGACACCGACCGGATGGACCGGCAGCAACGATTCCTCGGGGCGCTCGTCAACAAGGCGCAGAGCAATGACGTCCTGCTGAATCCGGTGAAGCTGTATCCGGTGCTGGACGCGGCCACGTCCTCTCTCACCACCGACCCGGATCTGGCGAGCCTGCGCGGTCTCTACGAACTCGTGCGCGGCCTGCGCGACATTCCCACCGAACAGGTGCGATTCCTGACCGTTCCGCGGGAGTCGTATGTCTACAACGCGAATCGCGACCAACTCGTGGAGCCCGCGGCGGAGAAGCTCTTCGAGCGGCTGCGGACGGACGCGCCGGTCTCCGTGACCGGGAAAACGCCGACGGAACCGGGGAAGCCGGAGAAGCCGGGGAATTCCACCTCTTCGGAGTCACCCGATCACGACACGTACACATCGCCGAGTCCGTCGGAGCCGAGTTTCCGGGGAAACACGGCCGGCGATCACACCTGCGCATGAGCCGTGCGCACAGTCGCGGGTAAAGCGCTTCCCAAGCGGGCCGGTCGTGGCGAACTCCAGTTCAAGGAAATAGCCCGGATTGCCCGGTTGTAGGGACGTGGAGTTTGTCACCGTCGTCGCTCCGCGCGGAACTTGGCGGATAGTGTGAGCGATCCGGTGCACCCGGCCTGAGGACCGTTCTGGGGTCGTGCACTGTGTGACCGAGACCCGAGCGCCTTAGAGGGGGTAAAGGCGCCGCGTGGCCCCGACGGAGGATTCGGACAACCGTGGACGCGCAAGGCCGTGGGCGGGCGGAAAACATCGACCCCGCAGACCAGTGGGTACTCAATCCGGACACCGGCGAATACGAACTGCGACTGACTCCTTCCGCACCGCAGTCGGCGGTGCCCGGACCTCGCAGACGTGCCGCCCGTGCGGCGGACGGCGCACCGAACCCCGAGGCCGCTTCCGGCAGCCGTACGGCGGCTCCGGAACGGGACGCCCCGGAGGTTCCGGGACCGCGTCGGCGACGGGGCGTGCCGGAGGAGCCTCCGCCGAGCAGGCGCGGGCGCCGGCCGGCGAAGAAGAAGGCGAAGGCGAAGAAGGTCCTGCTGTGGACCGGCGGAGTCATGGCCTTCGTCCTGGTGGGCACCGCCGGTGCGGCCTACCTCTATCTGGAGCACCTCAACGACAACATCACCTCCGTCTCCGACGACGGCGCCAGCACCGGTGGCTTCAGCAAGGACAAGGCGATCAACCTGCTGGTGATCGGCACCGACAAGCGCACCGGCTCGGGCAACGAGGGCTACGGCGACTCCGGCAGCGTGGGCCACGCCGACACGACGATCCTGCTGCACGTCTCCAAGGACCGGACGAACGCGACCGCGCTCAGCATCCCGCGCGACCTGATCGTGGACGTCCCGGACTGCCCGACCGAGCAGGAGGACGGCACCAGCGAGATCATCAAGGGCACGCAGGGCGTCCGCTTCAACACCAGCCTCGGCCAGGACGGCCGGACGCCCAGCTGCACCATGCGCACGGTGACGGAGCTGACCGGGGTCACCCCGGACAACTTCATGGTGGCCGACTTCAACGCGGTCAAGACGCTGACGACCGCGGTCGACGGGGTCGAGGTGTGCCTGGCCAAGGACATCGACGACCCGGACTCGCATCTGAAGCTGTCGAAGGGCACGCACACCGTCCAGGGCGAGCAGGCGCTGGCGTTCCTGCGCACCCGGCACTCGGTGGGCTTCGGCGGTGACCTGAGCCGGATCGCGATCCAGCAGCAGTTCCTCGGTTCGCTGATGCGCAAGCTGAAGTCGAACGACACGCTCACCAGCCCCACGAAGATGATCAAGCTGGCGGAGGCGGGCACGAAGGCGCTCACCGTCGACTCCCAGCTGGACAGCATCACCAAGCTCAAGGACCTCGGTCTGGAGCTGGGCAAGCTCAACACCAAGAACCTGACCTTCACCACCGTGCCCGTCGTCGACAACCCGGCCGAGAAGGTCAAGGCCACGGTCGTCCTGAACCGGACGACGGCGCCCACCGTCTTCCAGATGATCCAGGACGACGTGTCCTTCACCGAGGTGAAGGAGCAGGCGAAGGCGTCGAAGGACGCGGCGGCCGCGGCCGCGGCGGCCCGCCTCAAGGGCACCCAGTCCGCGGCCTCCGAGGTGCGGGTGCAGGTCATGAACGGCGGCGCCGAGTCCGGCAGCGCACAGGCCACTCTCAGCTGGCTGCAGAATGATGAGGGCGTGACGAAGTCCGAGAACGCGGGCAACGCGCCGGAGGTACTCAGCAGGACGACGCTCGAGTACGGGCCCGAACAGGCCGATCAGGCACGCAAGCTCGCCGCCATCATGGGGCTGCCGGGGACGGCCCTGAAGCCGGGCGAGAGCGTCACGAATGCCCAGGGTCTGCCGACGATGACGCTGACGCTGGGCAAGGACTTCAAGGGCGCGGGCGTCTCGCTCACGGCCCCGACGACCGTGCCGGACACGGTCGACAAGTCCACGGCGGACAAGGTCGAGTGCGCCAAGTAGGTAACCCTGCGGGCCTGTCGAGCGTCTGACTTGACGCGGGACGGGCCCGTGTCATGTCAGGCGCACGAGGGGGAGGGGCGGGGCCAGTGGGGCGGAGCACGGTACGGGGAGCGGTTCCCGGGGTCGGGGACAGCACGTCCACGGCGGCGGACGACGAGGCGGCGGCCGGGGAGAGCGCCGGAGACGGTGGCGCGGGCGAGGGCGGCGGCGGGCGCAGAGCCGGCCGCGGCACGGAGCGAAGACGGCGCAGACGGCGTGTGCTGCGCTGGTCGGCGACCGTGCTCGCGTTGGTGATAGTGGGCGGCGCGGGGGCCGGATACCTCTACTACGAGCATCTCAACGCCAACATCAAGAGCGACCGGCTGAACCTGGGCGACGCCAAGGACCGGGCGACGGAGACCAAGGCCAACGAGGCCGGGCAGAAGGCGCTGAACATCCTGCTGATCGGTTCGGACGCCCGGGACACGGTGGAGAACCAGAAGCTCGGCGGGGCCAGGGACACCTTCAACGGCACGCCCCTCGCCGATGTCCAGATGCTGCTGCACGTCTCCGCTGACCGCAGCAACATGTCGGTGGTGAGCATGCCGCGCGACACCCTGCTCGACATTCCCAAGTGCACGGACCCGGACACCGGCGAGGTGTTCCGGGCGCTCACCCGGGAGATCACCAACTCCTCGCTGGGGCGCGGCGGTCCGGGCTGCACGGTGGCCACCTGGGAGAAGCTCACCGACATCCACATCGACCACTTCATGATGATCGACTTCGCCGGTGTGGTGTCGATGGCCGACGCGATCGGCGGCGTCCCGGTGTGTGTGGACGCCAACGTCCACTCGCACACCAGCACCGGCAAGGGCTCGGGCCTGAAGCTGGCGAAGGGCACCCACGACATCAAGGGCAAGCAGGCCCTCCAGTGGCTGCGCACCCGCTACGGCTTCGAGGACGACACCGACCTGGCGCGCGCCAAGGCGCAGCACATGTACATGAACTCGATGGTCCGTCAGCTGCGCTCGGAGGCGAAGCTGACAAACCCCAACGGGCTGCGCAAGCTCGCCGAGGCGGCCACGCAGGCGATCACGGTCGACGACGGTCTGGACAGCATCAAGAAGATGTACGACCTGGCGACCGAGTTGCAGAAGGTGCCCACCGAGCGCATCACCATGACGACGATGCCGAACCGGTACGACACCGTCCAGACCGGCCGGGTGGTACCCACCGACGACGCCGAGAAGCTGTTCCGGCTGGTGCGCGAGGACATCGCCCTGGACGGCAAGGACGCCGCGAAGGCCACCGCGAGCCCGTCCCCGACGGTCACGGACGCGGCCGCCGCGGACGACGAGATCGCCGTACAGGTCCACAACGGGACGTACACCGACAGCCTGGGCGCGGCGCGCGGACGGGCCTCCGCGGTGACGGAGGTGCTGGTCGGCAAGGGCTTCACCGACGCCAAGGCGGACACCTCGCCGGCCACCACCGAGAAGACCACGGTGATCCGCTACCCGAGCGCCGACCTCCAGGCCGACGCCCTGCGGGTCGCGAAGGCCCTCGGCGTTCCGGCGGGCCAGGTGAAGCAGTCCACCGAGGTCTCCGGGGTCACGCTCTTCGTGGGCGCGGACTGGCGGTCGGGCACGGCGTACAAGGCGCCGGTGGAGGACGACAGGACGCCCACCTCGGCGGAGACGATGAACGCGGCCGACACCGGCCAGTGCATGCACGTGGACCCGGCCTACAGCTGGTAGGCCGGGCCCTTCCATCGCCCAGCGGTGCTCAGTGCGAGCTGAGGACCGCCGGGCGACGGGACGCGATGACCTTCCTGGCCAGCGACTTCGGGCTGGTCAGGAAGCCGAACCCCCACGACATGTGCATGGTGGCGAGGGCCACGGGGATCTGGAGGCGCGCCTTCGCCGGCAGGCCCTTGCCGGCCGGCAGCGAGCCGAGGGCGATCGCCGCGAGGTAGCCGCCCGGGATCAGGAAGCCGAGCGGGGTGAGGGCCGCGCCGACCACGATCCCGGCCGCGATCGCGCAGACGGCGGTCGGCGGGGCGAGGTAGCGCAGGTTGATGGAGCCCTCGTGGTAGCGGGCGACGACGTGCCGCCAACGGCCGTAGTCCTTGTACTGCTTGGCGAGCGCCTTGACGCTGGGCCGCGGGCGGTACGACACCTTCAGCTCCGGCGAGAACCAGATCAGCCCGCCGGCCTCACGGATGCGGAAGTTCAGCTCCCAGTCCTGGGCACGGATGAACTCCTCGTTGTAGCCGCCCTGTTGCTCGAGCGCCTCGCGCCGGAACACGCCGAGGTACACGGTCTCGGCCGGGCCGGCCTGTCCCCCGGTGTGGAAGGCGGCGTTCCCGACCCCGATCTTCGAGGTCATCGCGGCGGCGACCGCGTGCTCCCAGTCGTTCTCGCCCTCGGCGTGCATGATGCCGCCGACGTTCTGCGCGCCGGTCTCCTCCAGGAGCCGTACGGCGGTGGCGATGTAGTTCGGCGAGAGCATGCCGTGCCCGTCGACGCGGACGACGACCGGATGGCGCGAGGCCTTGATCGCCGCGTTAAGGGCGGCGGGCGTGCGGCCCGTCGGGTTCGGGACGGTGTGGACGCGCTTGTTCTTGTGGGACGCGGTTTCGGCCACGAGTTCGGCGGCGATCTCGTCCGTACGGTCCGTGGACGGACCGATGGCGATCACGACCTCCATCTCGCCGGCGTACTCCTGCGCGAGGATCGCTTGGACTGCTCCGCGCAGATGCCGCTCCTCGTTGAGGACGGGCATGATGACGGACACGGCGGGGAGCTGCACGTCGGACTTCGCGTTCATAGGGACATCACGTTACCGCGAACGGGGGACACCGGTGCGCGCCGCCGGGTGCCCTGCGGCGGGCGGCGGATCGTATCGGCCTACGGTTCTCACGGCTCCCCTCGTACGCCTCGTACGGCCGTCGCCCGGAGGTGACCCGCTTGTCCCCCACCCCGCCCCGGTCCCCCGCCTCCCGGCCCTCGCGCCGCGCGCAGCGCCGGCCGGTCCACCCCGCACCGAAGAAGCGCCCCCGCTGGGTCATGCGGGCGACCATGACGCTGTCGGTCGTCGTGCTGGCCTCCGCCGGGATCGGCCACACCCTGATCAGCAGCCTCGACTCCGGGATCGCCCGCGTCGACCCCTTCAAGGACATGAAGAACCGCCCGCGGGCCGGACACGGCATGAACGTGCTGATGGTCGGCACCGACGGCCGCGACCGGATCACCGAGGCCGAACGGCAGCGGTACCGGCTCGGCGGCGAGCCCTGCCACTGCACCGACACGCTGATGATCGTGCACATCTCGGAGGACCGGGACCGGGCGAGCGTGGTCAGCCTGCCGCGCGACTCCTACGCCGAGACGCCCCCGCACACCGACCGGACCACCGGTGAGAAGCACCACGGCCACCCCATCAAGATCAACGGGGCGTACGCGGAGGGCGGGCCGCAGCTGACCGTGCGGACCGTCGAGCGCATGACCCACGTGAAGATCGACCACTACCTGGAGGTCGACTTCACCAGCTTCATGAAGACCGTCGACGTCCTGGGCGGCGTCAAGATCTGCACCGACCAGCGCCTGAAGGACCCCTACACCGGCCTCGACCTCGCACCCGGCAGCCACACCCTGCGCGGCGGCGAGGCCCTCCAGTACGTCCGCTCCCGGCACTCCGACGCCTCCTCCGACCTCGGCCGGATGAAACGCCAGCAGCGGTTCCTGGCGGGGCTGGTGGACCGGGCGACCTCCTCCGGAATCCTGCTGAACCCGCTGAAGTTCCGTGACGTGACACGGGCGGTGCTCGGCTCGGTGCGGGCCGACCGCGGCTTCGGCACCGACGAACTGCTGGCCCTCGGGCGGGCGATGCGCACCTTCTCCCCGTCCTCCTCGGAGTTCACGACCGTCCCCATCGGGCGGATGGGGTACGCCGTGAAGGGCATCGGCTCGACCGTGAAGTGGGACCCCGTCCGCTCCGAGCGCCTCTTCGAGGCCCTGCGCGACGACAAGCCCCTCGCCACCACGCCCCGGGTCCGCAGCACGGCCGTCCGCGTGGAGGTGGCCCCGCAGCAGATCCGCGTCCAGGTGGAGAACGGCACCCGCACGCCCGGACTGGCCAGGCAGGTCGACGCCGCCCTGCGGGCCACCGGCTTCCGTACGACCGGGCAGCCGGCCACGGCCCGCGACACCTCGGTGCGCCGTACGGTCATCTCCCACGACCCCCGCTGGGACCGCTCGGCGAAGTCGCTGGCCGCCGCGCTCCCCGGCAGCGAGCTGCGCCCCGTCCCGGGCCTGGGCCCCGTCCTGAAGGTCACCACCGGCACGGAGTCCCACCAGGTCCGCAAGGTCCGGGCGGACGACCCGGAACAGGGCGAGTCCGGAGTGGTCAGGGGCGACGAGGTCGGCTGCTCCTGAGACCGGGGCGGTGCCGCCTCAGTCGTCGAAGCCCTCCGCCACCCGTCGCTCCCGCAGTTCCATGATGGCGCGGCGGCGGGACAGGCGGTGGGTGCGGCGGATCTGGGCCTCCTGGTAGCGGCGGCGGTCGCGGTCGGTCTCGGGGAGCACCGGGGGGACGCGGCGGGGCTTGCCGTCGGCGTCCACGGCGGCGAAGACCAGGTAGGCCGAGCCGACCTGGGTGGGCGGCGCCGACTCGTTCCAGCGCTCGGCCAGGACCCGGACGCCGACCTCCATGGAGGTCCGGCCGGTCCAGTTCACCTGGGCCTTCACATGGACGAGGTCACCTACGCGGACCGGCTCGAGGAACGCCATCTCGTCCATGGACGCGGTGACGGCCGGTCCGCCGGAGTGCCGTCCGGCCACCGCGCCCGCCGCGTCGTCGACGAGTTTCATGATCACGCCACCGTGCACCGTGCCCAGGAGGTTGGTGTCGTTGTGGCTCATGATGTGGCTGAGCGTGGTGCGGGACGCGGACGTCGGCTTACCCGGGATGTCCGAGGTGTCCGAGTCCACTGGGGTGACCTGGTCTGTCATGTCCTCCACCTTATGCCGAGGCGGACAAGCCGGGATTTTGTGTCAGGTTGGCAACAGCGGAGCGCTGATTCCTCGACGCCCCTGTATGGGACACACCGCCGCCCTGCACACTGGGGCGCATGAATGACTGGCCCGAGGGATGGTCCGACAACAACCGCGGCTCCCGGTACGGACACGGCGGCGCGAGCGCACAGCCCGAGGGCGCGCGCGTGATGCGTCAGGTCCGCCGCGGTCCGGCCGCCCCGCCGCAGGGCGCCGGCGTCCCGCCGCAGCCGTCGTACGTCGACGGCCAGGGATACGGCGGCGGCGACTACACCAACGCCCGCAACACCGGCTACGACAGCGGTTACAGCGCGGGCGAGGTGTACGGCGGCGGTTCCGACGGGCCGGGCGGCTACGGCACCCAGGCCGCGCGCCCCGCACCGAACTGGCGGCGCCGGATCAAGTGGACCGCGATCAGTGTCGTGACGGTCCTGGTCGTGACGACCGTCGGGACGTACTTCTGGGCCGACTCCAAGCTCAAGCGCGAGGTCGACCTGTCCAAGGTGATCGACCGGCCCGAGGCGGGCGAGGGCACCAACTTCCTCATCGTCGGCTCCGACAGCCGTGAGGGCATGACCGCCGAGGAGAAGAAGGCGCTGCACACCGGCTCCGCCGACGGCAAGCGCACGGACTCGATGATGATCCTGCACACCGGCTCCAACGGCGACACGCTGATCTCGCTGCCCCGCGACTCGGACGTGGAGATCCCCTCGTTCGTGGGCTCGGACTCCGGCAAGCGCTACGAGGGCACGGGCCGGCACACCAAGCTGAACGCGGCGTACGCGGAGGACGGCCCCGAGCTGCTCGTCCGCACGGTCGAGTTCAACACCGGGCTGCGCATCGACCACTACGTGGAGATCGGTTTCGCCGGCTTCGCGAACATCGTGGACGCGGTCGGCGGCGTCGAGATCGACATCCCGCAGGACATCAAGGACACCAAGTCCGGCGCGGACCTCAAGAAGGGCAAGCAGACCCTGAACGGCGAGGAGTCCCTCGCCTTCGTCCGCACCCGGTACGCGCTCGCCGGCTCCGATCTGGACCGTACGAAGAACCAGCAGAAGTTCCTCGCGGCCCTCGCGAGCCAGGTGGCCACGCCGGGCACGGTCCTCAACCCCTTCAAGCTGTACCCGACCATGAGCGCCGGCCTGGACACCCTGATCGTCGACAAGGACATGGGCCTGTACGACCTGGGGTCGATGTTCTTCGCGATGAAGGGCGTCAACGGCGGCGACGGCAAGTCGATGAACATGCCGATCTCCGGGTCCAGCGGCGGCAACCTCGTCTGGGACAAGGCCAAGGTGAAGCAGCTGGTGAGCCAGCTGAAGAACGACGAGAAGGTCACGGTGTCGGGTGGCTGACCGGCCCGCCGCCGCACGGCCCTTCGACGCGGTCCTCTGTGACGTCGACAACGTGATCCGGCGCTTCGACTCCACCCACCTGGAGTCGCTGGAGCGCATCGCGGGGCTCGCGGAGGGCACCACCAAGAAGGTGGCCTTCTCCCCCGAGGTCGACGGGCCGCTGCTGCTGGGCCGGATCACCGAGCAGGAGTGGGTGGCGGCCATCGCGCGCGGGCTGACCGGGCTCGTGGACGAGGAGACCGGCTGGGCGCTGGGCACCGCGCTGCTGGAGTCGCCGTTCCGGGCCGACGAGGCCGTGCTGGACCTGCTGCGCCGGGCCCGGGTCCGGGTGCCGCTGGTCCTCGTCACCAACGCCACGCTCGGTCTGGAGCGCGACCTGGAGGCCATGGGCCTGACGGAGCTGGCGGACGACGTCGTCAGCAGCGCCCGCGTCGGCCTCGTCAAGCCCGACCGCCGCATCCTCGAACTGGGCGCGGCACGGGCGGGCGTACGCCCCGACCGCTGCCTGTTCGTCGACGACACCCTGGAGAACCTCGAGGCGGCCACCGCCCTCGGCATGACGGCCGTCCACTACCGGGTGGCGGCCGACCTGGAGAAGGCGCTGGACCCGCTGTTCGCGTAGCCGGTCCGCGGACGACGATCGCCCCCTGCCCGGAGAACGGGCGGAGGGCGACGGTCGTAGGGCGGGGAGGAGTTACGGCAGGTTGCGGGCCATCACGATGCGCTGGACCTGGTTCGTGCCCTCGTAGATCTGCGTGATCTTGGCGTCGCGCATCATCCGCTCGACCGGGTAGTCGCGGGTGTAGCCGTAGCCGCCGAGGAGCTGGACGGCGTCCGTGGTGACCTCCATGGCGACGTCGGAGGCGAAGCACTTGGCGGCCGCGCCCTGGAAGGTGAGGTCCCCTTCTCCACCTCCGGCGGCGACGCGCTCCGACTTCGCCGCCGCGGCGTACGTCAGCTGGCGGGCGGCCTCGATCTTCATGGCCATGTCGGCGAGCATGAACTGGATGCCCTGGAAGTCGGCGATCGCCTTGCCGAACTGCTTGCGCTCCCGGACGTAGCCCTTGGCGTAGTCGAAGGCGCCCTGGGCGACACCGAGGGCCTGGGCGGCGATGGTGATGCGGGTGTGGTCGAGGGTCTTCATCGCGGTGGCGAAGCCGGTGCCCTCGTCGCCGATCATGCGGTCGGCGGGGATGCGGACGTTGTCGAAGTAGACCTCGCGGGTCGGGGAGCCCTTGATGCCGAGCTTCTTCTCCGGGGCGCCGAAGGAGACGCCCGGGTCGGACTTCTCCACGACGAACGCCGAGATGCCCTTGGAGCGCTTCTCCGGGTCGGTGACGGCCAGCACCGTGTAGTACTCGGAGACGCCCGCGTTGGTGATCCAGCGCTTCACGCCGTTGAGGATCCAGCCGTCGCCGTCGCGCACGGCGCGGGTCTTCATGCCGGCCGCGTCCGAGCCGGCGTCCGGCTCGGAGAGGCAGTACGAGAACATCGCGTCGCCCTTGGCGAGCGGCGCCAGGTACTTCTTCTTCAGGTCCTCGGAGCCGGAGAGGATCACCGGGAGCGAGCCGAGCTTGTTCACGGCCGGGATCAGGGAGGAGGACACGCAGGCGCGGGCCACCTCCTCGATGACGATGACCGTGGCGAGCGCGTCGGCGCCGGCGCCGCCGTACTCCTCGGGGACGTGCACCGCGTGCAGGTCGCTGGCGACCAGCGCGTCGAGGGCCTCCTGGGGGAAGCGGGCCTCCTCGTCGACCGCTGCGGCGTACGGCGCGATCTTCGCCTCGGCCAGTGAGCGGATGGCGTCCCGGAGCATGTCGTGCTCCTCGGACGGGCGGTACAGGTCGAAGTCAGCCGATCCGGCCAAGGTCTCTCACGCTCCAAGAACGCTGGGTGTGATCTCGCTAATTACCGTTAAGTAACTCAAATTTTAGAGGTCTGCCCACGCGAGTGATACGTGAGCTTGGCGACAGGGCGGCCGCACCGGTGAACTGCCCGGTGAGGGGCCCGTGTACGCCCCGACTATGCTCGTTGCGCGCATCCGGTCCCGCCCCGCCCAGCCCAGGAGCACGCATGGCCCTCAAGATCACCGTGATCGGCACCGGTTATCTCGGTGCCACGCATGCCGCGGCCATGGCCGAGCTGGGCTTCGAGGTGCTCGCGCTCGACATCGTGCGCGAGAAGATCGAGATGCTGGAGCGGGGCGAGACCCCGATGTACGAGCCGGGCCTGGAGGAGCTGCTGCGCCGGCACGTCGCCGGGTTCGAGGGTTCCAGCGGGCGGCTGCGCTTCACCCAGGACTGGGCGGAGGTCGGTGCGTTCGGCGACGTCCACTTCGTCTGCGTGAACACCCCGCAGAAGCACGGCGAGTACGCCTGCGACATGTCGTACGTCGAGTCCGCGATCGCCTCGCTCGCCCCGCATCTGGAGCGGCCCGCGCTGGTGGTGGGCAAGTCGACCGTGCCGGTGGGCTCCGCGGACCGGCTGGCCCGCACGATCACCGAGCTGGCGCCGGCCGGCGAGGACGCGGAACTGGCGTGGAACCCGGAGTTCCTGCGGGAGGGCTTCGCCGTGCAGGACACCCTGCACCCGGACCGGATCGTCGTCGGCGTGCGCAGCGAGCGGGCCGAGGCGACCCTGCGGGAGGTCTACGCCGGGCCGGTCGGGGAGGGCTCGCCGTTCGTCGTCACCGACTTCCCGACGGCCGAGCTGGTGAAGACCTCCGCGAACTCCTTCCTCGCCACCAAGATCTCCTTCATCAACGCGATGGCCGAGGTCTGTGAGGCCGCCGGCGGCGATGTGGCCAAGCTGGCGGAGGCCATCGGGTACGACGACCGGATCGGCAAGAAGTTCCTGCGGGCCGGGATCGGCTTCGGCGGCGGGTGTCTGCCCAAGGACATCCGGGCGTTCATGGCGCGCGCCGGTGAGCTGGGCGCGGACCAGGCGCTGACGTTCCTGCGCGAGATCGACTCGATCAACATGCGGCAGCGCGGGCAGATGGTGGAGCTGGCGCGGCAGGCGCTGGGCGGGGGGCCGTTCCTCGGCAAGCGGGTCGCCGTGCTCGGCGCGACCTTCAAGCCGGACTCGGACGACGTGCGGGACTCGCCTGCGTTGAACGTCGCCGGGCAGATCCACCTCCAGGGCGGCCAGGTGACGGTCTACGACCCGAAGGGCATGGACAACGCCCGCCGCGTCTTCCCGACGCTCGGCTACGCGGATACGGCCCTGGAGGCCGTCCGGGGTGCCGACGTCGTCCTGCATCTGACCGAGTGGCGGGAGTTCCGGGAGCTGGACCCGGCGGCGCTCGGCGAGGTCGCGACGGCCCGGCTGATCCTGGACGGGCGCAACGCGCTCGACCCGGTGCTGTGGCGCAAGGCCGGCTGGACGTACCGGGCGATGGGCCGCCCGACCGCCTGAGACGGGGACGGGGCGGCCGACAGGCGGGTGACGCCGGTTCGGCCGAGGCTCAGTCGGCCGAACCGGCGTCTTCCTGCATTCTGCCGCACGGGGGCGGTGTGTGACGTGTGAACTCCCTGTGGGGGACGCCCTGGGGATGACGCCCCGTGGGTTAGGGCTGCCAGCCGTCCGGGCACTCGGTCGCCCTCTGCGTCCGTTTCGCACCCCGACCGAGGAGGCGCCGTATGGCACCCACCGTCCGTCTGCGTTCCGTCGTGCTCGACTGCCCCGACCCGCGCGCTCTCGCCGAGTTCTACGCCGCCGTCGTGGGCGGCGCACCGGAAGCCGAGGACGGCGGGGAGGACTGGTACGTCCTCCAGGTGCCCGGCGGGCCCCGGCTGGCCTTCCAGCGGGCGGAGGGGCTGACCCCGCCCGAGTGGCCGCGGGCCGACCGCAACGCGCAGCAGTTCCACCTGGACCTCGACGCCGGTGCCACCTGGGAGGAGGTCGACGCGGCCCACGCGCGCGTGCTGGAGCTGGGGGCACGGCCGCTGGACCTGGAGGACCGGGAGAAGAAGGACTTCCAGGTGTACGCCGACCCGGCAGGGCACCCGTTCTGCCTCTGCCGGATCGAGAACGCCTCGTCCTCGTGAGTCTCCGGGGTCCTAGTCGTCCAGTTCCGTGATGGTCGCCGTCGACGGCTCTCTGCGTTGCTGCGCAGTCTGGGCGGCGAATTCCGCGGTGCGCAGGACGCGCTGCGCGTTTCCCCAGGTCAACTGGGTGATTTCGGTCTCCGGCCAGCCCCGGCGGAGGAGTTCGGCGATCAGGTGCGGGTAGCCGGCGGCGTCGGCCAGGTCCTGGGGATGGGCGGCGCCCGTGTCATGGGTGCCGGACAGGCCGACGCAGCCGGGTCCGGCGATCTCGCGGACGTGGTCGAGGTGGTCGGCGACGTCCCTGAGGGTCGGGCCGGTCTGTTCGGCGGCCAGCGGCACCATGCAGAGGCCGCCGGCCGCGCCGAGGGCGGCGAGGAGTTCGTCGGGCAGGTTGTCGGGGTGGGGGCGCAGGGCGCGGGCGGCGGAGCGGGTGCACAGGACCGGTGTCCTGGAGAGGGTGAGGGTCCGGGCGATCGTGGCGTCGGAGGCGGCGGAGAGGTCGGCGAGCACGCCGAGCCGGTTCATCTCGCGCACGACCTCCTCGCCGAACCGGGTGAGCCCGGCCTCGCTGGCCCAGGAGGTGCCGGCGAGGGTGAGGACGCGCAGGCCGAGGGAGTGCAGGACGCGCAGGATGCCGAGGGAGTCGTCGAGGGCGGTGGCCGGGGCGGGGCCGAGGACGACGGCGACGCGGCCGCAGTTGCGGGCGTCGATGACCTGGCCGGCGCCGTACGCGGGGCGCAGTCCCTCGGGGTGGGCACGGATCACCGACCGGACGAGGTCG
This sequence comes from Streptomyces sp. NPDC058335, assembly GCF_042723915.1. Classification (NCBI taxonomy): domain Bacteria; kingdom Bacillati; phylum Actinomycetota; class Actinomycetes; order Kitasatosporales; family Streptomycetaceae; genus Streptomyces; species Streptomyces sp. NPDC058335. The sequence goes on along the minus strand of NZ_JBHXHX010000002.1, from coordinate 564,849 downwards.
ACCTGGTCCAGGGTGGCGGCGACGGCCCGGCCGGTGGCGAGCCCCGTCGGCGGGTGCAGTGACCAGAACAGGGCGCCGACGTGGCCCTCGCGCAGTCGGGGCAGGTCGGTGCCGACGGCGCTCTCACCGAGCTGGAGGTCGTAGAAGGGCAGCCGGCGCAGGGCGCGGGGCAGGGCGTTGTGGCCGTCGACGACGGGGTGTGCGGCGAGGAGGACGTGGGCGCGGTCGAGGGGGTCGGCGTCCGGGTCGGACAGCGCGGTGGCCGCGGCGTCGGGAACGTCGGCGAACGGGGGGAACGGGTCCGGCAGCTCGCCGACCTCCGGCGTGGTGTGCAGTTCGTGCTGGAGGTCGGCCATGGCGGTCTCCGTACGTCGATCAGCAGTACGGTCACCGTCGCACGGCGGGCGGGCCGCTTCCTGGTGGAAGGTGCCGTTCGGGGTACGCGCCCCGGCCGCGGTCAGTCCTGCCGCGCCACCTGGATCACCTCGTCGAGAGTCTCGCGGGACCGGACGAGGTCGGCGATCATGCAGTCGATGCGTTCGCGCTCCGCGGTGAGGTCGGCGACCAGGCGCGGGGTGGCGACCTCGGAGGGGCCGCCGTCGGCGTCGCGCATGCAGGGCAGCAGCTCGGCGATCTTCGCACTGTGCAGCCCGGCCGCGAACAGCTCCTGGATCCGTACGACCCGGTCCACGGCCGCCTCCGGATAGTCCCGGTGCCCTCCGGGCGTACGACCGGCCCACAGCAGCCCCTGAGCCTCGTAGTACCGGAGCGACCTCTCGCTCACCCCGGTACGCCGGGCCAGCTCACCTATCCGCATCCCCACACGCCCCTCCGTGGCAGGCGGCTCAGCCGTCGAGTGACTCGATCGTCGCGTTGGACGGGGCCCGGGTGGTCCGGAGGTCGCGGGAGACGTCCTCCGCGGCGCCCAGGACTCGGACCGCGTTCTGCCAGGTGAGCTTGGCGAGGTCGGAGTGGGACCAGCCTCGGTCGAGGAGCTCGGCGAGGAGTGTCGGATAGCCGGAGACGTCGTTCAGGCCCTCGGGGGTGAAGGCGGTCCCGTCGTAGTCGCCGCCGATGCCGAGGTGGTCGATGCCGGCGACCTCGCGCATGTGGTCGAGGTGGTCGGCGACCGTGGCCACGGTGGCGACCGGGCGGGGGTTCGACTCCTCGAAGGCGCGGTGGACCTTCATCGCCTCGGCGGTGGCGGCGAGGTGGTGGAAGCCGTGGGCGCGCATGTTCTCGTCCGCCGCGGCCGTCCAGTCGACCGCCGCCTGGAGCACGAACTTCGGCACGAACGTCACCATCGCGATGCCCCCGTTGGCGGGCAGCCGCTCCAGCACGTCGTCCGGGATGTTGCGCGGGTGGTCGCAGACGGCACGGGAGGACGAGTGGGAGAAGATCACCGGGGCGGCGGAGACGTCCAGCGCGTCGCGCATCGTCGTCGCCGCCACGTGCGAGAGGTCGACCAGCATGCCCTCGCGGTTCATCTCCCGCACGACCTCGCGGCCGAACGCCGTCAGCCCGCCGGCCTTCGGCACGTCGGTCGCTGAGTCCGCCCAGTCCACGTTGTCGTTGTGGGTGAGCGTCAGGTACCGCACGCCGAGCGCGTACAGGCCGCGCAGGGTGCCCAGCGAGTTGGCGATGGAGTGGCCGCCCTCCGCGCCCATGAGCGAGGCGATACGGCCCTCCGCGCGCGCCGCCTCCATGTCGGCGGCGGTCAGGGCGGACCTGAGCGCCTCGGGGTGGCGGTCGATCAGCTGCCGTACGCAGTCGATCTGCTCCAGCGTCGCCGGGACCGCGTCGGGCAGGTCCGAGCGGACGTACACCGACCAGTACTGCGCGCCGACGCCGCCCGCGCGCAGGCGGGGTATGTCGGTGTGCAGGTGGGTGTGCTGGTCGGTGGCGATGTCACGGGCGTCGAGGTCGTAGCGGACCTGTTCGCGCAGCGCCCACGGCAGGTCGTTGTGGCCGTCGACGACCGGGTGGGCGCGCAGCAGTTCCCGGGCCTGCTCCAGGGAGGTCATCGGCGTCACTTCCCGAAGCCGAAGCCGCCGCCGGCGCCGCCGCCGTCGACCTTGGCGCGCAGCCGCCTGCCCTTCTCGGTGGCCTGGTCGTTGAGGTCCTGCTGGAACTCGCGCATCCGGGCGAGGAGGTCCTCGTCGTGCGCGGCGAGGATGCGGGCGGCCAGCAGACCGGCGTTGCGGGCGCCGCCGACCGAGACGGTCGCGACGGGCACGCCGGCCGGCATCTGCACGATCGACAGCAGGCTGTCCATGCCGTCGAGGTACTTCAGCGGCACGGGCACGCCGATCACCGGGAGCGGGGTGACCGAGGCCAGCATGCCGGGCAGGTGGGCGGCCCCGCCCGCGCCCGCGATGATCACCTTCAGCCCGCGCCCCGCCGCCTCCTCGCCGTAGGCGACCATCTCGCGCGGCATGCGGTGCGCGGAGACGACGTCCACCTCGTACGCGATCTCGAACTCGTCGAGGGCCTGGGCGGCGGCCTCCATGACGGGCCAGTCGGAGTCCGACCCCATCACGATGCCTACAACACGGCTCATTCGGTGATCGTGCCTCTCAGGTAGCCGGCAGCGTGACGGGCGCGTTCCAGCACGTCGTCGAGGTCGTCGCCGTAGGTGTTCACGTGGCCGACCTTGCGGCCGGGCTTCACGTCCTTGCCGTACATGTGGATCTTCAGTTGGGGGTCGCGGGCCATGCAGTGCAGGTACGCGGAGTACATGTCCGGGTAGTCGCCGCCGAGGACGTTGACCATGACCGTCCATCCGGCACGCGGGCGCGGGTCGCCGAGGGGGAGGTCGAGGACCGCGCGGACGTGGTTGGCGAACTGCGACGTGATCGCGCCGTCCATCGACCAGTGGCCCGAGTTGTGCGGGCGCATCGCCAGTTCGTTGACGAGGATGCGGCCGTCGCGGGTCTCGAACAGCTCCACGGCGAGGTGGCCGACGACGCCGAGTTCCTTGGCGATGGTCAGCGCCATCTCCTCGGCCTTCAGGGCCAGGCCCTGGTCGAGGCCGGGGGCGGGCGCGATCACCGTGTCGCAGACGCCGTCGACCTGCTGGGACTCGACCACCGGGTAGGCGACGGCCTGGCCGTGCGGGGACCGTACGACATTGGCGGCCAGCTCACGGACGTAGTCGACCTTCTCCTCCGCGAGGACGGGCACGCCCGCGCGGAAGGGTGCGGCGGCCTCGGCCTCGCTGCCGACGACCCAGACGCCCTTGCCGTCGTAGCCGCCGCGGACCGTCTTGAGGACGACGGGGAAGCCTCCACCCTCCGCGGCGAACGCGGCGACGTCCGCCGGATCGGCCACGATGCGGTGCCGTGGGCAGGGGATGCCGATCGCGTCGAGCTTCGCGCGCATCACGCCCTTGTCCTGGGCGTGCACGAGCGCGTCGGGGCCCGGACGGACGGGGATGCCGTCCGCCTCCAGTGCCCTGAGGTGCTCGGTGGGGACGTGCTCGTGATCGAAGGTGATCACGTCACAGCCCCGCGCGAACTCGCGCAGCGTGTCCAGGTCGCGATAGTCGCCGACGACGACATCGCTCACCACCTGGGCCGCGGAATCCTGGGGAGTGTCACTGAGGAGCTTGAACCTGATGCCCAACGGGATGCCCGCCTCGTGTGTCATACGAGCGAGCTGACCCCCGCCGACCATGCCGACTACCGGGAACGTCACACCCCCAGGGTATCGGCCACAACGCACCGGCTGAATTCCGCTCCTGTTTTGCGCCTGTTCTGCGGCTCCTGGCCGGCTGGGAGGCGGCCGCACAGGAAACCTGCGAGGGGGGTGGTTAGCATGGCTGGGTTGACGAAACCGACACCCGGACGGGGGCCTGTACGACCATGGCACATGGTTCCGCTGGTTCCTCGGGGGGAGGACGGCTGCGGCGACTCACCCGGGAGCTGGCCAAATTCGGCGCGGTGGGCGGGGCGGGGCTGCTGGTCAACCTCGGTGTCTTCAACTTCGTGCGGCACGTCACCGACCTTCAGGTGGTGCGGGCGAGCGTCATCGCCACGGTCGTCGCCATCGCGTTCAACTACGTCGGGTTCCGGTACTTCACCTATCGGGACCGGGACAAGGGTGGGCGCACGAAGGAGATGACGCTGTTCCTGCTGTTCAGCATGGTGGGGCTGGTCATCGAGAACGGGTTGCTGTTCCTGGCGACGTACGGGTTCGGGTGGGACAGTCCGTTGCAGAGCAACGTGTTCAAGTTCCTCGGGATCGGGGTCGCCACGCTGTTCCGGTTCTGGTCGTATCGGACGTGGGTGTTCAAGGCGCTGCCGCTGCGGGGAGCTGTGGAGTCTCCGGGGGCGGCCGCGGATTCGGCGGGTTCTGCTGCCAAGCAGCGGGTGGGCTGAGGCGAACGCCGGACGGGCCGGATCGCCCGACCGGTGCTTTCGGCGTGCCGGAAACGCCGGGTTATCTGACCGTGGGTTCCGGGTCCGGACGGGGTTTCTTCTCCGGGGCCGTTCGGGACAGGAACAGGCCGAAGACCGGGGGCTTGGTCTGGAGCATCTCCAGGCGGCCGCCGTCCGCTTCGGCCAGGTCCCTGGCCACCGCCAGGCCGATTCCCGTGGAGTTGCGGCCGCTGATCGTGCGCTCGAAGATGCGGGCGCCGAGGTCGGCGGGGACGCCTGGGCCCTCGTCGGTGACCTCGATGACGGCCTGGTTGCCGGTGACGCGGGTACGCAGGGCGACCGTACCGCCGCCGTGCATCAGCGAGTTCTCGATCAGGGCCGCCAGCACCTGGGCCACCGCACCGGGCGTGCCCACCGCCTGGAGGTGGCGTTTGCCCGAGCTGACGATCGCGCGGCCCACACCGCGGTAGGCCGGGCGCCACTCGGCGAGCTGCTGCTGGATCACCTCGTCGAGGTCGAAGGTGACGGCGGAGCCGGTGCGCGGGTCGCGGGAGTTCGTCAGCAGGCGCTGGACGACGTCGGTGAGGCGTTCCACCTGTGTCAGGGCGATGGTGGCCTCCTCCTTCACCGTGTCCGGGTCGTCGGTGAGGGTGATCTCCTCCAGGCGCATGGACAGCGCGGTGAGGGGGGTGCGCAGTTGGTGGGAGGCGTCGGCGGCGAGCCGGCGTTCGGCGGTGAGCATGCGGGCGATGCGCTCGGCGGAGGAGTCCAGCACGTCGGCGACCCGGTCCAGCTCGGGGACGCCGTACCGCTTGTGGCGGGGGCGGGGGTCGCCGGAGCCGAGGCGTTCGGCGGTCTCGGCGAGGTCGGTGAGCGGGGAGGAGAGCCGGTTGGCCTGGCGGATGGCCAGGAGGACGGCCGCGATCACCGCGAGCAGCGCCACCAGGCCGATGATGAGCAGGGTGCGGCCGACCTCACGGGTCACGGAGGAGCGGGGCTCCTCGACGACGACGGTCTCGCCCTCCTCGCCCCTGGCCTCGCCCCGGATCACATCGCCCTCGGGGCGGCTGCCGACGGCGATGGCCGGCCTGCCGGGAATCCGGACCACCGCGTACCGCTCGTTCGTGAGCTGGTCCCGCAGCATGTTCGCGTCGACGGTCCCGGCCCCGAGGATCCGGCTGTCCACGATGCTGGCCAGCCGGGCCGCCTCCAGCTCCACGCGTTCCTGTGCGCTGTTGCTGATCGTGCGCGTCTCGACGATGACGAGGGAGACCCCGAACACGGCGATCACGACCAGCACGACGGACAGCGTGGACTGAATCAGACGGCGACGCACAGGGCCCTCCGGGCAGGTGACTTACGTGGATCAGTGGACCGCGCCGACCCACTCGTCGTCGGCCGGCTCCTCGCCCGCTGAGCGGAATCGACGGAGCCCGGTGCTGTACAGCGCCCCCACAGGGGCGCGGGGAACTGCGCGACCAGCCACGGACGGCCCGCAGGATCAATACCGCACTTCCCGCGGACCGCTCAGCTCTTCTCGAAGCGGAAGCCCACGCCGCGCACCGTCGCGATGTAGCGGGGGTTCGCCGCGTCGTCGCCCAGCTTCTTCCGGAGCCACGAGATGTGCATGTCGAGGGTCTTGGTCGACGACCACCAGGTCGTGTCCCAGACCTCCCGCATCAGCTGGTCGCGGGTGACCACCCGGCCGGCGTCGCGCACGAGGACCCGGAGGAGGTCGAACTCCTTGGCGGTGAGCTGGAGCTCCTCCTCGCCCATCCAGGCGCGGTGCGACTCGACGTCGATGCGCACGCCGTGGGTGGCGGGCGGCTGCTGGGGTTCGGAGGCGCCGCGCCGCAGCAGGGCCCGGACGCGGGCGAGGAGTTCGGCGAGCCGGAACGGCTTGGTGACGTAGTCGTCGGCGCCCGCGTCCAGTCCGACGACGGTGTCGACCTCGTCGGCGCGCGCGGTGAGGATCAGGATGGGGATGGCATGGCCGTCGGCGCGCAGCCGGCGGGCCACCTCCAGGCCGTCCATGCCGGGGAGCCCGAGGTCCAGCACGACCAGGTCGATGCCGCCCTGCATTCCGGCGTCGAGTGCGGTGGGTCCGTCCTCACGCACCTCGACCTCGTACCCTTCCCTGCGCAGTGCGCGGGCCAGCGGCTCCGAGATGGACGCATCGTCCTCGGCGAGCAGTACACGGGTCATGAGGCGATGGTAGTCCGCGGAGGGCAGGGCCAGTGGTGTGATGCCCCACCCGGTCTCTTACTCGGGGACATGACGGACAACCCGCCCGCAGCAACACTGCCGATCTTGGTCCGGACCTGGGGTCGCGGGATGTCATCCTGGTATGGACCTTGGAAACCTTGCCCCGGTTCCTCCTCCGCCTGTGATCTGCGCCTCAAGTCCTTCCATATCCGGTTCTGTCCTGCCGTATGGTGAAAGGACGCCTGTAGCACGCAGCGACCTTTGGCGCTCGACTTGATGCCGAGGGTCTCTTTTGTGTGCGGGCCGGCTCTCCGCCGGCCTTCGAAAGGAATGACCTGTGGCCGGGCCCCCACTCGCGGGGCGTGGATCCCGGTGGTCGCCGTCCTCGTTCCGTGACCCGGAGCGGTTTCCCCATGGGCGTGGGTGGACGGGCCGATCAAGCCGGTGCCGGCCGCCCCAACCGGGCGCGCACGCTCCACCGCGCGTCCCGACCAGCAAGGAACGACCATGGCGTCCAGCCTGACGAAGGACTCGGTCCGTCCGGGCACACCCGGAACCGGGAAGACCTTCTTCGGCCACCCCCGCGGACTGGCCACTCTCTTCATGACCGAGATGTGGGAGAGGTTCTCCTACTACGGCATGAGGGCTCTCCTCCCGCTGTACCTGGTCGCACCGGGCGGCCTGAACCTGAACGCGGGCACCGCGACCGCGATCTACTCCGTGTACGTGTCGCTGGTGTACCTGCTCGCCATGCCCGGCGGCTGGTTCGGCGACCGCGTCTGGGGTCCGCGCAGGACCGTCGCCGTCGCCGGCGTGGTGATCATGCTCGGCCACCTCACGCTGGCCCTTCCGTCCTCCGGGACCTTCTACGCCGGCCTCGGCCTGGTCGCGATCGGCTCCGGTCTGCTGAAGGCCAACATCTCCACGATGGTCGGCCACCTCTACGACGGCCCGGACGACCCGCGCCGCGACGGCGGCTTCACCGTCTTCTACATGGGCATCAACCTCGGTGCCTTCGCCGCGCCGCTGATCATCGGCACCATCGGCGAGAACGTGAACTGGCACTTCGGCTTCGCGCTCGCCGCGCTCGGCATGGCGCTGGGTCTGGTCCAGTTCCTGCTCGGCAGCCGCCACCTGGCCGACCGCTCCAGCGTCGTGCCCAAGCCGCTGTCCGCCGAGGAGAAGGCCGGCACGCTGCGCAAGGCCGCGATCTGGGCCGGCATCGCCGTCGTGGCGTACGCGGTCATCGGCTTCTCCGGCCATTACACGCTGAACTGGATCCTGGTCCCGCTGACCCTGCTCGGTGTGATCATCCCGGTGATGGTGCTGGTCAACATCAAGCGGGACAAGGAACTCGACCGCCCCGAGCAGTCGAAGATGTCCGCGTACATCTGGTTCTTCGTGGCCGCGGCCGTGTTCTGGATGATCTACGACCAGGGCGGCTCGACCCTGTCGATCTTCGCCGACTCCTCCGCCGACAACACCGTGCTCGGCTGGGAGTTCCCGGTCTCCTGGTACCAGTCGGTCAACCCGGTCCTGATCATGGCCCTGGCCCCGGTCTTCGCCTGGTTCTGGCTCGCGCTGAACAAGCGCGGCAAGGAGCCGAGCACGATCGTGAAGTTCGCCTCGGGTCTGGTCCTGGTCGGCGCGTCCTTCTTCCTCTTCCTCGCCCCGCTGTCGATCGCCGACGGCGGTCACAAGGCGGCCGCGATGTGGCTGGTGGCGATCTACTTCGTGCAGACCGTCGGTGAGCTGCTGCTCTCCCCGGTCGGCCTGTCGGTCACCACGAAGATGGCGCCCGCGAAGTACGCCTCGCAGATGATGGGCGTCTGGTTCCTGGCCGTCACCGCCGGCGACGCCACCACCGGTCTGCTCTCCATCGCCGGCGTCGACCTGAACAAGACGGGCATCGTCGCCATGGAGGCCACGCTCGCGGTGGTCGCCGGTGTCGCGGTGTGGATGTACCGCAAGCGCGTCAAGGAACTCATGGGCGACGTCCGCTGACGTCCCCTCCCCCCCCACGGTTCCCGAGGGCCGCCGCGACCTGCGTCGCGGCGGCCCTCCGCGCGTTCAGCGGGTTCGCCGGCGCCCCGGCAGATACGTGAACACCGCGCCGCCGAGCAGCACCGCCGTGCCCGCGAGGAGGCCGAGCGCCTTCAGGGCGCCGTGGTCGCCGGCGCCCGTGTCGGCGAGGCCGCCGCCCGTCGCCGTACCTCCGCCGGAGGAGGACGAGGAGGAGCCGGAGCCGTTGCCGCCGCCCGAGGCTCCGCTCGCCTGTTCGGCGGTGTCCAGGGTGAGGGAGACCACCGATGTGTCGGGGGTGCAGGTGGTGGTCGTACCGAGGGCCTCGATGGTGAGGACTCCCGGCGCGAGGGTGGAGGTACCGGTCGCGCCCGGCTTGTACGTGCCCGTCAGATCGGGGATCTCGATCGGCGCACCCGACTTGATGGGCTGCTTGTTCGTCGGCCCGGTCACCTTCACCGAGCCCTGGTCCGCGCCGCCGAGGACGATCTGCATCGACGGCTTCACCGAGTCGGCGGGGATGTCGATCGGGCTGTCCATCACCGACTTCTTGAACTGCACGGTGAGGTCGTAGCCGCCGCCGTCCTTCTTCGCGTTGATCTGCACCGGCGAGGTGGCCTTCTTCTCACCGATGGGCGAGGCGCAGGTGTAGGGGACGTCGACGACCTTGCCCGTGAAGTCGGTCTGCCCGCCGCCTCCGGAGGAGGAGGGCGAGGCGGACGGCGGCGAGGCGGACGGGGTGGCCGTCGGCGTCGAGGACGGAGGCGGCGACGATGACGGGGGCGGGGACTGCGAGGGGTCCGGCGAGCCGCTGGAGGAGCCCCCGGCCGTCACCGTGATCGTCGCGGCGGGCTGCACCGGCTCCGTCGGCGCGCACTTGGTGTCCGTCGACATCGCGTTGACGACGTACGCGTCCGGGGTCAGCGTGACCTGCCCCGCCGTCGTCAGCTTCAGGGTGCCCTTCATCGCGGACAGGACCATCGCGCCGCCCTTGGGGATGGCCGGGTTATCCCGCGGACCCTGCATCGCGACGCTCGCGGTCTGCGCGCCGGCCGCCTTGAGGGTGCCGGACGGCTGGACCGAGTCGGCGGGCAGATCGATGATGTCGGGGTTCTTCGAGGCGGCCTGGGTGAACTTCCAGACGATGTCGACGGTGTCGCCGACCTTCGCCGCGGCGGGCGCGGTGATCTCGACCTCGGTGGTGCCGTTGACGTCGGGCAGGCCGATGCCCGCGGGCGGTATGCAGCGGGTGGCGTAGGACACCTCGGCGGCCTGTGCCTGCACGGCGGCCGGGCCGAGGAGGACGGCGGATCCGCCCGCCAGTACGGCGACGGCGGCCGCCGCCGCTCTCCTCCGCCCGCGGGGTACGGCTCTCTCGCGCTCGCTCACGTCATTCCCTTCCTGCCGGGACTCCTCGGAGCCGTCGGAGCCGTCGGAGTCGTCGGAGTCGTCGCAGTGGTGGGAGTCGTGGGACTCCTCGGATGGTCGTCGTGCGGTGCGGAGAGCCGGCCCGCCGGGCCCGGACCGGAGTCCGGGGTGAACCACGGCAGGGTCGGGGTCGGGGGTGACACGGGTGCCTCTTCGGGGGCGGGCGTGCGCCAGGGCGGGCGGGGGACGCGAGCGGTCGGGCGCGGTACCCGGTGCCTGCGCGGGGCGGTCGTACTCCGCCGGCCCCCGCTCGCCCGCGGCCGGACGCGGTCCACCACCGCCATGCCGACGCGGAACAACGCCGTCGGCACCACCAGGCAGAGCAGGACCCAGAACAGGGTCACGCCCCAGGGGCGGCCCACGCCCCACGGCTGCTCGGCGAGGACCTTGCCGCCGTACCTGAGGGAGACCGTGTAGTCGCCGTGCGCGCCGCCCGCGAGCTCCACGGGGAGTTCGACGCGGGCCTTCTTCCCGGGGGCGACGGTGCCGCGCCACCGGCGCTCGTCCCACTGCGGCGCGAACACGCCGTGGGCGGTGCCGACTTCGAACACCGGGTCCTTCACCGGCGCGGTGCCCACGTTGCCGACCGTGAGGACCAGCGTGCGGGTGGGGGGCGCGCCGAACCAGGTGAGCACTCCGTCGGAGCCCTTCAGCACGGTGTCGGTGAGGACCGACAGCCGGCCGCCCACCGCCTCGGCGGGCAGTGGTTCGACGGCGTGCCCGGCCACCTGGAACACCGCGTCGGCCTGCGCCTTCGCGCCGGTCGCGGTGGCCACGTGCACGACGCAGGGGCACGGCACGGGCGGGTCGGCCACCGGCAGCGCGCGGCTGAAACGGCCGTCGGCGTCGGTGGTGACGGCCCGGCCGTCGGCGTTGGCGCAGGAGTTGGTGCCCCCGATGACGCCCCTCGACGGTTCGGCCTGCCCGCAGATCAGCAGCATCAGCAGTGCGCGGGGCCGCCATCCGCTGCCGGTCACGGTGACCGAACCGCCGGTCCCCGCCTGCGACTCGGACAGCCTCACGGTGGGCGTCCCGGCCGCCGAGGCCGCCCCCGACCCCGCCCAGGGCAGCACCAGCAGCGCCAGCACCACCGCCAGCGCCGGAATCCGGGCCTTGGCGCTCACGTCGACTCCACCTCCGTCTCCGTACGCGGGAGTTCGGCCGTCGTACGGCGCCTTCGCCGGCGTACGGCCACGGGGGTCGCCGCGAGCAGCAGCGCGCCGGCCGTCGTGCCCGCCGCCGTACGCCAGGGCACGAACCGGGCCGACGCGGTGCCCGTGGCCCGCGCGCCGCCGGACGCGGTCACCGTCAGCCGGACGGTCACCACGTCCAGGGCCGGGCGGTCGGGCCAGGGCTCGTCGAGCTTCAGCCGGCCGCCCGGCGGCAGGCGGACGGGCAGGGTGCGCGGGGAGCGGTCGAGGACGGTGCCGAGGACGCCGTCCGCGCGCACCGCGAGCCGCGGCACGAGGACCGTCGTCCCCCGGTTGACCAGCTCGTACGTGATCCGCCCCGCGCGTACGGCCACGTGCTCGACGGTCAGCGCGGCCAGCCGCGGACCGCCGATCCGCAGCAGCAGCCGTACCGTCGACGCCCGGCCGTCCGCGGCGCGTACGACGATCGTGGCGGGGCGGTCGCCGGGCGGCGCGTCCGGGGGGACCTCCAGGGTGAAGGGCACCTCGGCACGGGTGCGGGCGGGGATGCGCAGGGCCGTCTCGGCGAGGGTGACGGGCAGGCCGGTGACGCGCAGCCGGACGGTGAGCGGTCGGGTGCCGCGGTTGGTGACGGCGAGGGTGTCCCGGAGCAGCGCGCCGGGCACGCCCTCCGCGTAGAAGGACGGCCTGCCCTGGCCGGCGGGCGCGGCGGACCAGCCGGTGTCGGCGGAGGCGGACAGGACCGGCAGGACCGGCAGGGTCAGCAGCAGGGCACAGGCGGCGGCGTACGGCATCGGCGGCTCCCGGGGAGGTGAGGTCAGCGCGTCTGGTTCCGCCGGGTCAGCCACAGGGTGCCCGCCGCGCCGGCCAGGAGCGCCGTGCCGCCGAGGGTGGCGAGGGCGATCGCGGAGTCCTCGGGTCCGGTCTTCGGAAGCTCGCCGCCGGAGCCGGTGCCTGAGCCGTTGTCGTTCTGCGTTCCGCCGCCTGCCGGTGTCCCGCCGCCGCCCTTGGCCGTCACGTCGAGGGTGAGCGACGGCGGAGGGCTCTTGGTGGGAGTGCAGGTCGTGGTCGTACCGAGCGCCTTGATGGTGAGCACACCGGCGGTGAAGGTGACCTTGCCGGTCTTCTTCGGGGTGTAGGTGCCGCTCAGGTCATTGATCTTGATGGGGGTGTCGGCCGGGATGGCCTCCTGGTTGGCGGGGCCGCTGACGTTCAGGGTGCCGCTGTCGGCGCCGCCGAGCTTGATCGTCGCGCTCGGGTTCATCGCGCCCTTGCCGAGTTCGACGGGGCTGGAGGAGACGCCCTTCTGCCAGGACATGGTGATCTTGTAGGTGCCGCCGCTCTCGACGCCCCTGATGTCGATGGGCGAGACCGCGCTCTTGTCGCCGATGGGCGTCTTGCAGGCGTAGTTGACGTCGACGACCTGGGCACTGGCCACCGGGGCGGCCATCCACACCGCCGGTCCGGCCAGGGCCGCGGCAGTCGCGAGCACGGCGGTTGGCTTCCGGTACGACACGGTCCCCTCTTTCCTGACAGGTCGTCGACGGCACCGCTCATTTCCTGACGGCGCATCAGACAGGGCCGTCAAGGTACGCCCGGCGCCGTAAGGAAGGAAGGGGAGCCGCACGCCGGAGTTGTGACGATCCGGCGTGCGGGTGGTGGGGCGGGGCGGGTGTGGTGGGCCGCGACGTGGGGAGCGGGTCCCGCGGGGCTGGGCTGGCTTCCTGGACCCACCGAGACCCGGGCCAGGCCGAGGCCGGGGAGCGGGTCACCGACGGGACGGCAGACGCGGCCGGGAAGGGCGGTGCACCGGGACGACCGGGCGGGCCGGGAAGGGCAGGGACGGGTTGATCGGGCCGGGACGGGGCGGTCGGGCGGTCGGGCGGTCGGTCGGGACGGGCCGGGACGGGCCGGGACGGGTTGGGACGGGCCGGGACGGGTTGGTCGGGCCGGGACGGGACGGTCGGGCGGTCGGGCCGGGACGGTCGGGCGGTCGGGCCGGGACGGGGCGGTCGGGCGGTCGGTCGGGACGGGCCGGGACGGGTTGGTCGGGCCGGGACGGGGCGGTCGGGCGGTCGGGCCGGGACGGGGCGGCGCCAAGGGCCGGACGGGCGGGCCGGGACAGGACGGGTCGGTCGGGCAAGGACGGGCCCGGTCGGTCAGCCGGTCAGGACGCGGGCCGGTCAGCCGGGAGCCGGGAGCCGGTCAGGACGCCGGCCGGCCGGTCAGTCGGGCCAGGACGCGGGCCTCGCCGAGGCGGCAGGTCACACGGGAAGCGGACCGCAGCGACCTGCCGCGCCGGAACAGACTCACGCCGGGACGGCCCGCCAAGCCGGACGGATCAGCGCCGGCAACGGCCGGTCACACCCGGACTCGGGCCGCACCAAGACGGCAGCAGGCCACGCCGGAAGCGGGCCAGGTGGAGACGGCCGCTCAAGCCGGAGGCGGTTTCGTGCCGGGACGGCCGCTCAAGCCGGAGGCGGTTTCGTGCCGGGACGGCCGGTCGAGACTGGGTCGGACCGCGCGCCCGGCGGCGTGTCAGGCGGAGACCGCCCACTCGGGCCGGGGACGGATCGGTGCCGGGACGGCCGCTCAAGCCGGGACGGCTTCGCGTCGGGACGGCCGGTCGAGACACAGCGGGCGGACCGTCAGGCGGAAGCCAGGCCATGCCGACGCGACAGCCCTCCGCCCTCGCCGTCCCCCCGTCGCGTCTGAGTCGGCTCAGGCCGGGGCGCCCAGTTCCGCCCACACCGTTTTGCCCGCGACGTCGGGAGTGCGTACGACTCCCCAGTCGAGGCAGAGGCGTTGCACGATGAACATGCCGTGGCCGCCGGGGCGGCCCGCGCGGTGGGGGGTGCGGGGTGCCGGCTGGCCGGTGCCGCGGTCGGAGACCTCGACGCGGATCACCTTGTTGTCGCAGCTGAGCTGGAGCCGGTCCGGGCCCTCGGCGTGCAGGCAGGCGTTGGTGACCAGTTCGGAGACGACGAGCAGCACGTCCTCGGCGGCGGCCCGCTGGTCGGCGCCCGCGGCGGGCAGCCAGCCCCAGGCGTACAGCGCCTGACGGGCGAAGTCGCGGGCGAGGGGTACGACACCGCTCGCGCCGTCGAAGCTCAGTCTGCGGACCTGACGACCCGCCGACGCTCCGGAAGCGCCGCTGGGCTCCGGGCCGCGGTCGCCCGGCGAGTAAGGCCGGGTGGTGCTCATCAGCGCTTCACCTCACCGATTCACCAGTTCAGAGTTCAATTCAACATTCAGTTCATGGTTCGGTTCATCGTTCGCACGATGGGGGATCTCCAGCCGGAGCGGCACCTCGGCGGTGCCGGAGCCAGTACAAACGTTCAGCGGCCGCCGCACGGTAGGTCTGCGCATCCCGCCCTCTTCTCGTGCTGTGCCGCCGACATGTTCACGTGTCTCCTGCCCGACGGATCGGACCGAACACCCCTCGTTCGCCCAGAGGTGACCACCTTGTCCACCCCTGGTGGGCCGAGGCGCGCGGAAGTACCGGTCGCGCCCGGCCCCCGAGACGGGGCCGACAGGGCGGGCCCCGGGGTCAGCCGTCGCCGTCACCGTCCGCGAGGGCCGCCTCGACCGTGTCGTGCACGGTGAAGACGGCGTCCGCGCCGGTGATCTCGAACACCCGGGCCACGACGGGCAGCATGCCCGCCAGGTGCACGCCGCCACCCGCGGCCTCCGCCTTCAGGCGGGCGCCGAGCAGGACGTTGAGTCCCGTGGAGTCGCAGAACTCCAGCCGTGAGCAGTCCACGACGAGTCGGCTGAAGCCCTTGGCGAGGCATTCCTCGAGCGGCTCGCGCAACAGATCAGCCGTGTGGTGATCCAGCTCACCGGCCGGGGTCACGACGGCGCTGGAGCCCTCTTCCCGCACTTCCACCATGAGCCGGCCAGACTGTGCGCTGCCGACCGTCCCGCGGTCCATGCCGTGTCTCTCCCGAGGTCGTGTGTGCTAGCTGACGCCCTCGAACACTACGCCCTTGATACGCACTCCAACAGCCGAACAATCACCCACAAACGGACATAACTCAACAAAACGCACTTGCGATCGGCTGAGTAAAGCGGGTAGGGCTAGAGGGACACACCCGACACGGCCGGCTTTGGAGGCGCCGCACACCGTAGTGCACGCACTGGCTTCGGCAGCCATATGCCGAGAACGATGGAGGACATCATGTCATCCCGGCTCGACGCTCCGCGTACCCACAGGGCGACGTCGACACCCCCTCCGGAACAACTGAATCCCATCGCGCAGAGCGGCGATCCGCGTGACGCCCTCGCCGGACTCCCGGAGATCCCCCCGTACGACGAGGTCGGACCCGTCGACGCGCGGGCCCTGTCCAAGACCCTCTTCGAGCGACTGGAGTCGCTGGAGGAAGGCACGTACGAGTACTCGTACGTGCGCAACACACTCGTCGAACTGAACCTCGCGCTGGTCAAGTTCGCGGCCTCCCGTTTTCGCTCCCGCAGCGAGCCCATGGAGGACATCATCCAGGTCGGCACGATCGGCCTGATCAAGGCGATCGACCGCTTCGAGCTCAGCCGTGGTGTGGAGTTCCCCACCTTCGCGATGCCAACCATCGTGGGCGAGATCAAGCGTTTCTTCCGTGACACGTCCTGGTCCGTGCGCGTCCCGCGCCGGCTCCAGGAACTGCGCCTCGACCTGGCCAAGGCCGGCGACGAACTGGCGCAGCAGCTCGACCGCGCCCCCACCGTGGCCGAGCTGGCGGAGCGTCTCGGCCTCTCCAACGAGGAGGTCGTCGAGGGCATGGCCGCCTCGAACGCGTACACCGCCTCCTCGCTGGACGCCCAGCCGGAGGAGGACGACGCGGAGGGCGCCCTCGCCGACCGCATCGGCTACGAGGACCACGGACTCGAAGGCATCGAGTACGTCGAGTCGTTGAAGCCGATGATCGCCGAACTCCCGCCCCGTGACCGGAAGATCCTCTCGCTGCGCTTCGTCGCCGGGATGACCCAGTCGGAGATCGGCGAGGAACTCGGCATCTCGCAGATGCACGTCTCGCGGCTGCTGTCGCGCACGCTGGTGCGGCTGCGCAAGGGCCTGACGCTGGAGGAGTGAGCGCGCCTCCCCCGGCGGCGGTGCCGGGGGAGGCCCCCACCCCGGGGCGGGCCCCGCGGGGTGGCGGGGTGGTCGCCCCGCGCCGGGCCGCGGCCTTGCCGCCGGGCCCGGCGGCGGACCCGTCGCCGGTGCCGCCGGCGGCCCCTCTGCAGGGCTCGGCGGGTGCGGTCGTCACCGGCCCGCCGACCCTCCCGCCGGTGACCGTCACGGCGGACACGGGCGGCGGGGTGTACTTCGCGCCGCTGGACGAGAGCGCCCGGCAGCGGTGGCGGGCCGGGGCGGCGTGACGGACAGACGGCCGTCCTCATCGTGAGATAAGGCGCTGACCCGGCCCGCCGTCCTCCCTTACGCTGTGCCGGCCCTCTGACCAGCAGTGGGGCCGCCTACTGCCGTGAGGACCCACCCCGATGCCCGCTTCCGTCTCCCGCCTCGGCCGACTCGCCGATCTTCCCGTGCTGTTGGTCGCCGTCGTGTGGGGGTCCAGTTACCTCGCCGCGAAGGGCGTGACCACCGCGGACACCGTGCTGGCCGTGCTCGTGCTGCGGTTCGGCGTGGTGCTTCCGGTGCTGGTGGCCGTCGGTTGGCGGCGGCTGCGGGCGCTGAGCGGCGCGCAGTGGCGGGGCGCGGGGCTGCTCGGGCTGATCCTGGCCGGGATCTTCCTGCTGGAGACGTACGGGGTGGTGCACACCTCGGCGACCAACGCGGGCCTGATCATCAGCCTGACCATGGTGTTCACGCCGCTCGCGGAAAGTCGGGTGCGCGGGGTGCGGCTGCCGGGGGCGTTCCTGGCGGCGGCGGGCGTGTCGGTGGCGGGCGTGGCGCTGCTGACGCAGGGGGCCGGGTTCACCGCTCCGTCCGGGGGCGATCTGCTGATGCTGGGGGCGGCGGTCGCCCGTACCGTGCACGTACTGGCCATGGCGCGGATGGAGTCTGTGCGCGGGGCGGACGCGCTGTCCCTGACGACCGTCCAACTGGGCGGTGCGGTCGCCGTGTTCACCGTGCTGGTGACGATGCCGGGGACGGGTGCGTCACCGTGGGCCGCCGCGGCGGCCTTCGGCGCCGGGGACTGGGCCTGGCTGGTCTACCTCTCCGTTTTCTGCACGCTGTTCGCGTTCTTCGTACAGATGTGGGCCGTCCGCCGTACGTCGCCGTCCCGGGTCAGCCTGCTGCTGGGCACCGAGCCGGTGTGGGCGGCGGCCGTGGGCATCGCGCTCGCCGGGGACCGGCCGGGGTGGCTGGGGCTGGTGGGCGCGGTGCTGGTACTGGTGGGTACGGCGTGGGGGCGGTCGGTGGCGGACAAGGGGCGTGTGTCTGCGGATGAGCCCCCTCAGGCCACCCGTACGCCCCGTCGCCACACCTCGGAGACGAGCGGTACGCCCGGCCGGTAAGCCAGGTGGACGTGGCTCGGGGCGTCCAGGAGGGTCAGGTCGGCGTAGGCGCCGGGGGCCACGCGGCCCACGTCCGTGCGGCGCAGGGCCGCGGCGCCGCCCGCCGTGGCCGACCAGACGGCCTCGTCCGGGGTCATCCGCATGTCGCGGACGGCGAGGGCGATGCAGAACGGCACGGACGACGTGAAGGACGAGCCCGGGTTGCAGTCCGTGGACAGGGCCACGGTGACGCCGGCGTCCAGCAGGCGGCGGGCGTCCGGCCATGCGGCCCGGGTGGAGAACTCCGCGCCGGGCAGGAGCGTGGCGACCGTCGCGCTGTTCGCGAGGGCGTCCACGTCGGCGTCGGTGAGGTGGGTGCAGTGGTCCGCGCTGGCCGCGTCCAGTTCGACGGCCAGTTGTACGCCGGGGCCGTAGGAGAGCTGGTTGGCGTGGATGCGGGGGTGCAGCCCCCTGGCCTTGCCGGCGGTGAGGATCGCGCGGGCCTGGTCGCCGTCGAAGGCGCCCTTCTCACAGAAGACGTCGATCCAGCGG
Organism: Streptomyces sp. NPDC058335; assembly: GCF_042723915.1. NCBI lineage: Bacteria > Bacillati > Actinomycetota > Actinomycetes > Kitasatosporales > Streptomycetaceae > Streptomyces > Streptomyces sp. NPDC058335. Next base: position 546,659 of record NZ_JBHXHX010000002.1, on the reverse strand, counting down.
GCGTGCGGGGCGCAGGCGTCGAGCATCTCGCCGGTGACGAGGGCGACGTAGGCGGCCGGGTCGTCGGCGAGGTCCGGGGCGACGATGTGGGCGCCGAGGTAGGTGACCTCGTCGGTGTGGGCGGCGGCGATGCGCAGGGCACGGGCCTCGTCGGCGACCGTCAGGCCGTAGCCGGACTTGGTCTCGAAGGTGGTCGTGCCCTGGCGCAGGGCCTCGTCGAGGTAGCGGGTGAGGTTGCGTTCGAGGTCGTCGTCGCTCGCCGCACGGGTCGCCGCGACCGTCGTACGGATGCCGCCCGCGGTGTAGGAACGGCCTGACATCCGGGCGTTGAACTCCGCTGTCCGGTCGCCCGCGAAGACCAGGTGGGAGTGGGAGTCGACGAAGCCGGGGAGGACCGCCCGGCCGCCGGCGTCGACCCGGTTGTCAGTGGCGGGTGCTTTGCTTGATTCACCGGTCCACGCGACGCGGTCGCCGTCGATGACGACGGCCGCGTCCTGGATCAGGCCGAGGGCGGAACCATCACCCAGGGAGGGGTCGTTGGTGACCAGCGTGGCGATGTTGGTGATGACGGTGCTGCTCATCGTGTCCTCGTGGGCGTGGGCGTCGGTGGGTGGTGTCAGGAGGAGCGCAGGGCTTCGACGGCCCGCGCGAGGGCCTGCGGCACATCCGGTACGAGCGTGTGCGCCCCGTCCCGTACGACGTGCCGCCCGGCGACGACCGTATGCCGTACGTCGGCCGCGGTCGCCGCGAATACTGCCGTCTCGGCGCCCAGTCCTGGCAGCGGGCCCGCTGTCCTGACCGAGTCGAGCGCGATCGTCGTGAAGTCGGCGGCCGTGCCGGTCTCCAGGGTGCCCGCGTCGTCCCGGCCGAGGGCGGCGTGACCGTCGGCGGAGGCGGCCCGCAGCAGGGCGGCGGCCGTCCAGTGCCCCCGGGTGCGGCTGCGCAGCCGCTCGTTCAGCTCCATCGCGCGGGCCTCTTCGAGCAGGTCGATCACGGCGTGGCTGTCGGAGCCGAGGGAGAGCGGGGAGCCGGCCTGTTGCAGGGCGACGGCCGGGCCGATGCCGTCGGCGAGGTCCCGTTCCGTCGTCGGACACATGCAGGTGCCGGTGCGGGAGCGGCCGAGGAGGGCGATGTCCTCGTCGGTGAGGTGGGTGTTGTGGACGCCGGTGGTGCGCGCGCCGAGAACACCGTGCTCGGCGAGGAGCTGGGTCGGGGTGCGGCCGTGGGCCTCGCGGCAGGCGTTGTTCTCGGCGGTCTGCTCGGACAGGTGGACGTGCAGCGGCGCCCCGCGCTCCTCGGCCCAGCGGGCCACCGTCGCCAACTGCCCGGCGGGCACGGCCCGTACGGAGTGGATCGCGGCCCCGATCCGTGCGTGATCCCGTTCCTTGAGAAGTGAACAGCGTTCGGCCCAGGCGTCCGCGTCGCCGTCGGAGAAGCGGAGCTGGTGGGCGTTGGGGGCCTGTCCGAAGCCGGAGGAGAGGTAGGCGGTGTCGAGGAGGGTGATGCGGATGCCGGCTTCGGCGGCGGCCTCGATCAGGGCCTCGCCCATCGCGTTGGGGTCGGCGTAGGGGGTGCCGCCGGGCGCGTGGTGCACGTAGTGGAACTCGCCGACGGCCGTGATGCCGGCCAGGGCCATCTCGGCGTACACCGCGCGGGCCAGCTGGTGGTAGGTGTCCGGGGTCAGCCGGTCGGCGACCGAGTACATGACCTCGCGCCAGGTCCAGAAGGTGCCGGAGCCGACCTGGACGGTGCCGCGCAGGGCGCGGTGGAAGGCGTGGCTGTGGGCGTTCGCCAAGCCCGGGATGGTCAGCCCGCGCAGGATCTCGGCGCCGGGCGGCGGGGCGTCGACGCCCGTGCGGACGGCGGTGATCCGGCCGTCCGTGCCCGCGGCGGAGCCGCCGGTCGACACCGTGAGGGCGACGCCCGGCTCGACGTGGGTGTCGAGCCAGGCGTGCTCCAGCCAGTACGTCCGTGTCCGCTGCGTGGGGGTCACGTGCAGGCCAGCCCTTCCAGTACGTCGGCGAGTGCGAGCACCCCGGCCACGCAGTCGTCCTCGGCCGCGTACTCGGCCGGGGAGTGCGAGACACCCGTGGGGTTGCGCACGAACAGCATGGCGGTCGGGATGCTCCCGGAGAGGATTCCGGCGTCGTGTCCGGCGCCCGTGCCGAGGACGGGGACCGTGAGGCCGGTGTCCTTGAGCCCGGTGTCCTTGCCCAGGAGGCGGGCGAGTTCGTCGCGCAGGGCGTGGTCGAACTCGACGACGGGCGTGAAGGACTCGCGGACGACGTCCAGGTCGATGCCGTGTGCCGTCGCGTACTCGCGGGCCGCCTTCTCGACGCCGCCGACCACCTGGTCGAGGCACTGCTGGTCGGCGGCGCGGGAGTCGAGCCAGCCGCGCACCAGGGAGGGGATGGCGTTGACACCGTTCGGCTCGACGGAGATCTTGCCGAAGGTGGCGACGGCACCGGCGAGTCGGGCCTCGCGGCGGGCGGCGAGCACGGTCTCTGCGTACGGCAGCATCGGGTCGCGCCGGTCCGCCAGCCGGGTGGTGCCGGCGTGGTTGGCCTCGCCCCGGAAGTCGAACCGCCAGCGGCCGTGCGGCCAGATGGCGCTGGCGATGCCGACCCGGTCGCCGCTGAGGTCGAGGGCGCGGCCCTGCTCGACGTGCAGTTCGACGAAGGCGCCGATCCGGCCGAGCCGTTCCGGGTCCGGGCCGATGGCGTCGGGGTCGTACCCGGCGGCCTCCATGGCCCGCGGCAGGGTGATGCCGTCGCCGTCGGTCAGCCGGTGGGCCTGCTCGACCGTGAGGTGCCCGGCGGTGAGCCGGGAGCCGACACAGGCGAGCCCGAAGCGGGCGCCCTCCTCGTCGCCGAAGTTGACGAGGGCGAGGGGTCTGGCGAACCGCACTCCCCTGCGGCGCAGTTCGTCGAGCGCGGCGAAGGACGACACGACACCGAGGGGCCCGTCGAAGGCACCGCCGTCGGGCACCGAGTCGAGATGCGATCCGGTGACGACGGCGTCCCCGGCGGCGGGGTCGCCGAGCCAGGCCCACTGATTGCCGTTGCGGTCGGCCTCGTAGGCCAGCCCGCGTGCCTCGGCCTGCTCCTTGAACCAGGCCCGGCAGTCGGCGTCGGCGGCCGTCCAGGCGTAACGGCGGTAGCCACCGGAGTCGGGGTGCCGCCCGACGGGGCGCAGGTCGTGCCACATCTGCTGGAAGGACACGCCGACCGGACCGGTTCCCGGACCCGCATCCGCGCCCGCGCCCGCGCCCGCGCCCGGCGACGAGACAGCGGTCCCGGTCCCGGCCACGGTCCCGGCCACGGTGCCGGCCCCGGTCCCGGTCCCGGCCGGACGGCTGCCGCCCGCTTCAGCTCCCGGACGGGTCACGCCTCGTCACCCTCGCGCAGCGGCACCCGTACGCCCCGCTCGTCGGCGACCGACTCGGCGATGTCGTATCCGGCGTCGACGTGCCGGATGACGCCCATTCCGGGGTCGTTGGTGAGCACGCGCCGGATCTTCTCGCCGGCCAGCTTCGTGCCGTCGGCCACCGTCACCTGGCCGGCGTGGATGGAGCGGCCCATGCCGACGCCGCCGCCGTGGTGGATCGACACCCAGGAGGCGCCCGAGGCCACGTTGACCATGGCGTTCAGCAGCGGCCAGTCGGCGATCGCGTCGGAGCCGTCGAGCATGGCCTCCGTCTCGCGGTAGGGCGAGGCGACGGAGCCGGAGTCCAGGTGGTCCCGCCCGATGACCAGCGGTGCGGCCAGCTCGCCGCTCGCGACCATGTCGTTGAACCGCTCACCGGCCCTGTCGCGTTCGCCGTAGCCGAGCCAGCAGATGCGGGCGGGCAGGCCCTGGAAGTGGACGCGCTCACCGGCCAGCTTGATCCAGCGGGCGAGGGACTCGTTCTCCGGGAAGAGGTCGAGCATCGCCTTGTCGGTCCTGGCGATGTCGGCGGGGTCGCCGGACAGGGCGGCCCAGCGGAAGGGTCCCTTGCCCTCGCAGAACAGCGGGCGGATGTAGGCGGGGACGAAGCCGGGGAAGGCGAACGACCTGTCGTATCCGGCCAGTTGCGCCTCGCCGCGGATGGAGTTGCCGTAGTCGAAGACCTCGGCGCCGGCGTCCAGGAAGCCGACCATCGCCTCGACGTGCCGGGCCATGGACTCGCGGGCCCGGGTGGTGAAGCCGGCCGGGTCCTTCGCAGCGGCGTCGGCCATGTCCTCGAAGGCGACCCCGGTGGGCAGGTAGGCCAGCGGGTCGTGGGCCGAGGTCTGGTCGGTGACGATGTCGATGGGCGCACCCATCGCGAGGAGTTGCGGGACCAGGTCGGCGGCGTTGCCGAGGACGCCGATGGAGAGGGGCTTGCGCTGGTCGCGGGCCTCGACGGCCAGCTGGAGGGCGTGCTCCAGGCTGTCGGCCTTCACGTCCAGGTAGCGGTGCTCGATGCGGCGGTCGATGGCGCGCGGGTCGCAGTCGATACAGATCGCCACGCCGTCGTTCATGGTCACCGCGAGGGGCTGGGCGCCGCCCATGCCGCCGAGGCCGGCCGTCAGGGTGATGGTCCCGGCGAGGGTGCCGCCGAACTTCTTGGCGGCGACGGCGGCGAAGGTCTCGTAGGTGCCTTGGAGGATGCCCTGGGTGCCGATGTAGATCCAGGAACCGGCGGTCATCTGGCCGTACATGGTCAGCCCGAGCTGCTCCAGGCGGCGGAACTCCTCCCAGTTGGCCCAGTCGCCGACGAGGTTGGAGTTGGCGATCAGGACGCGCGGGGCCCATTCGTGGGTCTGCATGACACCGACCGGGCGCCCGGACTGGACGAGCATCGTCTCGTCCTGCTTGAGCGTCCGCAGGGTGCGCACCATCGCGTCGAAGGAGTGCCAGTCACGGGCCGCCTTGCCGGTGCCGCCGTAGACGACGAGCTTGTCGGGGTGCTCGGCGACCTCGGGGTCGAGGTTGTTCTGCAGCATCCGCAGGGCGGCTTCCTGCTGCCATCCCAGGGCACTCAGTTCCGTACCGCGCGGTGCTCGGACGGGGCGGGGTCCTGACATGGTCTGCCTCCTGGAGGGTGGGCGATCCCGACGGATTGTTGCAGTGGTTATTCACATCCTGAACCGCTGAATAGGACTAGTCAATACGTCGAGGGGACGAGACGGGGCCGAGCTGGGGCCGAGGGGACGGAGGGACAGAGGGGCGGAGGGAGCACCTCACGATGAGGGAGCACCTCAGGGTGAGTGAATGCCGGGGGCACCCACCGTCGGGAAGCCCGGCCACGGGGGGCGGCCACACGCGGCGAGACCGCAGGGGCGCGCGAAACAGCCCCGCACCACCCCTCCACACCTCGCGCGCCCTTGACGCACGCCCGGCGACACGGTGTTGGACTGGGCTGAACTGGCCGCAAAAAGAGGTCAGTTGACCCACCCTAGCCACCGCCGCGCATGTTCCGCTGGAAAATGCCAGAAGACTCACCCATCGCGCACACGTTGCGTAGCTTCTTCCTCACTCAGCCGAACCGCAGGCAGGAGGGGAGCCAACGGTGCCCGGAATCGACGAGTGTCTACTGGAGGCCATGCGGCTGCCCGGAGCCCGGGGAGCGGCGCTGGTCGACTGGGCCAGCGGGCTGGCCCTCGGCGCGGTCGGGGAGTTCCCGGGCGGTGACCAGGAGGCCGCGGCCGCCGAGGCCGCGGAGGTCGCGCGGCTGACGGCGGAGCAGCGGGCGTTCACTCCCGAGGACGGCGGAGAGGACGCCGATCCCCCGGTCGAGGATCTGATCATCAGCAACCGGGACAGCTACCACGTGCTGCGGTTCGTGCCCACGTCCTTCGACAGCAGCGTGTTCCTGCACGTGTGGCTGGCCCGGTCGGACGGCAATCTCGCGCTGGCCCGGATCCGGCTGGGCGAGATGGCCGGACGGCTGGTGCTGGGATGACCGTCGTGGGCACGACCCCGCCGCCCCGCCTGCCCGTGCGGGACCGGACGGCGGGCCGGGAGCGCGGGGGCGGCGCGGTCTCGCCGATGCTGACCCGGCTCGCCGCCGAGCGGGCCACCGGCGTCCTGGAGCGCGAGCGCGGGGCGCTCTACCTGGCCGAGGGCCGGGTGGTGCACGCCGAGAGCCCCTTCGCCCCGGGCCTCGACGTGCTCCTCCTGACCCACGGCACGCTGGAGCCCGGCGTCTGGTGGGAGGCGGTGGAGCGGGCCGGCGAGGAGCGCGGCGCCGCCCGGCTGCTGCTCGACGCCGGCCGCATCGGGCGGGGCGCGCTGGAGGTGTGCCATCTGGGGGCGCTGTACGACGCCGCGTACTTCGCGCTGGCGCCGAGCAGTGCTCCGGGCCGCTTCCGGTACGGCGCCGGTCACTGGTTCGGCGCGCTGCGGCCGGTGCCGGTCGACGCGGTGGAGCGGGAGACACTGCGCCGCCGCGAGCTGCTGGACCGGCTGTGGCCGGATCCGCTGCCGGACAGCGCGCCGCTGCTACGGGCCGACCCGGCCGCCGCCCCGCTGCCGCCGCCCCGGCAGCGCGCGGTGCTGGCGCTGGTGGACGGTGTGCGCACGGCGTCGGACATCGCCCGCGAACTGGGCCGGCCGGCGTTCCCCACGCTGGTGGACGTCCGACGGCTGGCGGCGGCGGGGCTGGTGACCGCCCAGTTCCCGCCGGTCGCCCAGCCGCCGCCCGCACTCGCCCTGCCCCAGGTCAACGACCCCGACATCACCCTGCTGAAGAGGCTCAGGGATGCGCTGGAGGCCCTTTGAACGGCAGCGACCGCGCGCCGAGAGGAGCGAGCTGATGGCAGCGGAACCCGAGATACTCGCCGAGCTGCGGCGGCTGCGGGCGCGGGTGCCCCAGCTGTCCGGGGCGCTCGTGGCCGGCGTGGACGGCCTCGTCCTGGCCCACGACACACCCGGCGTGGAGGCGGAGGGGGTGGCCGCGCTCACCGCGACCTCGCTGGCCGTCGCCGTGCGGCTGGCGGACACCACCGGTCAGGGCCCCTTCCGCGAGCTGCTCGTGCGCGGCGTCCACGGCTACGTCGCGACGTACGCGGCCGGGGAGAGCGCCGTGCTGACGGTGCTCGCGCAGGACCGCGTCAACGTCGGCCGGCTGCACCTGGAGAGCCGCCGGTGCGGCACCCGCGTCGGTGAACTCGTCGACGCGGCCGAGCGGGCGCGTACCCCCGCCTCGACCCCGGTCCCAGCCCCGGCCCCGGCCCCCGCCAGGACTGCCCCCACCAGGACTGCCGCCGCCCGGACCAGGAGCGCGCGCACCCCGCGCCCCACGACCACCGAGCCCCGTACCGCTACCGAACCCCGTACCACCACCGAAAGTTGAAGGGAACCGAGGACCAGTCATGGCCAACACCGAAACTGCGCTCAAAGAAGCTCTCGCCTCCATCGAGGGCGCCACCGGCGTCGCGCTCGTCGACTACACCAGCGGCATGGCGCTGGGCACGCTCGGCGGCGGCAAGACGTTCGACCTGAACGTCGCCGCCGCGGGCAACACCGACGTGGTGCGCTCCAAGATGCGCACCATGGAGCACCTCGGGCTGAAGGCCCAGATCGAGGACATCCTGATCACGCTGTCCGACCAGTACCACCTGATCCGCCTGATCAGCGGGCGCGGCGGCAACGGTCTCTTCCTCTACCTGGTCCTGGACGCCAAGCGGGCCAACCTGGCGATGGCCCGCCACCAGTTGAAGCGGATCGAGGAGGACCTGGAGGTCTGACCCACCAGGCCCCCCTGTCCCCCCTTCCCGCCAGGCCCGCCCCGCCCCCCACCGGCCGCCGGCTACACGAGTGCCGCGGTGCGGCGGCGCGCTCCACCCGGAGCCGCGTCGCCCGCCGCGATGCCCGTGCTGCGGTACGACTTGACCGCCTTGCCGGCCGGGTGGCCCCCGTTCCCGGCGAGCCAGTCGACGCGCACCCACAGCAGCGCGTCCTCGGCCCGTTCCAGCCGCCCGAGCCAGGCTGCCTTCAGCCGCAGCCCCGTACCGCACCCGGCGAGCAGCAGACCGGCCGCGGCGGGCACCGCGAACGCGCTGCCCAGCGCGGCGGCGAAGGCGAGCAGCAGCCACCAGCGATGACCGCGGCGCCAGTTGCGCACTGCCACTCCGCGGTCCTGGAGCACATCGTGCTTGCTCGCGCGGACGGCGGCACGGGCGAGCGCGGTGTACCGCTTGCGCCGCACGAGTGCCACCACGGCCGCCGCCACGATGAACAGCGCGGCCCCCGCCATCACCCCGATCCGCCGTCCCGTGATCCCGGACGGCAGTACGCCGACACCGGCCGCGACCACTCCGCACCACCACAACGGCGCGGCCCCGGCCCGTACGACGACGGCCACCCGAGCCAGTCCCTGACCTCCGCGTGCCACGTTCCGCCTCCTCGTCGCCTGGATGACTCGCATCCTTTTCCGATCGAGCAGATTAGCGAGCGAACGTGAAACGACAATGAGAACGGCACGAGAAGCCCTGAAAACGTGCGCTCACTCCACGAACAGCCCCCGCACCGCCGCCTTCGCGTCGAACTCCTCCAGCCGGGCCTGCGCGTCGGGCAGGTCGTCGCACATGGCCTCCAGCAACACCCGGCCGAGCAGCATCGGCGCGCACGCGGTGTCGAAGGCGAGGCCGGTGCCGACGGCGGCCGGCAGCAGCAGGTCGGAGACCTTGGCGACCGGCGCGAACGCGGAGTCGGCGACCGTGACGACGGTCAGCCCGGCCTCCTTGGCGTAGGCGAGGGTGTCGACGACCTCACGCGGATGGCGGGGCAGCGCGAAGCACAGCAGCGTGGAGGCGCCCGCGCGTACGGCCGCGTCGATCCGGTCGTGGATCATCGTGCCGCCCTCGTGCAGCAGCCGGACGTCCGGGTGGACCTTGGCGGCGAAGTAGGCGAAGCCGTACGCCTGGGAGGCGGCGGCCCGCAGCCCCAGCACCGGCAGCGGCCGGGAGGCCGCGAGCAGCCGTCCCGCCCTCCGCACCGGCCGCGGGTCGGCCAGCACCTCGGCGAGGTGCCGGAGGTTCTCGATCTCGGCCTCGACGGCCTGCTGGTACTCGTTGTACGACGCCGAGTCCGCGCTCTGTTCGGCGGGCGCGACCTCGCGCAGGTGCCGGCGCAGGGCCGGGTAGCCGTCGAAGCCGAGGGCGACCGCGAAACGGGTGACGGAGGGCTGGCTGACCCCGGCCAGTTCGGCCAGCTCGACGCTGGACAGGAACGGCACGTCGGCGGCGCGGCGCACCATGCTGTGCGCGATGCGCCGCTGGGTGGGCGTCAGCCGATGGCCCTCGAAGAGTGCCTGGAGCCGGTTGGCGGGACTGTCGGCAGGCCCTCCGGTTCCGGGCCCCGCGCCCGCCTCCACACCCTCGCCCGCGCCCGCGTCCCTGTCCGCGCTCATGCCTCGCTCCCCCTCCAGATGTCCGTGAACCGGTCCAGCAGCCGGGCCGCCGCCGTCACGTCGTCCGTGAGCGGCCGGTCGGCCCGGTCCTCGTCGGGCAGCGACTCGGCCGGCTGCGGCTCCCGGCCCACCGCGAGCCCCACCCCGAGCCCCGGCTCGGGCCTGAGGTCGCGCTGGTGCAGCGCCCGTACGGCGGCGACGAGTTCGCAGCCGACGACGAGACGGTACGCGCCGCAGACCCGCGCTGTCTGCCGGGCAGTCATTCACATACCAAGAACTCTGCATGAGGATATGCAGCCGGGCAAGCGGCCGACCCCCGTATCAACAGGGGGGCTAACCCCAGTGCCCGCACCCTGTCCGCTGCCTACCGTGGACTCCATGACGGGACGGGAGACCACCATGGACGCGCGGGACACCGAGCTGAAGAAGGAACTCGACGCCACTCTGCAGGCCCGCAGGGAACTGGGCGAGGAGTACGAGTCCGCGCTGGTGGACTCGTTCCTGGAGAAGGTCGACCAGCGCATCGACGGCGCGGTCGAGCGCCGGGTGCGCCGGCAGTACGCCGAGCAGCAGATGGTGTCGGCCCGCGGGGGCCGCTCGTCCGGGGCCACCGACTCCTGGGGCGAGCGCTTCGGCTTCGGGATCGTCTCGCTGGTGCTGGCGGTCCCGCTGTCCGCGATCGGCGCGGGCGTGGCGCACCTGCCGGGCCTCATCGTGACCTGGGTGGGCATCGTCGGCATCAACGTCGTGCAGGCGGCCCGGCTCAACCCGGGCCTGTTCGGCCGGCGGCGCGGGTCCTCCCAGAACGGTGACTGGGAGGACTGACCACCGGCCGGCCCGGCTCAGGCCTGACGGGTCGGCAGCACCATGATCTGGCGCAGGTTGACGTGCCGGGGCCGGCTGGTGGCGTAGGCGACGACATCGGCCAGCTCCCGCGCGGACAGGCCGCCGATGGACTCGAACATGTCCTTCACCATGCCGGCCAGGCCGGCGTCGACGTGCGTGAGCAGTTCGGTCTCGGTGAGCCCCGGCTCGATGTTGGTGACCCGGACGTCCCGCGGCCCCAACTCGGTGCGCAGGGCCTGCGAGAGGTAGGTGACGGCGGCCTTGGTGGCGCCGTACACGGCGTAGTCGGGGAACACCAGGTGCGCGGCGACGGACGACACGTTGACCAGGTCGGCGGTGCCGCCGTCGGCGGCGGTGTCGACCAGGTCGGCGGTGAAGGCGCGGATCACCCGCAGGACGCCGGTGACGTTGGTGTCCAGCATCCGCTGCCACTCGTCGGCCCGGCCGTCGGCGATGGGATGGGCCAGCATGACGCCGGCGTTGTTGACGACCAGGTCGACCCGGCCGTAGGCATCCCGGATGCGGGCGGCGGCCGCGTCCACCGACGCCTGGTCGGTGACGTCGGCGACCACGGCGAGGGCCTCGCCCCCGTCGGCGCGGATCTTCCTGGCGAGCGCGTCCAGCCGCTCCCCGCGCCGGGCGACCAGCGCGACGCGGGCTCCGTGCGCGGCGAGCAGGACGGCGGCGGCCTCGCCGATGCCACTGGCGGCACCGGTGACGACGGCGGTACGGCCGGCCAGGTTCTCGTACGACATGAGGTGCTCCTCGGCAGCTCGGCCGGGGCGTCTCCCCGGCGGCAGGCACCACACTGGCCGCCCGCGCCGCGGCTACCCAGGGATGCGCTTTTCCTGGGTCTGGCAGAACCAGGCTGGGATCGGCCCGCTCGCCTAGGATCGAACGCATGGACGGGGATCTCGGAGATTTTCTGCGCTCGCGCCGTGCCCGCATCCGGCCCGAGGAGGTCGGCCTGCCCTCGCACGGACGGCGCCGCGTCCCTGGCCTGCGCCGCGAGGAGGTGGCGCAGCTCGCCGGAGTGAGCGTCGACTACTACATCCGCGTCGAACAGGGCCGGGGTCCGAGCGTCAGCGACGCCGTCCTGGACGCCATCGCGCGCGTGCTGCGCCTGGACGAGACCGAGCACGCACATCTGCGCGCGGTGGCCCGACCCCGCAGGCAGCGTGGCCGCGCGGCCACGCCCGCGCCCCGGGTCCGCCCCGGTGTCCAGGCCCTGCTCGACGGCATGGACCGCACCCCGGCGTTCGTCATGAACCACCGGATGGACATCCTGGCGTGGAACGCGCTCGCCGACGCGGTGTTCCACTACGAGCGGACGTCCCCCGAGGAGCGCAACATCCCCCGGCACGTCTTCCTCGACCCTGCCGCGAGCGGCTTCTATCCCGAGTGGCACGCGGTCGCCGCGCAGTGCGTCGCCCACCTGCGGGTGCTGGCCGGCCGGCACGCCGACGACCGCGGACTCACCTCGCTGGTCGGCGAACTCTCCCTCAGGAGCGAGGACTTCCGCCGCCTGTGGGCGGACCACCCGGTCGCGGAGTGCGCGTACGGCGTGAAGCGGATCCAGCACCCCGTCGCCGGCCTGCTCACCTTCCCGTACGAGACGCTGGCGGTCAGCGCCGACCCGGAGCAGACGCTGCTCGTCTACACCCCGGAGCCGGGCTCGGAGACGGCGGAGCGGCTGGCGCTGCTGGGGAGTTGGGCGTCGGCGGCCGTGGCCGCGGAACGCGCCTGAGGTGACCGAAGGCCGGGAGCCCGGCAAAGGATATGTCGCGGGGACCGCCGCACCCCCGTTACCGGGGGGCGGGACGACGGCGGTCCCCGCGAGGGACGCGAGCCGGGTCGGGCCAGGCTTCCGCGTCCATGGCGTCGGTGGAGGTCCGGGAGCCGCTCCGGAGGTCCGTGACGCCGTTTTGGTGCCGGTGGGGCGGGGAGCCGCTCCCGCCCTGCCGACATCCGTAAATATGCCGGACGCGTGTTAAGCGTGTGCTGCGCGGACGTGACGCGCTCGTACCACTTCCGCGAAGTCCACACTTTCGGTAGGCAAACGGAACTTCGCCGCCGGTGAGGGCGGTTCACCGCAGGTTTCCCCGGTGTTCCGCCCCCGGACGCCGGAAGCTACTTCGCGCCGCCCTTGGCCAGGAAGGCCAGCAGGTCCTGCCGGCTGACGACACCGGTCGGCTTGCCCTCGACGAGCACGATCGCCGCGTCGGCCGTGCCCAGCACGGACATCAGGTCGCCGACGGGCTCGCCGGAACCGACCTGCGGCAGCGGGGCGGACATGTGCTTCTCGAGCGGGTCCTCCAGCGAGGCCCGCTTGCTGAACAGGGCGTCGAGCAGCTCGCGCTCGACGACGGAGCCGACGACCTCGGCGGCCATCACGTCCGGGTGACCGGCGCCGGGCTTGACGACGGGCATCTGCGAGACGCCGTACTCGCGCAGGACCTCGATGGCCTGGCCGACGGTCTCCTCGGGGTGCATGTGGACGAGGGACGGCATGGCGCCGTGCTGCTTGTCGCTGAGGACGTCGGCGACGCGGGCGCTGGGGCCCTCGTCCTCCAGGAAGCCGTAGTCGGCCATCCACTCGTCGTTGAAAATTTTACTGAGGTACCCGCGGCCGCTGTCGGGCAGCAGCACGACGACGACGTCGTCCGGACCGAGCCGCTCGGCGACCCGCAGCGCGGCGACGACGGCCATGCCGCAGGAGCCACCCACGAGCAGCCCCTCTTCCTTCGCCAGCCGACGGGTCATCTGGAAGGAGTCCTTGTCGGACACGGCGACGATCTCGTCGGCGACGGTCCGGTCGTAGGCGCTCGGCCAGAAGTCCTCACCGACACCCTCGACGAGGTACGGCCGCCCGGAGCCGCCCGAGTACACGGACCCCTCGGGGTCGGCGCCGACGACCCGCACACGGCCCTCGCTGGCGTCCTTCAGGTAGCGGCCGGTCCCGGAGATGGTGCCGCCCGTGCCCACACCCGTGACGAAGTGGGTGATCCGCCCCTCCGTCTGCTCCCACAGCTCGGGGCCGGTGGAGTGATAGTGCGAGAGCGGGTTGTGAGGGTTGGAGTACTGGTCGGGCTTCCACGCGCCGGGCGTCTCACGGACCAGCCGGTCGGAGACGTTGTAGTAGGAGTCCGGGTGCTCGGGGTCCACGGCGGTCGGGCAGACGACGACCTCGGCGCCGTACGCCCGCAGCACGTTGATCTTGTCGGTGCTCACCTTGTCGGGGCACACGAAGATGCACTTGTACCCCTTCTGCTGCGCCACGATGGCCAGCCCGACACCGGTGTTTCCGCTGGTCGGCTCGACGATCGTGCCGCCGGGCCGGAGCGCGCCGCTCTCCTCCGCCGCCTCGATCATGCGCAGGGCGATGCGGTCCTTCACGGAACCGCCCGGGTTGAAGTACTCCACCTTGGCCAGGACGGTCGCCTGGATGCCCTTGGTCACGCTGTTGAGCTTCACCAGCGGGGTGTTGCCGACGAGGCTGATCATCGAGTCGTGGAATTGCACCGTTGTCTCCGGTTGCTTGCAAAAACAGTGGTCGTAGTGGTCACGCCAGCCTACGACCCCGGCCGGGACGTTCACCGCCCGTTGAGATTGGCCGACCGTCCGTACGGGGCAAGGAGTGGTTGTACGGACACGAGGAGGTGGCGGCGAGGCATGACGAGCATGTCCAGGGCACGAGTGGCCCGGCGCATCGCGGCCGGGGCGGCCTACGGCGGCGGCGGCATCGGTCTGGCCGGTGCGGCGGCCGTCGGGCTGGTACTGACGGAGATGCGGCTGGCCCGGCGCCAGGTCGGCAACGGCACACACCCGCACGTCCCCCAGGCCGACGGCCTCTACGGCCGCGTCTACGACACCCCCGGTCCCGGAGCGGAGCCCCTGTACCTGACGCTGCTGGGCGACTCCACGGCGGCGGGCCAGGGCGTGCACCGGGCCGGGCAGACCCCCGGCGCGCTGCTGGCCTCGGGACTCGCGGCGGTCGCCGAGCGGCCGGTGGAGCTGCGGAACGTGGCACTGCCCGGCGCCCGCTCCGACGACCTCGACCGGCAGGTCGCGCTCGTCGTGGGCGGCACCGCCCCGGTACCCGACGTCTGCGTGATCATGATCGGCGCGAACGACGTCACCCACCGCATGCCCCCGACGCGCTCGGTACGTCACCTTTCGGCGGCGGTACGGCGACTGCGTACGGCCGGCGCGGAAGTGGTCGTCGGCACCTGTCCCGACCTCGGCACGATCGAGCCCGTCGGACAGCCCCTGCGGTGGCTCGCCAGACGGGCCTCCCGCCAGCTGGCGGCCGCCCAGACGATCGGCGTCGTCGAGCAGGGCGGCCGCACGGTGTCGCTGGGCGACCTGCTGGGCCCCGAGTTCGAGGCGAACCCGCGCGAGCTGTTCGGCCCCGACCACTACCACCCCTCGGCGGAGGGCTACGCCACGGCGGCGATGGCGGTCCTGCCGACGGTGTGCGCGGCGCTGGGCCTGTGGCCGGCGGAGGAGGAACGCCCGGACGTCTCCCGCCGCGAGGGCTTCCTCCCGGTGGCCCGAGCTGCGGCGGAGGCGGCGTCGGAGGCAGGCACGGAGGTCACGGCGGCGATGCCGACGGGCCCGAGGGGTCCCTGGGCCCTCCTCAAGCGGCGCCGCCGCCGCCGCGTCCCGGAGCCGGAACGGGTCCCGCAGTGACCGTCCCCGGGGACTCCGCCCCGAGGCTCCCCGGCCTGTGCCCACACCCGGCCCGTCCGGGGGTATCGCTGGGGGAGTTCGAGGACGCGGGGGGCCGGGGGCGGCAGCCCCCGGGTCGGGACGCGAGGGTGCGGCCGGCGCCGAAAAAAGCAAGCGCTTAGAAAACTGCGGCCAGGGTCACACCACCACACCCGTGACCTGGCCCATACGTACGGGTAACTTCCAGACGAGTCCCGCCAGGAACACCACCCGGAAAACCCACCCCGTACGCCAATGGAGCCGTGATGCCCGAAGCCGTCATCGTGTCGACCGCCCGCTCCCCCATCGGCCGCGCTTTCAAGGGCTCCCTCAAGGACCTGCGCCCGGACGACCTCACCGCCACCATCATCCAGGCCGCCCTCGCGAAGATCCCCGAGCTGGACCCGAGGGACATCGACGACCTGATGCTCGGCTGCGGCCTCCCCGGCGGCGAGCAGGGCAACAACCTCGGCCGCATCGTCGCCGTACAGATGGGCATGGACCACCTGCCCGGCTGCACGGTCACCCGTTACTGTTCCTCGTCCGTCCAGACGAGCCGCATGGCCCTGCACGCCATCAAGGCCGGCGAGGGCGACGTCTTCATCTCGGCCGGCGTCGAGACCGTGTCCCGGTTCGTGAAGGGCAACTCCGACAGCCTGCCCGACACGCACAACCCGTTCTTCGCCGAGGCGGAGGCCCGCACCGCGGCCGTCGCCGAGCAGGAGGGCACCACCTGGCACGACCCGCGCGAGGACGGCGTCGTCCCGGACGCCTACATCTCGATGGGCCAGACCGCCGAGAACCTGGCCCGTCTGAAGGGCGTCACCCGCCAGGAGATGGACGAGTTCGGCGTCCGCTCGCAGAACCTCGCCGAGGAAGCCATCAAGAACGGTTTCTGGGAGCGCGAGATCACCCCGGTCACCACCCCCGACGGCACGGTGGTCAGCAAGGACGACGGCCCGCGCGCCGGCGTCACGATGGAGGGCGTGGCGGGCCTGAAGCCGGTCTTCCGCCCCGACGGCATGGTCACCGCCGCCAACTGCTGCCCCCTGAACGACGGCGCCGCCGCGCTCGTCATCATGAGCGACACGAAGGCCCGCGAGCTGGGTCTCACCCCGCTCGCCCGCATCGTGTCGACCGGTGTCTCCGGCCTCTCCCCCGAGATCATGGGCCTCGGCCCGGTCGACGCGAGCAACCAGGCCCTGCGCCGGGCCGGACTGACCATCGACGACATCGACCTGGTCGAGATCAACGAGGCGTTCGCCGCCCAGGTGATCCCCTCCTACCGCGACCTCGGCATCCCGCTGGACAAGCTGAACGTGAACGGCGGCGCGATCGCCGTGGGACACCCCTTCGGCATGACCGGCGCCCGCATCACCGGCACGCTCATCAACTCCCTCCAGTTCCACGACAAGCAGTTCGGCCTGGAGACGATGTGCGTCGGCGGCGGCCAGGGCATGGCGATGGTCATCGAGCGCCTCAGCTGAGTCGTACGCATCGCAGGAGCCCTACGGTGGCCCGTCGGTGACCTCTCGGTAGCCGTCGCTGCACCCATCGTGAGCTGATGGCCCGGAGTCTGGGAAGCCCCTGGATTCCGGGCCGTTTTGTGATCCAATCTCCCCCAGGATGTGACCTATCTCCCTCCCCGGAGGGATTTACGCAGCTCAGCGCCGTTTCACCACCTGAGGCCGGGCCAAATCTCCTGCCCGTTTCGTGACGTTACGCACTGACAGCTGGATAGTCCGCCCTTCAAGCTGATGTAGGAAGTCGGGGGTCGACTTTGAACCGGGAGTACGTCAGTGAGCGCCATGCCGATCGCCTTGCTGGTCACCACGGCCGCCACGGGCGCCGTGGGCGTCGCCGTCCTGCGCACCCTGTTGCAGCTGCGCCGTCAGGTCGCGGCCCTGCACACGCAGCTCGCGGAGACCGCCGAGAGTGCCGCCACCGGGCCGCGCGGCTTCGTTCCGGCCGCACGCACGACGGCCGACACGGATGAGATACGCGCGGCGGTGGCCGAGGCCCTCGCCGAGGAGCGGGAGCGGGAGCTGGCCGAGGCGCGCGCCTTCTGGGCCGCCCAGGAGGCCCGTGACGCCTCCGACGCGCCCTCGCTGCTGGGTCTGCCGGACAGCGAGCTGTTCCTGCCCAGGCAGGCCGATTTCGTGGGTCTGGAGCCGCTGGAGCCGGTGACCGAGCCGCCCGCGGACTCCGACGAGTTCGCCGGGGAGTCCCCCGAACTGGCCGCGGCCCGCCGCCGACACCCTTCCCATCCGGACTTCGTGCCGGTCCAGTCACCTGTCGTGAACGACCACGAGCGCACGGTGACCGCACTGGAGGAACTCGCCGCCGACCGCGTCGAACTGACCGATGTGCGGCCCGGCCCGCTCGGCACCCTCGACGTCTACGTCTTCGCCGACGGCACCACCCTGTGCATGACCCCGGGCCACCGGGAGACCGCGGACCGCCTCGCGCGAGCCCTCGCGGCCGGCGAGATGCCGTATCTGCTGGGCGGCTCGGGCATCTCGGGCGCGTACGCCCTGACCTTCGCCTGCGGCGAGGAGAGCGTCTACATCCTGGCGGACCGGGTCATAGCCAGCCTCTGAGGCGCCCTCGACGGGCGGGACCCGACCCCCGTCCCCCCGTCAGACCCCCGCCCGCTTCCGCGCCTCCTCGACCAACCGCACGGCCTCGTCGATCTGGCCCTCGTCCGTGAGGACGAGGGCCAAGTCGTGCACGGCCACGGTGATCTGGTCGGCGGCGGCGAACATCCCCGCGTCGGGCATCTCCCGGGGCTCCGCTCCGGGCGCCTCCGCGAGCTGGGCACGCCGGGCGAACTCCCTGGCCAGTCCCAGTGCCTCCGCCGCGGCGCCCCGCTGGAGCCGACTCTGCGGAGCCGCCCGCAACCGGTCGGCGAAGTGATCCACGGCCTGCGTCAGACGCTTCGTATCCAGCACGCCGCGAGCGTACGCGCCGTACCGGGACTGTTGCCAACGGGCGAACGCTCAGGCACGGTGACCTGAAGGACCGGCTTACATCCCCTTTGCGTCCGGAGGCGCCGATGTCCCACGTCCTCTCCGAGGAGACCCACCGCAACATGCTCGCCCGCATCCCCCACTGCACCGGTCGTGAAGTCGCCGACTGGCTCCGCACCGTAGAAGAAGGCCCCTCCCTCTTCCGCTTCGAGGAGAAGGTGAGCTGGCTCCGCCACGAGCACGACCTCGCGTACGGCCACGCCAAGGCGATCGTCCACGAGTACGACCTGAGGAGGGCCGCGCGCAAACTCCTGTAGCGCGCCCGCACGACACACCACACCGGACCCGCACACGACGAAGGGCCCCGGGGTGACCCGGGGCCCTTCGTGGCGTCGGCGCGATGGTGCCGAGGCGGCTCGCGCTAGTCGCTGCTGTTGAGGATGGACAGGAGTCGCAGGAACTCCATGTAGATCCACACCAGGGTCAGCGTGAGGCCGAAGGCGGCGAGCCAGGCCTCCTCGCGCGGGGCGCCGTAGGCGATGCCGTCCTCGACCTGCTTGAAGTCCAGGGCGAGGAAGCAGGCACCGAGGATGATGCCGATGACTCCGAACATGATGCCGAGGCCGCCACTGCGGAAGCCGAGGCCGTCACCGCCGCCGAAGACGCTGAACAGCAGGTTCACCGCCATCAGCAGCACGAAGCCGAGCGCGGCCGCCATCACGAAGCCGTAGAAGCGGCGGTTGACGCGGATCCAGCCCGCCTTGTACGCCACGAGCACACCGGCGAAGACCGCCATCGTGCCGAGCACGGCCTGGGCGACGACCCCGTCCGCGATGTACGTGGACACCGCGCTGGAGATCACGCCGAGGAAGACGCCCTCGAGGGCGGCGTACGACAGGATCAGCGCCGGCGACGGCCTGCGCTTGAAGGACTGGACGAGCGCCAGCACCATCGCGACCAGTCCGGCGCCGATGGCGATGCCGTAGGACTTGTTGAGGTTCGCCTCGTCGACGGGCAGCAGCAGCCAGGACAGCACCGCGGTGACGACCACGGTGCCGAGCGTCGTCGCGGTGCGCGCGACGACGTCGTCCATGGTCATGACGCCGCCGGTGGTGACCGGGGCCTGCGGTGCGCCGTGCCGGACGTCCTGCTGGGCGTACGGGTTCTGCGCGTAGGGGTTGCCGGTCGGCTGAGCGGACGTGCCGCCCTGCGCGTACGGGTTGCCCTGCTGCGTGCCGACGGCGGGACCCCCGGCCTGCGGCGCGGCGTTGAAGCCCGCGTAGCCGTTGTCGCGGCTGAACCCCCGTCGCGAGAAGACCGGGTTTCTGCTCCTCATTTCACTCCTCCATGGCCACACATGGCCACACAGCGCGGCCTTGGCTCAAGAGTAATAGGTAGGCAAAGGAATGACCCTAGTGCTTGGGGAGGATCTTTCCCTTGCCGTGGTACGCAACACGCTACGTCGATGTCTGATTCCCCGCGGTGGGGGGCCTCATTCATGACCAACCCGGTACGCGTCCGGGACCGACCGGTGATCCCCCGCTGACGCCGCCCCTACATCCCCCGAACCATCACTCGGGGCATCACTCGAACGGAAACCCCGTGTAACCCTCGGCCAGGTCGGTCTCGGCGGACCGGGAGGAGGCGATCCGGTCCAGGCGGGCCAGCTGGAGACGCTCCTCGAAGGGGGTGGCGCCGGGGGCGCGGTGCAGGAGGGTCGTCATGTCGTAGGAGAACCGCTCGGCCTGCCAGACCCGGCGCAGGCAGGTCCGCGAGTACGCCTCCAGCAGCTCCGCCGACCCCGTCTCCCGCTCGTGGACGAGGGCGCGGGCGAAGGTGACGACGTCGCCGACGGCCAGGTTCAGGCCCTTGGCGCCGGTCGGCGGCACGATGTGAGCCGCGTCGCCGGCGAGGAAGAGGCGGCCGTGCCGCATGGGCTCGTGGACGTAGGAGCGCATGGGGGTGACCGACTTCTGGGTGATCGGGCCGCGCTCCAGCGTCCAGTCGTCGTCGGTCTCGAAGCGGCGCTCCAGCTCGGCCCAGATCTCCTCGTCGCTCCAGGTCCCGGCGTCCGTGCCCTCGGGCACCTGGAGGTAGAGCCGGGACACGGAGGGGGAGCGCATGGACAGCAGGGCGAAGCCGCGGTCGTGGCGGGCGTAGACCAGCTCGTCGTGCGAGGGCGGCACGTCGGCGAGGACGCCGAGCCAGCCGAACGGGTACGTGCGCTCGAAGACACGGGTCAGTTCGGCGGGTATCGCCGTACGGGAGATCCCCCAGAAGCCGTCGCATCCGACGACGTACGCGCAGTCGAGGACGTCCTCGCGCCCGTCGTGCCGGAACCGCACGCGGGGGTGGTCGGTGTCGGCGCCCTCGACGGCGAGCGCCTCCGCCTCGAACAGCAGCGGGCCGCCCTCCTTCAGCTGGAGGGCGATGAGGTCCTTGCACACCTCGGTCTGGGCGTAGACCGTGACGGACCGGCCGCCGGTGAGGGCGGGGAAGTCGACGCGATGGCGTTTGCGGTCGTAGCGCAGCTCGATCCCGTCGTGGCGCAGCCCCTCACGGTCCAGGCGCTCCCCGGCGCCGGCCGCGCGCAGGACGTCCGCCGTGCCCTGCTCCAGGATCCCTGCGCGCTGGCGCTGCTCGACGTAGCTCCGGTCGCGGCTCTCCAGGACCACGGAGTCGATTCCGGCGTTGTGCAGCAGGCGGGCGAGGAGGAGGCCGGCGGGGCCGGCGCCGATGATGCCGACGGTGGTGCGCATCGGTCGTTCCCTTCAGACGGGCGTCATTGCCACGCGGTGTTCGTACGGTCATCTTCTGGACGTGTTCGTCCAGTGAACTTTTCTTCACTCTTGTCGGACGTGAGTCTGCGCGCGTGTCCCTCAGGTGTCAACGGGTCGGACCGGAGGCGGCGAGGCACTCGATGAAGGGCCGGCGAACGACGAGCCGTCGAAAGACGGGAGGTGCCCGGAACCGGACTTGAACCGGTACGCCCGCGAGGGGCAGCGAGGTTTAAGCTCGCCGTGTCTGCATTCCACCATCCGGGCAGGCCATGGGCTCCGCGTCGAAGTTCGAGCCTATCGGGAGGCGTCGGGCCAACAGGGGCCGGGCAACCCCATGTTGTCTTATTTTATTGAGGCCTGAGGGTTCATCAGCCCTGGAACTGGCCATCCGCACATGCCAATAGCCTCATGTGCGACGTCGACCGGTGTACACGGAATGACGGAATTTCACCGTCCGAACGAGGGTGCTCCACCGGTTCTCGACGAACGGCCCCTCAGGGGCGCGGGTCATCCCCTGGTATGACACGGCGGCCGGCGGTCACTCCGAAGTCTGCCCTCGGAACCGGAACAGCGGCTGACTACACGGCGCCGGGCGGCCGAGACGATGGTGCGGACCCCGAAACGAACAACGCCGTCGTCCCGACAGGAGCACCTCCGTGACCACCATGCCCCTCGCCGACCGGACCACCGCCGTGGCCGCACGAGCCACGGATCTCTCGAAGATCTACGGACAGGGCGAGACCCAGGTGGTCGCCCTCGACCGGGTCTCCGTCGATTTCCGGCAGGCCGAGTTCACCGCGATCATGGGCCCCTCCGGCTCCGGCAAGTCCACGCTGATGCACTGCGTGGCCGGGCTGGACACCTTCTCCTCCGGCTCCGTGCGCATCGGCGACACCGAACTGGGCTCCCTGAAGGACAAGCAGCTCACCAAGTTGCGCCGGGACAAGATCGGATTCATCTTCCAGGCGTTCAACCTGCTGCCCACACTGAACGCCCTGGAGAACATCACCCTCCCGATGGACATCGCCGGCCGCAAGCCGGACAAGGAGTGGCTGGACAACGTCATCCGGATGGTCGGGCTCGCCGACCGGCTGCGCCACCGCCCCTCGCAGCTCTCCGGCGGCCAGCAGCAGCGCGTCGCCGTGGCCCGCGCCCTGGCCTCCCGGCCGGACATCGTCTTCGGTGACGAGCCGACCGGAAACCTCGACTCCCGGTCGGGCGCCGAAGTGCTCGGCTTCCTGCGCAACTCCGTGCGCGAACTGGGGCAGACGGTCGTCATGGTGACCCACGACCCGGTGGCCGCGGCGTACGCGGACCGGGTCGTGTTCCTCGCGGACGGCCGGATCGTCGACGAGGTGTACGGCCCCACCGCCGAGTCGGTCCTCGACCGCATGAAGCAGTTCGACGCCAAGGGCCGCACCAGCTGATCCCCGGTCGGTCCGGCCTGGCCGACAGCCTGCACCGGCAGAACCGACAGCCCCGGCCGTCCCGGCACGACTGAGAAGAAAAGAACCCATGTTCCGTACCGCCTTGCGCAACGTCCTCGCGCACAAGGCCCGGCTCCTGATGACCGTGCTCGCCGTGATGCTCGGCGTGGCCTTCGTGTCGGGGACCCTGGTCTTCACCAACACCATCTCCGACGCCTTCCAGAAGAGTTCCGCCAAGGGATTCGACCAGGTCGACGTCGCCGTCACGGCCGAGTCCCAGGAGGACGAGGGCGACCGCATCGGCAAGACGCCCGAGCTGACCCAGGCCCTGCTCGACGAGAGCGCCAAGGTTCCCGGCGCCGGGTCCGCGATCGGCGTGGTCGGCGGCTTCACGGCGATCGCCGACAAGGACGGCAAGCTCGTCGGCGGCGGTTTCCAGTCGCAGGGCGGCAACTACTGGGGCGACAAGGACCCCCGGTACACGCTGAAGGAGGGCACCGCACCGCGGGGCCCCGGACAGATCGCCCTGGACTCCGAGACCGCCCGGCGGGCCGGCTACGAGGTCGGCGACACCGTGCGCCTCTCGGTGGACGGCCCCGTCCTCAGCCCGAAGATCACCGGCATCTTCACCACCGACGACGGCAACGTCGCCGCGGGCGGCAGCCTCACCCTGTTCGACACGGCCACCGCCCAGCAGCTGTACGGCAAGACCGGCACGTACGACGAGATCGACGTGAAGGCCGCCGCCGGCACCTCGCAGAGCGCGCTGAAGGCCGCTCTCGACAAGGCGCTGCCGAAGGACCTCGTCGAGACCACCACCGGCGAGCAACTCGCCGACGACCAGGCCGAGATGATCTCCGCCTCGACCAGCGGGCTGAGGCAGGGCCTGCTGGTCTTCGCCGGCATCGCGCTCTTCGTCGGCACCTTCATCATCGCCAACACCTTCACCATGCTGGTCGCCCAGCGCACCAAGGAGCTGGCGCTGCTGCGCGCGGTCGGTGCCTCCCGCCGGCAGGTGACCCGGTCGGTGCTGATCGAGGCGTTCGTGGTCGGTACGGTCGCCGGTCTGACCGGACTGGTCGCCGGCGTCGGCATCGGCGCCGGAATGCGCTCGCTGATGGGCAGCCTGGGCGCGACCGTCCCCGACGGTCCGCTGGTCGTCTCGCCCGGCACGGTCGCGACCGCCCTCGTCGTCGGCGTCGTCATCACCATGCTGGCGGCCTGGCTGCCCGGCCGCCGGGCCGCGAAGATCCCGCCGGTCGCCGCGATGAGCAGTGTGCACGCCACGGCGTCCACCAAGTCGCTGGTGCTGCGCAACACCATCGGGGCCCTGCTCTCGGCCGCGGGCATCGCGGTGGTCCTCGCGGCCACCACCATGAGCGGCTCCGACGGCCAGGCCCCCATGGGGCTCGGCGCGGTCCTCCTCGTCATCGGCGTGTTCGTGCTGACCCCGCTGCTGTCCCGCCCGCTGATCGCGGCCGCCTCGCCGGTCCTGCGGATCTTCGGGGTGTCCGGCAAGCTCGCCCGGCAGAACTCGGTGCGCAACCCGCGCCGTACGGCCGCCACGGCCTCCGCGCTGATGGTCGGCCTCACCCTGATCACCGGCATGACGGTGATGGCGGGCAGCCTCCAGAAGTCGATCGACAAGATGGCCTCCACGGCGATCAAGGCCGACTACGTCGTGTCGATGGCGAACGGCAACGAGCTGTCCCCCGACGTCGAGAAGAAGCTGAAGGCCACCGACGGGGTGGCCGTCACCAGCCCGCTGCGCAACGCGCCCGCCCGCATCGACGGACAGACCGAGTACGTCACGGGCGTCACCGGCTCCGCCATCGGCGAGCTGACCGACCTCACGCTCGACGACGGCTCCTTCACGGTCGGCGGCACCAAGGTCGTCGTCGACGACGACACCGCCACGTCGCACGGCTGGAAGGCCGGTTCGGACTTCACGGTGGCGTACGAGGACGGCAAGAAGCAGGAGCTGACGGTCGCCGGGGTCTACCAGGGCAACGAGATGATCCAGGGCATCATCCTGGACAACACCGCCCTCGCGCCGCACCAGGACGACCCGACCGACATGCAGATCATGGTCAAGACGTCCGGCGGCGCCTCGGACGCGACGAAGGACAGGCTGGAGAAGGCCCTCGGCGCCAACCCGGCCATCAAGGTGCAGAGCAAGCAGGACCTCTCCGACGAGATCGCGCAGATGTTCACGCTGATGCTGAACATGCTCTACGGCCTGCTCGCCATGGCCGTGATCGTCGCGGTGCTCGGCGTCATCAACACGCTGGCGATGTCGGTGTTCGAGCGCTCGCAGGAGATCGGCATGCTGCGGGCGATCGGGCTGGACCGGCGGGCGGTGAAGCGGATGGTGCGGCTTGAGTCGCTCGTCATCGCGCTGTTCGGCGGGGTGCTCGGCATCGGGCTCGGCGTGTTCTTCGGCTGGGCGGCCGGTGAGCTGATCGGCACGTCGATGCCGACGTACGAACTCGTCCTGCCGTGGGCCCGGATGGCCGTGTTCCTGGCGCTGGCCGCTGCGGTGGGTGTCCTCGCGGCGCTCTGGCCGGCGCGGCGGGCGGCCGGGCTGAACGTACTGGCCGCCATCAAGTCCGAGTAGGGACGAGCTGGTTCGGGGCCCCGTCGGGAACGTCGGCGGGGCCCCTTCCGCTGTCTGCCGACCGGCTCAGTTCCAGGTGCGGGAGCGCAGGGGCAGGCCGGAGGCGCCGGAGGGCGGGGTGCGGACGGCCAGGACCTGGTTGACGCCGATGCGCTGGTGCTCGAAGGCGAGCGCGGAGGCCGCCATGTAGAGGCGCCAGACACGGGCCCGGCCCGCACCGGTCATTCGCACCGCCCGGCGCCAGTCGTCCTCCAGCCGGGACACCCAGCGGCGCAGGGTGAGGGCGTAGTGCTCGCGGATCGACTCCACGTCACGGACCTCGAAGCCGGCCCGTTCGAGCTGGGTGACGGTGGAGCCGAGGGGGGCGAGTTCGCCGTCCGGGAAGACGTAGGCGTCGATGAACTCGTCGATCTCGTAGGCGGTTTCGTCGCGATGCGGGCGGCGGGCGATCTGATGGTTGAGCAGCCGGCCGCCAGGCTTGAGGAGGGCGTACAGGACGCCGGCGTACTCCAGGTACCTGTCGGCGCCGACGTGCTCGGCCATGCCGATGGAGGAGATCGCGTCGTACGGCCCGTCGGCGACGTCCCGGTAGTCCTGGACGCGGATCTCGACCCGGTCGGTGAGGCCGGCGTCCGCGACGCGCTTGCGGGCGTACGCCGCCTGCTCCTGGGAGAGGGTGATGCCGACGACGTTCACCTCGTGCTCACGGGCGGCGTGGATCGCCATCGAGCCCCAGCCGCACCCCACGTCCAGCAGGCGCTGACCGGGTGTCAGTCCGAGTTTGCGGCAGACGAGTTCGAGCTTGTCGCGCTGGGCGTCCTCGAGGGTGCTGTCGGCCGACTCCCAGTAGGCGCAGGAGTACACCATGGACGGGCCGAGGACGATCTCGTAGAAGTCGTTGCCGACGTCGTAGTGGTGGCTGATCGCCCGCCGGTCGGTACGGCGGGTGTGCAGGTGGGTCGTCCGTCTGACCTCCTCGGGGGGCGGGGCGGGCGGCAGCGGCGGTCCGGCGAGCTTCAGCAGACCGCGGACCGCGGCGCGGAAGGCGGGGTCGCGCAGGGCCTCGGTGAGGGTACGGGCGTCCTCGTCGCGCTCCCAGACCTGGCCGGAGATCAGGTCGAGGGCCCGGTACAGGTCGCCCTCCACCTCCAGGTCACCGGACACCCAGGCGCGGGCAAGACCCAGCTCACCCGGCTTGAAGAGGAGCCGGCGGATGGCTCTGCGGTTCCGTACGACGAGGGTCGGCGCGTCGGGCGGCCCGGCCAGCGAGCCGTCCCAGGCCCGGACCCGCACCGGAAAAGGCGCTCCCAGCAACTGTTGGACGAGGGCATGGAGCCGCGGCGCGGCGTCTGCCATGGTGCACACCTCCGTGACGGTGATCCCGGATGTCCTTGCACCACGTAAACACCACCGCGGCCGGAACGCAGTCCCCTCCGAGGGTTATGTCTGTGCAAACCATCCGAACCGGTGTGGTCCCGCCCCGGACCCCCGCGCGGACCCGGCGGTCCTGCGGCACGCCGAAGGGGCCGCCCGCACCACGGATGGCGGGCGGCCCCTTCGGGGGTGTTTCGGTGACCGAGGTCAGGAGGCCTTGGCCTTTTCCCCGGTCTTCTCGGTCTTCTCCGCGGCCGGCTTGGCCGCTACCGGGGCCGGCTTCGCGGCCTCGTAGAACTCCTCGCGCGGGGACTCCAGCGCGCCGAGGGCGACGACCTCGCGCTTGAGGAACATGCCGAGCGTCCAGTCGGCGAAGACGCGGATCTTGCGGTTCCACGTCGGCATCGCCAGGCCGTGGTAGCCGCGGTGCATGTACCACGCCAGCCGGCCCTTGAGCTTGATCTTCATCTTGCCCATGACGATCATCGCGACGCCCTTGTGGAGGCCGAGGCCCGCCACCGCACCCTTGTTGGAGTGCGCGTACTCCTTCTGCGGGAAGCCCCGCATACCGGAGATCACGTTGTCGCCGAGGACCTTGGCCTGACGGAGCGCGTGCTGCGCGTTCGGCGGGCACCAGGCGTTCTCGACGCCGGCCTTGCGGGCGGCGACGTCGGGCACCTGGGCGTTGTCGCCGGCGGCCCAGATGTAGTCGGTGCCCTGCACCTGGAGCGTGGCGGCCGTGTCGACGTGACCACGGGGGCCCAGCGGGAGGCCGTAGCGGGCGAGGACCGGGTTCGGCTTGACGCCGGCCGTCCAGACGATCGTGCTGGAGTCGACCTCCAGGCCGTTCTTCAGCACCACGTGGCCGTCGACGCAGGAGTCCATCGAGGTGGAGAGGTAGATCTCCACACCGCGGCTCTCCAGGTGCTCCTTGCCGTAGGCGCCCAGCTTCGGGCCGACCTCGGGAAGGATCTTGTCGGCGGCGTCGACCAGGATGAAGCGCATGTCCTCGCGGGACACGTTCTTGTAGTACTTCGCGGCGTCGCGGGCCATGTCCTCGACCTCGCCGATGGTCTCCGCACCGGCGAAACCGCCGCCGATGAAGACGAAGGTGAGCGCCTTGCGGCGGATCTCCTCGTCGGTGGTGGAGTCGGCCTTGTCGAGCTGCTCGAGGACGTGGTTGCGCAGGCCGATGGCCTCCTCGATGCCCTTCATGCCGATGCCCTGCTCGGCGAGGCCGGGGATCGGGAAGGTGCGGGAGACCGCGCCGAGCGCGACGACGAGGTAGTCGAAGGGCAGCTCGTACGCCTCGCCGACCAGCGGGGCGATCGTGGCGACCTTGCGGTCCTGATCGATGGTGGTGACCCGGCCGGTGAGGACCTCCGCCTTGGGCAGCACGCGTCGCAGCGGGACGACGACGTGGCGCGGGGAGATGTTGCCGGCGGCGGTTTCGGGGAGGAAGGGCTGGTAGGTCATGTACGACCGGGGGTCGACGACCGTGACGGTCGCCTCGCCGTAGCGCATCTTCTTCTGGATACGCCGAGCTGCGTACAGGCCTACGTACCCACCGCCTACTACGAGGATCCTGGGACGCTCCGTGGTGCTCATGCCATCGAGTATCCACCCGCCCGAGGGGGGTCGCTCGTGCGCCCCTTCACAAGCTTCCTCGGGGTATGTGCTATCCTCCGCCGCTCACGTGATCCACGTCATGGTGCGCCATGGGAACCCGTATGCATCCGGTGCCGTTGTCAATGCCGCGTGAGCTGCCTCTCCGGGGCTCGGGGTGCCGAGTGAGGCCCTCGAAACACGCCTCGCGCAACACTCGGGAAACGTCCGCGCCTTCCACTTTTGAACATGTTCACCCGCCTTCCGGGGCCCCGGAAGGGCCAGTCGGCCGCTCTTCGTCCCCCGGCAGGGCCGTTTTCCTTGTGAAGAACTTCACGAAGTTTTCCGAGAGGGTGTCACCAAGGGGCGATTCCGGGCCGGATCGAGCCCCTCGATCATGCTCAAACGGTGTCCGACCTGCTCAGGAGAGAGCCGACCAGGCGATGCCGTCCAGGATGTCGTGCTCGCTCACCACGACCTCCTCCGCGCCGATCCGGTCCATGATCGACAGCAGGACCAGCGCGCCCGCGCCGATCACGTCGACCCGGCCCGGATGCATCGACGGGACCGCCGCGCGCTCTGCGTGGGTGGAGCGCAGCAGCCACTCGGTGATCTCGCGGACCCGTTCCCGGGAGACCCGGGAGTGGTGGATGGCCCGCGAGTCGTACGCGGGCAGCTTCTGCGCGATCGCCGAGACCGTCGTGACCGAACCGGCGAGGCCGACCAGGGTGTGCGCCTCGCTCAGCGGGACCGTGCGCTCCGCGAGGTCCAGGGCCGCCTCGATGTCGGCGCGCATCGCCGCGATCTGCTGCTCCGTCGGCGGGTCGGTGACCGCCCCGTCGACGACCAGGTGCCGCTCGGTCATCCGCACGCAGCCGACGTCCACGGAACGTGCCGCGCGCACCTGGTCGTTCCCTACGACGAACTCGGTCGAGCCGCCGCCGATGTCCACGACGAGGTAGGGCTTCGTCAGGTCGTCACGGCCCGTCAGTTCCTTGGTGGCGCCGGTGAAGGAGAACTCCGCCTCCTGGTCACCGGAGATCACCTCGGGCTCGACGCCCAGGATGTCGAGCACCCCACGCACGAACTCGTCCCGGTTCTCCGCGTCGCGCGAGGCGGAGGTGGCCACGAAGCGGAGCCGCTCGGCGCCGTGCTCCTTGATGACGGCCGCGTACTCCCGGCACGCGGCGAAGGTCCGCTCCAGCGCCTCGGGCGCGAGCCGCCCGGTCCGGTCGACCCCCTGCCCGAGCCGCACGATCGTCATACGGCGGTCCAGCTCGACCAGTTCACCCGTCTCGGGGTGGGCGTCGGCGACGAGCAGACGGATGGAGTTCGTACCGCAGTCGACGGCGGCGACGCGAGTCATCGGGCGTCTCCCTCGGCCGGCTCGGAGGCGAAGTGGCCCGACCCGTCCTCCGGTGTCCCCACCTGCGTCACACACGCCCCCTTGGACCACCACTGCGGCAACATGCCCAGCGCCTCGTCCCCGAGCGGGTTCACCCCGGGCCCCGCGGCCAGGGAGTGGGCGACGAGCACGTGGAGACACTTCACCCGGTCCGGCATCCCTCCCGCACTGGGGAAGTTCTTCAGCTCCTCGATCTCGTCCCGCCGCCGCACATAGTCCTCGTGCGCCGCACGGTACGCCGCCGCCAGTTCCGGATCGGTCTGGAGCCGTTCCGTCATCTCCTTCATCACGCCGTTCGCCTCGAGCGTGCCGATCGCCGAGTTGGCCTTCGGGCACGTCAGGTAGTACAGCGTCGGGAAGGGGGTGCCGTCGGGGAGGCGGGGGGCCGTCTCCACCACGTCCGGCTGGCCGCACGGGCAGCGGTGCGCGATCGCGCGCAGGCCGCGTGGCGGGCGTCCGAGCTGCTGCTTGAAGGCCTCGACGTCGGCGTCGGTGGGCTCGGTGCGGGGAGTGGTCGGCGGGGGGGTTTCCATGCCTGTACGAAAGTCTCTCTGTCAGTTCATCGGTCGCAGTTCATCGTCCGGCGGCGGCGTCGGACTTGTCGACGCCGTCCCAGACGTTCGAGTACCAGGGGCGGTCGGCGGCCCCCTGGTCGGCGCGGGACTGCTCCGCGGCGTCGGGGTCGACGACGACGAAACCCGTCTCCCCCGGCATCACGTAGTGGAGCCGCAGCCGGATCTGCTGTTCGGCGTAGGCGTCGTCCTGCCAGCGTGCCTTGAGGTCGCGGAGTTGTTCCACCCGCTCGCGGGCCTCCCGCTTCTCGCGCTGGAGATCGGCGATCTCCGCGCGCTGGGAGACGTACTGCCGCATGGGGTAGGCCAGGGCCACGATCAGCGTGCACAGGACGAGCGCGAGGAGGGCCGCCCGGCCGGTGAGGCGGGAGCGGCGGGCCTGGCGCTTGGTCTGGGACCGGTAGACCCGGGCCGCGGTCTGCTCGCCGAGCAGTTTGATCCTGGTCGCGGTGGAGAAACGGTCCCGGTCCTTCACGGCCATGTGTCCCCGCCTCCCGTCTCACACGTGCGTACGTCCCCGGACACGGTACGGGACCGGTACGGGGACGTACGTACGACTGGCGCAGGCTTGACCCTTAACGGCTCAGCCGGGCCGGTTTCAGGCCTGCCCTGCTCAGCCCTTGAAGCGGGGGAAGGCGCTGCGGCCGGCGTACACCGCGGCGTCGTCGAGGATCTCCTCGATGCGCAGCAGCTGGTTGTACTTGGCGACGCGGTCCGAGCGGGCCGGGGCGCCCGTCTTGATCTGGCCGCAGTTCACCGCGACGGCGAGGTCGGCGATGGTGACGTCCTCGGTCTCGCCGGAGCGGTGGGACATCATGCACTTGAAGCCGTTGCGCTGGGCCATCTCGACGGCGTCCAGGGTCTCGGTCAGCGAGCCGATCTGGTTGACCTTGACGAGCAGGGCGTTCGCGGAGCCCTCCTCGATGCCGCGGGCCAGGCGCTCCGGGTTGGTGACGAAGAGGTCGTCGCCGACGATCTGGACCTTGTCGCCCAGCTTGTCGGTGATGACCTTCCAGCCGGCCCAGTCGTCCTCGTACAGCGGGTCCTCGATGGAGACCAGCGGGTACGCGGAGACCAGCTCCTCGTAGTACTCGGTCATCTCGGCGGCCGAGCGGGACTTGCCCTCGAACTCGTACTTGCCGTCCTTGTAGAACTCGGACGCGGCGACGTCGAGCGCGAGCGCGATCTGCTCGCCGGGGACGTAACCGGCCTGCTTGATGGCCTCGATGATGAGGTCGAGCGCGGCGCGGTTGGACTCCAGGTTCGGGGCGAAGCCGCCCTCGTCACCCAGGCCGGTGGACAGGCCCTTGGTCTTCAGCACCTTCTTGAGGGTGTGGTAGACCTCGGCGCCCCAGCGCAGGGCCTCGGAGAAGGACTCCGCGCCGATCGGGGCGATCATGAACTCCTGGATGTCCACGTTGGAGTCGGCGTGCGAGCCGCCGTTCAAAATGTTCATCATCGGAACGGGCAGCAGGTGCGCGTTCGGGCCGCCCAGGTAGCGGAAGAGGGGGAGGTCGCTGGCCTCGGAGGCGGCGTGCGCGACGGCCAGGGAGACGCCGAGGATGGCGTTGGCGCCGAGGGAGCCCTTGTTGTCGGTGGCGTCCAGGTCGAACATCGCCTGGTCGATCAGGCGCTGCTCGGTGGCGTCGTAGCCGACCAGCTCGGGGCCGATCTGCTCGATGACGGCCAGGACGGCCTTCTCGACACCCTTGCCGTGGTAGCGGTTCGGGTCACCGTCGCGGAGCTCGATGGCCTCGAAGGCGCCGGTGGAGGCGCCGGAGGGAACGGCGGCACGACCCGTGCTGCCGTCGTCGAGGCCGACCTCGACCTCGACCGTGGGGTTGCCTCGGGAGTCCAGGATTTCCCGGGCTACGACGACGTCGATGGACGGCACGAGCATCTCCTTCTTGGGATGTGACGCTGGTTGTGCGGGGCACGTGGGGGCGTTGATGAGCCCTTGGCGAGCCTTGCGACTAGAGCCTAACCGTCTCGGGCGGTCGGTCGGCCGACCGACCGTCCCGTGGACAGGGAGACGGTACCCATTGTTTCCGGCCGGAACAAAGGGGGGTGGCCAACAGAAGGTGGCGAACGGGAAAAGAAAACCCCGCCCCGGTGCGTACGGGGGAACACGCACCGGGGCGGGGGACCGTGGGGACGGGGGCTCCCTCACGAGGCCTTCAGCGTGGCGGCCTCGGCTGTGAGGGGGCTGTGGTCCGGCTGGGAGCCGGATGTCACTTCAGGTGCAGCTGCTGACCCGGGTAGATGAGGTCGGCGTCCTGGACGATGTCCTTGTTCAGCTCGAACAGCTTGGCCCAGCCGCCCTTGACGTCGTGCGCCTCGGCGATGGAGCTGAGCGTGTCGCCCTTGACGACCTTGTACTCGCCGTCACCCTTCTTGACCTTCTTGCCGGTCGGGGTGGTGACCGTCTTCGGGGCCTTGGCGGCCGGGCGCTCGGCGGAGCGGGAGGCGCTCTGCTCCTCGGTGGAGCGCGTGGTGGTCTCCGAGGAGCCGCCGGAGGAGGAGCTGCCGGTGGACGACGAGCCCGTGGAGGCCGAGCCGCCGTTGTACGCGGCGCCGGACAGGCCCACGCCGCAGGACGGCCAGGCACCCTTGCCCTGGCCCGCGAGGACCTTCTCGGCGATCTGGATCTGCTGGGACTTCGAGGCCTTGTCGGCGGTGGAGGCGAACTGCGTGCCGCCGTACGCGGCCCAGGTGGAGGCCGAGAACTGCAGGCCGCCGTAGTAGCCGTTGCCGGTGTTGATGGACCAGTTGCCGCCGGACTCGCACTGGGCGACGGCGTCCCACTCGGAGGCGGTGGCGGCGGAGGCGTTGCCGGCCGCCATCAGCGGGGCGGCTATGGCGACGCCGGTGACACCGGCGAGCGCGGCGACACGGGTGGCCTTGGACGGGCGGCGGTGCTTGCCCTTGCCGGAAAACAGCATGGTGGATCCCCTCACCGACGCCTGCGAGGTGAGCTGTCGGGTTCGGGCCGTGTGAGTTGCCCGGCCACTCGCCCTCGGGAGCGCCGCTCCCTGGGACGTGTGGCTTCACCCCAAGCCGTTCCGGTCAACCGACCGG
This sequence comes from Streptomyces sp. NPDC058335, assembly GCF_042723915.1. NCBI lineage: Bacteria > Bacillati > Actinomycetota > Actinomycetes > Kitasatosporales > Streptomycetaceae > Streptomyces > Streptomyces sp. NPDC058335. The sequence goes on along the minus strand of NZ_JBHXHX010000002.1, from coordinate 513,900 downwards.
TCCGGCACTTACCTTGGGTCCCCCGCTCCTGCCTACGGCGCTTGCGCGACGACTGTTCCCGGGCTGCCACTGGCAGGATTCGGCGTTGCGACAGCCGGGGCTCGGGTTGCCGAGCGGTCCTGACGGTAGACACGCGCTCGGCGGAATTTCAAAGACGATCACGCCTTCTGAGACTCATCCCACACTTTCACCAAACCAGACATTCAGTGCGAAGCGTGACGTGAACTCCCGCTGCTTTTCCCGTTTTTCGGCCCTATTCGACCGCTGTGTCGAGCGTCTGACCGGCGGTGATGTTGTTCGGGTCGGCGCCGATGGCGGCCTTGTTCTCGGCGTAGAGGGCACGCCATCCGCCGTCGAGGGCAAGGGAGTCGGCGATGGAGGCCAGGGAGTCGCCCTCGCGCACGACGTAGGTGCTCGCGGCGTGACGGCCGGACGAGGCGGTGGTGGTGCCGTCCGGCGCGGGCGCGGCCTCCTCGGCGGTGGTGCCGCGGTGCCGGCCGGAGGTGAGGGAGCCCGTGTCGACGAGGCTCCAAGAACCCACATCCTGGACCGACTTGTCCGAGTCGTCCACTTCTGGGTTGGCCGTGGGTGAGCTGTCGCCCGACCCCGAGGCGCTCGCGTCCGCATCTGCGGGCGTATCGGACTTCGAGGAGCTGTCCGGCGTACCGGAGTAAGGGGACGAAGGTGACGGGGACGTCGAGTCCGTGCCGTCCAGGGACGATTCGGCCGACGGGTCGGCGGAACCCCCCGTGGAACCCGAGGATTGCGAGGAGTCGGTGGAGCCCGACGAACCGGACGAACCCTTGGACAGGTCGGACAAGCCGGACGACACGGAGGAGTCGGACGAGTCGTCCGCCACTCCGGTGTCCACGCTGCCCGCGCCGTTGTCCTTGGTGAGCCCGGACGTCAGCCCGCAGGTGCCCCAGGCGCCGATGCCCTGGTCCGCGAGGACCTTCTGGGCGACGGATATCTGCTGGTTGCGGCTGGCCAGGTCGGGGCGCTCGGCGAAGTCGAGGCCGCCGTACGCCTCCCAGTCCTCCTGGCTCAGCGCCAGGCCGCCGTACTCGCCGTTGCCCGTGTCGGCGCTCCAGGAGCCGCCGGACTCGCACTCCGCCACCGTGTCCCACACCGTGCCGTCGGCTGCGCTCGCGCCGGTGGCGCCGAGCAGCGGGATGGCGATCGCGGTGCCGGTCACGCCGGCCGCGACGAGGAGGGCCGGAGCCTGGCGGGGGCGCCGGTGACGACCGTTCCCGGAGAGCATGCGGGGGCCTTTCTCGAGACAGCAGTGCCTGCGCGGCGAGTGAAGCGGGGCGCCGCGCTGACAGGTGAACGTATCGGCAGACGATCACTTGTCACAAGTTAATGCCGCGCAGATCACGTGAAGATCACAGAGTTGAGGAACGGTCACCTTTGCTTCGCCACTTGGTCACATAACGGACGGTCAGCGGACGGCTGCGGCGGGTTCACCGGAAACAGCGGGAGTGAACTCCACGGGCAGCGTGCGCAGTCCGCGCATGATGAGGCCGCCGCGCCACCTCAGGTCGGCCGGGTCCGCGGCCAGTCGCAGATCCGGCAGGCGGGTGAGGAGGGTGGCCAGCGCGGTCTGTCCCTCCAGGCGGGCCAGGGGGGCGCCCAGGCAGTAGTGGATGCCGTGGCCGTAGCCGAGATGCTGGTTGTCGCGGCGGGAGAGGTCGAGGACGTCCGGGTCGGTGAACCGCTCCGGGTCCCGGTCGGCGGCCGCCAGGACGACGAGGACGGGGTCGCCGGGGGCGATGTCCTGTCCGCCGACGGTGACGGACTCGGTGGCGTACCGCCAGGTGGCGAGTTCCACCGGGCCGTCGTAGCGCAGGAGTTCCTCCACGCCGGTCGCCAGGAGGTCGCTGTCGCCCGCCGCCAGGGAGTCCTGGAGGCGGGTGCGCTGCTCGGGGTGGTTCAGGAGGGCGTAGGTGCCGTTGCCGATCAGGTTCACGGTCGTCTCGAAACCGGCGAACAGGAGGATGAAGGCCATGGCGGCGGCCTCGTTCTCGGTGAGGTGCTCGCCGTGGTCGGAGGCGCGGATCAGACCGGAGATGAGGTCCTCGCCGGGCGCCGGGTCGGCGGGAAGCTCGGCGCGCTTGCGGTGGATGAGGTCCAGGAGATAGCCGCGCATCTTCTTCACCGACCGCGCGACACCGCCGCGCGGGCCGCCGCCGTGCCGGATCATCATGCCCGCCCAGTCACGGAAGTCGTCCTGGTCCTCGCGGGGGACACCGAGCAGGTCGCAGATGGCGTAGATGGGGAGCGGGAAGGCGAAGTCGTGGATGAGGTCGGCGGTCCCCTTCTGCACGAACCGGTCGATGAGTTCGTCCGTCAGCTCCTGGACGCGGGGCGCGAACTCGGCGACGCGGCGGGGTGTGAACGCCTTGCTGACGAGCCGTCGCAGCCGGGTGTGGTCCGGCGGGTCGATGTTCAGCAGATGCGTCATCAGCTCGGCCTTGCGCTCACCGGGGATTCCTGTCTTGCCCTTGGCGTGCGCGGGCTCGTCGTGATGCGCCGGGTTCTTGCTGAGCCGCGGGTCGGCGAGCGCCTGCTTTGCATCGGCGTACCGGGTGACCAGCCAGGCCTCCACACCGCTGGGCAGCCGGGTGCGATGCACGGGCGCGTGCTCACGGAGCCAGGCGTAGGCGGGGTAGGGATCGGTGGCGAACTCCCAGGTGAACAGGGCTGGCGCGGACGTCTCGGGTACGGGCTGGTCGGTCACACCTCGACGGTATCGGGGACAGGCGCGGGGGCCTCGCGCAGGCCTTACCCGTCCTGGACACGGATGCCGAATCCACGGCTCCACGGCACCGACGCGCGGCCCGGCCGTAGTCGCCCCCCGAGGCGGAACGACCGAGACGCGTCGACGCGCTGCCGGACCGGAGCGACGACGGAGGCCCGCCGCGCCCCCGTGCCTGGATCGGTGGCACTACGGCCGCCTGCGCCTGGCCTGACCGTGATCGCCACACCCCCCGACGCGGAACGACCGAACCGCCCCGGCGCGCTACCGGACCGGAGCGACGGCGGAGGCCCTGCAACCCCAGTGCCGGGGTCAGCGGCGCCACGACACCGACATGCGGCCTGACCGTATGCGCCACACCCCCCGAGGCGGAACGACCGAACCGCCCCGGCGCGCTGCCGGACCGGAGCGACGACGGAGGCCCGCCGCGCCCCCGTGCCTGGATCGGTGGCCCTACGGCCGTCTGCGTCCGGCCTGGTCGCGTCCG